>NZ_JBBOXF010000001.1:2680991-3366983 GCF_038007465.1 Sporosarcina sp. FSL K6-1508 | reverse complement strand
ATTGATAGAGTTCGTTCAAGGTCAGCTGACCTTGATAGGCATGAATTTCATCTATAAATTTCATTTGAGTTTCTACTTTCCCTTTCGTACGGGGACGACCTGCAATACACGGCCTAACCTTGAAATCAAAGTCCTTCGCAAAAGCAGCGAACCGGCTATTTACTTTCCCTGGATTATCTTCTCTTCGTGGCACATCCATAATCGTTTTTGGATTATCAGTTACGATTTCCTTCGGAACACCTCCTATTTTTTCAAATGCCTCCGTCAAAAAGGAGAATAAAACATCTTGTGTTTTTCGTAATGTAAGAGTGAATACGCGGAAACGTGAATACCCTAACACAAGCGCTCCTACATTTACCTCTATTTTTTCTCCATCACTTGTTTCGAATGGAATACTTTCTTTCCAATCGAATTGTGCTTGTTGGCCAGGCGGTGTTTCAAATCTTGTCGTCCCTTTAGGTGAAGGCACGCGCACCTGCTCTGTGAAATAGGCAGCGAACTCTGGCTTTTTTGAAATATAACGACGAAAAGTAGATTGAGCACATTTTAACCCATGATTGTCCGTTAGGTATTGCCAAAGTACGCGTCGGTAATAAAAGACTTGCTTCGAGTCCTCAGATAAAAGTGCTGCAATTATTTCGTAGTATTCATCTAAAATCGCTATTTTCTCTTTTGTTTCTTTTGGTGTAAATCCACTTAGGTATTTATCAACCGTCCGCCGATCTATACCCATTTCCCTTGCCAATTGGCTTTTGTTAATTTTCATTTTTAGATTCTCCATTAACTGTTTGAATTTTGTTAAGTCTGAAAGACTATTGATTTCAAAATCCGTTTGAACATCTAGCGTTATGTACATACCAATCACCTCATGATTAGTATGCTAGAAAATGAGGCAAAAGTGTACATTTTTAAGTTAGCGCATTTGTACATAAATATCGTAGCATTTATAATGATGCACTTGCACTTAAATTTATGGTTGATCAGCGTCAGTAATAAAATCATAGCAAAAGCGGCTATCCACAAATTGTGGTAGGCCGCTTTTTAACCTTAGCAAGATACAGTTATCTTTATCGGTGCCATAAAAAACTTTTTTATACCAGACGGTTTGTCCAATCAATACGAGGACTAGTCCATATACTATATTTATAGCCGGCCAGCTTAGAAAACAGGAAGGAGTGTGGGATATATGTGTTCAGAAAATCAAAGTCAAAATAAACAAGTGAAGTTTATTTGTGAATGTCGGGAAGTTAGATATGATGATCATCAACATAATCATCATGACTGTAATCGCGAAAAAGAGTCAAAATGTCGCTGTAAAAAATGTTGTTACAGACAATCTAATAGTTGTCGATAAATATAATTAAATGTAAGAGATTAAAGTAATGGGAGTATCGACGTCGGCAAATCTTTTACTATTTAAATGCGATTTGCCTACAGAATTGTAGGCAGGTCGCATTTTTTGTTTCATCAACGAATAGTCATCTCTGGTGGACATACATAGTTCACTTATATTTACCAAAGTTAACAGGGGACAGGACCAAATGTTTACGAAACTAGTTTTAAACCTATTGCTGCACCTAAAATTATTGTAATAAAAATAATTCTTCTCCAGTCTCTTGATTCACCATAATAAATCATTCCCAATACAGCACCACCAGCTGCACCAATGCCAGTCCAAACTGCATAGGCTGTTCCCATTGGTAAGGTTGTCATTGCATAAGCAAGTAACAGAAAGCTTGATCCAAATGCAAAAATTAATAAAACTAAGGATTTCCAATTAGAATCCTGATGCAATTTATTTATCATCGCAACACCAACCATTTCAAAAATTCCTGCCAAGATTAAAGAAATCCACACCATTAAGATTCATTCCCTTCTTGAATTTTATCATTGGTAACTAATTTCAAACCAATTACGCCTGTTAATAAAAGCACTAGTAAAATCATTTTGCTTAGTTTGAATGATTCTCCAAAGAAGATGATTTCGGAAAAGACAGTTCCCGCCGTACCAATTCCAACAAAGACCGCGTATACAGTCCCAACAGGAAGTTTTCGACCTGCCATTATCAATAAATAGAAGCTGATTATAATAGAAATAACAGTTCCTGCCCAAGTCCAACTATCGTTTGCATGTTTTAAACCAATAACCCAAAAAATTTCAAAAAAAGCGGCAATAAATACTTTAATCCAATCTCTGTTCATTTGAATAACCTCCTATTTTTTCTTTATCTAAAAACAAAAAAAGCCTAAGAGTAAACTGTTAAAGAGTTTCTCCCAGGCTTTTATCCTTCCGTGACACAGCAAAGCTGTGAGCTTTCTCTCGGTCACGGACCAACACGTTCGTTGCGGAACCCTAGAAAACTTTATACTTATACAATTACCTTGAATTATACATCCCTCTGAAAATAATTCAAGTGTTAAGGGGTTGCAAAATAAATGGGTGGCATAATTAGAAAGGATATCTTCAAAATAAAGAGGAATTCGAATTAATGAAACCGAATATGTAGAGTAAGAAACAAGGTTCTAATCAATAGCACTGTAGAGATGGCGATGATACACTAGTTTATCAAAAAAGGACTAACTGCAAATTATAAAAGGAGGGATTTTGATGACTATTAAGTTAAAAAGCAAAAGAATTTTACTTAGAGAAATGGAAGAAAAAGATTGGATAGATGTACATACATATGCTTCTCAACCTACGGTTTGCCAATATCAACCGTGGGGGCCAAATACCGATAAAGAGTCACAGGATTTTGTAAAACAAGTTATTTTAGACGCAAGACAGAATCCGAGAAGTCGATTTGTCTTTTCAATAATTCAACAAGAAAGATTGATCGGTGCGGGTGAAATAAGTATTCGAGACTTTACCCATAGAGAAGGAGAAATAGGCTATATTATTAATCCTGCATACTGGGGAATGGGATACGCAACTGAAGCATCGAAACTTTTGATTGAATTTGGATTTGAAGTATTACATTTACATCGTATTTTCGCAACTTGTGACCCAAGAAATGTAGCGTCGTCAAACGTATTAGAGAAAAATGGAATGACTAAGGAAGGTAGAATAAGAGAAGACTTATTACTAAAGGATGGTTGGCGAGATTCTTTTTTATACAGCATTTTAGAACATGAATGGATTACGCCTAAGTAAGAATCTAGTTTTATAACCCAGTCAATCGATGGACAACAAGAGCCATATTGGATGTAGATTTACCATTCATTCATTATTAGGAAAAACGAGAAAAGAAACTTACTGAAAAACTTTTAATTTACGCACTTAATTTCAATTACCATAAAATTCAGTAGCTACAAATAAATTGTGTATTTTAAAATATAAAAGGACTTTTATTATGCGGTCTAATTCATTAATACATTAGGTTTTTAAATAATTAAGTCCGATTTGTTGATTATTACTAGAAGTAGGGAGTGTCAATATTTATGTGTAAATGACAATCCAACCTCTTCTTAAAGATCATCACACTTTTATTCTTTCACTTCAAACAACTCAGCCAGCTTTGCACGTGCTTGATCGAAACCGATATGGCATCGTACGGCGAAGCGTTGGTTGTACTCTTCAAACTGCGAGACTAGGAAGCGTTCGAGTGCTTCTTCATTCGGAAACTGTTCTTTGCGCTTTGTATATTTCTTGATTTGCTTGTTAAAGGACTCGATTAAATTCGTTGAGTAGATGCTGCGCCAAATTGCCTTTGGAAAGTTATAGAAGGTAAGTAGATGATCATTTGTAGCGAGTGATTTTGTTACCTTTGGATATGATTTGTTCCACTTGGAACAGAAATTATCTAACGCGACTTGCCCAGCTTCCTGATCATCTGCTCGGTAAACTGTTTTGAAGTCATCGCAAATCTCAGCACGATCTTCGACACGTACTTTATGTGAAATATTGCGTGCCACATGCACTAAACATGTTTGGAATTGCGCTTTAGGAAATACGCTTGTAATCGTGTCAATCATGCCTGCTAAGCCGTCTGAAAGGAAGAGAAGGACTTCTTCTACGCCACGCTCTTTTGTTTCCAGTAAGAGCTCTTTCCAATTGAATGCTGATTCTGTTGGAGCGATTGTGTAAGCAATTACTTCTTTTGATCCATCTTCGCGAATGCCCACAGCTATATAAACAGCTTCTTTAGAGACCGTTTCACGTCGAACAGAAATATAGGTTGCGTCTAAATAAACACAGACATAGCGCGCACTGAGTTTCCTTCTATTAAAGGCTTCTACTTGTTCGCCCACTACCTGTGTCATGTTAGAAATGGTTTGACGTGTGTAATGATGACCGTACATTTTCTCGATTAAATCTGCGATTTCCGACATGGTAACGCCTTTTTGAAACATGTGAATGACAAATGATTCGAGTGTATCGTTTGACCGCTTATAAGGCGCAACTGTCTGTTGTTTAAAATCACCGTTGCGATCACGGGGAATCGTAACTCGGAGGTCACCATATTCCGTGTGTAGCGTTCGGTCATACGAACCATTACGTGAATTCCCTGAATTAAAGCCTATTCGGTCGTATTTTTCATAATCTAAAAAAGCTGTCAGTTCAGTAGTCAGTAAACTATTAACCGCTGTTTCTAAATGCGAACGAAAAACCTCGGTAATATCTTGTTTTTGTACTAGTGCTTGAACAATATCTGTTGTAAACTGAGTCATAGGGAAGGCCTCTTTTCTAGGATTGGTTGTGGTGACTTAATTCTACCAAGAAAAGGTCTTCCTTTTTGTAATTATTCATTTACACAAGATATTTTACACTCTCTAGAAGTAACCCGCTTAAACTACCTATTAATGAGCCCATTGTGTTGCCACCAAGTAAGCGGGTAATATTAAATCCAATTATTACATATATGAGAATCCTCACATAACCCCCTATCCTTATTGAACCCCTAAAAGATTAATGAAAGGAGAAAAACATCTAATACACATACTGCTTGAAGATACACCCATCAATTTCGAACAAAGGAAAATACGAATGTCATGCCTAAATTGATTGAAACAATAAAAATGAGGAAATAATAAAGATACATTATTATTGTTGCAAGAAATGAGGGCTTGAAATGAGTGGGAAATTGACAAGAGAGGAAGAAAAGATAAAAGAAAGTATCCATATAACTTATTATTTCACAATAGTATTTACGGCAATTGGAACTATTTTAGTCTTCTGTTTGCTGTATCCTAAAATTGAAAAACTAAATCTTTTTATCATTTTACTTTCAACATCTGCAGGAGGTATACCTATTGGATTCATTGGTGTATTTATTGATTATAAAGTTTCAGAATATAAGGTGGAAAAGAGAAGTTTTGAACAATGAAATAGGGTTTCTTCCGTAGACTTTAATAACTCAGTCATTCTCCTGAGTGGCAAGGGATATATATTGGCACTGACTTTGATTTCTTGTCATTTTTTAGAAAATTTTATAATCGATCACTCGCGAAATTCTCAGGAATCACCACTTTTCTAGTCAAAGTGTATTTCATGCCCTCCATACTGTCTTCCACCGGCAAATAAAGATTAAGTGGGATATTAAGAGGAATTTCACCTTTTTTGGCGTATGATGTCAAGGAAGGGGTGCATATAAATGTGGGTGTTAACTTTTCAGGCTCTAGCTTTAATCTTTCAATTTTCCCTACTTGGGGCAATTGCCTATATTATAATTAAAAAAGGAAAGCTTCGGGTTGTAACGCAAATAAAATACATATATAAGAGAATTGGAAATAGATTAAACATATCATACAAAATATTTAATGGATTTGAATATTATTATTTTCGTTTTAAAAAACATGAATTGTTATCGATAAGTTATGATGTTACTGTGGAAGAAGGTTCATTTACCTTAGAGTGGCGCGATCGTAAAGAATTACTATTTAAAAAGAAGTTTACCGAAAATGAGATAGGGACGTTTACTTTTACCACTAAACATCGCATACATTCGTTAAAAGTGATTGGGGAACAGACTAAAGGTGGATGCGGTTTTAAAGTCAGTAAGGTACAGGAGTAAAAGGCTACTGTGACCATATTACTAACAACAGAATAGGTAAGAAAATTGATGTGAAAAACACTTACAAGTCTTGATACATATCGCTAAAAAAAAGAATGATAGTTTTGGAAAGGGTAATCTAAACAAAAACATACAACTCGTGAATATGATATGATAATATACTTAAGAAATCCTGTTCTCAATTTGACATCAGTATAGCTTGAAATGATTTTGAAGTGTTATGCTTGATACAAGATCCATTTACTATTCGAGACCCCACCAACCGCATAATAAATACTCCTTTAAGTTTGTTTTTAATAAAAAAAACCCAGACACAGCGAAAACCAATTTGAGTTGGATTGTTTTACAGAAAGAAAGGAACGAGTAAATGCCCAGAAAAACAAGTAAACGGAATTCATTTTTTATTATTTTTTCCATTTTTGCAATATCCGTTAATATGAGGCCGGCAATCACTTCAATTGGGCCCATGCTTGAAACGATTCGTGAACAGTTAACGTTATCGAACGCACAGGTAAGTCTATTGACAGCCGTTCCAGTCATTTGTATGGGGATTTTTGCCACAATGGCGCCGGTGTTGAACCGGAAATTCGGATTGAAGCATACTATCTATGCGATGCTTATACTAATTGGAATAATGACCGTTTTACGAGGTTTCATTTCCAATTTTTTAGTTTTAATCGGAACAGCATTCCTTATCGGTATAGCTATTGCGGTTATCGGACCGCTTCTTTCCGCGATGATCAAACAGTATTTCCCTGATCGTGCCGCTTCCGTCATTGGCATTTATTCATTCGGAATGGGGGTCGGTTCTGCAGCTAGTGCAGGATTAACCGCCGTATTTTTCGAAACGACTGGGTCATACTTGTTTGCACTAAGTATTTGGTCTGTTCTAGCACTCCTCGGTCTAGTTTCTTGGTTTTTAGCGATGAAAGGCCATCTGGAGATACGTCAACTCGATTCCGTGACGGTGAAAGGTAAACGGAAAAAGATAAAATCCCCGTGGAAAACACGGAAAGCTTGGCTATTCTTACTATTTTTTGGCTTGCAGTCTTCTGCTTTCTTTTCAATTATTACATGGCTTGCACCGATCGCAATTTCTGCTGGTATGACCTTGTTGCAAGCGGGAACGTTACTCAGCATCATGACGACCGTCCAAATCTTTTTAAATATTCTCTTACCGTTGCTGATGGAACGCTTTCCAGCAAGGAAGTTTTGGCTTTTACTTATGCTTATTTCCGGGATGCTTGCAGTCGTGCTGTTCTGGACGGGGATTCATCCACTTATGTGGGTAGGTGCGTTCATCATGGGCATTCCGCTTGGTGGTTTATTCCCAGTTGCGCTCCTATTACCGCTTGACGAGACGAAAAATGCTGAAGAAGCAAGTTCTTGGACAGCAATGATGCAGACGGGTGGTTTCATCATCGGAGGATTCCTACCGCTGCTAATTGCAGTTGTATATGATGGTACAGCAAACCATAATTATACATTTGGCATTATCCTGTCATTGTATGTGATGATGGTCATCCTGACGTTTATGATCGGAAATAAAAAAATGTACGAAGAAAACTAAAGAACATACTATAAAAAACACACAGAGACTTTTTCTCTGTGTGTTTTTTCAATTTAGCTATAAATCACTTGTTCTGCCGGATAGTGACTTCAAAAAAAGGTTTCCATTCTTTTCAAGAATGCTTGTGCAGATCGAGTTAAATATTTGTCATTGCGATAAAACATTTCTAAGTTCCTAGTAGGTGAATGCTTGATTGGAATTGCACGCATACCGAGTGACTGGAAATTTTCAATCAGTTGACTAGGTTGAATAGTAGCTCCAATCCCGGATTTTACAAGCTGAAACAAGGACGTGGCTGATCCTGTTTCCATCAAAGTATCAATAGAAATTTCTTGAATATCACACCAATTCTCAATCAGATCACGTCCAGAGAATCCTTTAGGATACATAACTAAAGGCATATTTACTAAATCAGAGGGGAGGATAATATCTTTGTCTGCTAATTCATGTTCGTCAGTAATAAAAAGACTATATGTTTCAGTGTAAAAAGGGATGCGATTTAAACGGTTGTCTGGTTGAATTGCTAGCCCAACGCCAATATCAACTTCGTTTTCTAGTACTTTATTTAAAATATCAATCGATGGGATCACTTGCACTTTAGTGTTTGGAAATTCCTTATGAAAATCGATTAGTAATGCTGTTAATCGATAATCAAGATCGGACGGTAGTACCGCTACACGTAAGTGACCGGTATGCAGATTTGTGAGATCTTCTATAGCACTTTTTGCGTTTTCTAGTTGCTGAACAATTTGTAAAGCGTATTGCTCAAGAAGATTACCTGCTTCGGTCTTAACTGTCTTTTTACCAAGACGGTCGAACAGAGGCACTCCTAGCTCATCTTCCAATACCCGTATTTGTTGACTCAGTGTTGGTTGCGAAATCCCAAGTTTGTATGCAGCTTCAGTAAAATGCAGTTCATTGCACAGCATAAGAAAATAGTGTAATTGCCTGATTTCCATTTAACAATCTCCCTTTGTGATAGTTTGAAGCTATGGTTTAAATAGAATAAATAGTATTGAACTATTATAAGCGCAACTATAGAATGAATGCAATGGTGAAGGAAGGAGGTGTTTCACATGCGTTTTGTTTATCTCACGGTTATTATATTTTTTGTTTCACTGAATCTAAGGCCATCCATTACTTCTGTTGGTCCTTTACTTGATATCATCCAAACGGATTTAGGGATTAGTGGGGTAACGGCTAGTTTAATAACTGCACTGCCGGTTTTTTGTATGGGACTATTTGCCATCTTGGCCATTAAGCTAAATAATTGTTTGGGAATGGAGAAGTCCTTGCTTATAGCAATGTCTTTGATTTTCGTTGCTACTTTCTTTCGCATGTTTGTTCATAATAGCTTTTTGTTGTTTGCGACAGCTTTATTCTCCGGAATTGGAATTGGTATAGCAGGACCACTGATTACAGGGTTTATAAAAAAGTACTTTCCCAATAATCATGGTCTAATGGGGGTTTACTCTGTATCAATGGTGATTGGAGCGGCTGTTGCATCCAGTTTTTCTGTGCCGATATACGAAAGAATGAATGAATCTTGGCAATACTCTTTAAGTTTCTGGAGTATATTAGCGGTTCCTGCATCTTTACTACTTCTTCCACTCCTAAATAAAGCTGAAAAGAGTAAAGATACCCAGCCTATTTCAGCTTTGTTTGTAAAAAATAAAAGGGTGACATTATTCATGGCGTTTTTTGGGTGCATGGCGGCCATCTTTTATTCGCTAACAGCTTGGTTAGCCCCCATCGTACAATCAATGGGATTCAGCCACTCGCAATCGGGTTTGATTTTGACCCTATTTACAGTAATTCAAATTCCCGTAAGCTTTTTAATACCCATTCTCGTTACCAAAACAGGGAATAGAAAAATTTGGTTACTAGTTTGTATTCTATTAGAAGTAATCGGAATTGTAATTTTGCTGTTTCATTTCTCACCATGGGCAGCGACAATTTTCCTTGGTATCGGGGCAGGTGGTTTGTTTCCTTTGGCATTACTTCTGCCTATTCAAGAAGCTAAAAGTATTGAACAAACAATCTCCTGGTCAGCCATGATGCAATTTGGTGGATATCTACTTGGGGCTCTGGGGCCAACATTTATCGGACTGACAGTAGATATTTTTGACAATTTTGCACCAGCAATGGTAGGACTATTGATAATTATATGTGCAATGCTTGTCACTGTCTTGAAAATAGGGAACAAAACAGGACACGGTGAACATGTTAATGAGGGAATCCACTAAAGTATTTTGAAAGAGGGAAATTAAATATGGGCAATCTATTTATTGATTTAATGAAAAAACGTCGTTCTATTTATTCGCTGAATAAAAACATTGAACAATCTGAGGAAGGTATTCAAAAGCTTATTATAGAGGCTATTAAACTAAGTCCTTCAGCATTTAACTCACAATCATCGCGAGCTGTTATTCTTTTCAATGATTCCCATAATAAATTATGGGGAATTGTAGCAGATACATTAAGTGGGATTGTTGCAAAGCAAAAATTCTCGAAAACTGAAGAGAAAATTGCTACATTTCGTGCGGGTTTTGGTACAATTTTATTCTTTGAGGATACAGCGGTAATAAAGAATTTACAAAAAGATTTCCCTCTATATGCAGAGCAATTTCCGAGTTGGTCTGATCAATCAACAGCGATTGCCCAACATTCCGTCTGGACAGCATTAGCTCTTGAGGACATAGGTGCTTCACTCCAACACTATAATCCTCTCATTGACAAAGCTGTTAAAAACGAATGGCAAATACCTTCTACTTGGAATTTAAGAGCGCAAATGCCGTTTGGTGGTATAGCCGCTGAACCTGAAGAAAAAGAATTTATATCTGATGAAAATCGATTTATAGTATTTAATTAAGTGCCAGTTGGAGTAGGATAGCTTGGATTGTCAGCACTATGATAAAGAAAAGCTTGATAATTTATTTTGTTTGTTGTAGGATATTAACTAATTCGATTTTGGTGAATTCTAACTATATTTTATAATAGCGATGATAGAGACATGAATTGTTTTTATGGTTTACAGAGAGGGAAGTATAGCTGAAATCTTCCCAACGCAGAAAAGCAATTTACCACTTTTGAGCTGCATTAGAGAAAATAAGTATCTAATGGCCGTTAATGCTACGTTACAGCACCATGAGCTAACTCCATTGTTGGATGGTGTTAGAAATTTGGGTGGAATCACGAGAAAACACACTCGTCCCTTTACTAGGGATGGGTGTGTTTATTTGTATAGATATTAACTGAATAACGATAACAGCTATGACAAAGACATGAATTATTTTGATGGTTTCCAGAGAGGGAAGTAAAGCTGAGAACTTCCTAACGCAGAAAATAATTTACCACTTTTGAGCTGTATTAGTGAAATGAAGTAACTAATACCGTTAATGCTACGTTACAGCGCCATGAGTTAACACCATTGTTGGATGGTGTTAGAAATTTGGGTGGAATCACGGGTAATCATACTCGTCCCTTTATTTGGGACGGGTATTTTTTTATACAAAAAATTGGATGGGGTGTTTTAGATGAATGACAAACAGATTGAGATTCAATTTCCGGATGGTAGCAAAAAGGAGTTTACAGTAGGGGTTACATTGGCGGAGATTGCAGAATCGATAAGTTCAAGCCTGAGAAAAACGGTTGTAGCGGGCAAAGTCAATGACCAATTGTGTGATTTATCACAATGCATTATGGAGGATGCTTCGGTTACACTTTTCACGAAGGAATCGAAAGAAGGACTCCAAGTGCTAAGGCACACAGCTGCACATGTGTTGGGGCAAGCCGTAAAAAGACTGTATGACAATTCGAAGTTAGGGATTGGACCCGTTATTGAAAACGGTTTTTTCTACGATTTTCAAACGTCTACAAGTATTACTTCAAATGATTTAGCAATGATCGAAAAGGAAATGGAAGCGATTATAGGAGAAGATTTGGAGATCGAGCGCTTGGAAGTCACATACGAAGAGGCTAAAAAAATATTTGAGCAGCATGACGAATTGTTTAAATTAGAGATTTTAAAAGAGATACCAACTGACGAGAAAATATCACTTTATAAACAAGGAGAATTTATTGACCTTTGTCGTGGACCACATCTACCATCTACTGGATGGGTAAAAGCATTCAAATTAACACATTTATCGGGTGCCTATTGGCAAGGGGATAGTGATAATCAAGTTATGCAACGTGTCTATGGAATTGCCTTTTTGAAAAAGAAAGACTTAGACCAGCATTTGTATTTCTTAGAGGAAGCAGAAAAAAGGGATCATCGAAAACTAGGCAAGCAACTTAAATTATTCATGTTCTCTGAGGAAGCACCTGGCATGCCATTCTATTTACCGAATGGGCAGATAATACGAACGGAGCTAGAGAACTTTTCACGTGCACTTCAAACGAAGGCGGGGTATGCCGAAGTCAGCACACCTTTCATGATGAATCAACGTCTGTGGGAGCAATCGGGTCACTGGGATCATTACCATGAAAATATGTATTTTTCAGAGGTAGAGAACGCGAAATTCGCAATGAAGCCGATGAATTGTCCGGGTCATATGTTGATTTTTAAAAATAGTCTTCATTCGTACCGTGATTTACCGATACGGATGGCTGAATTCGGTCAAGTCCATCGACATGAATTTAGTGGGGCCCTTAATGGACTATTAAGGGTTCGAACATTCTGCCAAGATGATGCGCATATTTTTGTGAGGCATAATCAAATTCAAAGCGAAATAAAGCAAGTTATTCGTCTGATTGATGAAGTTTATCAAGCTTTTGGTTTTGAATATTCGATTGAACTTTCAACAAGGCCAGAACAATCACTAGGGAGTGACGAGATTTGGAATGATTCAGAAGAGGCTCTAAAGAATGTTTTGGATGATTTAGCGGTTCCTTATCAATTAAATGAGGGGGATGGCGCATTTTACGGACCCAAAATTGACTTCCATATTAAAGATGCACTTGGACGCAGCCACCAATGCGGCACAATTCAACTCGATTTCCAAATGCCTGAAAAGTTTGATCTAACTTATATTGATGAAAACAATGAAAAAGTCCGTCCAGTGGTCATTCACCGTGCAATCTTTGGCTCAATCGATCGTTTCTTTGGCATCCTGATTGAACATTTTGCAGGAGCTTTTCCAACATGGCTTGCTCCAGTGCAAGTACAAATCGTTCCTGTTTCACATGTCCATTTAGATTACGCGTTAAACGTACAGTCCGTTTTAAGAAATGAAGGAATACGAGTTGAGATTGATAGGCGGGATGAAAAGTTGGGTTACAAGGTAAGGGAAGCCCAACTACAGAAGGTCCCTTATGCACTTATTTTAGGTGACAAAGAGGCGAGTGAAGGAACGGTGAACGTTCGGAAATTTGGCAGTCAAAAAACGGATAGCTTATCTATCGAAGATTTTGCGTCGTACATTTACCAGCAAATAGAACAGCGTATCCTTTAAAGATTTTAAATAATTCAGTATTGAGGATAGTTTGAATTAACGATATAATTGTTTGAAATGTTAGTTATCCAATTAGAATAAGAGGGGATTTAGCTGTCTGTATTAGACGTTATTCGTTCAAGACGTGAAATCACGGGTTTTCAGGAAAAAGAAATTCCGAAAGACTTACTAGATCAAATCGTAGATTCAGCTTAATATGCGCCTTCAGGGAATAACTTACCTTCCAGAGAATTTATAATCATTGAAAAACATGGAAAAATTGACCATTTAGAAAAAAAGACACCCTTCATGAAATGGATGTCTACGGCGCAAGCGGCGGTTGTTGTGACCGGGCGACCGGATATCAGTAAGTATTGGCTGCAAGATGCATCCATTGCGACAGCATTTATATGGTTAGCTGCGACAGATTTACAGCTTGGCGTTGGGTTTGGTGCTGTCTACCATACAGAGGATGCTGAAGAGTCAAGGAAGCGTGAAACGTATGTAAGAGAAGCTTTAAAAATCCCGCCGGACAGACGAATTGTCGCAATCCAGGGTCTAGGGTTTCCAGCAGAAAAACCAAAAGCAAAAAAATGCTAAATCGAAATAACATTGTGCATTACGAATTATTTCATACAGATGAGTTAATTTCATAATCCTAAGCCCTTACGTATCAAGGCTTTCAAGACATAAAAAATAGAGCACCTCCCCAAATCCTGTATAATGTAAGTTACGACACATACATAACAGACTGGAGAGATGCCCCTATGTCCATTATACGACAACAAAGCCTGTTTGACATGCATGAATTATATAAGATGGAACCCACCCATCATTTTGAAGCAGTTTTTTCAACAGTTAACTTAAATCCTATCTTGAATCTATTCGATAAACCGAAAAAAGTAGGTGCACCTAGAGAATTGAATTACGGTGCCATGATCTATTCACTTATCGCTCGCGTCGTCGAGCGTATTGTGACAATCAAGGATCTTGTCAGACGGTTGGATCGTGACCCCATTTTTCGTTATGACTGTGGTTTTCTTCATTCCGACCAAATCCCATCCGAAGCTTCTTATTCCAGGATGATTACCGTCATCAGTGAATCAGATACGATGACCCAAATTCATGACAATCTTATTTTGCTGGCCATCGATGAAGGGCATATTGGCGAAGAAAACATCGCCATTGACGCCACCCATTTCGAGGCGAGGGATCGTGCCCAGGCTTCCGAAAAGAAAGAAAAGCCGGCTTCGAAAAAGCGCGGTCGCAAGCCAAAAGCCGAACGTGAACAATGGTTGAAAGAAAAACAGGCGGCGGAGAAAGCGCGTCCGATTTATGAAAAAGAGATTGTACATCAGCTATCCGAATCAGTAGAAACGTTGTTTAAAGAGGCCCCTATCGATCCGAAATGGGGAATCAAGAAAAACAGTGATGGAAAAAACACCTTCTGGTTTGGTTATAAAGGTCATTTGGCCGTCAGCACAAAAAGCCAATATATTCTTACGGGTATGATGACGTCCGGTAGTCTCAATGACGGGAAAGCAGCCATTCCATTATTGAAGAAAATTGATCGGGACCTTCCAGCTTTATTTAACACAGGTCTTTTCGATGCCGGTTACGACTACGAACCGATTTATCAACAATTGACTGACCAAAATCTACAAGCCGTCATTCCGTATAATCGACGCAACGAAGGAGAGATGGTCGGTTACGACGAGCATTTCGCACCGACGTGTGTCGTAGAGCATTCCTATCTTTACGATAGCTTCGATCCGAAATACAAGACACTGAAATATACACGCCCGAAAGAATGTGCGACCTGTCCATTACAACACGACACCCTTTGTCAAAAGACCTATAAAATTAGACAATCCACGGATTTCAGGAAGTACACCAATCCAGCCAGGGGATCGAAAAAGTGGGATGAACTGTACAAGGAACGTACCGCTGTCGAACGGGTCAATGCGTATTTAAAAGAATTCTTCGGGCTCAATAATGTCCGTCATCGAACTGGAAAGAAAGCGAAGCTGCACTTCCAATTGGTGACGCTTGTTTATAATGCTTCAAAATTAGCCACGGATCGGATCAGAGTAGTAATGAAGCAACAGTCGTTACAAGTAGCTTAACTACATCGAAATTTTATTTTTAAAAAACTTGAAAATCATCAAGGGGCTACTCTACACATTTTTAAAAATGGCTATTATGAAATTGATTCAGATAATGAATAATAAAACCTGCCCACCCGGAGCTAGTGATCTTAGTTCTGGGGAGGCATGTTTTTTAGTGGACATTAGTTGACGTTTACGTAACACTTTCATATCTATCTACTAGTATTGCCATTATTCTACGTGAAGTGAAAAAGATCGACTTGAGAGGAATGAAGTTCATGGATGTCGTATTTAAAACTGAAAAAGCTGTTTTTAATTATCGAGTAGCTGGAATTTGGATTGAAAATGGGCATGTTTTATTGCATCGGGCTGTTAATGAGTCGAATTGGTCGCTTCCTGGAGGGAGAGTGGGAATTGCGGAGGATTCGAAAAGCAGTCTTAAAAGGAAGTTTCGTGAAGAATTGGGAAATGATGTTCGTGTAGATCGAATGGTTTTGGTCATTGAGAATTTCTTTGAACATGGGGGAAAAGATTTTCATGAAATCGGCTTTTATTATTTGATAACAGCTGAGGAAAATCCATCTTCCTTTCGCAAAGACACTTTCCATGGTATTGAAGGAGAGCGATTAATCTTTAAATGGACATCAATAAAAAACTTGAATGAAGTGGAGTTGTATCCTGAATGTTTGCGCACCGCTTTAAAAAATCTACCGCAGCATATACAACATTTTGTGGTGAAATAATAGTCGCTTCAAAATCTTTAGCTATCTATACAAAAAGACCTGAATAACAAGCAATTTGATAAGTGCCGTTTATTCAGGTTTTCTTATGTCTTCAATCCAATCGCGCGTACTTTATTCATTACTATTGTAGAGGGGGGGCTTGTATTAAGTATTTATCTAATTCTTCTTATTTTCGTTGTTTAGATTTAGCACGATATCCTACTCTAACGCCAACGAATAGTAAAATGATAAATAACATCATCGAAATTGCTAATACGATAACTTAATTCAATGTCGGTCAGTCCAATACATCATATTACGACCAGTGACCCGTGATAAATTCATCCCGACCGGAAAGTGCGCGGTCTTCATTGTAATGCTCTTGCTCTTTTACATAATAATCCTGGTGATACTCTTCAGCACGGTAAAATGTTTGAGCAGGACGAATAGGCGTAACGATTGGTTTAGAGAATGTACCACTTGCATCAAGTTTTTCTTTAGACCTTTCCGCAATTTGGCGCTGTGCATCTGTATAATAGAAGATCGCTGTTGAGTACGAATGGCCTCGGTCTTGAAATTGTCCGTATGCATCCGTCGGGTCAATCTGTTGCCAAAACACATCTAACAATTTTTCATAAGAAAAAATGGCTGGATTATATGTGATCTCGACGACTTCCAAATGACCGGAGTCGCCTTTTTTGACATCTTCATATGTAGGGTTTTCAACATGTCCACCCATATAACCTGATATAACGTCTTGGATACCGTCCCATTCTTTGAAAGGTTTTACCATACACCAAAAACAACCGCCAGCAAATGTTGCTTTTTCAACTGTTTTTTCAGTCAACTTCATCAACGTCCTTCCAAATTTACATAAGTGAATTGTATCATAAGTAGTTTCAGAGAAAATAGTTGTTTGCCTACAATCTAATTGAATTGCGAAAAAGGGCGCCGGTTAAGCGCCCTTTCTAATAGAGAGGTATCCATGAGCGTTTGTAATTTGATTAGCTTTTCTCTATTAATAGATATAGCTTGCGCCAATGATTATCAATAGGATAAAAAGCACAACTAGCAAAGCGAAAGAATTACCTTCTCCTCCTCCGTATTCACGTCCCATATTTTCCACCACCTTTCTGAACGAACATCTATGTAACATATGCAACACCATATAGAGGGAAGTGGGGGAAATGCCGCAAATTCTTGCTTATAGATAAATTTTCACTGGATATAACTATATGAACGGAAGAAAAGCTATCTCGAAACAGTTAATGTTATCCATAGCGGGTCGTCATGGTATAATCGAGATAGTCGCACGCAACCAAGAGACTTCCTGTTCGTCCTAATGGGGATATCATTTTTTGGAGGAATCAATAATGGAAGATAATTATGAAGGGCCATTACCGAAAAGACGTAGAAAGAAAAAACTTCGTATCGGCAGGGTCATCTTTTTAATAGCTACACTCTGTTTTATCGGAGCCGGACTTTATTCGTATTTTGAATACAAGGCCGGGAAATCACTGGCAGCAGACAACGGAATTGAGCCGGGTCCATTTAAAGGGGATGCAGCAGATCCGAAATATACGTCAGTTGAAAATTACTTACTTCTCGGTGTAGATGATGATGGCAGCGGGCGGTCACGTACGGATACGATGATGGTGCTATCGTGGGATAAGAGTGCAGGCCAGATGCGGGTCATCTCATTTATGCGTGATATTTATGCAGATATTCCGGGATACAAGTCGTATAAGTTAAACACCGCCTATTATCTGGGTAAGTTGCAGGCTACGAAAGATACGATAACAGGCATGTTTGGTGTACCTATACATCATTATGCAATCGTCGATTTCGCTAACTTTGAATCGATTGTCGATATTGCATTTCCAGGCGGTGTTGAAATTGATGTCCAAAAAGAGATGTCCGAAAAAATAGGCGTTACACTTACGCCTGGGAAAAAACAATTGAACGGCAAAGAGTTGCTGGGCTATGCTCGTTTCCGGGCAGATGCAGAAGGCGATTTCGGACGAGTCGCCCGTCAACAGGAAGTGATTGCTGCTCTTAAAAAAGAAGCGATGCGACCGGGGATGATTGCTAATGTACCAAAACTTGCAGGTGCGCTGTCAGGCTTCGTAGACACAGATCTGACGGCAAAAGATGAAATTTCACGTGCGATTTCTCTTCTGTTGAAAAAAGGGGTAGATATTGAAACAATGACTGTGCCCGTGGAAGGTTCGTATTCATTTAAGTCGTATTCACACGCTGGCTCAGTCATCGAAGTAGATATTGCAAAAAATAAAGAAGCGATTTCAAAATTTCTAAGTATGCAGTTAGATTAATGAAACAATCTTGACGTTAGAAGGGGATGCCGATGGAATTGGATGAAAAGAAGCTGTCGACGACGGCTACAGAAGTAGAAAAGAAAAATGGAACAACATCAAATGTGATTCGGTTTCTCGGGGGACGAAGTACGTTATTCGTCCTTGTTTCAATCTTATTGATTGGTTTAATCATTCTCATTTTCAATCGAATATCTTTTATCTTTTATCCAATTACCGTCTTCTTCTCAACCGTTGTATTGCCAGTCATACTCGCCACGATTGCTTATTATTTACTAAGACCCATCTTACGTTTATTAGAAAAGATCAAAATACCACGTATTTGGGGAATATTAATCATATTTATTGGGGCTATCGGTCTTATTACTTTGCTAGTCTTTCTCGTATTACCTTTTTTGAAAATACAGTTTCAAAATCTTGTTGAAGAGTTTCCTTCATATTTCGGACAATTATTGATTAATAGTGATGCATTTCTGCGTACATCCATTTTCGCATCCTATTATGAAGGATTGGATATCAATGTGAATACGCTTTTAGATTCTGTGCAAGGTAATATCGGAAAAATCTTTACGGACACGGTTGGTGGCATTGCGACTGGGATCACTTCATTTATCTCAGCACTGACAGGGTTTATCTTAGCCATTGTAACAGTTCCGTTCATCCTTTTTTATTTGCTGAAAGATGGGGAGCGGCTTCCACAGCTCATTATTAAGATGATGCCGCCCCGCATGCGCGATGATGCTGAAGTCATTTTTCACGATGCAGATCGTCAAATTAGTTCGTACATTCAAGGACAGATACTTGTTGCAATTTGTATCGGTATTATGGTATCTATCGGGTTTCTGATCATCGGCATGAAGTATGCATTATTACTTGGCGTTTTGGCAATGTTTACAAGTGTAGTCCCTTATTTGGGTCCACTTATCGCGATTACACCTGCAGTTATCATTGCGATTGTGACATCTCCATTAATGCTCATTAAGTTAGCTGCGGTATGGACAATCGTTCAATTAGTCGACGGTAAGTTTATATCACCTCAAATTATGGGTAAATCATTACGTATTCATCCAATAACGATTATTTTCGTCCTCTTGACGGCAGGATCGTTATTCGGAGTCCCAGGTGTCGTTCTTGGTATTCCGGGGTATGCATTATTGAAAGTTTTTGTAAACCATTTATTCAAATTGTTTAAATTAAGGTATAATAAACATGAAGCGAATGACAATCTACATTACGAAAATGTGGACAATTAAGAATCGGGGGAATAGACAATGGTTAGGCAATTTACGTCAACGATTGAATACGGGTCAATGACCGTCAATACAAACGTCGATGGACCGAATATTGCATTTGGAGAAACGCTTTCCGGTACGGTTTATATTGATGGAGATGAAAGTGACGAGCTCGTCGATTATATTGAAATCGAATTGTTAAAACGGTCGGAAACTGATGAAGTGATCATTGCAAAACAATCAATTGAAATAATGAGCGATATCAAATCAAAAGAAACTTGGATGATCTCATTTGAAATGGTGCCTGACGAGCGATGGGAGAACGAAACTGAAGTGCAAACCCTTATTTTAAAGACGACGGTTCATCTCAAAAGTGGTATTGACATTCAAGATGAAGACGAAATTACATATGCTTAATGTCAAACGCGCCCTTTTTATATTGGGCGCGTTTCTTTTAACTTAAGCACTCACTTGTATATTGTTATATAATTATGAAAATGGAAGGCGGGGGGAGTTATAATGGATAAAATCATTCCTATTTTTCACTCATTATCGAAAAGCATGCGGACGATTCATAAATCAAGCTGTGCTACGGTTTCTGTAGTACAAAGCTCTATTCTTTATGAGATTTCATTAGTAACAAAACCATCCATGCAAGCTGTGGCTGAAGCTATCGGAATGGACATCACGACATTTTCTAGACAAATTAATACGTTAGAAAAGAAAGAGCTTGTCGTCAGAACCCCCTATGAAGGGGATCGAAGAATCTATCTCTTATCGCTAACCGAAAAGGGGAGTAAGATGATGAATTCCATCAATGAAATCATTGCTGCAAAAATGGAGATGGCATTGGCTTCTATGAATGATTTTGAACGAGAAACCGTGCTTCGTTCTATGTATGTATTAGGGGAAAAGCTAGGAGGAGCCTAAGAGTTTAGCTATATTTAAAATTTGCAATTTACAAATAATTATTCTAACAATAATTTGCGGTTTGCAAGTAGATTAAGTCTATAACTTGTAGAGTGCAACTAATAATTATAACGACATTTCTAGTAGATAGGCCAAATGTATTCATTTATATAAGTGGCTCTATCTAATTTTGACAATTTATATTTCCCGAGTAGCGGTTTTATTCAATCGCTGATTATACCGCTTCTAAGCGAACGGGTGGATACTGCCCATTGTCGTTCTGTCTGTTCATACCAAATGTCCATCCATTCGGAAACTGTTAAATTAGTTTTAACTTCAACCACTGCCCTAATTACTACGGTTTCCGATACCAACCCTTGGGCAGACTTTTTGCGACGCTTATCCAGTGCGTCATAATAACGATGTCGATAACCCCATAACTTAACACCTTTAGCATTATGGTAATAATAAATCTCACGGATAAAGCGATGCAACAGGAGCGAACGCTTAAGCAGAGAGGGTTGAAATAATGACAGATCCAATCGAAAGACGAATCGTTTTGGCCATTCCTAAAACGAAATTAAAGTCCAATGCTGTAAATAAGTAAGAACAAAGTAAAAAGCGGCTCCCTCACAGATTAGATTATGGAGGAGACGCTTTTTTATTGCCAAGACAGTGCATTCTTGGTATTGACTCTAGAAAAGAAAAATATATCATAAAATTATTCAAACTCCAAAAGGTTTAAATGGACTTTTGGCACAATATACAGTAGTGACAATGAAAACTGCGGTACAATATGTTGTGGCTTTTCAAGATGTTTTCGCTGGGGATGACCTTTTTGGGGGACAATCAAAATTTAACCTATTCCTTATTTGGACTTTCTATTTATCAAATAACTTAATCCCGCTTAGTTCAAATGCATCCGCACTTGGGGTGTACCCAACTAATTTTTTCGTTTCTTCAATATCAAGTCGTTTAAACCTATTGTCCGAAATACCATGTAAAATCGAAAAGGGGGGTAAGTCCTTTGCAGTCATTGACTTCAAAAGAAGGTCAATAAAATCTTCAGGGCTTAGGTATGCACTCATATCTCGGGCTGAGAGAGGTTTTCCATTTGGGTTATAATCATCATACGCTCCTATGCGGATAGCGATGCTTTGCAAATCTTCTGCATAAGCAAAATATGAAGCAACCGCCTCTACAAAACATTTACTGACTCCGTACATATTTTTAGGTCTAATAGGTGAATTAGTATTCACTTGGTAATCTAATGGATAGCTTTCGATTGTTTGAGCACTAGAAGCAACTATTACTTTGGATACGTTATTATCTTTAGAGGCCCTAAAAATATTATATGTCCCCTTTATATTACTTTCTAATAATGAGCCATAAAAATCAGCTTCTGGTGAAGGATCACCAGCTAAGTGTATAACTAAATCTATCCCTTTGATTGCTTCTTGACAAGCTGCTAAATCAGATACATCTAAATAAATTATTTCATGATTCGTATCTTTGAAAACCTCTAAAGTAGGTAAGTTAATATCTGCTAATTTTAACTGGTAGTTTCTCTGTCTACCTAAAATGTTTACGACATCTTGACCAATCTTACCTGCCGCACCTGTTATTAATACTTTTTGCATCATATCTCATCCTCTCACCACTAAATTATCTATCAAAACAATTTGTAAAATAAAGCATGAGCTTAGTATAAGCAGAGGGTTGTAATTAATAAAGCGAAAAATTATAATGAACCTCATGAATAAAATTCATGAGGAGGTAGCGTTAATGAGCTTAGTTAAGTATGAAATTTTTAACAAGGTAGCAGAGCTAAATAGTTTTACTAAAACTGCAGAAGCATTGGGAGTTACTCAATCTGCTGTTAGTCATGCTATAACCAGTTTGGAAAAAGAGTTTTCTTTCCCTTTATTTATTCGTAACCACTCTACAATTACCTTGACAAAAAATGCGGAAAATCTATTAATTACTACTCGAAAAATTCTATATTACAACAACATGTTGAGACAAGAAGTGGACGCCATCAATGGTCTAAACAAAGGAACAGTAAGGGTGGGAGTTTTTACTAGTATATCAACAAATTGGATTCCGAGTATTGTTAAAGAAATGGAAGATGATTATCCTAATATAGAAATAGAACTATTGGAAGGCAACTATACAGAGATTGAGCAATGGTTACAAAGTGGAAAATTAGATTGTGGGTTTATAAATAATGAAACATATTTAGAGTCGTTTGAAATCGCGCAATTGAAGAGAGACCGCCTCTTATGTGTTGTATCAGACCAATCTCCATTAAGTAAGGAAAGAAAAATATCTATTCAACAAATCGAAAGTGTTCCTTTTATTATGCCAAATTATCAATGCTATCATGATATACAAAAAATCTTTGAGAAGAACAAAGTAACTCCTAATATTAGATTCGAAAATATGAATGAGAATTCGGTATTTTCAATGGTAGAGAATAATCTGGGGATTAGTATTATGCCAGAAATGATTATCCCGAAATCCATCGATTCTATAAAGGCTATTCCACTTGAAATAGATAGCTATCGAACGATTGGATTAGCAGTAAGAAAACCGTCCTCACCAGCAACTAAAAAATTTTTTGAAGTTACTAGAAGATGGTTACTATCTAAATATACTTAAAATACAAATTACAATAACAACTATAATTATTTCTTGTTCAATAATACTAGTAATTTGAGTGAAATATTTTTCTAGAATGTGGTTTGAGTATGAATTAAGTGGAAAGTTAATCAGTGAGGCAATTTATATCTATTTCTCTAACCTGTTGTTTTTAAACAAACGAAAACAATATTTGAATAAGAACTGCGAAAAACCAGGGATATTGATGTCGGTACCCATATAGAAATCTTTGTTGAAAATGACATTGAATTCCGTCGTGGTCCTCGACTTACTGTTGACAATCAATCACTAAATGGTATAATTGGGAAATATTAACTAGTGAATAGATCCATCGAAGGAGAGGAAAAGATATTGAAATTAATGAAAAAAGTTATCACTCTAGCACTAGTTTTTAGTATGTTCTTTTTTGGTGTTTTTCAAATTAACAATATTGCGTCAGCACAGACTAATCTTGAAAGTGTAAAAGTAACTTCAGAATTACAAAGTTATTTACAAACTGAGCAAATTGATTTTGCAGAAACACCTACTCAATGAATTTTTTCGACTATCTATGATGATATCGAATATGTATTAACCTATTTTATAACCGATGACACTTATGAAGCGAAAGCATACGACGTCAATACTAGAGAAGAATTAGACATTCAAGAATTAAAAGAAGCGCAAATTAGAGAAGGGAAAGTGCTCCCTGCTCCGGATGGACTTGAGAATGGTATTGTAACCCCAAGGATTGCTCTTCCATTAATTCCTATCGCGGGATGAGTTTTAGAACATTTAATTGCAATGGCACTTGCGGCAAGCTTAGTTACTGTTATAGCTGTTTCAAAAGACAAAATAAAAGCTGAGCTAGAAGAGCGATTAAAACGTAAGAATCCTACTATAATTTATAGGGGAGGTTCTCGACAACAACTAATCATACGCCAAGAACTACAGATAAGACTGGATTATCTTATTACACAACAATGCCTAAAGGTAAATTTACAGTTACAAGAAAGGAAGCAGTTGACAGTACAAAGGTACCTAAGGCTGTTATTGTAACGGAACTCATGTTTCCTTCAAGCCCGTAAAAGCTTCTGATATGCAGGGATGGATAGATTCTAGGGTGAATGCAGATAAGAAATCACATAAATTTACTCGACTATTGCAAGCGATTTCAATATCATCAAAAAACTAGGGATGGTAATTATGAGAGACTATATTAATATAGAAGATGAAGAAATCAATTATTATGTATATAACTTGAATTGGCAACTTCCAAAGGAAATTCAAGAAGAGGCTATTTAGATACTATCTAAGATTCCTCCTGAGAAAGTTGATATGATAATCCCGAAATATGGCAAGTCGTGTTGGGAAAACGGAGTGTGCGTTTTGAAGGAAATGGGTTATCCGAGAAATAGAAAAGCTTTGCCGAAACTAGCAAGCCTATTACAAGATAGAAATTGGCCTGGAGCATTAGATACCATCGAGCTCTTTGGGATCTTAGGGAAGACAATAAGTGTTCCATATATAGAAAAGGAATGTGACGAAGCCATCAAATGTAACGAAGCTGATTGGCTTGAACATCTTTATTTTGCTTGTGAAAGCCTTTACATTGTCAAAGAAGATTTTCATAATCCTGTAACATATCTGCAAATGAAGAAGACGGCTGAGGATTTGTATTGATCAGGAAACGTGAATAGTTTAATTGCAATAAGATAACTCCGGTATTGTTCGAGATCACAGAAAAACTCAAAAAAATGACTTTCTAAAAAAGTCGACTTTAAATTTGAATTGAACTGAGCACCCATTCAGTATTCAAATAATGTATTTAGAAATAAAGACTAAGAAGTCTAAGGCGGCCTATCCTTTAACGGAGCGGTCGCCTTTTTGTTTGTAGAATAAAAGAGGTATTCGTATTAATGGAGCCGAATCAAGTACCATGCTCTGTTCTTCTTCAACTAACGGGGGCAGTTTCGTAGAACAAGGAAGGTTGTTAAAATTGCGATATATGTATGGGGGGATTAAATGTCCGTGTCGATACATCTGGTTTACAAGGAAAGGGGAAACAAATACATGTTGATTTACCATAAAGTAATTGGAGAAGGATATCCCATCGTTATGTTGCATGGTTGGACACTTGACCATCAAGTGATGTTACATGCAATGGAACCGTTATTCGAGAAACGAAGCGGTTGGAAGAGAATATACATAGACTTACCGGGTATGGGGCATTCCGAGTCACAATTATCTATTCAGAACTCTGAGGATATTTTAGAAGCGATATTACGTCTTTTGGACAAGATTATCCCTGGTCAACCGTTTATTATTTGTGGTAATTCATATGGCGGGTACATTGCCAGAGGTATAGTCCATTCACGGCAGGACACAGTTCGTGGATTACTGTTGATGGCGCCATTGACTATACCTGAATTCGATGAAAGGGTAGTGCCACAGCAGGCCATTCTCAAAAGAGACAACAACTTGATATCGCATTTGTCTCCAGAGGATGCTGATAAATTTTGCTCCATGGGGGTAGTGCAAGGTCAAACTGAATGGGAGAGGTTTAGAAACGAAATTTTACTTCCTTCTAAACAATCAAATTATGAATTCTTAGATCAAATTCGTCAAAATGGATATGGCTTCACCTTCGATATTTCATATAAACTTGAATATCCCACGCTAGTTATTACAGGGCGTCAGGACAATGTAGTCGGATACCACGATGCGTGGCGACTAATTGAAGATTACCCAAGAGCAACTTTTGCAGTGCTTGATATGGCTGGTCACAACTTACAAATCGAACAAACTGATGTATTTAACGTATTAGTTCATAACTGGTTAAACAGACTTGAATCGGAAAATTTTAGATTGGTGTAACTTTTCATGAATTTGGGTTTCCTGTTGCATCAACGGTTGCTTTAGTTGAAGAATCGGCTACTTTTACAAGGTAGCTTTTTTTGAACTAACGGAGTAGGTTAGTTGAAGAGTGTTGTTTAACTTGGGTTCAACAATCGGGCCATTTAATTGATTACCCGATCTTCGTCTTCCGTTTTGGGATCATTTTTTGACATTTCATCAGGAAATATTAATAAAATATTTATCATAAGGTGTTTCGTATTTCATTAAAAAAGTGAGGGTAAGCCATGAATATTTCGTATAAATTGATGTCTTCATTAAGCTTTGAAGAAGCGCATGTCCTATTTAATCGTGGATTTAAAGGCTATTTAGTGCCGATGAATTTATCTTTTGATACATTCGTAAGTCGTTTTGGTAACGATGGATTATCTCCGGCATTATCCATCGTTGCATTTGATGGAACAGTTCCAATCGGCTTTGTGCTCCAAGGAATTAGAGAAGTGGATGGTCAAAAGATTTCTTGGAATGGTGGAACTGGTATTATTCCAGAATACAGGGGGAGGAAATTGGGTTATTCCTTGATGGAGGAAGCGGAAAAAATTATAAAGGAACTTAATGTTTCTATAGCAACCTTAGAGGCGCTTTCTGAAAATAAGGCTGCTATATCTTTATATGAAAAGTGTGGTTACAAAGTAGAGGACGATTTACTCTTTTTACGTGCAAATGAAATTTTAGATAGTAAGTTACCGGATCTAGACAGTTATGAAATAATAAGAATTCCGGCTACCCAATCTATTGGATCAGATTTATTTTCAACTATCGTCCCTTGGCAAACGGATGCTAGTAACACGCCAAAACTAGGTGGAGAAGCTGTGATGATTTCAAAGAATGGAGAGGTGCAGGCAGCTTGTCTTATTCGGAAAAAATGTGTGTTTGGCAATAAGACGGAAAGCATAACTTTATTTCAGGTGAAGGAATATGGGAATGAAGAAGATGCTCTAACCAAACTCCTTGCTTACGCATTAGAATATGACCAATGTATCAATCGTACAACTTATAACTTTTTAAAAGGAGATGGTCGTGTAGTTTCATCTTTACTGGCAAGTGGTTTTGAAAATACGCCAATATCACAAGTTTTTATGATAAAAACTTTCTGAAATATCCGGTCGATCAACCGAAAGAGTGTATGGACTGGTTGTTTTTTAGTTTTGCGGTTACATATAAAAAACGAGTAACTGTATGCATTAAGCAATTAACAAGAACGTCCATATGGGGCGTTCTTGTTAATTTCTCATAAACAGAACGAAAGGGGAGTGAGGTGACAAATGGAGGGGAAGAACATATGGGAAATGGTGCAGGACCAAGAAAAGAGGATCATCAGTCTCGAGCAGAACTATTCAGAGGTTCAACGTGAATTGACGACCGTGCAAAACTCCCAATTACGCACCGAGAATATAGTGTTAAGCGAATCGTGGGCACGGGGGATTTTAGGCATTGATTCAACTATTCATCCGCTATTTTAAATGATGGAGATGATTTAATATGAATGACAAGCTAAATTACGCTGTCTGTAAAGAATTGTTGAACGAAAATTATAGCCATCAAGCAGTACGGCAAATTTCCGTATCAGTCACAAAACTGGAAGATGAACAATCGATGCAGCTAAACTTATTCGATGACGGGAAATGGGAAATGTGTAAGTTGGTGTGCGTTGTGGACGAAATTAGAACTCGCTATGGTCCATTGCATTATTAAGTGCTGTCTCACTTACTGAGTCTGGAACAGCTATCAAACGATCTAAGCTAGTCGGCGGACATAAAGGGTAAGAGGATTCGCATGATTTGGGACCGCGGAAATATCAAGTGGGCAGGCATAATGTTACCAGAATATAACGTCGAAATTAAACACTGGTTGGATGCGGAAAATTAAGTTGAGAGTCCAGGACTTAGTGAGTGGGAGCTGCAGGGTATACAGGAAGCAATTGATACCGTGTATAAAAGCAAACAACAAATCCTAATCAAGACATGGAAGGATGCCGAAATCATGACGCGTGGCGGCGCAATAAAAATAATCGATTTGCAATCCAATTTTATTGTGCTTGATAATCCGTTCGGCTCTGAGAGGATTCCGGTTACGGAAATAATCGGCGTAGAATATTGTTAGTGAAATTGGGAAAGGCGACCGTTCAATTTGAGTGGTCGCTGTTTTGCTATGAGTCCTGCGCCTGCCCGCGTTTTTGAAGGTCCCCCCAAACGTCCCCCAAATCAACTGTTTTAAATACCTTCCTTTACAAAGCTGTATAATGTAATAAACGTTAAGAGCGTTGATATTAACGGTTTGGTGATTAATAAATATTTTCATTTGCTAAGCGTTGTTTATATTGAGTTTATATGCGCCTTGTAAAATGAACGCATTGTTAGGCGAAGAAAGAAGGTCTTCAATCATGGCAAAGGTATTAATTGTAGATGATGATCCGCATATGCGGGAATTGGTCAGACTTTTCTTACGTCCAGAAGGCTTTGAAATTATGGAAGCAGATGATGGTATTGAAGCATTGGCAGCCTTGGAGTCGTTTAAGGCAGACCTGGTAGTGCTGGATATAATGATGCCAAACATGGACGGATGGGAATTGTGCCGAGAAATTAGAAAACAGTATGATATTCCCTTGCTGATGCTGACAGCCAAAGGCGATACGACCCAGAAGGTAAAAGGGTTTGAATTAGGTACCGACGATTATCTTGTTAAACCATTTGAGCCGGCTGAGCTTGTTGCACGGGTAAAAGCGTTACTTAAACGTTATCGAATTGCAATTTCACAGACAGTCCAGATGGGCGAACTGCTGATGAACCGCAAAACCTATGAATTGTTCTTGGGAAATCGAAATGTGGAGCTGCCGTTGAAAGAATTTGAATTACTATTTAAATTGGCAAGCTATCCTGGTAAAACTTTTTCGCGGGAACAGTTGATTGAGGATATATGGGGTTATGGTTACGAAGGAACAGATCGAACAGTTGATGTACATATTAATCGATTGCGCGAGCGTTTTTCTGATAACAGCAGTTCTTTTAAAATCTGCACTATTCGTGGATTGGGTTATCGGCTGGAGGTAGAAGAATGAAAAAAGTACTGCGTGTCGGGATGGCGGTATTTGTGTGGGTAATCGTCACCGTCACCTACTGGTCGCTTGCCTACTTAGGAACTTCGCTAATTCATATGAAATGGAATTTGCATACGAGTGACTTCTCTAAAGGGTTGATTACGTTGTTCGCCATGATTTCCCTGTTCATTCTCACTAGCTGGATTTTTTCGAGGTTTGCTTCTCCGCGTCGAATGGATTTTTTCACAATGATGATTGATGCCTTGAGGAGGATTTCGAAGGGTGATTTTAATGTCAAGTTAACGAATCAATTTAAACATAAAAAAGATCATCCTTTTGGGAAAATTGTAGAAAGCATTAATCAGATGGCTGTGGAGCTTAATCAGATAGAGCAAATGCGTCAAGAGTTCATTTCCAATGTATCGCATGAAATTCAATCACCGCTCGCTTCCATTAACGGTTTTGCTACTGTATTAAAGCAAAGCGATTTAACGCTCAAGGAGCGGGAACATTATCTTGAGATTATTGAGACTGAAAGCAGGCGTTTAGCTAATCTAAGCGATAATTTATTGAAGCTCACATCCATAGAATCTCAACATCACCCTTTTGAGCCAGTTGCGTATCGGTTAGATAAACAAATACGTGAAATCATTCTATCCTGTGAACCTCAATGGGTCGACAAATCGTTGGAGTTGGATATTTCATTGGATGAAGTAGAGATCACTGCTGACGAGGAGCTGATGAGCCAAGTATGGATTAACCTTATTATCAATAGTATTAAATTCACACCCAGCGGTGACAGTCTGAACATCGCTCTTTATAGGCACGGTTCAGAAGCAGTTGTGACCATTGCTGATACAGGAATGGGCATAGCTGAGGAAGATCAAGAGCATATATTTGAGCGCTTCTATAAAGTGGATAAATCACGTAATCGTACACTGGGCGGAAGTGGTTTAGGCTTGTCCATCACCAAAAAAATTATCGACATGCATGAAGGTTCCATTGAAGTACAAAGTAAATTGAATGAAGGTACCATGTTTACGGTCACTTTGCCTGTTTAAAAAGTGGATGTCAGGAAGACTATAGAACAAGGAGAATCTGTGGAATGTTAAAATTGCTAAAAAATTTATCCGTCTATAAGTGGATCGTGATAGCGATATTGGGACTCGTTTTCATTCAATCGATGTCGGATCTATTTTTGCCGACACTAATGGCGGATATTATCGACAAAGGGGTAGTCGTCGGTGATATTCCATACATTTGGAAAATTGGGGGAATCATGCTGTTGGTGGCTGCATTTGGAGCTGTTGCATCTGTCGTTGCAAGTTACTACTCTTCAAAAGCAGCAATGGGATTTGGCCGGGATATTCGTCGGAAAGTATTTAAACATGTGGAGAGTTTTTCACTTGAAGATTTTGATGAAATTGGAACGGCATCACTGATTACAAGAACGACGAATGATATTACACAAGTGCAACAAGTGGTCATTATGATGCTTCGTATGGTCGTAAGCGCTCCAATTATGTTGGTCGGCGGTATAATTATGGCCGTTTCAAAGGATGCGAAATTATCATTAATTATCGTTGCGGCGATGCCTATATTAATCGGTTCAGTGTTGCTTATTCTTTATAAAGGGGTACCACTGTTCCAAACTGTGCAAAAACGCTTGGACCGCTTAAACCTTGTATTACGCGAGAACTTAACAGGGATCCGTGTAATCCGTGCGTTTAATCGAGAAAAACAAGAGCAAGTTCGTCTTAAAAAGGCAAATAAAGATTTGACTGATGTGTCAATCAAAGTTAATAAGATGATGGCATTTTTAATGCCTGTTATGATGCTCGTTATGAACTTAACTGTTGTGGGCATCATTTGGTTTGGCGGCATTCGAATTGACAACGGTGCGATGCAGATCGGTGATTTAATGGCGTTTATTCAATACGTCATGCAAATCATGTTCGCTCTTGTTATGGCTTCCATGATGTTTGTCATGATACCGAGGGCTGCAGTTTCAGCAAAACGTATTAACGAAGTGCTTGCGATGAAACCGACATTTTTGGATGAAGGTACTAAAAAAGCGGACAAAGAACCCGGAACTCTTGAATTTGATCAGGTATCATTCAGTTATCCAGGTGCCGAGGAGCCGGCATTGTCGGACATTAGCTTTACCGCGAAATCGGGCGAAGTGACTGCCATTATTGGGGGAACAGGTGCGGGAAAAACTACGCTTATTAATTTGATTCCCCGATTTTATGAAGTTACTTCCGGTACAATTCGTGTCAATGGTGTCGATATTCGGGAATCATCACAAGAGGAAGTGCGGTCCAAAATAGGTTTCGTACCACAAAAAGCGCTACTATTTTCCGGTACGATTGCTGAGAATATTCGTTTCGGCAAAGAAGATGCGACAGAGACCGAAATTGAGCATGCCGCGCGTATTGCACAAGCGGAAGATTTCATTTTGAAGATGAATGATGGCTACGATTCGGTTATTTCACAAGGTGGATCGAATGTTTCGGGAGGTCAAAAACAACGGCTGTCCATTGCACGCGCATTAATTCGCAAACCGGATATTTACATTTTTGATGATAGTTTCTCCGCACTTGATTACAAAACGGATGCAAATTTGCGTGCAGCGTTGAAAGATGAAACAGAGCACGCGACTGTCGTCATTGTTGCACAACGTGTCAGCACTGTCATCGATGCCGATCAAATCATTGTCATAGACGATGGTGGTATTGCCGGAATTGGTACCCACGAAGAACTTCTTGAACAGAATCAGGTATATCGTGAAATCGTCGAATCCCAGATCTCAGAGGAGGAAATCGCATGAGTGAACACAAACGGTCACGACCTCAAGGCGGCGCCCCAATGGGACCTGGAGGAGGAAATGTGATGATGGCAGGGAAAAAAGCCAAGGATTTTAAAGGTACATTACGCCGCCTTATTGGTTATCTATTGCCCCGCCGCAATGCATTAATCGCTGTATTTTTTGCAGCAATTTTAAGTACGGTCTTTATGATTGTAGGACCTAAAATAATGGGAAATGCAATTACCGAATTATTTGAAGGTGCTTATGGGAAGGCCACAGGTGTGCCGGGAGCAGGAATCGATTTTGAGGCAATCGGTAAATTACTCCTTCTACTCGCAGGTTTATATGTCATCAGTAGCCTATTTAGCTATATTCAACAATACATCATGTCAAGTGTGGCACAAAAAACGGTGTATGATTTACGGGAAGATGTCAACGGCAAGCTTAAGAAACTACCGCTTAAATATTATGACGGCCGTCCTGTTGGAGAAACATTAAGCCGGGTAACGAATGATATTGATACAATTGGAAGCACATTGCAACAGAGTTTGACGCAATTTATCACATCGGTTGTTACAATTGTCGGGATTCTTATCATGATGTTAACGATCAGCCCTGTATTGACGCTTATTGCGCTCGTCAGTTTACCTTTATCGCTGTTTGGCATTCGGCCAATTTTGAAAAGGTCACAAAGGCATTTCGCTGCCCAACAACGTACGCTTGGTCAATTGAATAGCCATGTTGAAGAGATGTACACAGGTCACCAAGTCGTCAAAGCATTCGGCCATGAGCGAAAGTCCGTTGCTGAATTTGATGAGGTGAATGAACAATTATATGATGCTGGCCGAAAAGCCCAATTCATTTCAGGAATTATTATGCCAGTGATGTCTTTGATTGGGAACCTCAGTTATGTCGTTATCTGTGTAGTTGGTGGTATCTTAGTGACACAGCGTGCCATTTCAATCGGGGATATTCAAGCGTTCATTACGTATACACGTCAATTCACGCAGCCAATTATGCAAACGGCGAATATCGCAAATATCATTCAGTCAACTGTCGCGGCAGCGGAGCGTGTCTTTGAACTGCTTGATGAGGAAGAAGAAATAAAAGAAGTGACGACAGTGAGTTTAGCACGGGCAGAAGGTACAGTCACCTTTGAACACGTCGACTTTGGTTACGGGGACGATTTGTTAATTGAAGATATGAACATTGACGTGAGCCCAGGTCAAACAGTCGCCATTGTAGGGCCTACGGGTGCTGGGAAAACGACATTGATCAATTTATTGATGCGTTTTTACGAACTGAACGGTGGGAAGATTACAATTGACGGACTCAACACACGGGATATGTCACGTAAAGATCTTCGAACTACTTTTGGGATGGTTCTCCAAGATACATGGCTCTTTAATGGATCGATTAAAGACAATATCGCTTACGGAAAAGAAGGTGCAACGGATGATGAGATTTTCGAAGCATCGAAAACCGCATATGCCGACCACTTTATTCGTACATTGCCGGAGGGTTATGACACACTCTTAAATGAAGAAGCATCAAATATTTCACAAGGACAAAAGCAACTTATCACAATTGCTCGTGCTGTTCTGGCAAATCCTCCTGTTATGATCTTGGATGAAGCGACGTCGAGTGTAGATACACGGACGGAACTGTTAATTCAACAGGCGATGAACCGTTTAATGGAAGGCCGAACGAGCTTCGTTATTGCTCACCGTCTTTCAACGATTCGGGATGCTGATTTAATTATCGTAATGGATCAAGGGAAGGTAATTGAACAAGGAACACACAATGAGCTACTGGAGGAGAACGGCTTTTACGCAGAATTGTACAACAGCCAATTTTCTAATAAACCTGCAGTGTAAAAGCAAAAGCGGAAGCGCCTGTCGCCTCTAAGCGAGACATATAAGCACCCCATCCACAAGTTGATTTCTTGGATGGGGTGTTTTTAAGCTCTTGCGAAAGATTCGTTTGGGGTGCATACTATTTTAGTAGCTTATTATACGTATAGGAGTTAATTAAAAATGAAAAATGATGTAGCAACACTCGAAAAAATGACACCTGCTTACGATCCATGGGAAGCGTACTTGGATGTACAGGAGCATGGCAAACTGACATTGTCGAGCATTGAATTCACGACGACCTATTTATGCAATATGCGCTGTGAACATTGCGCTGTTGGGTATATGTTACAGCATAAAGATCCGGATGCTCTGCCGTTGGACTTACTGCTGTCTCGGCTGGAGGAAATTCCTCATTTACGAACTATAAGTCTTACAGGCGGAGAGCCAATGTTCTCCAAAAAGTCGATAGAGAAGTATGTTCTACCATTATTGAAGTATGCGCATGAACGTGGAGTTCGTACACAAATGAATTCGAACTTAACGATGCCACTCGCCCGCTATATGGCGATTGCACCGTATTTAGATGTCTTACATATTTCACATAACTGGGGCACGGTCGAGGATTTCGTGGATGGCGGCTTCGCCAATATGGAGCGGAAACCTCCCCGAGAACGCCGCGCTGAGCAATTTCAGCGGATGATCGATAACAGCCGGGCATTGGCTGAAGCAGGCGTCATGGTTTCAGCGGAAACGATGTTGAATAAACGGACGCTGCCTCATCTAGAGCATATCCATCGACAAGTAGTAGAGGAAATGAAATGTGCTAGGCACGAAGTTCACCCTATGTACCCAAGTGACTTCGCTTCACAGCTTGAAGTGCTTTCTTTGGATGAAACTCGTAAAGCAATTCACGAGCTGCTAGATCATCGTGACGAAGATGTCTGGATGCTGTTTGGTACACTTCCATTTTATGCATGCAGTGATAACGAAGAGGATTTGGCGCTGTTAAAACGAATTTACAACAGTAAAAACGTATCGGTGCGTAATGACCCGGATGGCAGGTCCCGTCTGAACGTCAATATTTTCACTGGCGATGTGATTGTCACGGATTTTGGTGATACACCGCCAATGGGCAATATTCAAACGGAATCGCTTCCTGTAATGCTCGACCGCTGGCTTGAACGCCCACTTGCAAAAACGATTGGTTGCCATTGTACCGCGGTTAACTGCTTAGGGCCAAATCTATTGGTAAAAGACGCGTATTATCCTAAAATGGATTTCACGAAAAAGAAAGCGAACATATCGCTATAAAACAGATTAAAAACGACACCGCTATGAGCAATTGAGTTCTCATGGAAGTGTCGTTTTTATGTTTTAAGCTTTGTTAACAAAGGAGCCGATTAACAATCTTCCCCAGTAAATACTTCTTACTTTTGTGATGAAACACTAGATATCCTATGCAGTTTATTCGTTAAGCGTTTGGTTGTTGTTCGTCCGTCGCTCTCCAAAGATACAGGTACATGAAGTGCTAAAGCTTTTGGGAGCGAGTGGATACTCGCTTTCCTAACCATACAGGGACAGCCAAAGATGCACATGTACAAATGTGACTTTTAAGCTATTCTTACAGGTGCTTTATGTAAGTAAGTGGTTAATAAACAGAAACCATTTGTTAAATTATTAATGATGTTGAATTGGATAGAAACGAAGCATTTTGGCATGAAGTTTTTCTTTATCCATTATAGTAATAGGCTTCTGCTTAGAGCGATTTCTATTTTATTTTTTAATATATGAGTTAATTTCATAATCCTAAGCCCTTACGTATCAAGGCTTTCAAGACATAAAAAATAGAGCACCTCCCCAAATCCTGTATAATGTAAGTTACGACACATACATAACAGACTGGAGAGATGCCCCTATGTCCATTATACGACAACAAAGCCTGTTTGACATGCATGAATTATATAAGATGGAACCCACCCATCATTTTGAAGCAGTTTTTTCAACAGTTAACTTAAATCCTATCTTGAATCTATTCGATAAACCGAAAAAAGTAGGTGCACCTAGAGAATTGAATTACGGTGCCATGATCTATTCACTTATCGCTCGCGTCGTCGAGCGTATTGTGACAATCAAGGATCTTGTCAGACGGTTGGATCGTGACCCCATTTTTCGTTATGACTGTGGTTTTCTTCATTCCGACCAAATCCCATCCGAAGCTTCTTATTCCAGGATGATTACCGTCATCAGTGAATCAGATACGATGACCCAAATTCATGACAATCTTATTTTGCTGGCCATCGATGAAGGGCATATTGGCGAAGAAAACATCGCCATTGACGCCACCCATTTCGAGGCGAGGGATCGTGCCCAGGCTTCCGAAAAGAAAGAAAAGCCGGCTTCGAAAAAGCGCGGTCGCAAGCCAAAAGCCGAACGTGAACAATGGTTGAAAGAAAAACAGGCGGCGGAGAAAGCGCGTCCGATTTATGAAAAAGAGATTGTACATCAGCTATCCGAATCAGTAGAAACGTTGTTTAAAGAGGCCCCTATCGATCCGAAATGGGGAATCAAGAAAAACAGTGATGGAAAAAACACCTTCTGGTTTGGTTATAAAGGTCATTTGGCCGTCAGCACAAAAAGCCAATATATTCTTACGGGTATGATGACGTCCGGTAGTCTCAATGACGGGAAAGCAGCCATTCCATTATTGAAGAAAATTGATCGGGACCTTCCAGCTTTATTTAACACAGGTCTTTTCGATGCCGGTTACGACTACGAACCGATTTATCAACAATTGACTGACCAAAATCTACAAGCCGTCATTCCGTATAATCGACGCAACGAAGGAGAGATGGTCGGTTACGACGAGCATTTCGCACCGACGTGTGTCGTAGAGCATTCCTATCTTTACGATAGCTTCGATCCGAAATACAAGACACTGAAATATACACGCCCGAAAGAATGTGCGACCTGTCCATTACAACACGACACCCTTTGTCAAAAGACCTATAAAATTAGACAATCCACGGATTTCAGGAAGTACACCAATCCAGCCAGGGGATCGAAAAAGTGGGATGAACTGTACAAGGAACGTACCGCTGTCGAACGGGTCAATGCGTATTTAAAAGAATTCTTCGGGCTCAATAATGTCCGTCATCGAACTGGAAAGAAAGCGAAGCTGCACTTCCAATTGGTGACGCTTGTTTATAATGCTTCAAAATTAGCCACGGATCGGATCAGAGTAGTAATGAAGCAACAGTCGTTACAAGTAGCTTAACTACATCGAAATTTTATTTTTAAAAAACTTGAAAATCATCAAGGGGCTACTCTACACATTTTTAAAAATGGCTATTATGAAATTGATTCATATATGTTGAATTAAAGAACCCCATTGAATCTGCTGTGGCGCTCAATAATGGGGGATTTGTAATTCGGGGTGTGGATTGTAGAACGCTTGGCGCTTTGGGGGTGCCTTTACCGCGCCTGCGCTAGGGTGTTGATTATCGAGAAATATGTGATTTTGAGATGTATATTACGAGATTATAAGGTGATTACTAGTTGATACTAATTATATTCAAGAAAGACGCACTCCAGATTTCAGATTTCATCACAGCTAACGAAATGATCTTTCTCAAATAGACCATCCAGCGAAGACGCGACTTCGTGGTAGCCGGAGCGATAAGACTGAAAGTGGTCTCCTTTCCGGCTTATCGCGGGAGGCATCCACAAAGCGTCGAAGCGATATTAGTAGGAATTCTAATTCATTCCTCATGTATTGGACCATTCGTTGATCACATTCAATCGATTAATGGTACTCCAGGTTGTAGGTCCCATCCCCGAAAACGAAATGCGCTTTCTCAAAGACTATCCAACGCAGGCGCGACTTCGTGATAGCCGGAGCGAAAAGACTGAAAGTGCTCTCCTTTCCGGCTTATCGCGGGAGGCATCCACAAAGCGCCGAAGCGGTATTGGAAGGAGTCCTAATTCATTCCAAGTATTAGGACTTTTTCAGTGACCTACCAAAAGGTCTTGTAAAGCGCTACGCCGTATTTATTTGTTTATCTTCCGATAGATTTACTCTTTTTCATGTATCAGAGTGGTTACTTCCTAATCTCTATCTTAAGTTTTGCTGGCTTTTTTAATGAATTGTGTGAATTGGTGAAAAACAAATTTAATAAGCGTATACTAGTATTTATTCATACATATTTTATCACTAGTGTTGCATTAAAATATATTCAATATAAAAAGTTCCCGAAATGTTCACTAACTTTATTTTCTGCATAAAAAAATTCCTTTATAATGGATAAAGTCAGGTGGTAACCCGTCCAAATCCACTAAAAAAGGAACTACTCATGGACAAGATTACACGAAAAACTTCATTTGGACAATGGTTTTCACCTATTAATATTCAATTAGTTGAAGAAAACGTGAAAACAATGAGATTAGATGCTTATACGAAGAAACTTACGACAGATTCATTCTTAAAATTACTGCTTTTTGCACAGCTTCATGAAACGGAAAGTCTGCACGCGCTGAGTGATTGTCTTTTTAATAAACATCTTCAAGTCAGCACAAACCTTGATTCTATAAGCGTTTCTCAATTATCCCGCAGGCTCAATGGAATGAATCCCGTGCTATTTCAACAACTTTTTCTTGATTTAGTCGCGCAAATTCATCAAAAAACAAATTATGCCAAAATCACTATGCCTTTAAAAATCATTGATTCGAGCACATTGCCACTCAATTTAACCAATCACCGATGGGCTAAATTCCGCAAAACGAAAGCTGGGGTAAAGCTTCATTTACGTCTTGTGTTTATGGAAAAAGGAACGTCCTATCCTGAAAAAGCTGTGCTTACAACAGCGAATGAACATGATCGTAATCAGCTTGAAGTCATGGTTGATGACAAGGAATGCATGTATGTTTTCGACCGTGGATATTTAGATTACGAACGTTTCGATCGCATGACAGATGACGGCTACTTTTTCTTATCCAGACTACGTAAAAATGCAGTAATCCATGAATGTGAAGACTTCCAATTGCCAGAAGGCACAACGGTATTATCGGATCAAGCGGTGTTGATTGGTACAACTCAAAATCGTGCTGAAAACATCTTTCGCTTACTCAAAGTAATAGACTCGAAAGGGAATGAACTACAACTCATCACCAATCGGTTTGACCTGAGTGCAGACGAAATCTCCGAGATGTACAAATCACGCTGGGCAATTGAACTGTTTTTTAAATGGATCAAACAACATTTGAACATCAAAAAGTTCTATGGTCAAAGCGAATGGGCCATTCATAATCAGGTATATATCGCACTCATCGTATATTGCTTGAATGTGTTGGTGCAAATAAAGACACGGAGTAAACATAAAATCTTGAAAATTAGTCGCTATTTAAAGGCTTCTCTTTGGAAACCTGCACATATTTGGATTCGTAAAATCAAAGGGACAGCAGTCCCGTAACAACTAAACTGTCGTTGCCGCAAATGTCTAATTGTAAATAAAAACCAAATGGACGGACCACCTTTATTGGAGTGTATATCTTTTTGGCTCAACGCCGTAAAAATAAATAGTAAGAATTTTAAATCATTTTTTTATGCAACACTAGTGATATTTTATAAGTAAGGGAAAGTAATAGCGAGGATGCAGGCCGTATGCAGGACTGCTAGAATGGAGGACGAGTTGAAAGTGCGGGGAATTAAATGGAATTCGAAGGTTTCAACAATAATAAGATTCAGCACGTATGGGCTATCATTATTATCATTGATTATTGCTTACAATACAAATTATTATCTTACTGGAGTTCAAGAAATCGATTTGGTATACGCTGATCTCCAAAAAGCTGCATTTCATGGAATTCTGATAGCTGTCTTGGTAATTATATTGGACATTTTGTATAGTTTTACAAAGTATAAAGTGTTAGCCATTCTAATTTCTATTGTTGTAGCTATTTATTCAGCTTTTCTCGCATTTGAATCCTTTCATTTTCATTATAGAGATATATGGTTGACTGTAATTCTTGTTTTATTTTCACTTCTATTTGCGGTAATTGCGATAATCAGCACTTTACGGCTTGAAAAAGCAGGTTTTACTAAAGAAAAAAAGTGATTTTCTAATAAGAATTGAGGAGTCTTTTTTACTCAAATTGGTCGGACATCATTTAGGGCCTTCACAGTGACATTAATGAATAATTTGCGGTTAATGGATCGTGTCATAAGCTAGATGTTGGGAAGAAGAAAGCAAATCATGTAGACGACACCTCTTAAGGTACATGAAATCTCACAGGGATGTCGTTTTTGTTTTCCTGGAAAAATTAAACCAGGGTTTACATAATTATGTCTCGAGTAATTATGTATTGCCACTATAGCTTTCTATAGATTGAATGCAAAATATAAACGATGCAAAGGTTAACAATGTATTACTCATACCGAATACCTTTAAAAAGTTAGATATGTATTTGTTGTGTTAGGAGTAAGATGTAAAATAAAACATTTTACAAGGATGATGATGTGAAAAAAAGATTATTGTTAATTGGAATCATTTTAGTAGTAACGGGTTGCAGTTCTTCATTTACATTTTCAGAAATAAACGCAGAAAGTGTAAATAATAATGTACAAGAATTTATTAGTAATATAGAAGTGGAAAATGGTATCTATCTTTACCTTGATGGTAAAAAAGCAGCATATATATTTTTAAATGGAATTTACGTTGCACAAGGTAGTGATGCTATTTATTTTAGTGGTTTTAATGTAAATAGTCAGCGAGATACATTGAATATATTTTTTAATCAAGAGTACGATTCTGACTACTCAAACGCTAACTTAAACTATCAAGTTTTATATGAAATCAAAACAGGGAAAGTATATGATTCTATAAACATTTTCTGCAACGGTAAACCTACTTCGTTTGATATAATAGCAGGGAATTAATAACTTTCAGTAAAATACAGTGAAAATAAATTGAGGAATAAGATTAGAGAACTCACGTTTAATTCATGAAATTTAATAACTTCATCGAATGATATACAAGATTCAAGGTGCATAAGAAAAGGGTGAAAAAGATGGCAGGTTATACGGAACCTTCCTTTGTAATGTTTTCAACAGCGCATATGATGGCAGTAGGTGTATTACTATTTTTGATTTCCCTACTTTTTATTTTAAAAAAGAGAGTAACTATTCAACCGATGTCAAACCGACGAATTGAACGTCTTTTTGCCCTGACCCTACTGGCGATGGAAGTTCTTTATCATAGTTGGATGATCAGGACTGGAAGATGGGATTTGAGCGATTCGTTGCCGCTTGAATTATGTAGCGTCAGTTTGATTGCCGCAATTATTCTCTTATGGACTGGAAATAGGCATTTGTGCGATTTCGTCTTTTTTGCAGGCATCGGGGGAGCGATTCAAGCAATGGTCACGCCCGTCCTAGATGTCGGATTTCCACATTTCAGGTATTTCCACTTTTTTTACACGCATATCGGAATTATAGTAACAGCTTTATACTTCACGTGGATGAAAGGTTACCGGCCTACATTTAAAGGAATTCTCAAAACGATGGCTGCATTAAACATACTATTACCGGTTATAGTTTTCGCGAATATCTCGTTCCAAGGCAATTACATGTTTTTGAGGAAAAAGCCTTCCAATGGAAGTTTGCTTGATTACCTAGGACCCTATCCGTGGTATATTTTATCACTAGAAGGAGTCGCATTTATCCTATTCGTCTGCTTATGGCTGCTATTCAGGAAGCGGAATATACATGTTGAATCATGTTAGCTACGTCCTAAGACTGAGATACAAACACTTCTCAGGACCATTTGAAAGAAATTCCTATCCATTATACTAGTGTGTAATCAGTAAATGATTGCCACGGAAAGAAGGGTGCAAAGCTATGGTTGATTATACGATGAAAGTGCAAGAGGAATTGCATTTTTGGAAGCACAAAATGACAAAACGAACGGGTCTTATTAGCCGCACGTCGAAAAAAGCGCAAACGAAAGTGAATGGACTTATTCCAGATAAAGTTCATAATGTCATGACTGAGAGCATCAAAAATATGGTGAAAGCCACTTTGGTCGGTTCAAACATCACGTCGAAAAAAAGGCCAACAACCGTGTTAAGTCTATATGAGCGTGATGAGTTATTTAAAGAAAAGCTCTCTTTATTTCGCAAAACGGCTGTCGTTGAAGGCGCGGGGACTGGAGCAGGGGGGATTATGCTGGGGCTAGCCGATTTCCCGTTGTTGTTATCGATTAAAATGAAATTCCTGTTTGAAGCTGCAACCGTTTATGGATTTGATCCGAATGAATATGAAGAGCGTTTATTCCTTTTACACGTATTCCAGCTCGCTTTTTCAAGCGAAGAAACAAGGAAAGAAACATTGGCTATCATTGAAGATTGGGAAGTTCAGAAACATTTAATTGCGGATATGGACTGGAGAGATTTTCAACAAGGGTATCGGGATCATATCGATTTAGTAAAGATGTTCCAATTAATCCCTGGCTTCGGAGCAATTGTCGGTGCGTTTGCCAACTATAATCTGCTTGACCAACTTGGAGAAACGGCGATGAATTCATATCGGCTACGCTTGCTACACCCTTATGAAAGGTGGTCTGAGGAAAGTTGATTTTCAAAAACAAATTAGTCATCATTGTAGTGCTGTTTTTAATCGTTATAGGTGGAATTACATTGATATTTGCACCGAAAGATTTACTTGTAAAGAATGCAAAAAAAATAGTAGTAGATGATTCTTCATTCACTACTATTGAGATTTTGGCGGACAATGCAACGGTGGAAATTGTTCCGACCAATGATTCGGTTACGACAGTGGAGTATTCAGGTAAAACAAAGAAAAAATCGAAATTCACATTCAAGGCTGATGTAAAAGGAGATACACTAGCCATTCAATTTAAAGAAAAGCGGAGAAGTTTCATTAATTTCGGTTTTTCTTCTTTCAACTTAAAATTACTTGTGAAAGTGCCGGAAAAACAATATGACAAACTACAAGCTGAAACCGATAACGGACAAATCAAAGTGGAAAGTATCCAGGTGAAGGATATAGCGTTGGAAACAGATAATGGCACGATTGATATGAAAAATGTAGAGGCTATTACTGTCAATCTTCAAACAGATAACGGAAAAATACATCTTGAATCTGTCGCAGGTCAGATAACTGGGAAAACAGATAATGGTGGAATATCTTTGGTGACAAACAACTTAGATCGACCGATTGAATTGACGACAGATAATGGGGAAATCGAAGTTCAAACGGAAAAAGAACCGACGAATGCTACGATTGATGTTAAAACGGACAACGGAAAAATCAATGTTTTTGGCTCTGAAAACAAACATACAACGTTCGGCAATGGTAAGCATTTGATTAAATTAAGAACGGATAATGGGAGAATAACAATTACGAAATGAGAGGAGGCACTCTATCATTTCGTTTTTTTTATTGATTGTAGTGTTAGGTAATCTTCATTCGTATCGACATCGAATACGAGCCGCTTATCGGCACAGGGCAATAGTTTTCCCTTTTGAAGAAAATCCCCCTGTAAAATAGCCCTCGCTCCTTTGTCTCCATGTAACTTTAAAAGTTCGCCATACATGGAAGCCGAAAATAGAACAGGCGGAGTGATTGTCTGTTCGTATATGGTAGCTACGAATCTGCATGTCGGGTTATTCTTCATGCATGCGATCATCTCTTCGAGCATTTGAACGGTAATGAAGGGTTGATCCGCTAGTATGACGAGGACAGCATCCATTTGATCTGCTTGTGCCTGTTCGATGCCACGGCGCAATGATTCGGACTGGCCTTTATGGGCAGTAGGACACTTTATGAATGTACATCGCGCATCTAACTTCATTTCATCGGGAAGCCAAGCCGCATCGTCCTCATCCTTTGTAATGATATAGACTTTATCAAGTGACGATTTTAAAACTATCTCAAGTGCTAGGCTCCCTACAGTCATTGTCCCAATAGGCAGTGCCAACTTATTGGTCCCCATACGGCTGCTGTTTCCGGCAGCAAGATAAATACCTGCGATTTTCATATTCTTTTCCTCCGTTTCACTGCAATCAGTTCGGCTATAATGCTGACAGCGATTTCCTCAGGTCCATCCGCACCAATGGAAAGTCCCACGGGCGAACGAACCCAATCGGGAATTTCTCCGCCAAGTAAGCGAAGGGTTCTTTTTTTTGACCCTAAAATACCGAAATACAATAATCGACTAGGACGCAATTTTTTCATGATCATTAAGTCTTTCTGAAAGTCATGCGTCATAACGACGACTGAATCCAATGAACTAAACTTTATGTTGCCAATCAATTTCTCCACATTACCTGTTTGAAAAGACTTCGCTTTAGGGAAATGAACCTCATTACAAAGCGATTCGCGCCAGTCGAGCATGTGGACAGCGTATCCCACGCGCGCGGCAAGCTGGGCAAGCGGTCTGGCATCTACTCCTGCCCCAAATATGTAAAGATTCGGCATAGGCCACAACAATTGATGATAAACCGTATCGTCACCAACGGCTTTCTGCCCTGCAATGTGTTGAAATGGAGTGGTGATGGTAAATTCATCTTGGCTTACATAGTCCAAATCACCATATTGTTCACCATTTCTGCTTCTAAATGAATACGTGTCAAAATTATTCATCGATTGGATGAAAGTAACAGGATCTTTTGCTAGCAGCTGTTTATTTAGAAATGTGATGGCTCGTCGGAACTTAGAATTAATGTCCCGAATCATGACGGTAACAACTCCATTGCATCCCGCACCGCGTCCCCACCCAAGATCGTCTTCCGCACTCAAATCATAACGATGAATTTCAGCTTTTCCTGTATTGAAGAGTTTCCGCGCACGACTCCGTAAATCACTTTCAAGACAGCCTCCGCTAATCACACCGATTTGTGAATCATTTTCCCGTATCAACATCCAGGCTCCTTCTTTTCTATAAGCTGATCCTTCTACATTAACAATCATTGCAAGTACAGCAGGCCGGCCATCACTCAATATTTTTTCAATCAGTTGCTGAATTGTCTCCATATCTCCACCCCTTACTACTGACTGTAGCCATTGTGCCGAACTTCTATGCGATTCATGGATTGTTCATACTAATCAAACACCACTTTGGTTAAACTACTTTTCATAAGGGGAGGATAAGTCATGGATCAGTATTTACTTCCAGTTATTGCAGGAATCATTTTTGGCTTTTTAGCACGGACAGTTCTATTGCGTACCGATTTCCGGCAGTATCCTACATATCCACAAGGACGGATTATTCATCTATCTTTCGGATTTATAGCGGCCTTCATCGGAGCGGTTGCGATTCCTGCGGTACTTGAATCCGATTGGACCGCTGTGACGTTTCTTGGACTTGCTGCAACACAGTTTCGAGAAGTTCGGAAAATGGAGAGGGAGTCACTTGAAAAAATCGATACGAGTGAACTTGTAAAACGTGGCACGCCATTCATTGAAGGAATGGCGCAGGCGTTTGAAAGCCGTAATTATTTAGTGATGTTTACTGGTCTTGTGACGACGCTATGCTCGGTATTTTCTATTTGGTTCGGAATTATTGGTGGGGTTGTCATGCTTATTATTGTGAAATACAATATGACGGGAAAATCACTATCGGCAATTGCTGACGTTACGGAAGCGGAGATTCGCTTTGAAGGTCCAACGCTCTTTGTTGGCGATATTCTAATTAAAAATGTCGGGCTTGAGGATACGAGACATGTCATCACAGAACGGGCAGTTGGTGCAATTGTCACCCCTAAGAATGAAAACAGTGTTATCACATTGTCCTTCCTTGGTCAGCGGCAAGCGATGTTACATCATATAGCGACTGTATTAGGCGCATATCTGGATTCAGGTGAACCTGCACTACTGCCACTTACCAAAAGAGATATGGCAGATGGCCGGATTGCACTTTTCTTTTTGCCGCGAGAAAAAGATTTTCAACAAATTAAGGCAGTAATAGAGAAAGTACCAGTACTAGATAGTGCGATTCGATTGCCAAAAGAAGCAGATAAAGGTAAATGAGTCATCTCCATAGAGTTTTTGCTGAAATTAAAAAACTTCAAAATCGTAAGCGTAACATTTTTTGCATCCTATATAAAGGGAGTTGAAAGGTTTGGAAAATCAGCATTCAGAGATTGTTGCCGTCATTACGATGAAACCGGAAACCATCCAGGCTGGAGGTGCAACTGTTTTCATAGCGGATAATAAAAAGCATTTGCAAAAAATTAGCATGACTTTAGAGAAAATCATGGATGCTTCTGCACATGAAATAGACGAAGACACAATGATTATTGTCGCACGCTAAGAAGTCAGGAGGATTAATCATGGATAGCACAATACGAACTACTGTTGGTAAGTCTGAACATAGAATTGATGCAGTTGAAAAAGTGACAGGGAAAGTTCGATATATTGGGGATTACGCGGTGCCAGGCATGTTGCATGCGAAACTCGTGACAAGCACCAATGCCCACGCCACTATCACTGCAATGGATACAAAGGAGGCATGGAAAGTTCCGGGGGTACGGGCAATTGTAACAGGAGACATGTTTCCTTTCCATATCGGACCAATACTTGCTGATCGACCGCCATTAGCATTTGAAAAAGTTCGGTATTATGGTGAACCGGTAGCCATTATTGTCGCAGATCATGAACATCAAGCAAAACTAGCTGCCAGTAAGGTGAAGATTAAGTATGAGCCTTTACCTATTGTGAATTCCGCAAAACAGGCATTTGAAACAGATGCTCCCTTAATCCATCCTGATTTAGGGCAGTATATGAAAATTATCAGTGATGTCTATCCAGTTCCAGGGACAAATATCGGCAGTCATATTAAAATCCGTAAAGGGGATTTAGGTTCAGCATGGAAAAACTGCGCCGAAACGGTATCGGCTACATACAATTTTAATCTTTCAGATCATGCCGCACTGGAAACGCGCAGTACACGGGTTGAAATTAATCCAGAAGGTAAAGTCATTGTCCATTCATGTTCCCAATCGCCATACACGATTAAAAAGGTCTTGAATCAGTTTTTCAATATTGAAGTCGGCAATGTAATTGTTCATATTCCTCTAGTCGGCGGTGCCTTCGGAGGGAAGGGGACTGTACAGTTGGAACCCCTTGCTTATTTGGCATCGAAAGCCGTTGGTGGAAAAATGGTGAAGCTACAATTGGAGCGCGAGGAGGATATGAGAACGGCTCCCTGTCATATCGGATTTGACGCCACCATTAAACTAGGTGTCGACAAGGACGGTAAATTACTTGCGGGACAGTATACATTTCTGATTGATTCTGGAGCTTACACGGACCAGGCGGCGGGCATAACGAGGGCGGCAGCAATTGATTGTACAGGTCCGTATCATATCCCTAATGTCTGGTGTGACTCCTACTGCATGTATACGAATCATACTTTTGCAACCTCGTTCAGAGGCTACGCCCATCCGGAATTGACATTTGCAGTAGAAAGAACGATGGATCAATTGGCTCGAAAGTTAAATATGGATCCCATCCAATTGCGAATACTAAACGGGATCAAACCTGGTAACACGACACCGACTCAAACTGTACTTACTGCGAATAATATCGGTGATGTGGAGAAATGCATGATTCGGGCAAAAGAATTGATCAAGTGGGATGAAGGCGAGCGGATTGAGGTAAGCAAAAAAGCCATCCGATCAAAGGGGATCAGCATGTTTTGGAAAACATCAACCACCGCAACGAACGCCCAAGCTGGAGCCGTTTTGACTTTTGAGGCGGATGGGAGTGTGAATTTAAATTGCGCAGCGATTGAACTGGGACAAGGTACTAAAACGATTCTCGCACAAATTGTCGCCGAGAAACTGAAGCTTGGAATGGACAAAATCCATGTGACGATGGAAGTAAATACACAGTATGACCCTCATCAGTGGCGGACGGTGGCGAGTAGCACTACTTTTTTGGCGGGACGGGCGGTATTGGCTGCCGCCGAAAATGCAGTTACCCAATTGAAGAAAACTGCAGCCGCTGTTTTGCAATGTGCAGAAGAAGATTTGGATGTGGGCGACGGACGTGTCTATTTAAAGCCCGATCCAACGTACGGTGTCGGATTCAAAGACCTGGCTTTAGGATACACATACCCGAGCGGACATTCCATTGGTGGGCAAATTGTCGGCGTCGGAAAACATATCCAACGGCATTTGACGCCGATGGATAAAGAAACGGGATTCGGGAAACCAGGTCCTTGGTGGTCAGTTGGGGTCCAAGCGGTTGAAGTTGAATGGAATCAGCGTGATTGTACGTACAAAGTACTAAAGGCGGTGACAGTCCTTGATGGCGGCACGATTATTAACCCAACTACAGCACTGCAGCAAATGAGAGGCGGCATGTACATGGGACTTAGTTTTGCAAGCACTGAAACGTTTGTTTTCGATGAACAAGGTGTTATGCAAAACCCAGATTTACGCAATTATCAACTCTTGCGTTTCGGAGAACAGCCCGCACAATACCTCGTTGATTTCATTGAGACCCCATCTGCTGATGGACCGTATGGTGCGCGAGGAATTGGGGAGTATGGGGTGATTGGAATGGCGGCGGCACTTGCAAACAGTCTTTCCGTGGCAGCGCAAGTTGAGTTAAACGAGTTGCCACTCATTCCAGAATTCATATGGAAAATGAGGAAGGAGAGTGGACAATGATTTCCTTCGACTTTGACTATTATAAACCCTCGTCTCTAGACGAAGCGGTTGAGACGTTTAACCGGGCTCATAAACTCGGGAAAAAGGTCATGTACTACTCTGGGGGAACAGAAATTATTACATTCGCTCGGGTGAATACAATAAGTGCCGATGCGGTTATTGACATTAAAGGGATACCTGAATGCAATGTTTTAGAATTGCAGGGGGATAAATTGATCATCGGGGCAGCAGTGTCGTTGAATAAAATCACCGAGTCCAATTTGTTCCCTTTATTAGGCCAGACAGTTAAACAAATTGCGGATCACACATCTCGAAACAAAATTACAATCGGCGGCAACATGAACAGCCAATTCATATACCGAGAAGGCATGCTTCCTTTTTTGGTAACAGATGCAAAAGTGATGCTTGCTGTAAAGAATGAGGTAGAAATGCACCCTTTGGAAGATCTTTTTAATAAAAAGATGGATAAAATGACCTTTCTAGTGCAAATACATGTTGACACGTCCTATCTCGATTTACCTTTTATCAATCTAAAAAGAACGAGAATGTCAAAGGTAGGTTATCCGGTCGTATCTGTCGCGGCATTAGTGAAAGATAATCACATTCGCGTCGCATTTAGCGGAGTTTGCGAACATCCTTTTCGTTCAACTGTAGTTGAAGGCGTGTTAAACGATACGTCATTGACTGAATTGGATCGAGTCGATAAGGCGGTTGCCAAGCTTCCGGCAACAATCGTCCAAGATATTTATGCATCCGCGAAATACCGAGAATATGTCTTGAAAAATGTATTAACAGATACATTGGAAGTATTGGAGGCAAAAAAATGATCATTTCAACTGAAAAGTCAAAAACAATCATTCAACTTCATGTAAATGGGCAAACCCACGACGCAGTCATCCGATCCGCCGATACACTCTTGCATACATTACGCGAGCAACTTGGATTGACGGGTGCAAAACAAGCATGTGAAAACGGCGATTGCGGGGCTTGTACAGTGCTTGTAAATGGGAATCCGATGCATTCCTGTCTATCCTTATCGATTGAAACGGTGAACGAATCGATTACAACGATCGAAGGATTGTTGAATTCTCCTGTTCAAAAAGCATTCGTTGAAAAGTGGGCTATTCAATGCGGATACTGCACGCCAGGATTCATTGTCAATGCTCATGCTTTGGTGGAAAATCATCCTGATGCCGATGATGAGATGATTGATGAATGGCTGCGGTCAAATCTATGTAGGTGCACGGGGTATCAGGAAATTAAAGAAGCGGTAAAAGCGGCATTACTAGAAAAGAAAAACCTGCCTTCGACTAGTTGAAATAAGTCGAAGGCAGGTTTTATCCTTTTTTGAAACTATTATTTCCGCTGTTCAGCGATTGGATCAGTTGCAATGTTTGCGCAGCCTGTTCAATTTGTTGCCTAACTTGCTCCAATTGTTGCTGGACGGCGGTCGTCGATTGTGTAACCGCAGTCCCTTGCATTTGATTCATTAGTTGGGACGCCTGTTGAAGCTGCTGTTGCGCCTGCTGCACCGATTGCTGATCAGTCATCGAATTGATTTGTTGTATCGTTTGTACGGCCTGTTGCATCGCTTGAAGTGCCTGTTTCTTATGCTTCTGAAATTGCTGATCTGTTTGCGCTTGATCTTGCTGTGACTGTTGTTCACTTTGTTGTTTCAAGACGAGGACTCCTTTCGTTTGAAGTGGACTAATCCCCTATAGTGTCGGTGAAACGGATGTTTTTTAATCACAGATTTCGAAAAGCGACCTATTGAATGGTCTACACTTTGTAATTATCTGTTATAATAATTCAGATAATTATTGTGATAGGAGAGATAGTATGCGTGCGAAAGTCATGGTGGTTGGTGTTTACCACTTAGGGGAAACGAATGATATGGTTTCTGTAGAGAAAAAGGTGGTCGGTGATTTTGCTGAACAAGTAGATGAATTAGTAGAAGCGCTAGGAGCATTTCACCCAACAAAATTGGCTGTCGAAGTATTAACGGAATTGCAGGGGAAAGTAAATGAGAAATTCCGAGATTATCGAAATGGGAATACTATTTCGCCAAAAGATGAAGTGGAGATTATCGGTTTCCCATTGGCAAAAAGATCAGGCATAGAAGAAATTTCGTGTATCGATTGGATGGGGAGTGAAACAAACTATCCATCATTCGATGAAGCATTACAATATGCAAGTGAACAACAACCAGAATGGTATGAAAGTATAACGGAAAATTATATTAAACCTATGCAGAACGATGCACGTATTCTTTCTGAATTGAAGTTACTAGAAGCTTTTCAACGTATCAACCACCCTCAATCAGTAAAATGGAACCATCAATTTTATATGGACTATGCAATGATTGGAAAAATGGATGAGTTTGTTGCAGCGGATTGGCTAAGCTGGTGGTATAAACGGAATCTAATCATCTATTCGAATGTACGGAAACTCATATCTACATCAGAGGAACGAATCCTTCTCTTAATCGGAGGAGGCCATGTTCATCTCGTCAAGCAATTTCTATCTGAATCAAATCAGTGCGAGGTCGTAGAAGCGATTGATTACCTAAAGTAGGAATTTATCGACTTTCTTTGATGCTTGATAATTAACCATTTTCTTATATAAAGCGCCTGTAAGAAAAGCATAAAAGTCTATATTTGAACGTGTACATTTCCAGCTCGCTTTGGATGAAATAATCATAATACCTTCCCGCTGTTTAACTGTGGTTAATCAACACATGTGACTTTCTACACCTATAAAAGTATAGTAGGGTTCAAATTCAGCACTTCTATATCCGAGCAAAAAGGCTATGTGACATAAATGAAAGGTCATTGTCATGTTATTCTATATCGTTTTTGCAGGTGGATTTGTATGATTGGGTCAATTGTACTTTGAGAGGAGAGAAAGTCTTGCGGCCAATTGAACTGAACAAACGAATCGATATACTAGATGATAGTTGGTCTTGTGTTGTTAATCTTGACGAGTTATCTATCCTTAAAGGCGTTAATGCCTTTACCGCTTATATTAATAGGATACGCGGCCGGGCAATATCAATTTTTTGAGGAATTACACAAAAAAATCCGTATGATCTCCATTTTCACGGCAATCATGTTTGTTTTGAGCGCTATAGGCTTACTTATTCAATATAAGCATGTGCCATTGGAAACTTTTTACCCATTTATTTTAGAAGGGGTTAATGAACCGACGATTGAGCAGGCCAATCAATTTATGAAAATCGGCCTGATGATTGGACCACTTCTGTCTGCATTCTTCATTGGTTCGTTGATTTTATTGCTACAACTTCCGTTGATGCAAAAAGTCTTGTCTCCTTTAAAGTTTTATGGTCGAATGGCTTTAACAAATTATTTGCTGCAGACAGCATTCATCTTAATTGTTGGTCATATGTTTGATTTGTTCGAGCGTATTTCTTATACTCAATCATTTTTCCTTTGTGCAGGTATTTGCCTAATCCAATTCAGCTTCAGTAGAATTTGGTTGCATTTTTTCCTATACGGACCAATGGAATGGATTTGGCGTATGTGGACTTACTTTGAAGTGCCTCCCATCGTTAAAAGTAAAGAAAAACCTGCTCTCGACTAATTAATATCAGTCGAGGACAGGTTTTTCAGTCAGGTATTTTAAAAACGTAATGTCGAACTAGCGCCTTTTCCGGATTGTAAAGTTGTCTTCCAGCAACAACCAATTTTGCGGGAAAGGATATCCAAGAACCCAGTAACTGATGCCACGTAAATTATAGTCTTTCACCACATCGAACTTCGCCTGTGCACTACGGGCATCTTCAAACCAGACTTCGTGGTTGCGGCCCTGTGCATCAGTATATCGATAAAATGGAGACTGAGCTACTGGGTCATATTGAATAGTTGCACCATACTGGATAGCTCGGCGAATCGCTTCCTGCTGGCTGAATGTTTCCGCTTCTTGTCCTTGCTCGTGGGGAAGCAGCCAGTCGCGCGCATAGATTTGAAAACCAAATAATATTTTATTTCTTGGTATCACGGAAACGGCGTAATCCAGCACCTTTTTTATTTCGTTCAAAGGAGAAATTGCTTGCGGCGGCCCCAAACGGTAACCCCATTCATAGGTCATCAGTACGGTAAAGTCAACAATTCTTCCATGTACCGCGTAATCATGTGCCTCGTATAATAACCCTCTTTGTTCACCGCTAATTTTCGGGGCAAGGGCTGTTGAGACGGTATAGCCTTCAGGATGCAAGCGGTCAACCGCCCGCTGCAAAAATTGGTTATATAATTCACGATCGGCCGGGAACACATTTTCAAAATCAATATTTAAACCTTGATACCCTTTTTCCTTTATAACGTTTAAGATATTCGCTAATAAAGATTCTTGGATTTCGGTGCTTGCAAGAACAGTGTGTGCAAGACTAGATCCGGCAGCTGTGGAACTGAAATTTGTAATCACTAGCACGGGAACGACTCTCTCGGCAGCGGCAGATCGAAGCATTTCAGTATCGTCAATAGCATTTAGTCCGCCATCTTCGCGAATCGTATAGACGAAAGGCATCCAGTAAGTTAAATATCGGCCTACTTCTTGAATTTCCCTGGCTCCAGTTTCTTCTGTATTGATGGTATAAGCGTTTACGTCGATAACTGGTTTATGGTGAGAAATGCTTAAAGTAGTGCCTGATAAAATCATATCGGGATTTTGTATTTGATTCGTTTTACTGATTTCCTCGATAGTGGAATTATAGCGTTGTGCAATTTCCGATAGATTTTCACCGGGACGTATAGTATGTGTCCGAGCAGGCGTTGGAATAACTAGAGCCAACCCGCTTACAAGTTTACTTGGACTTTCCAACTGGTTAGCTGTTGCAATTTGGGTCACCGTAATACCGTAGCGTTGTGCGATCAACCACAAAGTCTCCCCTGGATGTACTACATGTATTTGCATATAGTTCTCTCCTCGTATATTCATCTCTTTTATGATATTCAAAAAGGGGCAAAGATATTATTGATTGTGTGATTACTTGAAAGGCAATTGTATTTGTGCCTGGTCTGTTCGGATTTGCTGTTGCGAGCAGAGGCCTCTTTTTTAGAGACACTTCTGATTTGATTAATAAATAATCCACCTTCACATCCTAAAGATTGACTCTTCAAATTTTATATAATTGAATCAATTTCATAAATCATCTTTTTCAAGAGCTTAGACTTCTCCCGTATCAAAATTTATGCTTTTAAAAATTAAGCCGCTTTACTTTTTGTTTGTAATAAGGCATCCATTCGATCGACAGCCAATTTGCAGGCATTATAAATAAACGTCACAAGGTTGAAGTGCAGTTTTGCTTTTTTACCTGTTCGGTGACGGACGTTGTTCAATTGAAAGTATTCTTTTAAATAGGCGTTGACGCGTTCTACTGCGGTACGTTCTTTATAAAGTTTCTTCCATAATTCTGAGCCACGTGCTGGATACGTGTATTTTCGAATATCCGCTTCACATTTGATTTTGAACACCTTTTGACAGAGTGAATCCTCTCTCAATGGACATGTTATGCATTCTTTCGGGCGGGTAAATTTTAATGTATGGTATTTTTCATCGAAGCTGTCGTAACAGTAGCTATGCTCACGTACACAAGTTGGGCGAAAGTGTTCATCGAATCCTATATATTCGCCTTCATTTCGAACATTGTATGGAATCACGACACGCATCGTTTGCGCTAGTGCTTGTTTATAGATCGATTCATAATCATAACCCGCATCGAATAGCGCTGTCGTAAAATGTTTTGGCAAAAGGGTAGCTACCTTTTTTAGCAGTGGAATGGCCGCTTTACTGTCAGATAAATTACCCGACGACATAAGGCGCCCTACAATATACTGGCTTTTCGATGAAACAGCCAGATGTCCCTTAAAGCCGTACCAGAACATATTTTTCCCGTCACTATTTTTCTTGATGCCCCACTTCGGCTCAATCGGTATGTCCTGCCAAAGTGTTTCAGCTGAAATCGACAACTGGGCTTCCAATTTCTTTTCGTAGGTTGTTAAATTCGCTTCGATTTCTGCTTGTTCAGCGAGCCAAGCTGCCTGTTCTTCTTTTGCTTTACGTCCACGTTTCTTCGGCGGCTTAGCCTCTTTTTTCTCAGAAGGTTTTGAAGCGTCACGTGCTTCGAAATGCGTGGCATCAAAGGCAAGGTGTTCATCGCAAAGAAAGCCTTCTAAAAAGACCATTTGAATCAGTTCATCCTGCATGTTATCAAGCACATCAGACTGACTAATTACACCGATCATACGTGAATAAGATGCCTCTGAAGGTACAGAATCTGAGACAAGAAACCCGCAATCTAGACGGAATAAAGGATCGTTGACTAACCGTTTTATTAAATCCTTTACGGTTGGGATACGTTCTACAATACGAATTATCAATGATTGAATCATCGCACCATAATTACATTCACGCGGAGCACCACGCAGCGTCTTTTTAGAAAACAGATGAAAGATTGGTTGCACATCGAAAGTGGAAAAAATCGCTTCAAAACGGTACGAACTTTCCATTTCGAATAATTGTTGGATGTCAAACAGGCTAATTTGTTTTATAATAGTCATGAGGCATTCACTCCACTCGGTTAGGTTGTTTAGTCGCTACCATTATACCGGATTTGGGGAGGTGCCTCATTTTTATTGAATTGAAACCCTTGATACTAAAGGGATAGGAATTATGAAATCAACTCAATTAGATTAATGAATGCATTTGAAATTTAAGTGACGTCCTATAATTTTAAAGAGTATTCCATTTCCTAACCTGCATAAAATGTTAACAACGCTCACAAACCAATCGATTGTCTTAGGGATTATAAGTAATGGGAGAGGGCAGTTCCAAATGGATACTATCATGGTGCTCGGTATTGAAAACTATTTTGAAACGATTTTAATATCTGAAAAAGAAGGCATGAAAAAACCCGACCCACGAATATTCAAGAAAGCGTTACAGCAACTTAATATTACAGCGAATGAATGTATTTTTGTCGGAGATCATCCCGGAAATGATGTGAAAGCATCTCAAGATGCGGGGATGTTAGCAGTCTGGAAAAAGGATTTACAATGGGAAGACGTGCAAGCGGATTTCATCATACATGATTTAATGGAAATACCTCTAATTGTAGAAAATCTCGCCAATAGGACGAACTATGGCAATTAACGGACTACCTAATTGTGATAACAAACTGAGAAAAATAGCTTTCCATAAATAATTTATTAAAATACCCATATGATTTTCCCAGACCATCATTAGATAAAGAGAAAGAGGAATTTTCACTCTGGAGGTGGATGGTCATGGCGAAAAGAAACCGGGGAAAAGCATTAAAAAAACTCCTTTCAAGAGGAAGAGGAGACTGTCCGTTGTGTTATCGAAATAGAATTAAGTTATTGTATGTCCATAAAACGGAAGCGAAAGAAATCATTAAAGTATGTAAATTCTGCAGAGATAGATGAGTTCACCAGATTACTTAAGCGACTTTTCTATTTAACGTAAGGCATCCTATGAGGCGCTTGTAAACATGATTAGTCTTTCTCCGCTAATTGTTGCAGTGATTGCATCGTCGTCTAAAATGCCACAAATGAAATAATCCAGCCTTCAGTTTAGACGGCTGGATTATTTCATCGAGTGACACATGGGGAACCTGCTATTACAAAGACCGCTTGGTTTTAGTGCACCAAGCGGTCTTGCTTATTATACTCGTACCCTAGAACGCATGTATGGTATAACGGAAGAGTAATAGAATAGGTGACTCAAGGGTGGTTGGCTCATTAAAGGAAGTCAGACTAAGTTCGCCGCTTCCTACGGCAACGTCTGCATGGCCCACGTTGTGTGGGCCCGGGGTGGTGCCAATGACAGTATTCGAAGGGTTAATGCTAACATTTACATTTGGAGCATTAATTATAGTGATACTTTCATTTAACCAAAAACAAAAATAACCCACCCTTGAGTTAACGGCTCAATTTAGGATGGTTTATTTCATTCCAGATGCCAATCCCCTTGTTGGGAACCTGCTTATTACATTGACCGTTTGGTGTTTGCGCACCCAGCGTTATCTTTTAGTATATTCTAAAATTTTTATCATTATACGTTTGAATGGTTTATCTTTCAAGTGTTTGATTCGAATATTTTTTGTAAATTGGTACTCTTGAATAAGACCGGCAAATAATTATATCATTTTGTGATAAATCATATGGTATATTTATAAAAAAGGGGTTGCGGTGATGAGTGAATTAACGATTAAAGAGCTTCAAACACCTGATGAAATCGTTGAAGCATTTCCGATTATGAAGCAGTTACGAACACATTTGGATGAAGTTACATACTTGGAATTAGTCTGCGAAGCACAAGAGAAAGATCGCTACCAACTATTCGCTTTACAAAGTGATGGAGAGATCGTTGCAGTGGTTGGTTTTAAACCCATGATTACACTCTATTACGGCAGATTCGTATGGGTTTGTGATTTGGTGACTGATACAACAAAACGTTCTAGCGGCTACGGCGAAAATTTACTGACCTATGTCCATAAATGGGCAAAGGAAAATAGCTATGAAAGTGTTGCATTATCATCGGGTTTGCAACGTTCGGAGGCACATCGCTTCTATGAAGAAAAGATGGATTACGATAAAGTGAGCTATGTATTCAAAAAGGCTTTAATTTAATAAATTAGCAAACAGGCAACAATGAAATGATGTAGACGGTAATAAAGTAGGTAATTCAAGGGTGATACTTACGTATAACCATAAAAAATAGCCCATCCCTTCGTTTACAGGCATGTAGGGATGGGTTATTTCCACTCTCTATTGAGTAGAGAGTTTTTCGTATTATCCGCGGGGCATTAGCAATAGCACGCCAAGTACAATGATAATAATGAATAAGTAATTCTCAAATTTCTTAGCTGGAATTCGCTTATTGAAAAATATACCTAATGCTGTAGCTAAGAGGATAGCTGGAATAGAATAACCATAAAGAATCAGTGAGTCAACCGTCCACAGCCCTCCGAGAGCATATCCAGTTACAACTAGAACGCCAGATATAAGAAAATGAGCTTGCAATGTGCCACGAAAGCGATCTGGATTCCATTTTCGCAATGTACCATAGACAACAACTGGCACCCCATTAAAGTTATACGCACTGCCAAGCACTCCTGAAGCAAAACCGAATGGCAATACCCATCCTTTGGCGTTTAGCAACGGGCGATCGATTGCCTTAAAAAGTTTTTTCTTAATTATTGAGTACACACCAAAGACAATTAAAAAAATACCAAGCCCAGTTGTAATTACAATTGCAGGAGTTAGATGAAGCATAACGAGTCCAAATGGGATTCCGATTACTGTTGAAATAGCTAATCGGATTAGAACGGGACGTTCAATATGACGCCAACCACCGACGACAGTGAGTGCGGCGACGGTAAGGCCGGCTAATCCAATCAGAGAGACGGATGTGTTTAGCGGGATTGGGAGCAGTGCAAGTAGGGGCATGCTCACAATTGCTTCCCCAAAACCAAACATTGACCGCATCAATGCTCCAACAAATACAGCAACTACTACAAGTGTAATAATCGTTATGGTCATTACTTAATCCCCCTTAAACCATTGGATTTTCTTTTTTCATATCCTTACTTTCTGCGAAATTAAAAACCTCAAATAGACAGCCTTTTTGTAGGCATATGAGGTAGTTTGGATATTACTAAAAATTAATAATTTAATTAAGAACAATTATATAATAAATCATGCTTTTTCATTCCTAAGAAGAGTAATTGTCTCTTTTATGTATCTGCTATAATTATACCATAAATTTAATCTTTAAATTCGGTATTTTGGTATATTTAAAACGCTAAATAAGACCTCTACCATCCTTTTTAAGTTGCTTGTTATATCGTTTTAAAGGTGATATAAGCGAAGTTGCTTAGAGGGGTTTAAAGCGAATTATAGAAGCAGGTAGGAATAGGTGTTATGTCCATTTTAATCCCCCGAGGCGCATACGATAATGAAGGCACATTAACTTCAAAAGACTTTTTGTGTGTACATATGAATAACGCTCCAAGCAAATAATTAAACAATAAAGGAATGATTTCATTGAAGGTTGCATTTTTTGATAGAGATGGAACAATTATTGAAGACTATCCGGACCATAAGTGGACGGATATAAAGAATCCTGTTTTTATAACCGATTCAATACAGACGTTAAAGGAGGTTTATCAAAAAGGATATGAAATAATAATCATAACGAATCAATACCTAATAAACGAAGGATTAATAGCAATAGAACAGTACAATGACATCACGGCAAAAATGCTTTTTGAGTTATCCTGTAAGAAAATCAAGGTACTAGATGTATTTCACTGCCCTCATGGCAGAAATGAAGGTTGTACCTGTATCAAACCTCAAACCGGAATGATTAAGAATGCATTAATGAAATACCCCGCTATAAATATTGATCAATCCTTTATGATCGGTGATTCAATTGTTGATGTAGAACTGGCTATCAATATGGAGATGAAAGGGTTTGGCATAGGGGTAGCTTCAACTTCCAATATGAAAAATATCTACGAACTAAACAGCATAAAAGAGGTACTCACGTATATATAAATCCACTCCCCTTTACTACTATTGAGCAGAGGTTGTAATAAAGGAAGTACAGTAAACTTAGAGGGTCGGACATGATAATGGCACTTCACCGGTTCGCTAGGTGAGGTGCTTTTATTGATCCACATACGTGCTGAAAGATTTCAGCATACATACGATTTATATAAAAAGAATAAACCAATGCAACTAAACGAGCGTATTCCCTATCTAATCTTTTGAAAAGCAAATACAGAACGAGTAAAGGGGGTGCCTACATGGGATTAGTAAATACCTTGGTCAAGAAGGCGAAAAAGGGAGATGGAGAGGCATTTGTCGCTCTCGTACAGCAATATGAAGATGTATTGTACAGAATAGCCAGCAGGATGTTAAAAAATGAAGAGGATGTAGCGGATGCGATGCAGGAGGCAATTATGTCAGCTTATGAAAAATTACATACGTTAAAAAATGATGCGTACTTCAATACTTGGATTTGTAAAATACTCATCAATCAATGTAACAGTATATTGAACAAGTACAAGCATTTTTCAACGGTTGATGTCGATGTGTTGCCAGAACAGCGTCAAGATGATGTTCAAAACCTAGAGTTACAAGATGCACTGGATAGTTTAAATAAAGACTATAAAATAGCTTTTATCTTATATTACATTGTCGGTTTAAACACAAAAGAAATCGCTACATTTTTAAAAGAGCCGGAAGGGACAATCAAATCAAGACTTTCCAGAGGGAAGATGTTGTTGAGAAATAATTATTATAAAAGTGAGGGAGTGTTTGTGAATGAAAACGGACTTCGAAAAGGAATTTAACCAAACGATGACTGAAGAGAAGGAGATGCCGGCGAATGTACGACTAACATTGGATAGCACCTATGCAAGCATTCGAGCACAATCCAAAAAGAAGAAAGATCGATTCATTTGGAAGCGGGTCACTACGGTTGCTTGTGCACTGCTAATAACAGGAGTAGTGCTAACGAATGAGCGTGTCATCGCTAGCATCAATGATTTCTTTAATTTTGGAGACCAAGGAATCGAACGAGCTGTAACGGAAGGCTTTGCACAAGACAGTAATAGCGCGGTCACCGATCAAAATGTCACCCTAACACTACAGCAACATTTTTCAGATGCCAATAAAATTGGTCTGAGTTTTCAATTAGAATTTGAAGATTCTACAATCCTGGATACTACTGTGACAGATGTTACAATGGACTTCCGATTAAAAAATGGAGATGGCGAGTATATTGATGAATTTATTCCAGACACAAAGCCTTTGAAAGGTCACAATAAGTACGGCGCCTCAGGTATTAATATGCATAATCCCATTCTAGATGCAAAGGCAGGGAAAGTTCAATTCGATGTGATCATTGACTCCAATAAGGGGATGTTACCTAGTCTACAAAATGCTGTCGTCGAAATAGAAAGTATCAATATTTTTCGCGGTTTTGCGTTTGAGACTCTCAAGAAAATTGATGGAAAATGGGATTTGGCTGTTGCGAATCAGGACAAAAGCAAGCCGATGACAATTATCGAATATGTCACGGATGATCCATCGTCAATCATTCAAGTTTCTTCAGCCAAGGCAAGTCCAACATCTTTAAATCTCATCTTTTCCGTAGATGGATTATTTGAGAATGAGAGCCCATTTTCTCACTCGATGAAGATTATAGATAGGGAAGGTAATGAGTATCTAACAGATGGATTTAATATTGATGAAAATTTAAATGAAACTATTATTTCAGCAAATTTCCCAATAACGTCTTATAGTAATGCTGATAAATTAACCTTTGTTGTAAAAGGAATAGGGGAAGTTGGGCTGCTGAAAAAATAGTTGGAAAAACCGGAAGCCTTATACAATATTGGTCTCCGGTTTTGCTTAGTTTTAATAGTATAATAGATGTATAGAAATGCGGTAAATTAATGGTGGAAAGAGGATGGTTAGATATTAAAAGTTGAAGCTTTGCAATTGCTTTATTATACTTCGTGGTGGCTAACAAAAAATCCTGAAAATGTATTATTAGAAGGGTGTGCAATTGATGCAGATTACACTAGCTGAACCAGGTGAATTGATTGATATTTCAGAAATTGACAACGGGGTAATTGGATCTTACAGTAGAAAAAACTATTTGAAAGTTGCAATAGAGGAAAAGAGGTGCTTGGTAGCCAAAACAGACTCTTCAATAGTTGGTTTCTTAATTTATAACACTGATTTTTTTAATTGTAGCTTCATTGCCCTTGTCATTGTTCATCCTTTAGAAAGAAAAAAAGGATATGCTAAATCACTAATGAGGTATTTTGAAACAATTTCTCCTACTCAAAAAGTGTTTTCTTCTACCAATCAATCAAACGAAAATATGCAAAAATTATTTATTTCTATTGGATTCGTCAAGAGTGGCTATGTTGAAAATTTAGATGAAGGCGACCCGGAAATTATCTACTTCAAGATGCTCCTTAGTTAGCTTTTATCATTGTATCGGATGGATTCGAGAAAGGACTTTTTCGCATTCTGCTAAAGGGGGAAAGAAGATGGATATTCCTAAAATAGCTTTTTTCGAAAACTGTTTATCATATGTGTTAATCAACGAAGGATTTTCAACTGATGTGAAGTGGCGTGTTGATAATAGGTATTTATTGCGCATTTCACCAACTAGTGCTGTTAGCCAGTTAGAAAAGCAGGCACTTTTAACGAATGCGGTGCATGCAATCGACCCTCGTATTCCGTATGTACATGAGGTAGGAATAAATGAGGGATATGGATACGTGATTTTGGATTATATTATGGGGGAAAATGGAGACGTAGTGTTACCAACACGAAGTACTTCGGTGCAATATCGAATCGGTCAACAAGTCGGACAAACACTTCGGAACATGCACAGCATTCCAGCGCTCACTGATTCTACAACTTGGGAAGAACGATGGACGGAGCGTGTAGAACGACTTGCTCCGCGGTATGAGAAAATCGCCGCGCAAAATAAGAGATATTTACGGGTGTTGAGCTTTGTACACGAGCATTTGCAGCTGTTAAAGGAGCGTCCTAGTCACATACAACATTATGATTTTCATCCAGGAAACATCTTGATTCAAGAGGATCAGTTTACGGGTTTGATCGATATGCAAAAGATTACGCATGGAGATCCGGTAAATGAGTTTTACAAAATGGAATATTTTAATGTCCCTGTCAGTATAGCCTATTCGCGTGGAGTATTAGATGGTTATCATAAGAACCGCCCCATTTCAGAGTCTTTCTGGGCATTACATCGGCTGTATGCTGCTATTCATATCCTTTCTGCAGAAGTATGGTCGAACGAAATTGGGCTAGAACAACAACAGAAGTTCAAAAAATACACAGTGTTCACGATGGATCAATTTGATGATTTTAAGCTACTAATTCCGAAATGGTATACGGAAGCGGCGGAGAACTTATATGGATAATTATGGTGTGATAGGATGTGTCATTCCATTAAGGAACAATTTGAGGTCATGAGCAGATAGGTATCACATAAATGTATTTGGCGGAAAATAAAAATTCACTTCTCAAGATTCTAAAATAGATTCCTATAAATATGTTGTCGTGAACTTTAAATTACATATAAGATAATCAGTAAGAGGATTAGAAATGTGATTATTTTTCCAAGCAATCCTTTGATGATGATTTTCAGTACGCTTATTTTATGATGGCAAAAAGTAGGCTCAAGATTATAGCTCATCTCCTGATGATGACTACGGCCGTACGAATGTTGCGGAAATGCAAATCGGAGCTTTGGACCTTTCTTCAGGGCAGAAATTACTATATGTGTACGATTATGGTGATGAATGGACATTTATAGTAGAAGTAGATGACATCAAAGGGAATACCCAGCAACTAATTCGTCCTTTTGTGAAGGAGACTAAGGGGAACACACCACAGCAATACGATAACTTCTAATAAAACGATTAATGAGTTATCATTAACATCAACAGGAAAGGTGAGTGTTTTCAAATGGCGGGGCCAATCAACCAAAGAAAATCAGAGCATATTCAAATCACATTGAATGAGAACGTAACGGGTGATACAATTACAACCGGTTTTGAAAAAGTAAGATTTATACATAATGCGTTACCCGAAATCGATTTCCGTGAACTAGCAATTGATACGACATTTTTAGGGCACAAGTGCAAAACACCATTTCTTATCAGTTCTATGACCGGCGGGGCGGCTTTCGCCGAAACAATCAATCGAAACCTTGCTGAAGCTGCGGAAGAAAGAGGCTGGGGATTAGCTTTAGGCTCGACACGTGCACTGATTGAAAGTGCGGAACATCGAGCCTCTTTTCAAGTAAGAAAATATGCACCGAGCATCCCGATAATCGCTAATTTAGGCGCGGTTCAGCTCAATTATGGCTTCGGCGTAGATGAATGTCTTCGCATCATTGATATAACAGAAGCAGATGCACTTGTCCTACATTTGAACAGTATTCAGGAAGTGATTCAACCTGAAGGTGATACGAATTTCAAAAGTTTATTGGGGAAAATAGAATGGCTTTGCAACGAGTTGGAAGTACCGGTTGGTGTGAAGGAAGTTGGTTGGGGAATCGATGGGGCCACTGCTAAGAAATTATGCGATGCGGGAGTTTCCTTTATAGATGTTGCGGGAGCGGGCGGTACATCATGGAGTCAAGTGGAAAAATTCCGTTCAACATCTCCTGTGAAAAGAATTGCAGCCGAGGCATTCAGTGATTGGGGACTACCAACAGTCGAATGTATCACTTCGGTGCGAGCTCAAATCGATAAGCAACCGATAATCGCAAGCGGTGGAATGCATACCGGTCTGGATGCAGCAAAAGCCATTGCACTAGGAGCAGATATGGTCGGTTTTGGCAGGTCAATTCTGAAGGAAGCAACGCAGTCTGCCAACGATGTCCTAGAAGTGATGGAAACAAGAGAATTGGAACTTCGATTGGCGATGTTCGGTATTGGAGCAGCATCACTGGAAGAGTTAAAAAAGACGGATCGGGTCAGTTATCAGATTCGTTAATGTTAAAACTTATAATCACGGACCCCCTATGTACTAAAGTAAGGGGTCCATTTTAAATATTAAAGCTATTTAAACGTGTTGGCATTACTTGGTCTTCAATTACAGTGAACAATTTACGTCCAGATACAATCCCGTAATGTGTCCCAGTTTGGTTTGGCAAATTCCTTGCACGATTGTATAACCAAAGCTGAAATCTGCAGGAACAGCAGCTTTCATTTCAACAAGAATAGTATCAGAAAATGATTTTTGGGGTGATTATTAAACTACCATTTTTCGAAAATTTAAAACCATGCATATATTCCTGTTATACGAAACCTCGCTAGTGCATATACAAATACATTGCTCGCAACTAGTTTATTATACATCCATACTATATCCCCCGAACACTTATTCAAGTGAAGGCAAAAACTACAGTTAAAAGAAAGGGAATATCTTTAGGGAGAAGAGGACACATCGCAACGGATATTTGTCTTGATATATGGACTAGCGAGGTGTATGATTATTTAAAATATTAGGAGTGTTTAGAATGGAAATACCTTCCTTTCAACAAGCTGTTGGTTTTAGTGTCGGCGATACTCTATCTCTTTTTTTATTAAGTACTCTTTTAGAACGAACAAGTTATTCAAGAGCACTCTATGAACAATTCAACTTAGATTTCCCAGGACGTTCTGTTTCTTATGAATATGTCGCACGTACTGCTAACACATTAGAAAACAGTGGCTATCTTCGCTCTCAAACAGTAGGTCGTAAAAAGTTCTTTCATATTACTGAAAAAGGAAAAGCTCGTCTTCATGAATATAAAACTATTTATGCGCATCGGTTTAGTGAAGTATCTACTGTCATAGATCGATTCTACTATTTTCTAACCAAGAATGGCCTGCCGCCGCATGTTGAAGTTGAAATTGAGCCATTACACAATGATTTTAGACCGTTTATATCAAAGCTGTTATCTGTCAAAGATGTGGTTCGATTTATGACACTACGTTTTAGCTTACATCGTAACTCTTTTTATATGGCTGAGGTTCAGGGGCAATTGAATAGCTTGTTTGGCTGGTCCCCATCCAATGGCTATTTATACAATATAGCGCGCGAAATGGAAGAAACAAATTTGTTGGTTGGATTATGGCCGGATGAAAGAAGGACTGTGCGCAAATTATATAAAACGGATGAGAGTGAACAATTCTACGTCATCGTCGCAGCTTCATTAACTGAAAGGATCACTCAAGTTCGTAAATATCTACACTATATTATAAAACTGGTTTGAATATCACATACATTTACACGTTACGTATTTATCATTTAATCATAAAAATAATCCATCTTTGATTTTGCCCAATTAAAGGATATTGTGCTGTAAGAAGTACTAGCGTAAGAACTTAAATATTTTTTTCTAAAGTATCATTTAACGGAGTCTATATGGAGGTTGGCGTCGATGAAAGCAGATGTAAGTCGGGCAATTGAATTACGTGCAGAAGGGAAATGCGAGGAATCGAATGAATTACTGCTAAAACTAGTAAATGTGTTTCCAGAGGATGCATTTATCAACTATCAATGTGCATGGAGTTTTGATGTGTTAGGAGAAGAATTACAAGCAGTGCCCTTTTATGAAAAGGCGATTGAATTGGGGCTAGCTGCAAAAGAATTTGAGGGAGCCTTACTGGGACTTGGAAGTACCTATAGAACATTGGGTGACTATGAAAAGTCTAAACAAGTATTTCTAAAAGGGATGGATTTATATCCAAACAATCGGGTCATTCAGGTATTCTATTCGATGACGCTCTACAATTTAAAGGATCATCAGGGTGCCATGGAATTACTACTTAAGTGCTTGGTAGACACGACGACAGATCAGGAGATTTTGAGCTATAAAAAAGCAATCAACTTTTATTCAGATAAATTAGACGATAGTTGGAGTTAGCGGCCTTTTACTTGATAAAAAGGAGGAGAAGTTATTGGAAAAAGCCAATCAACTCAAACGAGCTATTACAAAATTAAACGATACGGAGACAAAGTCATTACTTTTCCAACTATTTTTACAAGCTGAAATGAATGAACCGACACAATTTGTTAAGGATTTAAACAAAATGAAACATTCGCTTATGGCCCTATCACCAGTCCCACATACACAAACGGTACATATTGTTTTTGGTGATTCGACAGCTGGTAGCTTACGTGTTGCATTTCACGACACTGCTTATAAGGAAACCGAAGAGGTCCTTGTTTTACCAGATAATTTTTCGGTTGGTCCTGTGAAGAATTTGCATACAAAAGAGGGAATTCAAGCACGCTTTCAGTGGTTGAAAGATCGGTTCCAAGATGCAATCAATGAACGTGACGCGTATATGCATGGAATGATGGAAGCCATTGAAAATATCAAAACAATTCCACCCTACCAAGACATCGTCGTGTGGACAGGCAATAACGCACATGAACAAACCGGATTACGTCTTGTCCTCGCATTGCTGAAAGACAAGTGGAACACCATTTTTATCCTCAATACCTTTTCAGCCTTTCATGAACTCTATACATATCCTGTACTGGCAGAAGAGGACTATCCTCAAATATCAAGTCAACTTTGTTCTGATGAATTATTGCTCATTTATGAGCAATACGACATGCGACCTGTGCAGATAGCGAAGCGAGAGACGTTATGTCAGGAAGGATGGAATATGTTGCTCGAAGAAAGCTCTAGTATGCTGTCTGATGAACCATACCTCATTCGTACGTGGGAGGATAATGAGCTCTGGCATAATACGAATATAGATGGTGATGATGATTTCATTATTGCTTGTGCAAAAAGGATGCATGCGGAAGAAGAAACACTTGATTTTATCAAAGCTGCTCGTGTTATTGGTGAAGTATGTGGTCATATGGAGCAATATAGAGGGATTGAATGGATGGAATACCGCCTTCGGTGTTTAATCGAGCAGGGGACCTTTGAGTATGAAGGGGACTTGAAGGCAATGCGATTGTATCAGGTGAAGCTAAGCGTATGAGTGGCATTGTTTAGAAAATAAAAGAAAGTATTGAAGGTTTAAAGCAAGAGAGTATCTAGTGGAATCTTAAGGAGGTGATTATTTGCTAGCCAAGTGCATTACATTTCATGAAATCGGAAACCCTCAAGATGTATTAACAGTTGAGGATAAAATCATTCAACCTATTGTGAGCGGCGAGGTCCTTGTAAGAATGAAGTTGTGCCCTATCAATCCGTCCGATTTAATTCCTATCAAAGGGGCGTATTCTCATCGTATATCTTTGCCGGGCATCCCTGGCTACGAAGGTGTCGGTATTATAGAGGATGTAGGACGTGGAATTTCCAGAGAACTCATCGGGCGACGTGTTCTACCTTTGCGGGGGGAAGGTACTTGGCAAGAACTTGTTAAAACATCAGTAGATTTGGCCGTACCCTTACCAAATGCGATAGATGATTTTACAGGAGCACAACTCTATATCAACCCGTTAACTGCATGGATTATATGCACTGAAGAACTAAAGTTAAAACCGGGCGATACATTACTTGTCAATGCTTGCGGATCTGCAATTGGACGGATATTTGCTCAGTTAGCTAAGATTCTCGGTTTCCGATTGATTGCTGTTACAAGAACTAATATTTATACGGAAGAATTGCTTCAATTGGGCGCTGCACATGTTGTAAATACATCAGAAACTTCATTACTTCTCACAGTTTGGGAGTTAACAAACGGCTATGGGGCAACAGCTGCCATTGATTCGATTGGTGGAGCAGCAGGTACGGCTTTGGCATTTTGTGTTCGAACGAATGGCATTTTAATAACCATTGGTCTTATATCGGGCGAGCCTATCAATTGGGCGGACATTTCAAATAAAGCAAAGGTTCATGTGAAGTTATTTCATCTACGCCACTGGAACCAGCGTGTTTCAGTGGAAACATGGCAAAAAACTTTCTATGATGTCATCCAATTAATTCAAAATAAAAAATTGCGATTGATGGAGCCGGGATTTCAATTTAATTTAATGGATATGAAGCAAGCTATACGGATGGCTGACTCTTCAAAAGGTATTGGTGGGAAAGTTTTTTTGACTAGTGGGTAATGAAGGGGATTTATTACATAGGTAAAGCCAGCGTTTATAATTGAAAGTGTGATGCAGAAATTAAATTTTCAACTTATGAAATTTTGAGGATTTTGTTGAGTGCGTTAGCTATTTTAATTGTCTTTTCTAATCTGACATTTGCTTAAAAAAATCGACTGTTAATAAAAATGGAAGTGTAAACCATGCCACTAACTTTTGCTCACCCAGCAGCCATACTGCCATTCTCAAGAAAAAGCAAATATATTCATTTTTCTGCACTGGTATTGGGAAGTATGGCTCCTGATTTCGAATATTTTTTGAGCGGTCAACCAATGGGGAATATTGGACATACATTCGCTGGTTTCATTTGGTTTAATTTACCGCTGGTGATACTCACTTATTTTATTTATCATACTTTTGTGCATGAAATTCTATTCAACCATTTACCGATTTGTCTGCAAGATCCTTATACAAAAAGAATAGATTCTAACGGAATAGTGAAGGTGTTGGTATTTTGTTATTCTGCATTGTTCGGAATGGTAACCCATGTTGTATGGGATTCTTTTACACATATCAACGGGTATATGGTATTAAAGTTTCCTGCTTTCTTCACTTATAGTACTAACATCTATGGCTTTTCGATACCTTTGTATAAATTTTTACAACATGGAAGTACATTATTAGGCCTAACAATCATTTTAGTTTACATATATGTTAGAGCTTTGTCTCAAAGAAACCATAACCATACTCGTGTTTCCCCTAAGCGTAAACTTATTTTTTGGTCATCTCTTTCTCTTTTAGCGGGATTACTGGTATTTCTCTGGTATCTGACGGACAATGTTTCGATTATGAGTTACGGGATATGGGTCATTAGAATGATAGATTCTTTTTTACTAAGCTTGTTAGTGAGTTCTTTGATTATTAAATATAAGGTGCTGACGATTTAAAAGGACCATCCCCAAACTCAAGGGTGGATTATTCCTTTTGTGAAATATTCTATGCCAATGCAATCACAGCAACCTGACCAAGAAATAAGGGACAAATAAAAACTTGAAGGAAGTTTCTAAATACTTGCATGTATGCTTCTTAGGGGAAATTAGCTATTCGTAAATGCAGATATATCGGAGTATCTAATCTGTAAATTTAGTCTATATAGCGATTAGGTGGATGGTAGGTCGAGAAGTTGATTTGATACTCACTGTAGTATGTCTCTCAGAGGAAGGAAATGTGATAAGTACGCTATTTGCAGTATTTACGTTCTGACTCTTATAGCTGCTCAATAGCAAAGACACTTTCTTTATGAGAAAGTGTCTTCATAAAAAATATGTATTATCATTTCATAGTTGTTCCTCGTTCATATTAGCAGATCAATGAGATCCTAGTGTTGTTTGTTTCTAATACTTCTTGATTGTCACCTAAGGCATCTTTTTACATTCATAAACTGTATCTTATTCAATTTTTTCATAACTCCCTTGACGCTCCCAAAAATAACCTTCGTAAGATGCACAGACTTCCTTTTCTTTCAAAACAACAGTCCCTTCATTTTCTCACCTAAAACTTCAACCCATCCTATTGCTTTACTCTAGTCCCAGGACTAGGCGTTGAACTTTTTTCGGAGTGCTTCCATCAGTCCGCTTTTATTTAATAAGTTACTAATAAAAGATCTTCAACAAACGCGCCCTTTTGTTTAATAAAGGTACAAAAGAGTCTTCAGCCTTCCGAATCATATAACTTAAATGTTCGGGGGTATTCAGCTACTCCAAAAGCAGATATAGGTACCAATTAAGCATTTCATTTTGAAATTGCTTTTCATTAAATAAGTTTTTAATTATTTTAGAGTTTACTGGAAGTTACTTCATTTTCTTATGGATTTTTATTTTCTTCTTTTTTCTCAATGTTTACTACAGCTCGGCCAATGATAATCAATAACATAAACATTACGCCAACGCCGACAACGAGGTAAATAATGGTAAACCATTTACTTAAATCTGCTTGGGGTATTAACCCTGTATTAACACTCGTTGGGATAAGGCTTACGAATGCAAAATAGAATGAATCGAGTAATGACCATCCTTCAGCACCCTTATAAAACAGCGTACCTGACAATAAGATAATTGATAGTGTTGCAATAAGTGATTTGAAAATAGGTTCTTTAATAATTTTAACGATCGCTGACATTAATCTCTTTAAGGTTAAAATAAATGAAATCATATTACTACTCCTTTGTAATCTATTGCGTAGTTTTATTCTTTTTTTGCGTAAGCAAGGGACATGTTTATCAATCTGATAAATTCATGTTACATAGGGGCTGCTGAACAACCCAATTACGCAATTCTTTCTGGTAGTCTGCTGAAAAAAAGAAGTTTTCCATGGTTCACGCGTTCCACGGAATCCGATGAATTTGAAGGCATTGATTCTTCTTCTGAAGTTTCTCCCTCGCGGGGCGGCCCATTATCATCATTCTTCCCATAATCATTGCGTTTATGCCTGTCCAGAGCGATGGATTCGTTGAGTTCAATGATCATTTCTGCGCTGAAGTGTTTATACGGGATATCGTGAAAATGAAGCGAAATAGGATTATGGTCAATATCTACATATCAAAAAAGGAATACATTTCGAACAATCAGAAGGCACAGATATTCTTCTTGCCAAGTGTATTTCACTAATGGAATTATTGTATTTAAACAAGGACGAGATGGAAAATTATTTTTGTGAATTTGCGTTAAGCCAATTTTTCTACCTAAATTAAAAAACAACATTAATAGTATTACTTTCCTTTACATTACAATTTTCTATACAGCACAAATAGAAAAAGTGAATTGAAATGTCTTGGATACTTAGAGACGTTAGGTATAAATAGCATTTTTACAAACCAGCTTGTTCAACTAACGGGAGGGCAATTGTTGAAGATTATAAGTCTAATTCCTTATTTAAGATATGGAAAGTTAGGTTTTTTTATCTTTCAAAATCCTTAATGTTGTAAATTCGAACTTTTTTGACGTTACCCCATTGGTAAATTCATTGGCAACGAGTGGTAAGTCTTGGGGCAATTGCTGGTGAAAACATGGTAGATGTTGAACATACCTATGGCCGTAATCACAAATCAACAATACCCCGACGCAATAGCTCCAATGCTATGGTTTTGGACAAATTACGTGAGGATATTTTTAATGCAATCAGATATATTCTCCGAATTGATCCGATTTCCACGCATGAATCGCATGTCGTTCTTTCTCGAAAATCTTCTCTAAATATATCATGGTCGTTTCAATCTTCTCGTGTCCGAGCGAACGCATAATATCATAAATATCGACACCATTCAGCTTGGAGATAATTGCAAAGGCATGGCGGAATACGTGCGGTGTGATTTTAAGAGATTGGTCTGATAGCTTCAGTTGAATAGTACCCATTATTTGTTTGCTTACATACTGCGACAAGTACGAAGGCGAGAAAGCACGCCCTGAATTTGTTGTGAAAAGTGGCGTATCTAATTGAGCATGTTCAATAATTGGTAATCCTCGTGCTATCCGAAACTGACGGATACTGGTGACAACCTTATCTTTTAGCGGTATGTGTCGCCTTTTGTTACCTTTCCCGAGTACATCAAGATAATAACCACCTTGTATGACATCTATTTTTAAATCTTTCACCTGTAGCCGGCAAAATTCTTCATTCCGCATGCCTGTTGTTGTGAGTACGTGAACAATACCGAACATAATGGGATGGTTAATGTCCTTAAACGTATCGAGAATTGTAATAACGTCGATAGGACCTAAATCTCGATTCGGCCGATCGTCTTTTCGGACAGAAGCAATCCGTAAACCTTCGTGAATGGGTTGTTGGATATAGCCCACCTTATGCAAAAACACAAAGAATGCCTTGATTATAGTAGTTTTGCGTTCAAGTGTTGCTGGTGAGTAAGGGCCTTTGCTGACTACATATGGACTTTCGGTAGATAACCACTCCTGATATCTCCGTAAATGACGTGATTGGAGAGATTTAAACAGAGAACCTTCTATTATATAGTCTACATCTACATCAATTTCGATAGCGTGTTCCAGAATCTGTCGAATAAAGAGTAGCAACTCCCGTTCATACTCCCGCACCGTTTTTTCAGAACGTTCATTACGTTCAATTAAATATTTCCGTCTATGCAAAAACCATTTCATTATCTCAGTGTCTGTAAAATCATGAAAAGCGAGTTGACCGTTTTTCTCCGCCTCATCTAAACTGTTTTGAAGAGCTGGAAGTGTAGAGATGTTTCTTAATTCTTTTTTTATATCTACTATTTGAAATTGCTTGTTTTTCGAAACTAAAAATGTCAAAACAAACCCACCTTTTTCAAAATCCTACTACTTATAGGCTATATTATTTCTAAATACAATCCATAATTATATAGACTTATTTAATTTCAATTTACTCATCCAGTTTACCATAACTTCAATGAAACATAAAAAAACTATCCCTTTGTTTATATTAAGTTCTTTTCTATTTTATAACAATTCTATTCTAATATGTAGTGTTATTGCTATTTAATTTTATACATTATATAATAATTATAAATAGATTCTAAATATAACTAGTTTATCTAATCTATTTTTTTATTTTATAAATATCATATAATTCATATATAATTTAGCTATTCAAATTAAATAGCTGTATCTAGCTGAATGAGATAGCTATTTTCAAAGAGAGTAATCAAATTGCGTTATTATTCGTAAAATGAATAGGTAAAAGACAGGAGCGATTTAATTGAACGAGTGGTACACCAGACAAGAGGTAGCAGATCTACTTGGCATTTCGAAGGCTACTGTCTATCATTATGCAAAACAAAAGAAAATCATTAAAATAGAAGATCCATATCGTTTAATACGTGAAGCTAGGTATGAAAAAAAGGAAGTGGATGCACTTGCAGAGGAAAGAAAACGACATCAACCAACAGGGTTGAGGCCTTCCGAACTTGCGAAGCAATTGGGTGTGACAACGCAACGTATCTATGCCTTAATTCGTGAGACCGAGCTGCCTGTGGACGAATTGCCCGTTGGAGATGAACGTACAATCTATTCCATTCCAGATGAAACCGCGGCATGGATCCAACATGAAATTGAACGGACTGCCTCTTCGCGGGGTACTCGGGTTGAATTTTATGACGCGAAACTCGACGTTGCACTTTATCAGTGTTTTCGTACGCAGCAGGGACAAGATCTACGAGTGCTGCGTAACGAGCATCAGGAATGGGGGTTCTATTTGCAATCACGGACCTGGATTCCATTCATCGATGGCATGCACGTCTATCAATATAAGGCTGCGTATTCAATTCATCAACCAAATAGAAGAGTACGCGGGTATACGGACTTCTTACTACCGAAAGATTTACATGAGTCATTTGAGTTCCTGGATTTCGTCTACCAAGTGTGGGGGATTGAAAACATCCGCTTACGTGAGCAGGAGACACACATGGCTCTGTCGATAAAAAGTGGTGATGTTGGATTGTCTATATCAGTTCCGGAAACACTTACAGAGAACATTATCAAGACGTTTTTAGAACTAGGAGATATTGTGATGGAAGAAGGTAAGTGGACGCTGATAAGTGGTTACAGACGCACAACATTTGATTTGCCAAATAACCTACTGGATACATTACAGGGTCTCTCTAATGAAAAGGACATATCAATGAGTGAATATGTAGAAAAGGCAATACAGGAGAAATTTAGAAGAGATGAGCAAGCGGAATGACTATTAACTTAATTACACCGATATTATTATTATGTAAACTAGTACTTTAATTAAAGGAGTGATTTATATGTTTACTTATGAAATTGATGAAAAGACAAAGTTAAAAATGCTAAATCTACATGATGCAGAACAATTATTTAGGCTGACCGATCAGTCAAGAGAAAGTTTAAGAGAGTGGCTGCCATTCATTGATCAAACTAAATCCTCGGCGGATACAGCGGCATTTATAACAGCAACAATGAAACAATTTGGTGATCATAATGGATTTCAGGCAGGCATTTGGTATGAAGGAAAGATTGCAGGTGTCATCGGGTTTCACAAAATTGATTGGAACAATAAATCGACAAGTTTAGGGTACTGGTTAGGTAAAGGCTTTGAAGGCTCGGGATTAATGACTCAATCGGTTAAGGCTTTTGTGAACCATGCGATTGTTGAGCTAGGTTTAAACCGTGTGGAAATACGTGCGGCTGTAGAAAACAAGAAGAGTAGGGCGATTCCGGAGAGATTGGATTTCACAGAAGAAGGGCGTATTCGCCAAGCTGAATGGCTTTATGATCATTACGTGGATCATATTGTATATGCCATGCTTGCTGAGGATTGGAAAAAGAAGTGATGGATAACTATCTGCCAGGGAATGAATATTAAGGTAATCCTATTTTCTACATATTGTAGAGAGATACTAACGGCAGGACATTATTGGCTAGACGAAAAAGTGATTGATTCAAGGGGAATTCCTTTGAAAACAATCACTTTTTGTTTATTTGAAGAGCAAATGAACCATATTGAATATACTACGATACGCACATATTGCTTAGAAAGTGAGGTAACACGTATGAAGATTGTTGAGATCTATGAAAGGTATTTAAATGGGGGGGAATTTAAAAGCATAAGTGAAATAAATCTCGGACATCTACCGGTTAAACAACCAGCTGATTTAGTAGGAGCTTCGCCGATTATGCAAGAACTAGCCAAAAGACATTCAACAAGCTTACGGTTAAATACAAAAAAAACCCGCTTTATGCAATAGCGGGAGTAACTAATTGGTTAGCTATTTAATATTTTTCTTACTAATGGGTCAGTTTTACTAATGTGAATGGGTTTTACCATATTACCAGTTACAACTAGATCACTAGTCTTTGTAGTACCTGGGTTGGCATTCAATTTACTTAATTTTTTTGCGGCACGATCTTTAACATTTTTAGTATTGATTGGAGTTTTGACTTTGACCATTTAAATCACTCCTTTCTATTATAATACATGAAATACACTCGATTCGTCAAGATAGACTCACATTTGATTCCCATTTGTGTTTGTTAAGACTACCATATACTCGATATTCTCAACATTTTTGCTGACTATTTTATGCAATAGTTCAAAAAGATATTTATCGAATATATCAAACGGATACGTATAGCTGTTTATAACAGTGACATATTCATCATTATTGTAACAAAAATAGAAAACAAGGTAGTTTTTCTTGAATAAATTCCCCTCATTGATTTTATTGCTAACGACTGATTCCCCAGTTTCCTTAGATTCTTCGATTAGATCTTTTAGGTCCTCAGGTCCAGATTGACTGTAAACTTCATATGAAAATGTGGCATTCAGGGGATTTTTTTTATATCCTACTTGAATTTCTGAAAGGAAATATTCTAGTACTTCTTTATAATCGATAGCTGAATCATTTAGAAATCCTAAAGTCCTTCCTGAAGCATCATCGCCAGTTAGATATGCCATTAGTTGTGCTTTAGTTCCGCTGATTTCAATCGTTTCGATTGCAGCCTGTTCTATGTCATCGACCTCAAATTCCAAGTTTAAGAACTTGAATCGTTTAAGGCGTTTGAATGCAACAGGTATGATTAAAAATAAAAACATCCAAATAAACAGTAAAAAGAGTCCACGAAAGATAATTTTATTGAAATCGGATTCTACAAAAGGTTTAACTATAATTGTAAATGCAGTTTCCTCTTTAGGACTTTCGTTAACAGAAGGGTCTATACCTACTGTACCAGCAACGGAATCTGTGGGAGACTCAATGTTCTTTTCTTGTAGAATGAAAGCCTTTGGATCCTCTTTAATAGTCGCTATTCCAATCAGTAAGGATGCGGCTACCATCCAAGTTACTATGAGCGCTATTCCAGCAGTGTATGCATACGGAATAAAGAAATTAATCCATTGAAAAAACGATCTACTTTCTCTGTTTTTAGTCGTTTTTCTCACCTCCACTTTTTCTCATAGGTTAATTTTATCGGAGACTTACTCATCTAACAATAGAAAGCTATATATAATGATCACATGCAATAGTAACCTTTATTGAAAGTCTCCGTCAAATCAGATAAAGGGGGAATAAATTCTTATGAAGAACTATCTACTCTTACTATTGATCTGCTTTTTGGCACTAGTCGGTTGTAATGCAAAGGAAAAGGCAGTTGCAGAACGGCTTGAGATAAAAGGAATAATTATCGGGATTGATATTGAAGGAAATCGTATTTTGGTGGATGATCCAGATACAGGCTTCATTTGGCTGGCATTGCCTGCTCATGATGATATCAAAAAGTATGAAGAAGGTCTGGAGGTTAAGGTTTGGATAGATGGAGGAATTGACACTTCATCGCCTGCATATGCCAAAGCATTCATGATTAAACTTTTAGAAGAGCAATTTATATTACATAAATTTGATTTTAAAAATAATGAATTTCCACCTTATCCCTATGGATTTGTTGAGATTGATGAAACCAGTTATGAAATGGCAACGGGGGGCTTCAAATGGACAACAGGAAACCAAACTGTTCAAACAGATACTGCTTCTCCAGCGCAAATCGCTGAAAACTTCAATGCAATTGTTGTGGATGCGAATAGTAAATTAAATATGGACATAGAACAAAGCCCTAATGTAAGCGTCTATTTATGGGATTATGAAAGAAAAAAGATGATGTTAGAAGGGAATGAACTTACAGTTCCAGCAACGAGCGGCCACTATATATATGAAGTAGTCGCAAAATGGTCCAACGGTGAAGTCTCGTACATATTTGTTGTAGATGTTAACGAATGACTGAATTAACCTACAAGCAAGTATGACTAAGCTATATAACTCAATGTTGGCATTTGGAGAGACGCAGAATGAAGCATTTATTACTAGATATAGAACTAAGCTGAAATGAACTATAATCTAAAATGTAAGAACCGGGATATTTCTTGTCCTTTTAATTTTGCTATAAAAAAGTTTATCTACTAATTTAGTTATATCATAGATCACCACAAGATCAGAGGGGACGCCATGTAGATGAACGGATTCATATTAGTTTGACAACTCATTATGATGTATGTTACTATCATTCATAATAAAAGCATATAATTTCGTTGACGAGAAAAAGTAGTTTTTGTAACTGTCCTCCAGAGAGCCGGTAAATGCTGAAAGCCGGTGTTCAGTTCATTAGTGAAAATCCTCTCTGAGAAATCAAGCTGAAACCAGTAAGCTTGAACGGGTGTCTACCGTTAAAAGGAACGCGTATGATTGTACGTGACTAAGTGCTATTGATAAACGGAAGTTTTCAATAGAATTAGGGTGGTATCGCGGTTAAACCCGTCCCTTTTCATAGGGACGGGTTTTTTGTATACTTTTTTAACTAATGAGCGAAGAATGGAGCGATACCAGATGAAAAAGGAAAAAGAAACGGTACAGCAACGTGAGCAACGCATTCAACAACAATGGAGACAACGTCGGATTTTTGAGCAGTCCATCGAAATGAGGGAAGGCAATCCATCGTTTGTATTTTACGAAGGACCGCCTACGGCAAATGGCTTACCGCATGTCGGTCATGCGTTAGGACGTGCCATTAAAGATGTTGTTGCACGGTATAAAACCATGACCGGCCATCAGGTCATTCGAAAAGCTGGGTGGGATACGCACGGATTACCTGTTGAATTAGGAGTCGAAAAACAACTAGGTATTTCAGGTAAGAGTGACATTGAGAATTATGGTGTTGAAGCTTTTATTGAAAAATGTAAAGAAAGTGTTTTTATATATGAAAAACAATGGCGTGAGTTTACTGAACAACTTGGCTATTGGGTAGACATGGAGGATCCTTATGTTACGTTAAACAATTCCTATATTGAAAGCGTATGGAATATCCTTGGAACCATTCATGATAAAGGTTTACTGAATAAAGGGCATAGGGTGTCTCCATACTGCCCGAGCTGCCAAACTTCACTCAGTTCACATGAAGTGGCACAAGGATACAAAATTGTAAAGGATTTAACGGTAACAGCTAAGTTTAAGATTCGAGATCGTGCAAATGAATACTTTCTTGGATGGACGACAACGCCTTGGACATTACCTGCCAATGTTGCCTTAGCTGTACACCCAACTATGAACTACGTTCGTGCAAAACAAGGTGATGAGGTCTTCATAGTAGCAGAATCATTAGTTGCAACAGTTTTAAAGCAGGATTATGAAATTCTAACTGTACACCAAGGGGCGGAATTTAAAGATATTTCTTATAATCCCCCTTTTGATTTTGTTAATGTAGCAATCGGACATAAAGTTGTTACAGCAGATTATGTAACGGGGGACAGTGGTACTGGAATCGTTCACATTGCACCAGCGTATGGGGAAGATGATTATAAGTTGATACAAGAAAATGGCTTCTCATTTGTAAACGTTGTTAATGAAAAAGGACTTTATACTGCTGATGTTCCAGCTTTTCAGGGACGCTTTGTAAGAGACTGCGATGTAGATATCATTCGTTATCTTGCTGAGAAGGACTTATTGTTCAGTAAAGAAAAATTTGAACATAATTATCCTCATTGTTGGCGTTGTGATTCACCTCTCCTGTATTACGCAAACGAAAATTGGTTTATTAAAACAACTGCTTTAAAAGAACAGTTCATACAAAATAACGAGAGTGTGACTTGGCATCCAGAACATATCAAACAAGGTAGATTTGGAAACTTCTTAGAACAAATGGTGGATTGGAATATCAGCCGTAAACGCTATTGGGGCACACCGCTGAATGTTTGGCAATGTAACGAATGTGATCATGAATGCGCACCTAAAAGTATAGAAGAATTAAAAAGGCTTTCTATACATCCACTAAAAGAAGAGCTGGATTTGCACAAACCATATGTAGACAAAATCAAGCTTTGTTGTTCAAATTGTGATGGAGAAATGTCAAGAACACCTGAAGTAATTGATGTTTGGTTCGATAGTGGTTCCATGCCGTTTGCACAATATCATTATCCGTTCGAAAATAAGGACCTATTCGAAAAGCAATTTCCTGCTGATGTGGTCATTGAAGGGATTGATCAAACACGAGGCTGGTTTTATAGCCTACTAGCTGTATCTACCTTATTTACTGGGAAATCACCTTACAAACGTGTATTATCACTTGGACATATATTAGATGAAAATGGGCAAAAGATGTCTAAAAGTAAAGGGAACGCACTTGATCCGGTAGAATTAATTCAAAAATACGGTGCAGATTCGTTAAGATGGGCATTACTAGTAGATAGTGCACCTTGGAACTCAAAACGTTTTTCAGAACGTATTGTACAAGAAGCAAAGTCGAAACTAGTCGATACGTTGGACAATATCCATAGTTTTTACGCCCTTTATGCGAAGTTAGATGATTATGATTCTAAAATTGAACATACGGTAAAGAAAAGCAAATTAGATGATTGGATTCTATCTCGTTTGCACAGCACGATTAAGGTAGTCAGTGCTAATCTAGAGGAGTATCATTTTACAAATGCGGCCAGGGAAATCGCAAAACTAGTCGAAGAGGTCAGTAACTGGTATGTGAGACGATCCAGAGAGCGTTTTTGGGCTAGTGACATGAGTCCTGACAAGGCGGCGGCTTATCAGACGCTTTATGAGGTATTGACAACAACAAGTCGATTGCTGGCCCCTTTAACTCCATTCATTGCTGAAGATGTATATTTCAATCTAACTGACGAAAGCGTCCACCTTTCTGACTATCCGATTTATGATGAAAGCATGATCAATACACAATTAGAAATAGAAATGGATGCAGTCCTCCAAGTAGTCGAATTAGGCAGAAGCATTCGGAATACGACTGCAATGAAAGTAAAACAGCCGTTAGCGAGTATTTCCGTGCTAAGCGCTACAACAACTATTAATTTGAAAGCATACGAAGACATTATCATGGATGAATTAAATGTAAAACAATTCCACGAGATTAGTGATGAAGGCCAGTTCGCCTCTATAAAACTAAAATTGGACTTTAAAAAAGCAGGTGCTAAGTTCGGTAAACAATCAAATATCGTGAATACATGGCTTCAGCAATTAACGAATGAAGAATCTATGGCGTTAACGAAGTTAGGATACGGAGAAATGGTTACATCTTCTGGTGAATTAGAAAGAGTAACTCTGGAAGATGTGTTAATCGAAAAAGTTGCTAAAGAAGGATACTCATCAACAACAAATGGGGAGTACACGGTTACATTAGATGTTGTGCTAACAAAAGAACTTATACAAGAAGGAATGGCCCGTGAACTTATCCGCGCAATACAAGAATATAGAAAAAAATTAGATTTACCAATCAACATGCATGTTGATATTACGGTATATACAGGTGCTGAGCTACAAGCCGTTATTGAAAAGTTTGAGTTTTTACTACAGGAAAATGTATTGATGCGCAATTTATTTATGAAAGAACGTGTTATAGAAGGAGCAGAAATTAAAATAGGGGAGCATGTAGCATTAATTCAGCTAATGCCAATAATGGAAGTCTAATCGAAGTAGACGAATGGCAGCAGAGATATGCGTAATAAAAAAATCTTTATAGAAAGAGGTATGGGAATCTCACTGAACCTTCTTGTGCATTAGACGAATTCAATGTAGTATCCTCTATAATAGATGCCACATAGGAAGGAAGTGCTTATTTGAAATTCTTGAAGGTGCTAATTAGCATTGTCATCGTTATTGGTGTAATAGGATTTTCAGTTTACTATTTTGGAACTAAAATCATCGCCGATCAAGTAATGGACCAGGTGGCGGTGGAACTTACTGATAGCGGTCAACTTGAAAGTATTAAACAAGAAATAGAGAACGACCCACAATTGCAGGCATTTATTGAAGAAGGTAAAAATGTAGACAGCAGTACGTTACCGTTTCAAACAAAAGAACAAGCAGTGAGAGTATTGGTTAAAAAGTTCAATGTAAGTGAATTAAAAGAACTTCAAACAAAAGCTCAAAGTGGCCTAACGGCGGAGGAGAAACAGCAATTGTTCAATGACATTGAAAGCAAATTAACAGATGAGGAATTGTTAGCCTTGAAGGTTCTCGCTTATAAGGAACTAGAACAACGTTAAATCTCCCCCTTGAATGACGTATAAGCATCTTATAAACGAAGCAGTGTTGCCAAACAGGCAATGCTGCTTTTTCTTTATTGATTCATTTATACCGAAAGGACAGGCCTTAATTCTAATAGAGCTAGCAGAGGTCTGATCTTCAGTATCGTACGGCAGGTTATGAGACTAAAGTTAAATGAACTTGCAGTCTTATTGAACCAATTTACTGTCAACTTGTGAAATGTTATGATTACTACAGGGGTGAGGGAATGATCGAAGTTCGGCGACTGCAATTAGATAAAACAAAAAGATCGATTATCATTTCAGATATACATGCAAATCTAATGCTATTTAAAAAGCTATTAAGGAAAGTGAATTATACAGTAGAAGATTATCTATTTATCAATGGGGATCTATGTGAAAAAGGACCAAAAAGTATAGAAGTGGTCAATTACATACGGAATCTATCCATGAAATCAAGTACTGTCTATGTAACAAAAGGGAATTGTGATGTGCTGTATCGTCCAATTTTTAATGGGGTTGAGGGAATCATTTCATACATGAACCGACAAAAGAACTCGATTTTAAATGAAATGCTATCGATGCACGGTAAATCACCTGATGATTTCTCCTTACAAGAATTAGCTCAGTTTTACCGGCAGTATTTTCATAGTGAAATAGAATGGCTTGAATCATTGCCTATCGCTTATGAAACAGATGAGTTTATAATCATTCATGCGGGAATTGAAAACATCGAAAATTGGCAGCGGACAGAAGAAACATTTGCATTATCTGCACCCGCGTTTTATGAAAATGAACACCAAGCAAATAAAACGGTTATTGTAGGTCACTGGCCAGTCGTTAATTATCGGTCAAACCAGGTCAGTTCAAATAACCCGCTAATTGACTTAAATAAAAAAGTCATTGCGTTGGATGGCGGAAATCAAATTAAAAAAGACGGACAACTGAATGCCTTACTCGTCGAAAATGATACGTATTCATTTACCTATGTTGATGATTTAGTAGAAGAAATAGTGGTTCAAAAAGACTATATAGATCTAGCCAACAGAATCGGCACCGTGACATATCCAAATTATGAAATGAAAATAATAAAACAGGAGGAATACTTTACACTTTGCGAAAATAGAAAACTCGGTTTACAGCAATGGATTAAGAATGAATATCTAATAATTGAGGAAAGACAAGCACGATCAAAAAGTGATCTTAGTACGACCTTCCTGTCTGTAACACAAGCCGAAAAGGTTAGGGTTGTTGATAATAAATGTGCGGGATATAGTCTTGTGAAAAAAGCGAATGGGGAAGTAGGATGGATACCCAAAGATTGTCTGGATACTAAAAAAGGGGGTTAGAATAGATGAAAAGAGTGGATGTTGCCTATGTACTTCTATTTGATGAACATGAAAAGAATATTTTAATGGTCAAAAACAAGGCAAAAGGACCTTCTTACTAAACACTCCCGGGAGGGGCGGTAGAGAAGGGTGAAACACTTGAAGAAGCTGCTATTCGTGAAGTTAAAGAAGAAACCGGATTAGAAGTAGAAATAGACGGTATATTTACGGTGAGTGAAGCCTTTTTCGAGGAAAGAGGACATCACGCCATCTTCTTTACTTTTAGCGGTAAAATAATTGGTGGAGAAATATCGCTCTCATTATCAGAAGAAATTGAAGAAGTTACTTGGATGAAACCCAAAACCGCTGAAAAATACATACATCTGACAGAAGGCTTTAAAGGATTGGTAATGCATAAAACCACAGTTCCGTATATTCTTAGGGAATCAGACAGACCTAAATCCAACTCTATATTTTGAAATATAGAACTTCAATGAATCCGCTATAGCGCTAAGGAATGCCTCTCGCCAATGAGCCAGGTAAAGGATGGGGTCCTACAAGGAGTTATCATTGATTAAATAAGCAGTAGCGAAGACTAACTAATTCGTCTTCGCTACTGCTTATTTATGAAGAAACCAAAAAAACCATTACTTTGATAGTAGATACACTTGATTTTAACCCTGAAATGCCAAATTCTCCAATCACAAACGTTTGTTCGCAGACGAGAAATAGAAATGATGATATAAAAACGTATATTTTGTTGTTGAGGAACCGAAATATAGACTTTTCACTTGGTAAATTGTAAATAATGGTATATATTTAAGGTATCAGAACATATGTTTCCATGTCTGTATTTGAGCATTTTTATACAACAAAAATTTAGCATGAAAACAAAAAAGAACTTTGGTTCACGTAATGAGCGTGCAGATCTAATACGAAGAAGGGAGTAAAGGATATGCCTAGAAACCCAGGTATGACAGACGAAGCCATTATTAACATGTACAAGAGTGGCATGTCATTTAAGGAAATGCAACCAATCATTGGCCTGTCTGATCGTGCAATTAGGAATGTGCTATATAAACATGAGATACCAATGAACAGGGAACAATACTCAGGTCAGCCTAGGAAAAACAAAGTGAATGAAGACTTTTTCAAAGTGTGGACACACGAAATGGCCTGGGTACTTGGGTTATTCGTGACAGATGGACATGTTAATAAACAGTATCATAGCATTTACTTTTCACAAAAAGATGAACGTATTCTTAAATTGATTGCAAAATACATGGAAGCTGACTATGTACTGGCACCTATAGGCTCGACAAGATCGACCCCGACTTTAATCGTTAATTCTAAAAAAATTAAAATGGATCTTGAAGCTTTGGGGATTGTTGCTAATAAATCGTTGACAGTTCCTTTTCCCAATATCCCTGGAGAATTCCTATCTTCTTTTGTTAGGGGCGTTATTGATGGCGATGGTTGGGTGGGAAAAGAAGGTTACCAGATGCACATTACATCTGGCAGCTTGGATTTTACGGAAGGACTTTTAGCTGTTTTTCACTCATGGGGATTGAAAACTAAGATTACATTCATAAAAGGACAAACGGGTAATATTATTTACCGTTTATGGGTTAATGGTAAAAATGAACTTCCGAAGCTAGCCAAAATTATTTATAATATGCAACTTTCGATGACTTTCATGTCTATAAAAGAGTGTATATGACACAGCATTCTGACGCTCCTTATTGTATTGAAGATAAAAGTTCATTACCAAGATGGAAACTAATAGATGGAAAACTAGTTCATACACAAGGTTCAAGAACACCATTCAGAACAAACATCAGTAAATCTGTTTTAGATTTTTTGAAGGGCGTGGCTAAAGAAAAGAAAATCCATATTAATTATTTGAAAGAAAGTGGACTAGAAAAGGTTTTGAAACAAGAAGTTATTTCGTACGATAGAGATTCAAGGCCTAAAGATCGTATTCAATATAAGACAACTTATGATGCTGAGCTATTAGCTAACGTAAGAGAATTTGCTAAACGGAACAAGTTATTTATCAATGATATCATTGAATACAGTGTACAGTGGATTGATATAGAATAAAGGAAATTAATATATAGATGAAATATAAGGAGAGTATGTTATCAGAGCAGTCAAAAGGAGGTTGTTATTAAATGACCCCCTTTTCTCTTTAAATTTATTTAGGTTTACATAATATAAATTATCGGTAGTTAGATTTCATTGGATAAGTATACTTGAAACAGTGAGATAAAATGAGTTTTTGTACTGTACAACGACAAAAAAGTATGTACAAATAAGACATAAAACTATGTACATTATTTTTTATCTAATGATTGAATTAAAATTTACTTCGATTCCTTGTGTCCATTCCTCTTTTTATTAAGTCGATTGTACAAAGATCGAAATGTCTAATTTATTTGTACACGCTTTTTTGTCCTTCACATGTAACGCTATATCTTTAATGGCGCTCTTTTTGAATGTTTTATTTGATGTTGTGAGCTGCATTTCACAACATCTTATCTACTCCAACTAAGTGCATCCGTTAGTCAGGTAATCCCTTTTGAAATTTCATTAAATACTTTTGTAGTTTAATCACCTTTCGTTAGTGTTCTCAACATCTCCTTGTCACCAAGGTAAGTTATTTTCTCTATCCCCTCATCACGTATAATAGCTATACCCGTGATTTCTGCATTAATTTTCTCATTTCCTTTTTTTTCATAAACAATATAAGCCTTAAAGTTATAATTCGTTGGAGTGTCTTTATTTTGCTCTACTTCAATTTTAGTTACGGTTGTTTGATAGTCGTATTTGTAGGCTGGTCTGTGAAATAGTAATCCTTGACTCGTCATAACGAATCTATCGTAACCGCTATTTGTGAAATAAGGTCCATAAGTATCCTTTAAATAAATGTTATACTCGCTATCTAATGGTAATTGTCCACCCTCCTTCTGTTCATCCACCCACTTATCCAGAGCGTTAATTTTACGTATTGCTTCTTCATTAGGGGCATTCAGCTCATACTCCAGGAAGCCTTGAATGAGCTCTTTATTTTTATCCTGTGGTTCGGCTTGAGAGCATCCTGTAACTAAAAGACAAATAAGAACAATAAATAGGGAGACTCCAGTTTTCAATTTAATGTTCTTCTTTCTAATGATTGAAATATAATTCCTTAGTGATTTATGATGCATAACATTTCCCCCCATTTTAAATTTCTTGAATCTACTTTATATACGTAGTAGACATAAGAAAAGTTGCATTTTCCAACTATTTTATCTTGTTAGTTAATAAAATGAACTATTTTCCTATATTATCTATAATAAGAGGAATGCATTGAGTACGCTGATTCACGCACAAAAAATGTATATATCAAAGATGAAAGACAAAAAACACTATTTATCACGGCTGGATTAACGAAGACAACTCCATTAGATACAACAATGGTAGGGGGCAGTTAGAAATTTGAAATCATAGTGTCGGACCTGTTAGAACTGCCCATCCAGAACGCACCAAAAGCTTATGTGGATTTACAATACACGGATACCTTTGTAATCGCGGAGTAATCGCGGAGAAAAAAGAGTCAGTTCGGTTAGAAGCCTGTTTACCGCATTATTTACTCATATGCCGAGGGAACAGTTTTAAATAAAAAGTACCGCACTATTCAATTTCATACCGGTCATCCAACCCGTTATGAAATAACTCTGTGCCAACCTGTCTCGACAAAACCGATAGTACGAAGTCCCAATCCTCTTGTTGATCAAAAGCCCACACATATGTATAGCTTTCCTCCTTTGCTTAAAATTACAATTTTTATCAGAAAACAAATTCGAACGACATCAATCGATGCGAATGATCAAAACCCGATTTTTCAGCCACTCTCTTGGATGGCTCATTAGATTGATCAGTGCTCCAATAAGCACCATACCCTCTCTCCAAGCATTCCTTTATGTATTGTTGTCCCAGTATCGTTGCCAAACCGCGATTTCGCACATTTTGATCAAATGTTGCTATATAAATTTCATGGCAATCTCCGCTAACACAACATGAGTAACATGTACTTATAACCTTATCATTTTTTAATAAAGCATATCCTAATCCGAACCGGGTAAAAGATTCCGCTGAAGACCAATATTCTGTTAACTCTTCTCTTAAATTCACGTCAGCATTAATCAATTCCTTAGTGATTTTTACCATGGCAAGATCTTCATCAAGTACATGACGGGATTGCCCCAAACCTATATTAAAACGAACAGTATCCAATTCGTAATAGACACTATAATCCACATAATATCTACGCCCATCAACCACTTTTTCTAGTGTTTTCTTCCAGTTTGCATCAAAGATTGTGGTACAAAACCAGGTTCCTCCACATAAATCCAGACTTTCTTGATTTAATTGTTTGGAAATTAAATCACCCAGGTGGCTGTTAAACGATTCATCCTCTGGATCACCCAGCAGATAGTATACCGAGCCTACCGCGTATACTATCGCAGTCCTGGGCTCCACTATCTGATCAACATATACTACTCCAAGAAGATAAACACAAATAACTCAGCAAATTCTTTAGCAATAAGATTCTCATGTCTTATTTATTTGTTCAAAGTCCTATTTTATATCTTATTCTACATAAGTTCTCGTTGAATATTCAATGCCTTCTTTACTTACAAATTTCCTAGGGGCTACTTTTTTAAGGTATACGTAAATCCTTGCTTGCCAGTCACTTTGATTTTACTCGTTTGTTCCAATACGATACCATCCCAGGAAGCTGTGACAACCATTATAAGCCCCCTTTTCCCAAAGACTCTCCGATATCAACAGAATACTCCTTGGCGGTTAGAACGAAAGCGCCGATGCTTACGGAGAGTAAAACGACAAGTGAAATGAGGTTGCTAGCCAAGTTTGAATTCGAAATGGTTTTTTATTCGAGTTCGGTTGAAAAATTTGGCGATACAGTTTTTCTTTTTGTGTAGAAGAAGGCTGGAATGATTGGCCAAACGTTTCCAATTCTTTCGTTATATCATCAAAGGACCTATTTTAACGGTCCCCCTTGTGGCATTCTTCTTCGCCTATCGTACCTTATCAGGTTAACAAGACGAAATAGTCAAAGCATAATAGACAAAATTTAACTTTTTCCCATTCATTTCGAATTGTTCACTACTAGTAGCTATTCTCTTAAATCCGTTTTTCTCTAAGACTCTTTGTGAAGCTATGTTATTAATTGTTGTTTTAGCTTTAATCTGTTTTATACCTTTGTCAGTTACTGTTTCTACCAATATTTTCAATGCTTTATTAGCAATTCCTTTTCTTGTATGTGCTTGCCCAACTCTATAACCGAGATGACCGATTTTTTTAGATTCATCAATATCCACTAGATTTATTCTTCCAATAATTGAACTATCTTTATCTTTGATTAAATAGAAATATGAGCCTCCTTTAACTTGTTCTTCAAGTAAACTTTCATGTCTTTTTTTAAAAATCTCTGGATTATAGTATTCATCTCCACGACTGGGTACCATTTCTTCAAAAAAAGTTCTGTTTTCAAGTTCGAAATTCAACAAGTTTTCTGCATCTGTAACAAGTAATTTTTCAATAAATACATCCATTTGTAATAACCACCATTCCATTTTCAATACTTACGTTGTTATAGATAATAAATTTCTTGTTCACTAGACTGCCCCATAAATTGAGTAATCTCCTTCATTATCCAACAAATAAGCATAATCAAGAACTGGACACTGCGTTACTTTTAGTGTTGATTAGAATTGCACGCTAAATCCTTTGAATTTATGAATTCCAGTACCGAATCTTACTTGGTCTTTCTCCTTAAGCTCTTCAACTGCATTTTTCACTTCTTGTAAAAGACTTACATCAAGACCTATTGTATTATGTCCGCCATATATCTTCGTTACATCGGGAATAATGGATATTCTCAATAATGATTGTACTAAATCCACAGGATCGGTTGTCGGGAAAAAAGCATATACCGGGGTCTCGTCGTAAAGCAAATCACCTGTAAATAAATAACCTGTACTAGTATCTAGAATCGAAATATGACCCGGTGAATGTCCTGGGGTATGGTAGATAATCAATCTTCTATTGCCTATCTCTATTTCATCTCCCCCATTTAACAAACCTGTAGGATTACCTTGAAAGGGTTTATAAGTGTCTGGATTAAATGTCCCTGGCGTGGGTATTGTAATATCGCGACTTACATCTTTCCTGATTTGTTCGATAGGAAGCTTCTTAATACCATTGACTAGCCAGTCTTCTTCATCCGTATGTACATAAATATTCTTAAACTCACCGTGACTTCCAATATGGTCCCAATGGACGTGTGTGGTTAAAACAATGATCGCCAAGTTTGTCAGCTGGTCTGTAATCCTCTTTATGTTATCAATTCCAAGACCCGTATCTATTAATGCAGCTTTCTCCTCGCCAATTAATAAATAAGAATGAACTCTTTCCCAATGTCCATACTCACTAATCGCGAAAGTCATATCATCTATTTGAGTTACCGTGAACCATGAGTCTTTAATTTCAAGCATTTAATAAATTCCCCTTTCTAAACCCTTGTATTAAAAGTATTTCTCCATTAATTCACTTAAATCCCTTTATTGTGCAGCTACTATAAATATAAACAACTAATTTTTTAAAAAGCATGAGCTCGGGATATTGTCTGGGTCCACTCCTTGGTTTCCAGCTAACTACGTTGAGTATCGAGTTTTTGCAAGGCAGCAATCCATTTTCTTTTACCCAAGCCGCCATCGTCTGTTTCTCTTGTATTTGAAGATCGGAAGACTTTTCAAGTTGTTTCACTAGCATATCGTGAGCAATATCGATTAAATTCCCTGATTCATTTGACTGCATACTTTCTTGTGCTTTTGTTTGTTTCGTCTCCATTATAAGTATTTTATCTCCATTGGCTTTTACAATATATTTACGTATGTATCCCCCTTCATTTCTAACTTCAAATCTGGGTCTATTAGTCTTTTTGTCATCTTCGTCCAACATTAATTGTGAGATATTTTGTTCATTTGCTTCTTTATATTTTAGTGTTTTGAAATAGCCCATTGCAGTAGCAGTAGATTGGATTTTCAATTGATTATCCTCCTTGTATAGTAATCGAATTTTATTAGTTGATATTTTATCGGTTATTAAACAACATTTCGAAGCAGTTTATTGTTATTAAGATTGTTGAATCTTCCAATCTTTTATGATGTATAATATAGATAAATATGGATTTATTCTTCAAGTAAAAGGAGTAATTGGTTTATTTAACTTGAAGAATTACAGGAAATTACTAATTAGAGTGAGGGCTAAGACAATGAATATTAAACAGGCTGTATTAATTTTTATTACTTCAACTTTTTTACTGACTTTTTGTTTAGCAACATTATTTTATTTTTTAGAGATGGATATGTTATCTCCATTCCTTATGTTGATTCCGCTATTAACGAGTGTTTTTATTCAAAAAGCATTGCTAAAACAGCCTGTTTTTGGTTCAAAGGGGTTAGGTTTTCGGTTAGGTGAAAAAAAGTTTTTATTAGCAGCCCCTTTGTTTAGCTTTCTATTTATAGTCATTGTGTATGCTATTTCATATCTACTTAATCCCGATCTGTTTTCCATTGAACAAGCCTATAAAGTAATACGGGATACGATTACATATAATGAGAACTCTTCACTAATGATGAATATTCTTGTAGCTGCGCTTTTACAGTTATTAGTAGCTCCTTTACTCAATATTCTTATTTTTATAGGGGAAGAAGTGGGTTGGCGGGGATTTTTGTACCCAAATTTAATTTTATAAATGTCAATCTAAACATGTACAGTTTTGCTTGTTTAAGAATGTACAAAATCACTCATCTTCTTTTTTGAGGTGATCCTTTATTCTGTAGGATTGTCCAACGATACTTACAACTGTTGCGTGATGCAGAACACGATCCAATATGGCGTTCGCTAATTTGGTATCCTGGAAAACTTCATCCCATGCTTTGAAGTTAATATTCGTCGTTAAAATCGTACTTTTTTTTTCATAACGCATATCAATGAGCTGGAAGAACATCTTCGCATCCTCTGCTTCAATTGGTAAGTAACCAATCTCATCAATAATCAATAGTCTATACTTCGTATAATGCTTTAAACGGACTTCTAAGCGATTCTCTATCTTTGCACGCTTCAAGTTCTGGATTAAGTCGTGGCACTTTATAAAGTAAGTGCTGGTACGTTTCTTTGCGGCCGCTATACCTATCGATGTCGCCAAATGAGTTTTGCCGACCCCGCTGGGGCCTAAAAATACAATGTTCTCTTGCGCCTCAAGGAAGCGTAATGAAATAAAATCTGAAATTTGCTGCTTATTTATACTTGGCTGAAATTCAAAATCAAATTCAGTGATTTCTTTTCGGTGTGGGAAGGCACCCACTTTAACCATTGAGTGAATCATATTTTGTTCTTTCACATCAATCTCATAATTTGTAAGTTTGACTAAAGTATCTATAAATGACAATTCGTTTTTAATGCTGAAGTCCACGACTTCTCCTAAATGTTGCGTCATTTGTTTCAGTTTTAAGTACTCTAAGTTTTGGATTAATTGCTGATAACTATTCTTCATCGCTATACACCTCACCGATTGCTGCTAGATTTTGTTTGGCTAAAGCATCGATATCTGGATAATAGGGAATTGCTTTGGCTAGCGTATCTTTATAATGCGTCTCTTTATAATTTAATTTCGATGTAGTTATCTGATGCTGCACAATTAATTCCGTGGTATAGTAGACAAATAACTGATCATCATATACTTGTAACCCGACCGTCTTCCCTTGATATTTGGCTGGAACCGAATATTGGTTAGACTTGTAGGTAATCATGTTTGAAGCATTGACTTTTACAAGTGTGTGCTTGATTCTGTAAGAATCTTTTACTTTGTCCTGTGGTAGGGGGAGTAAGAGGTTCTTTTCTTGTTTGTGCGCAAATAGTGGTATCTTATTCGTCCCTTGATTGATACTTTGATTAATACGTGTACAGAGCTTCTGTATGAATTGATGTAACTCTTCATAGTTGAATTTCCCCTGATAAGCATGAATCTCATCCAACAGCTTCATAGGTGCTTCTACTTTGCCTTTTGTTCTAGGTCTTCCTGCAACACAAGGTTGGACTTTGAAGCCGAAATCCTTCGCGAATTGAGTAAACTTGTTATTCACAACTCCCTTGAAATAATCTGTTCTTGCCTCATCCATTACGGTTTTCATATTGTCTGTCACAATCACTTTTGGTACGCCTCCAAATACTTCAAACGCTTCTGTCATAAATGACAATAAGACACTTTGAGATTTTGAAATACTTAGATGAAAGGCTCTAAATCTTGAATAAGAAAGTAGGAGCACTGCCACATTCACATAGATAATTTCACCATCTTTCATTTCATAGCGAATACTCTCTTTCCAATCCAGCTGTGCTTGTTCACCAGGTTTCGTTTCATAACGAATCCCAGATGAAGCACTTGATGTTGTACGCTTTCCATCATCAAAGTAGGCCTTGAATTCTGGTTTTCGATTTATATATGCACGGAAAGCAGATTGCGAACACTGTAGATCATGATTATCCGTAAGATATTGCCATAAAACTCGCTTGTAATAAAAGATTTGTTTGGAATCGGTGGATAAAAGTAACGCGATGACTTCATAGTATTGGTCAATTTTAGAAGCTTTATTTCTAGTTTCCTTTGGTGTGAAACCGTTTAAATATTTTTCAATCGTTCGACGATCTACATTTAATTCTCTAGCCAACCGGCTTTTATTTATTTTCATTTTTAAATTCCCCATTAGTTGCTGTAGTTTTGGTAGATCGAAAAGATTCTTCACTTCAATTTCCGTCTGAATATCTAGCTGCAAATACACACCAATCACCTCTTGATTAGTATGAAGAAGTGACTCGGATATGTACATATCTATTCAAGCACTTATGTACATATTTAGACTATCATTTATAAATTTCAATATACGGAAAAAAGGGGCTTGTCTTTGGCGGCTTAATTTGGGGTGTATGGCATACTCCAATGATTTATTTTTACGACTTAAATTTCGGTAAGAACCATCATTTAGGTTTGATTTTCATGATAGTTTTTTGTGTTTTAGCTGGCATTATACTTCAGTACATTTATGAAAAAAGCAATTCAATATACTCAGTTGCCTTAATGCACGGTATGCTAAATGTATCAGGGACTTTTATTTTCTTTTTTTCAGTAACAGAAGAACATAGATACTTTACTGATGGTGGAACGGGAATAGTTGGTTTATTTATTTTACTAATAATCGCTTATTTATGCTATCGTAAATTCCCAGTTAAGCAAAAAACAGCTGTTTGACTTTTATCAAGCAAAAATATAAGTTAAACCACTTGCTAGACAGAGGCTTTAAGTCTAACGTACGTAAATTAAGCAGAATGAAACAACAGATGATTGACTTGAAATCGATTTTTAAAAGGCTTGAACACGGTACCATACCGAGTTCAGGTCTTAGTGGCTTTCTAACTTTATTTAGTATCAAGTTTTGCAAGATAACAAGAATCCTTGAATTAGTTTGATACCCCAAATTTCCCATATAAAAACCGTCCTAAAAGTCATTTTCAGCACTTTTTAGGACGGTGTATTTTGTTTATTTTTCTTGTCGTACATTGCGTAATAATAGCGATAAGGCAAAACCGACGACAGCGATGATTAATCCGAATGTAATTGAATTTTGTACGCCTTGAATCGAGCCTTCTAGCTGTGCTGCTACTGTATTGCCATTCATATTCACATAATTAGCCGTACTAATCGACATAATAGTGACTGCGACTGCAGTACCTACCGCACCAGCTACTTGTTGCAGTGTATTCATGATAGCTGTTCCGTCCGGATACATTTGTGTAGGTAGCTGGTTTAAACCATTAGTTTGTGCTGGCATCATCGTTAATGATATCCCGATAAACATAATAATATGGAACGCAATTATAAAGTATACAGATGTCGTGCCATCAATCGTCCGCAGTGCGAACAGCGCAACCAAGCTCATAAATAGCCCTGCAGGCACCATCACACGAGGTCCGAAGCGATCAAACATATTACCCGCCACAACAGACATAAAGGCATTAATAACCCCACCTGGCAATAACACTAATCCCGCAATTACAGGCGTTAACAATAAGATGTTTTGCAAATAAATCGGTAGCAGTACCATCGTCGATAAGATCATCATCATACAAATCATGACAAGTGTGACACCTAAGCTGTACATGCGGAATGTAAATACACGTAAATTCAGCATTGGCTGTTCCATCTTTAGTTGCCGGAAGCCGAATAATACTAAAGCAAGTAAGCCGACACAAACTGCCACAAGTACTTCTGCCGTCATAAATGTACCGAGCTTCCCTGAGATACTAAAGCCATACACAATGCCCCCAAAACCTAATGTCGACAGAACAATCGACATTATATCGAATTTCATCGGTTTTACTTCGCTGACATTTTGGATGAATTTTAAACCAATCAAAAATGCTAGCACTAAAAAGGGCAAACTTAACCAGAAGATAAAGTGCCAGGATAACTGATCAATGACTAAACCTGCAATGGTTGGTCCAATCGCTGGCGCAAAAACGATGACAAGACCAATTTTCCCCATTGCCGCCCCACGTTTATTAATCGGATAGACGAGTAAAATCACCTGCATCATTAGCGGTAAAATAATTGCTGTACCAGCTGCTTGTATAATACGTCCCATCAACAAAATTGTAAACGTCGGTGAAATCGCTGCAATTACAGTCCCTGTCATAGAGAATAATAGCGAAGCTGTAAACAATTGCCTTGTCGTAAAGCGTTGCATCAAAATCGCAGATATTGGCACTAACACACCTAGTGTCAATAAGTAGCCCGTCGTTAGCCATTGTATAGTCGGGGCATCTGAATTGAAGTCAACTATTAATTGTGCAATAGCCATATTTAAAGCCGTTTCATTAAATAGTCCGATAAACGCTGCAATTAAAAACGCGCTGATTATCTTAATTCGCTGTTCATATAAATCATTTTTCATTTTGTTCCTCCCTAAAAACTACTTTCTCACCTTACCACAAAATACTAAATGAAAATAGTAGGATTGATTCAACATTCGCTCTCGCTGCTCCATCTCGCCGCTATTAAAACTAGTAAAAGTATAGAACTCTGTTGAGATACTGACCGTACCTAATTTGCTTATTCATAGTATTGCTTATGCTGTATTCTAAATACTTGAATACAAAGTAAATACTAACCAATTAAACGATCCTCTTCAGATTAGCATAAAAACTCATTTGCAATTTATTATTGCAAATGAGTTTCCTTCGCTGGCTGCCAATTAGCACTTCACTTAAATATCAGTAGTTTTAATAAATCTAATTTAATTATTTTGCTCAAGGCATTGATAAACCGCCATCATATCTCGTTTATTTAACTCACGAATACGATTGAAGATTGGAATATCAGCAACTGCCTCAGTATATAGGTTTTTATCAACTACATCACTTACTTTACCAGTGAGCCATGTTTCAACAGCTATGCCTTCGACAACTTCCTGAAGTCCTTCATCAGTGATACCACTTTCATTACAACTCACACACGGGATCGTTAATTTATATACGCCATCATGGAGATTATCTTCTGTAATGACTTTCTTTCCTTTACAGAATGGACATGAATGACTTTTTTTGATCTTATTAATTTGGGTAACAATTTTTTTATATCCAAACGCTTCATAGACATAGGTAAGCTTTTTGTATTTTCCATTGGTGAAATACTTATCAATGATCGTTTCTCTTGTCTCAGTGATCTTATCAAAATCACAGATCGTAACCTGGTTGTTCGTGCTGATGGATTCGATATTGCTACTAATTCTATCCCAGAATGGTAAGGCATTTTGTAATACCACTTCATAACCAGCAAAGCTTGCCATTTCCAATTCAAATACTTTCAGTTCGACTTGTGTTTCCCTAGGCAATAAAGAGACATCTTCCGTCAAAGTCATATCTCCGCCGACAATAGATTTCAATTTTACCAGTTCCGGTAACGCTCCTACTGTTTTCAATGCTTGATCAAGTGGTTGGTTTATAATCTCACGAATATCCGTATCGCCAAACTTGAGCTGTTTATGATGGTTTAACACAGAGCCTTCGCAAATTGGACATGTAATCATCTCTTTAGATGCTTTCATATGCTCTTTAATAATAGATTTCGAAATAAACATATACATCCCAATTATGCTATTAAAGCCTTGCCATGTTCTCTGCGCCTTGGCTGCTTTATCATAAAATGATTTTTCCAAATACCCGTATAAAAAGGTATGCTTTTCTTCTTCTGTCATGTCATTATAACTTTTACTCATATCGTGGCCGAGTTCATTCTTAATTTCAGCGAAAATGAATTCCAATCTTGAATATTGATAATGTTTTAATACCTCCATCACATCTGGATGCAATAGGCCTTCCCAGAATGGAGCGTTTTTATCTTGAATCACAACATCTATATCAAACTTTTCAATCTGACGACGGCCCGAGCAGCTTGGACAATGATTATCCTGATTATAGAAATCAAAGCTTTTCGTATTTTTATTGGTCGGATGAGCTGCCACGATATGGTTGATCAAGCCGCCCATTTCATAAAGAAAACTATATTGACTATACAAGTGCCGTTCCAGATCAATGGCGATGACGGGTGCAATTGTTTCGGATTCGTATTCACCATAAATTAACCGGGCCATTGATGATAAGCTTTTTAAGATGCCGCCCTTATAGACATTTTCTGCATTTTTAAAATAGGCAATCTGATTTTCTTTTAAATAGTTAATCCCATTTTGTTGATGGATAGTTGAAGGAATTTGCACCGGAGCAACTCTATTTGTACTATTTTGTTGACTATAATAATCATCATGACTGACAACGTCAAGATGTTGAACAGGTGCAAGCTGTCTTTTACCAAAATCAACGATAAAATCAGAACTTCCCATCATATAATCATTATGTTCAATCATGATTATTGAGACAGATTCATCCTGCAGAATAACCCTAATACTATCAATGAATTGATTTAAAATATTTTGTGATAACCCTTTTGAAGGCTCGTCAAAAATAAAAAGTGTATGTGGGTTTCTTGAGTTGGCAAACAGCTCAGAAACTAAATGGACACATTGAAATTCACCATTCGATAAGGACTGTGTTTTTCTTTCCAACGTCAAATAACCAAGTCCAAGTTTAATTAATAGGCTCAAGCGTTTATAAGCGATGTCATCATTCGGCAGTTCATCAATAATATCTTCAATCGAGCGCTGAAAAATATCCTCAATTTCTTCGCTATACTTTGTGAGTTTCCTTTTAATATCAAGAAAAGTTGCAACTGTTGACCGACTGGTAATCGATTGGTTTCGATTTTGTCCCACCATTACCAGTTTATCTTTTGGATATCGCTTCAGAAAATCCTTGGCAATACACTCATTGACAAGTGTAGATTTACCACATCCAGACTCACCCGTAAAGGTTACAAGTCTATTTTGAGGAATCTGAATTTCTGCCATTTGAATATTACGACAGTAAAGATTATGAAACTGATAGTATTCTGTTGGCATTGCCTTGTTTCGTTCCGAAGTGATTGGTTTTGGACGTGGGGATTCTTCAACAATCTTCCCACCGTATTTACCACTACCAGGCCCAAAGAACAATTGCTCATCCGTTGTGTCGAGCACCGTGTCAGAATGATCAATGAGCCAGATTTGATTCTTATACCCCAATTGTTTAATCTCTGTTAAAATTTTCAATAATGTTTGGTGATCGAGACCTACGGAGATTTCATCAATTATAATAACCGTATTTTCACTGGTGGCCATGAACTCTGCCAAGTAAAGTCGTGTTAATTCTCCACCTGACAATGTGCCCATAATGCGATTTAAAGTTAAGTAACCAATATTCATATTGAGTATATTTTTAAGAATATGTTGTTTCGCTTCACTTATATGTAATTCGTCTCCAAGGGAAAGTATCGATTCAATGCTTAAGTTGTTGATATCGGAAATACTGTGCGGTTGACCCGATAAATCTATTCTTCTTTGCTCAACTTCTGGATTGTAGCGCCTGCCCTCACACTTTTTACATTCGACATTTTTGGTAGTACCGCGCCCTTTACAACCCGGACACCAGCCTAGCTCATTATTGAATGAAAAAACTTCTGGAGATAGTTCAAACTTTTCAGCAAGAGTAACACGAATGTCTTTAAATACACCTGTATGGGTGCCAATTGTAGAACGTGGATTGGAAGAAATCGCTGACTTTCCGAGAAAAAGTACTAGAGGCATTTCTTCCATTTTGATGGCACTGAAATTCGTTTCCATAATATTGGGGAACAAATACTGATATTCAGCCTTTGGCAATAAGGAAACAAGACGCTTTTTGGATTCTTCACCAATTGTTTGACAAAAAGTTGTTTTACCAGATCCAGACAATCCAGCAATGCCTAAAGATTTATCTTCTGGTAGTACTGCATCTAATTTGTTAATATTGTTCGCAATTAATTGATTTATTTTCATAGTGAACTCCTCTCCAGTCTCTAAATTTAGTATTGCCACGTTTGTTAAATTATAATTAGGATAAAAATTGTTAGTTAACTTAATCCTTTCTTCCATTAAAAATGACGCTTTCCATGTTCCGGAAAAGCGCCCTATTGTTGAAGAATGTTTTATTTGTATAAAACGATTACTTGTAATCATTATCAAATTCTATTTGATTGATATATTCAAGTACCTACTCAAAAGGTTGATGCAGAAAAACAGGCATCATTGAGGATTAAGAAAGCAGTTTACAGTTCTGCTAACACGTTTTCGAGCTTATCACCCATTTGCGTCCAAGCATATTTAGCTCCCTCAATAGCACCCTCACGAGCTTTAGTTGCTTCACTAAATCCAGTTTGATCGAAATGTAGGTGGACAGTTCCATCTGAACCTTTTTTCAAAGTCCATGTAATAGTAGTGCTTTCTCCAGCACTTACCCAAGTGTAAGATAATTTATGAGGCTCGTCCACTTCTAGCACCTCGCTATCTACAATGCCATCCCACCATTCGTTAGGCTCTGCACGGAACTGAAATTTATGTCCAACGACTGGTTTAAAATCATTATCCCATATCCATTTCGCAAGTGTATCCGAATCTGTTAAAGCGTTCCACACCTGCTCGATTGAACTTGTAAATTGATAATCTAATGATACATCTGATTTCATTTTTTTTCCTCCAATAAAAGATTTAATTTAGCAATTCTTTCTTTCCAGAAGCCTTCATAAAAAGATACCCAGTCTTGAATTTCTTTCAATGGGGTGGGATTTAGCCGATATCTTGTTTCCCTACCGACCTTTCGAGCGAATACGAGATCAGCATCTTTAAGGATAGCCAAATGCTTAGAAACTGCTGTACGACCCATTTGAAAATGAACCGTTATCTCATATAGGGGTAATTCTTCAACCTCTGCCAACATTCGAAGTATCTTTCGCCTTGTCGGATCGGCAACAGCGTCATAAACATCCCTCACTTGACTTTTATCGTCCAAAATCCCCCCCACCTTTTCATTATCATTTCCTGCAATGTCACGGGATAAACTTCAGAACAACTTAATAAGACACCAAAAGGTGACATGTCAAGTTTGCTTATTATTCTCAGGTTCTCCACTCATGGAAAGTGATTTTCACACGAAAAATCCGAAAAAAACGTCCTAAAAGTCATTATCAACACTTTTAGGACGTTATATTTAGCTTATCTTACTTGTCTTATATTGCGTATTAATAGCGATAACGCAAAACCAACGACTGCGATGATTAACCCGAATATAATTGAATTTTGCACACCACTAATTATTTGATCGCTCTTATGATTCTTTTTTCTAATCCTTTTTCGACTTTGCTGTTAATGGCGCATTTCGCATGATTGGATATGTGATGAACAATGCAATCAGACTAATAGTATTCACAAAAGAAAATATCACCATGTCATGAAAGTGCTGAGTCACTAACCATTCCCATATTGAAAAATCGATCAAACCACTGTAATTTAATAGCGTACCGATGATCACTAACACCATTAACCAGATCACACTTTTCTTGAAACCAAGTCTATAATATATCGTAAAAAACAGAAAAGCGAAGGAGAAGGCAAAAATACCTAACATAAAATCTATTAAATAATAGGATAGGAAGGTATACTCTCGATTTAAAAAGGTTGCTGGATGCAATATATGAGCTGCTACGTTCCATCGCTCATAAAGTGTTAAGAGAATCCATTGAAAGACGTTTAAAATAAAGGTGATAAGCAGTACACTTGCTAAACCTACCACATAAAAGGTTTTCAACAAATTGATCCTTGTACTTCCCATTCCTATTGCGACAGGGAATATAGTTTTGAATCCATTAATTGCAAACAGAAGAATAAAAAAATATGTTGGTCCTGAGATGGCGGCGATAACATCTTCACCCAAGTTAAAGAAATATCCAATGAATAACCATAACAAAAATAAAGGGATTGTTATATATAGTAATAGCAGCTTCCCGAAGGCAAATAGTGTCTCTTCATAAACCATCCTAAATGTCCCACTTTTCAAGTTCATCTGTTCACCTCATTTCGTTCTTCCGTTCTATTTAATAAATAATCATGTAGGGAAGCTGGTTCAATTGATAAGCTATGGGACTGAGCAAAATGCTTCCATTCGTTCGTATAAGGTTCATCGAGCATGACTTTCATTTTCGTACCCATTTCTTGTTGCTCCAACACAGTGTGCGACTGGATGATGTTTAAAAAAGAAGTCTTCTCTCCACTTAACCAAATGCCTTTTTCCCGCATCGTTTCCATTGTTTCATGGAGAAATACTCTACCATCATGAATCACTACCAACGCTTCACATAAAGTTTGAATTTCTTCGATATGATGGGAGGATAAAAGAATGAGCCTCGGGTTTTCTTCATAACTTTCCAATAATACTTTGTGAAGTTTCTTTCGCATACCTATATCTAAACCATTGGTCGGTTCGTCAAGTATTGTTATATCAGCATTACTGGCAATACCGATAATAAATTGCAGTGCTGATTTCATACCTTTAGAGAGCCTGGTCACATTTTTGTTTTCATCCAAATTAAAAACTGTTAAAAGCTCTTTAGCAAAATTCATATCAAAATTCGGATTGTAATAATCACCAAAGCGTAACGCATCTTTCACCTTCCAAATCTTACTGAATGGATGATCTTCTTGCATATAACATAAATGATTATTTGTTTGATTATGGTTATAAGGATTAAACCCCTGTATCTTTATCTCACCCTGATCAGGTTTTAAATGACCAGCTAACAACTTCATAAAGGTTGTTTTCCCAGTTCCATTTCGCCCCCAAAGTCCAACGATGATTTTCTCACTCTCTATCAAGTTAAAGTCATGCAATATTTTGGTTGAATCATAACTAAAGTGAACCTGATTTACATCTATCATGATTGAGCCTCCTTCTCAATTATTCGGATAATCTTTTGGACATCCATCCCTAAACGGGCACCTTCTTCTAATAAAGGGGTTATATAATTCTGACGAAATTGTTTCTGTCGTTCATCTATTATTTTTTGATAAGCTCCTTCACTCAAGTACATTCCGATACCTCTTTGTTTATAAATATAAGCATCATCAACTAAAGTTTGAAGCCCTTTTCTTACGGTTGCACGATTAATATTGTAAAAGCGAGACAATTCATTCTCAGAGGGCAATTGTTCTCCTTCTTTTAGACGACCTTCCACGATTTCATCTAATATGATTTGTGCAATTTGTAGAAAAAGTGGTTGATTTTCATCTAATGATGGCTTCAATGCTTCACCTCCGAATGTATATATTTCTACTTGTATGCTCGAGTATACAACTGTACAACGCTTTAGTTTTGTTGTAAAGTCTTTTCACAAAATTTCTATCAGTCTAGTTTTCATCTTTTGTCTTCCAAACTTATAGCCGGATCAATTCGCTCCCACAGTAGGGGCAAGTAATGACATCCTGTTCGTTCAGATAAGATAATCTCTTTCATCGGTTCAATTAGCTGTCAAATGTAATATCTTTACTGGTACATTTGTTGTCATTCAGGGATAAAAATTATGTCAACGTTGGTACATTTCCTTGGCAGTAATCATCCCCTAAGCGCCAAAGCGGTATTGAATGGAACCACTAACCCAGACTCTATAGATTAAATACTTGAATTCGTTGTTATTATTCTATATTGTGCCGGAACATCCTGTTAAACCTTTTGGTATTTGAATCTCACAATAAAACAGAAAAAACCGCAAAAAGTCAAATGCTTTCTGCGGCAGTTTTTTTTGGCTGTTCCAATATGATATTTCTTCTTTTCATCTGTACAAAGAATATTGCCGTCAAACTTAAGCTGATCAGTCCGAAAATAATGATCATCGACTGCAAGCCGATAATATCAAGAAATGCTCCCGCTGTCAGTAACACAACCTGAAACATGACCCGTTCCAACATATTGCGGAACGAGAAAAATCGACCATGATACTCCTTCGGCATTTGTTTCTGAAAAATGACCATAGCTGTTGGAAAAAAACAGCCTAATGAAAAACCAAGAACTGCAAAAGCGCCTAATGTAATAGCTGTACTTTCTGCAAAGTAAAGCATAAATTCTGCGACTGCCACCATCGTTGCGAAGGTAAACAATATCGTCGTCGTTCGCCATTTCCTAGAAATATACTTCACTACAAACGTTCCAATCATGAACGCTACCCCTTCGAATGTATAAATAAGACCTTTAATCGATGCAGAATCTTGAATTTCACTAATATTAATGACGATTAAGTTGAATGATCCCAGGAATAGTAGTGGAATTAGCGTCATAATGAGTGTCATGCCGACAGCGGGATAGGCTTTCAACACAGGAAACACTTCCATGAACCCACCCTTGTTACCTACAGATTTTACTTTGGCCTCTCTTCCCTCTCCCTCATCGATGCGCAGCATCATGGTGAATAATAGAAGGCCTCCGTAAGCGATCATCGAGATCCAGTAGAGCGACATCAGCGACCAATAGACAAGCATAATCCCCGCTAAAGCTGTACCAAGCACTCGTGAAATTGTGGCTACATTCATATGCCAACCGTTCATTGTCAGCAGATCATCATCTTTGACGACAAGTGGAATCGTGGCCTGTAGCGCTGGAAAGTAAAATGTAGCAGATAGTTGAATACTAATCATGAAGGCAACCATCCACCAAACAGATCCAGTTGAAATGGCGATTAACATGAAGATAACACTGAGCAAACGGCCTGCTCCGGATATAAGAAGTACGTTTTTTTTCCTTGATTGGTCAATTACCTTCCCGGCAAGTGGCCCTGCTAGAATCCCTGCTAGAAGGCCAACTGACATAATTAATGCTTTCATGAAATCGGATGGTATTTTTTCTTGCATAAACTCAAGATTTCCGATAATTCCTGTCCATAATCCTAAACCGGCAATCAATTCTCCAGTTAAGATGATCCAAATATTACGATTTTTCCACATACCCTATCCCCGTTCTCTTATTGTTATTCAAATAGACTTTTTAACCCGTATGAACGAGAAGGCTGACTAGAAACACTATGTTCTAGAGCAGCGAAATATCTCATCTGATTGAAGTTTCATTTTATTTCGTATCTCGAATTATTATACGTTAGGGAAAATAAAAAGTCATGGGTATTTACACCCATGACTTTTTATTTTATTTATTCGATTTCAGCTTTCGGATCTTTATATATGGTTGTTATGCTACCGTCCTTTTTCTCATCGACCAGACTACTGCCGTTTGAATAGCGATCAACAGGCCGTAATGAACCCGCTACTAGAGGAATTTTAGTTCCTTTTTCTGTTGCTAGAACAACAATTTCATCATTTTTCACCAGTAACGCTCCCACAACACGGTGTGGATTCGACTTCAGTTCTTTCAGAACGACAACACCACGTTGCGCCCTCGAAGCACTTTCAAGTTCTTTCAAGCCCATTCTTTTCACACTGCCACGTTGAGTCGCGATTAAGACGGAAGCCCCGTCATCTGAATTAATCTCCATTCTAACGAGCTGGTCATCCTCTTTAAGGTTAATGCCACGTACACCTGCAGTCCTTATGCCTGTTGCTGACAACTCGGTAAGAGGGAAACGGAGGGCGTATGCCTGCTGTGTAAAGAGAATGATGTCCTCATCTCCTTTGACAAGCCTTGCGTCAATCATAGAATCGCCCTTCTTAATTCCCATCGCTTTAAACGTTCGTGAATAACGCTGGACTTTAAAATCGGCAAGTTTCGATTGTTTGACTAACCCATTTTTCGATGCTGTTACGATTAGCGCTTCTTCATCGAAGTTTTCAAGCCCGATTGCCGCCACAATCGTTTCATTCTGCCCGAGTGGGATAATACTCGATATATGTTGGCCAAGATCACGCCATCTAATATCCGGTAGTTCATGAACAGGCTGATAGAGATAGTTCCCCGCAGATGTGAACAGCAAGAGATGATGCTGTGTGTTCATCGGTGCTTCTAGTAGCGTATAATCAGATTCTTTCATTTCATGGCCCGTGCCATTCGATGCAGTATGTGAACGGACGCTTGTACGTTTAACATACCCATCTTTCGTCACTGACACAATCACTTCTTCGCTTGGTACTAGAATGTCGAGGTCGACTTTAATTTCTTGGATTACTTCCTCGATAACTGAGCGTCTTGGTTCCGCAAATTGTTTACGAATGTCAAGAAGCTCTTTTTTAATGACAGCAGAAAGCTTTTTGTCGCTTTTTAAAATTGCAGCAAGTTTTTCAATCAATTTCCGGAGTTCAGCATCTTCTTGCTGCAGTTCCGTAATATCCGTATTCGTCAATCTGTAAAGTTGTAGCGATACAATTGCTTCTGCTTGTATTTCGGAGAATTCGAATTTTGAGATAAGATTATTCTTAGCGTCACGTTTATCTTTTGATGCTCGAATCGTTTTAATCACTTCATCTAAAATCGATAAAGCTTTCATCAGGCCTTCGACGATATGTAGCCTATCTTGTGCTTTTTGGATATCAAATTGGGATCTGCGTGTGACGATTTCTTTTTGATGGCCAATATAGGCGTCAAGCAACATGGGCAATGACATTAATGTCGGTCTGCGTCCAGAGATTGCAATCATGTTGAAGTTATACGTAACTTGCAAGTCTGTATTTTTCAAAAGATATTGTAAGATAGCATTGCCATCGACGTCTTTCTTCAGTTCTATGACAACACGGAGACCCGTACGGTCCGATTCGTCTCTGACATCTGCGATACCATCTAGTTTCCGATCATGACGAAGCTCATCCATTTTCCTTACCATATTCGCTTTGTTAACGTCATATGGGATTTCTGTCACCACGATTTGCGATTTACCGCCTTTTAACGGTTCAATGAATGACTTCGATCTGATGATAAAGCGCCCTTTTCCAGTCTCATAAGCGGTTTTAATTCCATTTGTCCCTTGGATAGTACCGCCCGTTGGAAAATCAGGTCCTTTTATAACTGTCATTAACTCATCGACTGTGACATCAGGGTTGTCAATCCGCATAAGGACTGCATCAAGCACTTCGTGAAGCGCATGTGGTGGGATATCTGTCGCATATCCAGCAGAAATACCGGTTGAACCGTTGACGAGCAAGTTGGGGTATCTTGACGGTAAAACAGTTGGCTCAGGCTCAGTATCATCGAAGTTTGGAATGAAATCGACTGTATTTTTACCTAAATCACGCAGCATTTGCCCTGCTATTGCAGAAAGGCGCGCTTCTGTATACCGCATGGCAGCAGCCGAATCACCATCGACTGAACCGTTATTTCCTTGCATTTCAATCAACATATGCCGAAGTTTCCAATCTTGGCTCATCCGCACCATTGCTTCGTAAACGGATGTATCCCCGTGGGGATGGTAATTCCCGATAACATTACCAACCGTTTTTGCGGATTTACGGAATGCTTTTTCATGTGTATTGCCTTCATGGAACATTGCATACAAAATACGCCGCTGAACGGGTTTTAAGCCATCGCGTGCGTCAGGCAATGCCCGGTCCTGGATGATGTATTTACTATACCGTCCAAACCGGTCACCGATCACTTCTTCCAAGGGAAGGTCTTGGTAGCTTTCCGATACTGTCATTCAAAATCCCCCTCAACGTGCAAAAATTCATTATCCAAAATATTATGCTCTTCCTGGGTTCCAAAATCGACGTTATCTTCAATCCAACGCCGTCTTGGCTCTACCTTATCACCCATAAGAGTCGTAACTCGACGCTCAACTGTAGCGCTGTCTTCAATCGTTACACGGATCAATGTACGTGTTTCAGGATCCATAGTCGTTTCCCATAACTGATCGGCATTCATTTCCCCGAGTCCTTTGTATCGTTGCAACATATACCCTTTGCCGACTTTTTCGATCGCTTCATCAAGATCCGTGCCTTCAGTCCAGGCGTATGCAAATTTTTCGCTCTTCCCTGTCCCTTTAAACACTTTGTAAAGAGGCGGCAATGCGATATATACTTTCCCAGCTTCAATAAGCGGTTTCATGTATCGATAGAAAAACGTCAGCAGTAGCACCTGAATATGTGCTCCATCCGTATCCGCATCTGTCATGATAACGATTTTATCGTAAGCGATGTCTGCGACTTGAAAGTCTGATCCGACGCCGCCCCCGATTGCATGGATAATCATATTGATTTCTTCATTTTTCATGATATCCTCGAGTTTTGCTTTTTCAGTGTTGAGCACTTTTCCTCGCAGTGGAAGAATTGCCTGGAATACACGGTCTCGCCCTTGTTTTGCGGATCCGCCGGCAGAATCACCTTCGACGAGATAAAGTTCATTTTTTGCAGCATTTCTAGATTGAGCAGGTGTTAATTTACCTGAAAGAAGTGTATCAGATCTTTTTCTCTTTTTTCCAGTACGTGCATCTTCCCGTGCTTTGCGCGCCGCCTCACGTGCTTGGTGCGCCCTGATTGCTTTTCGAACGAGCGCCGCACTTAAATCCGCATTTTCTTCAAGAAAATAAAGCAGTTTCTGAGACACGATTGAATCCGTGACTCCCCGTGCTTCACTTGTCCCGAGTTTGCCTTTCGTCTGTCCTTCAAATTGCAGAATTTCTTCTGGTATACGAACCGAAACGATTGCTGCAATTCCTTCACGGATATCTGCGCCTTCGAGGTTTTTATCTTTTTCTTTTAATAAACCAGTTTTTCGCGCATATTCGTTAAATACGCGGGTCATGCCCGTTTTTGCACCAGTTTCATGTGTTCCGCCATCTTTTGTGCGGACATTATTAACGAATGATAAAATTGTTTCTGAATAACCATCACTGAACTGGAATGCAAATTCGACTTCTATGCCCTCTGATTCGCCTTCCAAATATGCGACCTCATGCAAGACGTCCTTCTCTTCATTCAAATAAGAAATGAAGGCTTCAATACCCGTTTCGTATTGAAAGATATCATGCTTGTCCGTTCCTTCTTCCTTTAGCTCGATTTTCAAGCCTTTTAACAGGAATGCAGACTCCCGCAAACGTTCACTTAAGGTTTCATAATGATATTTTAACGTGGAGAAAATTGTCGGATCCGGTTTGAAGTGAATAAGCGTTCCCTTTTCCCGTGTTGTTCCGATTTGTTCAAGCGTCGTGTCCGGCTTACCGCCATTTTCAAAACGCTGAAGGAACTTTTTACCATCGCGAAAAATCGTTACTTCAAGCTTTTCAGACAGCGCGTTTACGACAGATGCACCAACTCCATGAAGTCCGCCGCTTGTTTTGTATCCGCCTTGGCCGAATTTCCCGCCTGCGTGGAGGACGGTAAGAATAACTTCCGTCGTCGGCTTGCCGGATTGGTGTATTCCTGTTGGCATTCCGCGCCCGTAGTCTCGGACACTGACACTGCCGTCTGTATGAAGTGTAACGTCTACCTCATTACCAAATCCCGCTAGCGCTTCATCTACCGCATTATCAACAATTTCATAGACAAGGTGGTGAAGTCCGCGTGAATCAGTAGAACCGATATACATACCAGGCCGTTTTCGTACTGCATCTAAGCCTTCAAGTATATGAATCGAGTCATCATCATACGTATAATTATCTTGTTTTTTCGTCAAAGTACAACCTCCATCAAACGAATGTTCTCTTTTATATAATCGTACTGCTTCCTTTAAAGCTTGTCAAATCAACGTTTTCGGAAGCTTGCTCAATTAATTGTATAGAAGAAAGCGTTTTATTGCAATGAAGATAGAAAATTGTTGGTCCTTTAAATCAGCAGTTAGAGCTTAAAAAGTTCAAAATCAGAGCGTAACTGTTAACCTAAGTTCATACTGTTCTCTATGTGAAGCCCATTGTCGCAACTTCATGGTTCTGCTAAACTAAGTCTATACATAGACAAATAAAAAAAGGGGTACGTCCATGGAACTTATCATACTGTTATTGATTGCTTATGTAATCGGCTCAATTCCTTCCGCTCTCTGGGTTGGGAAACTTTTTTACAAAACGGATATCCGTGAACACGGCAGTGGAAACCTTGGCGGAACGAATACTTTCCGTGTACTCGGCAAAACAGCGGGGCTTACTGTTACAATACTCGACATTTTAAAAGGAACGGCGGCTGCACTGTTGCCACTCCTTCCTATTTTCGACAGTGTTTCAGTCCATCCCTTGATTCCAGGAGTTCTAGCGGTTGTGGGGCATATGTATCCCGTCTTCGCTCATTTCAAAGGGGGGAAGGCCGTTGCGACTTCCGGCGGTGTGTTGCTCGCCTATGAATGGCCTGTTTTCATTCTCGTGCTCATAACATTTTTCGTCGCTTTGAAAGTAACAAAAATGGTGTCCTTATCGTCAATGATCGTATCTGTGGTGGGCTTTTTATACAGCATCTACTACTATTTCCGAACAGGCGATATTTATTTGATGGTAATGATCGGCTTGTTTGGCGCTTTCATCTTCTACCGTCACCGAGCCAATATCGGTCGCATCAAAGCAGGAACCGAGCCAAAAGTAAAGTGGTTATAATACAATGGAGTCAGAGTTCGAAAGGCTGGTGTTTCCAATGAAGATTATTTTGTCGAACGAAGCGCTTTTATGGTTTAAAGAGGAGATGGAAGCTGAATCTGGTGACGCCATCCGCTTTTTTGCAAGATACGGTGGGTCAAGTTCACTTCACGCGGGCTTTTCATTAGGTGTGACAAAAGAACAGCCCGATGAAGTGGCTGTTGAAATAGTGCATGATAATGTCCGTTATTATATTGAAAGCCGGGACAAATGGTATTTCATTGATCATGATTTACATGTCAATGTAGATCCGAAACTGGGTGAACTTATCTATTCATACGAAAAAGCGTGAGGGCAAAATGCCTCACGCTTTTCTTAATTTATTTGCGAATAGAATAATTATGCATTTTTATATTGCATATTCATGTTCAAAGTCCGAACCGTTCCAATTGGTCGATTAGCCCTTCCTTTTCTAAAATGTCACGTTCATGCTTACCGAACAGATCGAAATGAGGATAATCGTCACGCATATCAATCCAGTCCCGCTTCAATCCATATTGTTTTCCCCAGTCGACAAGTTTGTCGATATCTACGCAACCTGCCTTTGTGACAGTTTTGCATCCTGGAAAGCGTTCGTCGAGCCAGTAATGAGTTAAAAATGCCATTTCCCCTCCGCTGACTGCTGCTTTCCATGCCTGCAGTTCAGCGCGTTTAATACCAAATGCCATTAGTCTTTACACCGTTGGATTTCTATATATTTAGCATCCCAATCTGGAGCAATTTTTTTTAGGGAAACTGGACGGAACGACCCTTTCTTTACGACAACATGTTCCGATTTAGCCGTTGCAGAAATTACGCCGTTTTCATGAACGATTTCATACCCATATACTGTTCTTACCTTTCCATGCGACTCCACCCAAGTCCGTACAGTTGCTTTCTGTCCGTATTTCATCGATGCCTTGTATTGGATTGATAAGTCTGTTACAGGCGCTAAATAGCCGTCTTCCTCAAGCTGTGCATATGCATAGCCCAAGTCCTCAATCAGCTTTGTTCTCCCGATTTCCATCCACACTAAATAGTTCGCGTGATAGACGACGCCCATCTGGTCCGTTTCGGCATACCTGATTTCAATTTCTTTTTCACTTATATACACTGTCTTCACCTCACTGTCCATTATACAAAAGCATCACTGAAAAAGCTGTCTTCAAGCTGAAACTGCATATAAATAGCAAAAAGATGCCCGATTACATCGGGCATCTCTTTGCTTGTTGAAATTAGTTCGTTTTCATTTTATCACGAAGAACCATTTGCAGGATTCCACCATGACGATAGTAGTCGACTTCAACTTCAGAATCGAAACGTGCTAACACGTCAAACTCTTTGACAGATCCGTCTTTACAAGTCGCAGTCACTTTCAAGATATCACGTGGTTTTACGCCTTCCGCGATATTTACGCTGATTTCCTCTTCACCCGTTAGGCCAAGTGTTTGTGCACTTTCGCCTTTCATGAATTGAAGTGGAAGAACGCCCATCATAACTAGGTTTGAACGGTGAATACGCTCATAGCTTTCAGCGATAACTGTACGGATACCAAGAAGTGAAGTACCTTTCGCAGCCCAGTCACGTGAAGAACCCATTCCGTAGTCTTTACCTGTAATGATTGCAAGACCTGTGCCTTCTTCTTGATACTTCATCGCAGCATCATAGATTGGCATGATCTCTTTTGTTGGCCAGTAAGTCGTGAATCCGCCTTCTGTACCTTTAGCAATCTGGTTACGAATACGGATGTTAGCGAATGTACCGCGCATCATTACTTCATGGTTACCGCGGCGTGAACCGTATGAGTTGAAGAAACGAGGGCTAACGCCATTGTCGATTAAGTATTTACCAGCCGGCGTATCTTTACCGATTGCACCTGCAGGTGAAATATGGTCCGTTGTGATTGAATCGCCAAATTTACCAATGACACGAAGCCCTGAAAGTGCTTGGATGTCAGCCGGTTCTTTTGCAAGACCTTCAAAGAACGGCGGGTTTTGAATATACGTTGAGTTTTCATCGAAATCATATAATGAATCGTCTGTTGTTTCGATTGCATTCCATGCTTCGTTCTCAGTGAATACGCGTGCATATTCTTTACGGAATAACTCAGGTGTAACTGTTGCTTTAACAACTGCCTGCACTTCTTCCGTAGTTGGCCAAATGTCTTTGAAGAAGACATCAAAGCCTTCTTTATCTTTACCAATTGGATCTTTTTCGAAATCGATATCAACTGTTCCAGCAAGTGCATAAGCAACAACAAGCGGCGGTGATGCCAAATAGTTTGCTTTCACAAGCGGGTGAATACGTCCTTCGAAGTTACGGTTACCGGAAAGAACGGAAGACATCAGCATATCGTTGCCCATAATCGCTTTTTCAATTTCAGGAAGAAGCGGTCCAGAGTTACCGATACATGTCGTACAGCCGTATCCTACTGTGTTGAATCCGATTTGATCCAAGAACACATTAAGACCTGAATCTTCCAGGTAGCCTGTAACTACTTTCGAACCTGGTGCAAGTGACGTTTTCACGTATGCTGGTGGTGTAAGCCCTTTTTCAACCGCTTTTTTCGCAACAAGTCCAGCACCTAACATAACGTATGGGTTAGATGTGTTTGTACATGAAGTGATTGCAGCGATTGCAAGATCACCAGTTTTGATTTCAACAGAACGTCCGTCTTCGAATTCGATTGTAGCTTTTTTCCCTAGCTCTTTCGGAGAGAATCCGAAACCTTGGTTCCCTTCAGGTGCAACAACTGCTTCGTTAAATGATTTTTGCATTTCTGTAAGAGGAATCATATCTTGTGGACGTTTCGGTCCAGCAAGGTTCGCTACGATATCAGATAGGTCAATTTCGACAACTTCCGTGTATGTTGGTTCTTCGTTTTCTACAGTGAAGAACATATCGTTCTCAACTAAGTATTGTTTAACTACTGCGATATCACTATCTTCGCGGCCTGTTAAGCGCATGTAATCAAGTGCTTCTTCATCTACTGGGAAGAATCCGCAAGTTGCGCCGTATTCAGGTGCCATGTTCGCAATTGTTGCTCGGTCTGCAAGTGGCAGCTGTGCTACGCCTGGTCCGAAGAACTCGACGAATTTACCAACAACACCATGTGCACGAAGTGTTTGTGTCACTTTAAGCGCAAGGTCAGTAGCTGTTGTTCCGTTTGGAAGAGCTCCTACAAGTTTTACTCCGATAACTTCTGGAATCGGGAAGTATGAAGGTTGTCCGAGCATGCCCGCTTCTGCTTCAATACCACCGACGCCCCATCCAAGAACACCGATACCGTTGATCATCGTCGTGTGAGAGTCAGTTCCAACAAGTGTATCCGGGTATGTTTCGAATGTGCCGTCTTCATTTTCGACTGCATGGACAACATTAGCCAAGTATTCAAGGTTAACTTGGTGAACGATACCTGTCGCAGGCGGTACTGCACGGTAGTTATCGTAAGCTTTTTGTGCCCAGCTTAGGAATTGATAACGTTCTGCATTGCGCTCGAATTCAAGTTCCATGTTTAGGTTAAGCGCTTCTGCTGTTCCGTAACGGTCAACTTGTACAGAGTGGTCAATAACAAGGTCAACTGGAATTTCTGGATTGATTTTGTTAGGGTCTCCACCCATTGCTGCCATTGCTGAACGAAGTGATGCAAGGTCAACGACAACAGGCACTCCTGTGAAGTCTTGAAGGATAACACGTGATGGTTTGAATGGTACTTCCCCATCCGCGTCCGCATCTTTCCCCCATTTCGCCAAATTTTCAACATGATTGTCTTTGATGACATAACCGTCGTGTTGGCGCAGGACGGATTCAAGTAACACTTTAATCGAGTAAGGCAGATTGGAAACTTTCGCGATGCCGGCTTCTTCAAGAGCAGCTAGACGATAATAGTTATACGTCTTGCCGTTCAAATCGAATGACGTACGGCTGTTGTGCAAATTGCTTTTTGCCATTGTAGAATTCCTCCTTCTATTTCTTATAAAAACTACTGAAAAGGCTATAAATGAGCATCTTTTCTCTACTCCATCATATAATACCTACCTACATAAGTAAAATACATTAACTTTATAGTCTATCATAAGCTAAAGTTATGACTCACCCTCTCTTGCAAAGGCTCTTCACGTACTGAAAATAGATTTCAGGTATTTTGTCATAAAAACACCATTTGGATCGTATTGTTCTCGAATCTCCATGAAACGTTGGACATTTGGATAGAGTTTTTGCAGTTTGTCATTCGTCAAATCATTGACTTTTCCGAAATGTGGCCGTCCGCTGTATTTTCCCATCAGGTTATGCACCCATTTGAAATAGGGTTCAGCGTCCATTCCTTTGTACATATGAAAAGCGATAAACGCAGTTTCCTCTCCTTGCGTCGGGCTTAGAAATGCATCTTCTCCCGCAGTGACCCTGCATTCAATTGGGAAATGGACGTAAAAAGGATGTGCACGCAAGAAGGCATGAATTTCTTGGATACAAGCTTTAAATGTATGTAAGGGAATTGCATATTCCGTCTCAGTGAATTTGACTAATCGCGGGGATGGGAACACTTCATAGTATATACCCTTTTTTGAACCGTTTGGAACACTTTTCGCGGATACAGCGGTCAACTTTCTCGACATACTTGGTTTAACACGACAAATTTCAGAAATCACTTTGAAACCAGCATTTTCAATAAGCCCATTTTTCATAAGATCGACTGTTTTCGATTGTAAAGTTTGTTTGTGAAGCGGGATGATATTCGTCTTTTTTACTTGGACTGTATCCGTCCCCGGGAAATAAAACCACTCCATGTGACGATTGTTGTGATGACCAGCTGACCATTCGGCTAGCGCTGCTTCGACCGTACTTTGATAGCTCTTCATCTGCAGGCTATAAAGAGGGACTGTCTTAATGGTCACGTCAAGCAGGATGCCGAGCATACCAAGTGAAAGACTTAGTGCTTTCGACAAATCGCTTTGATCACGGCGATGATGCTGTACTTCCCCTTTCCCGTCGATCCACGACCAGGCGACAACCTGACTGGATAAGGAACCGAGAGCGATTCCTGTGCCGTGCGTACCTGTACTCACCGCTCCGGCAATTGTCTGTTCCTGAATATCGCCCATATTTTCGAAAGCCATGCCAATGGAAGCAAGCATCGGGGCCGCCTCATGCAAATGGGTACCACCCCACAGTCTTGCTTCCATCGCTTCATAATCATAGGAAATAAGCCCGCGCAAATTAGCGAGTGACAGCGCGTCACTTTCTGGCTTAGCGACAGGACTGAAGGAATGAGCCGCTCCCGTTACACGGAGGGATACACCACGGATTCTGCAGCTATTAACAATATCTTGTATATCACTGACACTTTTCGGGAAGTGATAATAATCGGGTGCAGCTTTTACGTTTCCTGACCAGTTCGTCCACTTCATCCCTTTTTTCGGAGCATTCATAGAAAACATCCTTCCTCTCCTCTATACGTTTTATAAGCACCGACATACTCGGAGCCGCGCCTTGCATGCAGTTCAGAAAAGCGTTCGCAAAGTTCCCCGGCTTTGGCATGCCTAAAATAGACGGTATCCCCGATTTGAAGAGTTTTCCCTTTATCTCTCAAAGGCGTTTGGACTTCACCGGCTCCTTCGTTTTTTAGGTAAGTAAGATTGCTAGGCCATATTGGCACCGGGTTTTTATCAGTTCCCGTTGCCCCTGAAGCAATATAACCCCCACCATGACAGACGATAATTCCGGGCTCGGGCATTCTTGTGACCCGTAGAGCAAATGTCGCTGCCGGTTCGAGCGGCAAATTTCGATACCGCGAGAATAAGGCAGGAAAATAAAAGGCAGAGCCGATTGTCAGTTCCGTTACTTCCTCTTCCACCGATGTGAAATCAATGCTGCCAGAGCCGCCTCCGTTTACAAATCGAAGACTTGCTGATTTTTCCTGAACAAGATTTACGGCATTTTGACGAAAATTGCGGACTTCTTTACGGGACCGCCTCTTCAATTGTTGAATGACTGCAGACTGCCAACGCACTTCCGGAATGTCAGCCACTCCCGCAATTTGCGCTTCATAGCCCATTACACCAGTAATGATTGTATGTGTGAACGAACTGCCGGCCTCCAATAAAATTTCCACATCTTCAATCGATTTTAATGATGAACGTTTTGTTCCGAAATAAAGTACTTTAAAATTTGTTGAGACGTTTAGATCGATGCAGATTTCAAAAACAATGTCATTTCGCTTACCTATTGACTCAAGCCACTCCCACTGTTCAATCCGGTCAACCATAAAGACGACAGTCCGGCCTTCACGAATATAAGGAAAGAGGCACTTGAGCGCTTGTTCTTCAAATTGCGGATAACCGAGTAATAGGTCATTGAATCCTTTTTCAAGCAGGAAAAGTGTTTCCCTAAGATCGAATGTCATCCAGCCGGCGGGAACATCCAATCTTTTCGCAATGTATTGCAGAAGTTCTGCTGATCGTATAGATTTTGTGGCGACTCGGACTCCTTTTTTTCCCGAGGCCTTGTTGACGAATGCGATATTCCGGTCAAGTGCATCGAGGTCAATACAAGCGAATGGACATGTTAGGCTGGCATAGGCTGTTACGGCTTCATTCAAGAGATTATCTCCCTTCTTCTAGAAACTGCTAGTATTCTTTCTAGTATATTCTGATATTCATTTCCGCGCAAAAATATTTTTCTATTCTATTATTTAAGAGTAATGAAATAATCACTCAGTTATGGCATGATGGAATGGATGAAATGAAAAGGGGTGTTGCATGGTGAAGAAAGCGTTGTTGGTCATTGATTACACTATTGATTTCGTGGCTGAAGATGGTGCACTTACATGTGGGAAACCGGGAATTAAATTGGAGAAGTATATTACTAATTTAACGAATACTTTTTTAGATGAAAATCACTTTGTTGTAATGCCAGTTGATGTACATGATTTAGATGATTTGTACCATCCTGAAACTAAACAATTTCCGCCGCATAATATTCGTGGGACCGCTGGAAGGAATTTGTATGGTTCTCTCCAACGATTGTATGATGAACGCAAGGAAGAAATCCATTGGATGGACAAAACACGGTTTAGCGCATTTGCAGGAACGGATTTGGAACTACTTCTTCGAGCACGAGGGATTACAGAATTACACTTGGTCGGTGTCTGTACGGATATTTGTATCCTTCATACTTCAGTGGATGCATACAACCGGGGATTTGACATCGTCATCCATGAACAAGGCGTTGCAAGCTTCGATTCAGCGGGTCATGAGTGGGCACTCCGCCATTTTGAAACTACATTAGGCGCAACGATCATCCAGTGACTGTCTTAAAAACTTTGGTAATTTTTTCGTTCTCGATGTTTAATGTATTGTAATTAAGGTTATTACAAAGACTACAGACGAAATTATTTTTTACTCAAAAGGAGATGGACAGTATGAGTTTCATTTGGTTTTTAATTATTGGTGGGATTATCGGTTGGCTTGCAGGCATGATTTTAGGGAAAGATATCCCGGGTGGAATTATTGGTAATATTATCGCCGGGATCATCGGTGCATGGATTGGCGGAATGCTATTAGGGTCATGGGGTCCGAAGATTTCTGACTTCTACATTGTTCCAGCCATCCTTGGTTCACTAATCCTCGTATTCATTGTGAGTCTAATTATGAAATCAATGCGTAAAGCTTCGTAATTCCAGTAAATAACGAATAAAAAGATGGACCCCATTTAAATGGCGGTCCATCTTTTTATATGTGTCTAGCCTTCAAATGCTTGGTCTTTCCTTAGTCGGCTTTTTCCATTTCAATTCGTTTGACTTCAAACTCCTTGAAATAACGGAGTACGTCTTGGACATATTTTTCACTGTGGTTATAATTGAAGATTGCTTTTTCGTAATCTCCATCCGCTGCACCGCTTTTTGAAAGATAGTTAGCGGCGCTAAAAATTGCATCTTCTAGATTATATGGATCGGCGATACCATCACCATTTCCATCGACGCCGTATCCACCATATTTCTTAATAACGTCAGGGTTTAACTTATCTTCATCAGGAATATCTCCTTTTCCAAGATCACCGCACCCCGGATAACCCCAGCCAACGAACGTACAAGGCATGAACTGCATATGTCCTTCTGCACCCACCGGCGAAAGCAAGGGATCCATTGTTGAAAATCGCGTTTCAATCCGGTGATGCGCAGCAAGAAGCGTCCATGGAATACCATACGTCTCCGCTGCCTCTTTATAGACAGGGATGTACTCTTCCGGAATTGACATAGCAGTATGACGTTCCCCTATGTCGAGCAAAGTACTTGCGGATTTCCGAATGAGTTCGGGATTTTTCAAACCTGTCCAGATAATAGCTGTTAATGTGAAGACCGTAACAGCTATAGGTATCAGCAAGACGATGAACAGTGCTTTCACTTTCATAGATAACCCTTTACTTTTTCGTTTTTTCATCCTTCCACCCCGTTAAATCCAGTATTGCTTTTTCGGTTACGCACCCTCTTTAATGAGTGCTTTCATATCTTTGATGATTTGATCGTATGGTACGTCTGTCATACCATTATACGTTTTGACGACTTCCCCATCCTGATTGACGAGGGAAAAATTAGTTGCATGCATTACGTCGACGGAATCTGGAATATTAGCAACAGCCGTCTTGAATGATTTTGCTGCAAACTTTGCGATTTCCTCTTGCTTATACCCCGTCAGCATTTCCCATTTTCCTTCATCCTGAATGTCATACATTTCAAGGTATTCTTGCAGTACTTCCGGTGTATCGACCGCAGGATCAATGCTGAATGATACGATTTTGTAATCCTCAACGCCTTCTTCAGCAAGTTTTTTCTCGACTTCTGTCATATTTACCATCATTGGCGGGCAGGCTGCCGTACAAACAGTGTAAACAAATTGTGCCAGCCATACTTTCCCTTTTAAATCATCCAATGAGACCTTTTCATTGTGCTGATTTGTATGTTCAAACGGTGCAATTTTATAATTATGATCTGCTTTGAACCCTCCGGCAGAACATGCGCTTAAAATAAGCACGACAAGCAATACATAAGGCAGTAAAAGTTTTTTTCTCATTTATTTTCCTCCGCTATCGATTGATACGTCCATCATAGCGGAAGTAATGGCTTCAAACAAGCAATTCGCTGAACTCTTCCATGTCGAATCCATGACTTTTTTGTGAAGTTCACTTCATCATTATTGACACACGGAAATCGTGGATAGCGACAAGTTTCGTTTCGAGCCGATGCAAGAGATACAATGATAGAAAGATTGAAAATCCAACTTCTTGTATTAATTCCATCTATTGTTTTATCTCCCCCCCTTTTAGAAAAGCGCAAGGCGCCTGGAGTCTGGACACTGACTTAAGTAAAAAAACTATACTCTCTTATCTTAATTGCGGAAAAGGATACATTGTTCGTGTGTTTTTTTGCAGATGCTCTTATAATGGTGATTAGAATGGAAGAGGTGAAGACTTTTGCAAGACAACCTATTTATGTGGTTCATCATTTTTTGGTGTGTTGTCCTTATTGGGCTTTTCGGCATCGGCGGCTTTTTCATGTTCCGGAAGTTCTTAAAAGTATTTCCAAAAGCGGATGGGAAATCGACACTCGACTGGGAAGAGCATTACGTGGAGAGCTCTCTTCACCTGTGGAACGACAAAGCAAAACTGCTGTTGAATGAGCTAGTCGTCCCAGTACCTGAATTATTCCGTCCTGTAGCGAAACAAAAAATCGCTGGCAAGATTGGCGAGATTGCGCTTGAGGAAAATGCCAGGAAAATTGATTCCGATCTTATAATCCGTGGATATATACAAGCAACACCGAAACGGGACCATAAATTTCTTCGTAAGAAAATGGCCGAAATGAAGATCGATTTAACTCCGTATGAACACTTGTTTTGATTGGACAACAACGCAAGCGCCTTGCTTAGCCCCGACAAGCGCTAGAGCCTAGTCGACATGTGAATTATCCCCTGTTCGAGGTTTCATTATTTTTCAAAGTGTAAAAAAGGTGTCTGCAATTAAATGCAGACACCTTTTACTTATTTAACTTCCTTTATTTTTTTATACTTCATAAACATACCGATCCGCCAAGGGACAATCATGCCAAATGCGAGAATCCAGAACATCCCACCCAGTTCCCCTACATCGATTGTGTTGCTAAGCGCCAGTTTCCCGACGAGCCGGACAATAAGCAGACCAAGCAGAATGAAAAGAAATGCTTTCGATCGTTTCATGTAGATATCGCTATCCTTACGTTCGAAATTCGTCGTCTTAATCAAGATGATTGAAAATAATAGCCCAACAAAGAGGGCTTCGAGTACTTGAGGTAACGGCACCCGAAACTCTTCGAATATGAACATCAGCGCACCCGTCGACATAAAAAGTGGCGGCAAGATGATTTTCAGAGGCGTAACAGGTCTCTTCGCTGCTTTCGTTCTGACAATCAGCGCCATTGTCCCCATAAATAGCGCGAGTACGGTTGATCCAATAATGAGATAAACCGGGGGCACCTTTGTGAAAATTGTTTCAATTAGTTCATTCATCGGATTTCCCCCAAGCGACGCTTCAATTCTTGCATCTGGATAAACCGCGCAAATCGAGCATACTCTTTTCCTTCATGAAATAACAAGACAACAGGCGCCGTAAACAACGACAGCTGACCTGCTATTTCCGGGACTTCCGCCACATTCACCTTATAAAAAGGGATAGGATACTCCTCTTCGAGTGCTACCACTTTTGGCAATAACCCATCACAGACAGAACAGTGATCAGTTTTCACAAATAGAAGCAGCTTTCTTTGGTTTTCAATTGTTTCAAGCCATTCCTCAAACGATTTAATTACTTGCATTGGTATTCCTCCAAATCTCAAATCAGAAGCCCATGAAATCGCCGAAAATAGGGCTAAGTAAACTTGTTAAATACTGCAAGCCATTGAAAAATAACAAGACTCCGACCGCAATCATTACATAACCGCCGATTTTCATGATTAAAGCGCTATGATTTCGAATCCAGCTAAGCCGTGTAATGAAGAACGAAAGAACGAAAAATGGAATTGCAAAACCGAGGACATACATAAGCATATAAACCATACCCGAGCCGGGGTTTGCGGCAGCAAGTGTAATAATAGCTCCAATAATCGGTCCGGAACACGGTTGCCACCCGGCAGCGAATGCAATCCCGATAACCATCGTACCTAAGTAACCGGCAGGTCTGTTTTTGAACTGCAGTCTTCTTTCTTTCATCAGGAATTCAGGTTTGAACACCCCGACAATCATCAGTCCAAATAAGACAATGAAAATTGCACCTGCTTGTCTGAGTATCTCCTGGTTCTCTTGGAAAAATGTACCGACAAAGGACGTACTATAGCCGATTACAATGAAAATAATAGAGAAACCTAACAAGAAGAACAGTGTATGTAGCATGCCACTTCTGCTCATGCGTTTCGAGTCCGACTTTAAATCATCTAGTGACATACCGGTGATATACGAAATGAATGCTGGATATAACGGCAATGTACACGGTGATATGAAACTTAAGAAACCGGCACCGAAAGCGAGAAATAGATTTAAGTCTGTAGCCATTATTCTCTCCCCTTCAAATTTTCTTCCTCAATCGTATCAAAAGAAGCACTAAATTACGTCTAATACGTCTGTGAACAGTTTATGACATTTGCGTTGTAATGAAACAAAAAAAGCTTGCAACACCTGTAGAAGGCGTATGCAAGCCGATTTTCGTCAGATAACATCTTCCAAGATATTATTTTGAAGCAGATACATCTTGTGATAGAGACCTTTTTGGACCAGCAATTCCTGGTGTGTTCCACGTTCAACAATTTCTCCTTTGTGAAGTACGAGAATCAGTTCCGCGTCTTGGATTGTACTCAATCTGTGAGCGATTGCGATTGTTGTACGCCCTTTCCTCATCTTCTCAAGGCTTGACTGGATTGCCACTTCTGTTTCCGTGTCGATATTGGCAGTCGCTTCATCGAGAACAAGAATTTTAGGATTTGTCGCGACTGTTCGTGCAAATGCAACGAGCTGACGTTGCCCACTTGAGAACGTAGAGCCGCGTTCCGTCACTTTTTGTGCGTATTTGTCAGGCAACTTTTCGATGAATTCATTTGCCTGTACAAATTCAGCAGCTAACCTTACTTCTTCAGATGTCATTTCTTTATCATGTAAACGGATGTTACTTTCGATATCACCATAGAATAGAAATGGATCTTGCAAGACAAGTCCTGTCTTCTTCCGCAGTTCTTCTTTTGAATATCCTTTCAGCGAAACATCGTCGATACAAATATCACCGCGTTCATATTCATAGAAACGCATTAGCAAATTGATGATCGAGCTCTTTCCGCTCCCGGTATGACCGACAAGTGCAACTGTCTCACCGGCATTCGCAGTGAATGAAATGTTTTTCAGTACATCCGTTTGTCCATCATATGAAAATGATACATCGCGGAATTCAATTTTCCCGTTCTTAATTTCAGTATTGTTACGATCTTGTTGTTCCGGTTCCATGTCCGGGTCATCCATTAATTTAAACACACGTGATGCAGCAACCATTGCCTGTTGAAAAATAGATAATCGCTGCATCACTTGTTGGACAGGTTGGAACAAACGGCCGATCAAAGTCGTAAATGCGTAAAGAATTCCAACTTCCACCGCACTGCCAAGTGATAGGAATCCGAAGTAACCGAGTACGAAAACAATTGCTCCAGCGTAAAGTAAATCGATTGCCGGGCCAAGCAGAATGCCGTCAAATTTAATATTTCGCATTCCAGCGCGGAAATGTTTTTCGTTAATAGCATCAAATTCTGCTTCTAACCGGTCTTCCTGCCTAAATGCTTGAATCATACCCATACCGGATAATGATTCAGCTATTTTAGCGTTGAGCTGACTTAACCGCTCACGGATATCTTGATAGAAGTCGGCACTGTATCGTCTATAGATAACAATCACTGCTAAAAATAACGGCAATAATAACAGGGATATAAGTGCTAACTTTGCATCAAGTGAAAAAAGCGCAATATAAACGCCGACTAGCACAAAAACAGCTTGTAAAAACGTAACAATAACACTGACGAACATTTCTTTGATTGCTTCGGTATCGTTCGTCACACGTGAAACGATACTTCCAGCAGGTGTTTTGTCGAAATAACGCATTCCAAGTCCTTGTACTTTTGAAAACACATCGATGCGCATTTGCTGAATGATTTTTAATGCAATATCTTGGAACCTTATCAGCTGGAAATAAGAGACGACAACCATAAATACCTGAATCCCTATATAGGCAATCGCGATATTCGTGATGGCACTTTTCGAGAAATCCATCGTTGCCAGGTGGTTATCAATGAATCGTTGAATAATCAAAGGTCCTGCGATACTGCCCGTGACTGTCAAAATAAGCAGGACAAGCGCAATAATTACGCTTTTTTTATGAGGGATGATATAACGCAACAATCTTTTTAAGACAACCCATTGATCTTTCGCTGTTAATTTCGGTTGTTTTTCTGCTGACATTATTCCTCGCCTCCCTGTTCAACAAGCACTTCAAGTTGTTGCAAATCATACATTTCTTTATATCTTCCATTCATTTCGAGCAGTTCTTCATGCGTTCCGGCTTCGACAATCGTACCTTCATGCATAACGATGATTTTATGCGCATGTTGGATGGCACTTAGTCGATGTGATGTAATAATTGTCGTCTCGCCTGTGCGTGTTTGTTTGAGTGATTGTAAAATCGCTTCTTCCGTTTTAGCATCGACTGCCGACAAGGAATCATCCAAAAGCAGTAATTCCGGTTCCATAATCAATGCCCGAGCAATGGAAATCCGCTGTTTCTGCCCGCCCGATAAAGATACACCGCGTTCTCCTACAATGGTGTCATAGCCTTCCGTAAATCCTAAAATATCTTCATGAATATGGGCGAGTCTTGCAGCTTCATGAATTTTCCCAGTTTCAATTCTTGGGTTTGTAAAAGCTATATTTTCAGCAAGTGTTGTCGAAAACAAAAAATGGTCTTGCGGTACATAACCGATCGACTCCCTCAAACGTTGCTGTTTGTATTGATTAATTGGGTTGTTTCCATAGACAATGCTTCCTTTGTACCCTTCAAACTCTCTGAGCAGTAATTTTAAAATCGCTGTTTTGCCCGATCCAGTTTTACCCACAATCCCCATTGTTTCTCCTCGTTTTAACGTGAAGTGAACGTCAAGCAATGCTGCACGCTCGTCACCTGGGAATTTGAACTCGTCTATATTGAAATGCAAGTCGCCTTCTGGTCTTTTATCAATTGCGCCCGCGATGTCTTTAATTTCCGGTGCAACAGATAACAATTCCGTAATCCGGCTGTAAGACGCATTTCCGCGCTCTACAATATTAAAGAGGAATCCGAATGCAAGCATTGGCCAGACTAGAAGCCCGAGGTATGTACTGAAAGCTATCATGTCACCAATTGACATGTCACCTGCAATGATAAACTTTGTTCCGAAATAGAAAGACAGGATGTATGAGATTGCGAATATCCCTGTAATCGTCGGATCGAATAAGGCATCCACTTTAGCGACGCGCATATTTTTACTGACTACATCGGTAGATAAGTTTGTAAAATCTTCAATATCTTCATTTTTCTGACCGAATGTTTTGATGACTTTAATGCCAGATATACTTTCCTGTGTCTTGTCATTCAAATTCGAGAATGCTTCTTGAGCAAATCGGAACCGTTTGCGCAATAATTTTCCGTAATAGCTTGTCAGGAAAATCATAAATGGTAGTGGAATAAGGGCAATCAATGTCAATTTCCAATTGATGGTGATAGCCATTGTCAAAATGACAAATCCTCCTGTCGAGACGGAATCGACAAGTGTCAAAATACCCATACCGGCTGTTTGCTGCACAGCATTTATATCATTTGTTGCATGGGCCATTAAATCTCCTACACGTCGTTTTTGGTAGAATGATGGTGACATTCTCGTGAAGTGGTTGAATAGTTTTTCACGCATTGTTCTAGATAATAAGACGGCCGAACCAAAAATCATAACACGCCAGTAATAGCGTGCAATGTACATGAGAACACCTGCCACGGCTAAGATGACAAGCCATTTGGTGAGCGCCGTCGCGGTCAAAGTGCCTAATGTAATGTCATCAACGATAATTCCGATGATTTTGGGTGGTAGTAATTGCAATATTGAAACAAAAACAAGCATAGAAATTCCAAAAAGATACTGCTTCTTCCGCTGTTTAAAAAACCAGCCGAGCTGTAATAAAACCTTCACGCTACTCCCCCTACTTTTCTTTAAAATTAGACCTTTGCTTAGTTTAGCAAAAGTCTGAACAATATAAAAGGTCCGAGATTCAAATAATTCGGATCAGGAAATAGTTTCAGTGTGTAGTATGGGATAATGCGTGCTATTGCCTCATATAATTAAGGTGAAATGCCAGCTCATTGTGAGGAGGATTTAAATATGAGGAACAAAATACTTCTATCTTTACTTGTACTACTAAGTATGATAATCAGTTCAGCCTGTTCGTATAATAGTGAAAAAGCAGTTCTTAACGGCGATGTTGTCAATATGCATGGACCTGTCTATAACTATCCGGTGTTTGAATCATTCTTGGAAAATGTGAAGAAGAAGGAAGCAGCTGTAGTCCGTATTGCGAACTATACGCTCGAAGGAGACCCTACTTTATACAATCTCGCTTTCGAAGGCTCCTCAATCGACTTAGAGATAGACCGCTCAAAAAATAAAAATAGAGAAAATGATCCGGCCAAAGTCAATATGACATGTACGGACCTCGTCGCAGAAGAAGGTCAACAATTATTTGTGTATACGCTCAAAGGATGTGATTCACCTACGGAAAGCTTCACGATTTTAAGCGTAGCGAAAGAACAAGACGACCACGACCATCACGACCACTAGGGGCAGCTAATCAAAATTGGTCGTCTCAATTCCGACAACCGTGTTCAACGAAACTTTTTGCACCTTTAATCCATCTGCTATATAAATGAGCTGCATCTGATCATCCATCCTGTTTAAGATGCCCGTTATGTCAGTAAATGTTCCGTTTCTCCATGTTTTAACCCGAATTTCGCATTGCGCTAGATATGCAATGCCCAGCTGCCGTTGAAATTCGTGGAGCGTCCATTCGTCAATGTCAGGCTTTTCTTCGTGATTATCTTCTCCTACCCAGTCACGTAGCCTCGTTATATGCTCGGTCAGCATCATCGCTGTCCATTTGATACGTCCGCGATCCCGGTTCATTTAGATCACTTCCTTTTTCTATTTCGACTTCTCTATTTATAATGCACCCGCCTTCACCCGCGGTTTAATTCAGGACCTTATAAAAGGTTCTTTCATGCTGAAGTAGCCATTCCTTTCTCCACAAACCTCCCGCATAACCTGTTAACTTTCCATTTGAGCCGATAATTCGATGGCAAGGTATCACGATACTTAGCTTATTTTTCCCATTTGCAGTTCCTACTGCTCTAACAGCTTTTTCATGGCCGATTGAAACAGCGATATCTTTATAGGACCCCGTTTCAGCACAGGGTATTTGTATTAAAGCGTTCCACACTTTCTGTTGAAAATCTGTTCCATCAAAGATATAAGGGAATGTAAATTCATGACGCTCCCCTTTAAAATAGTCAACAAGTTGACTAAAGCAAACTTCCAAAACCTTGGGGGTTTCGTCTTGCAAAGTATTGATCTTTTTATCCCGTTCAGCGAACAATATTGAACAGATAGCATCATCTGTCCCTATTATTTCAATCACTCCAATGGGGGATTCGTAATCAAGTTTATGTAGTCTATTCATGTAAAAACCTCCGTAGATAATAAAGTAACATATACTTGTTATCCCCTCTAGATTGTATCTGGAATTAACCTGCAATAGTGATTGGAATGGTGGATGCTTCAAAGTTACATGAGCAAAGTAAACGGGAGAGTAATTAAATAGTATCCCCGCTATTTTTTATGCCCGCCAATCAGCTTCGCCCTATCCACTGCTGTTCCGGCTTCTGTATAAGAAACTGCACGTAGAACAGCAGTTGATCCGTATTTGTTTCTCAGCGAATCAATCACTCCGCCGAGTTGCCGCATACGCCATTTATCTTCATCGAACAGACTAAGCTGCATGGAATGTTCTTCTTCCAGATTCGCAAGACTGACTGACAAGCGCCGCACAGGTTGGCCATTATGGAATTCATCAAGCAATTCCATACACATCTGATAGATTTTCATCGTGTCATTGGTCGCCTCACTCATTGAACGGGAACGGCTAAAACCACCGCCAACCGCCTGTTTCGAGTAACCTACAGATAAATGCACGGTGCGTCCTGCGCTTCCAGCTTCTCTTGCCCGCTTCGCGATGTCTTCGCATATTTCTAGAATGACAGTAAGCACGTCTTCCCGTCGGATATAATCGCGAAAGAGAATTTGCCCTTTGCCGTAGCTCTCTTGCCCCTCGATGAGTTGCGCCCCCATATCGGACAAGTCAATGCCATGTGCATGATAATACAATTGATTACCCATGACGCCAAATTTCTTTTCCAGTCTTTCGAGCGATGCGTGGGCAAGGTCACCGACGGAATAAAGCCCCATATCATTCAACGTCTTTTCGGTTCGACTACCGATGCCCCACATGCGACGCAGCGGTGCGACAGGCCATAATTTGGCGGGTATATCCTGATACGTCCAACGCGCGATGCCTGTCTTTTTTGCTTCAATATCGAGCGCAAGTTTGGCCAGCAGCATGTTCGGTCCGATACCACAGGCAGATGGCAGTTGGAACTGTGCTTCGAGATCATCCTGTATCCGCCTTACCGTCTCATCCACTGGCCCCCATAGCCGTTCCGTCCCGCTGAGATCAATGAAACTTTCATCGATACTATACACATGAATCGCTTCCTTCGGCACGTAACAATTCAGCAATCGAATGATTTCCATTGACACATCAATATAAAATCCCATCTTAGGTTCGATAAGATGGATGGCAGGATCATCTGGAATTTCGAACAGCCGCATACCAGTCTGCACACCGAATTGTTCCTTTAATGCGGGAGATGCTGCCAACACGATGCCGCCTTTCCGTGCTTTATCACCTATGATAGCAATTGGTACATTCATAACATCAAGCCCTTCGATTGTAGCCGCACAACTGGCGTAAAAGCTACGCATATCAAGGCACACGATTTGCCGATCCTTTAAATGTTCATACATATACGATTCCTCCACATACGGAACGTTTGTTCTTAAGTGTATTATAGTCCTCTTAGCTGCTTATATACAATGGAATATTTATGCAAATAACAATGTTTTACTCTTTTTTACCACGGCAAAAAACCGGCTTAACTGCCGGTTTTTACAAGATACTATTCATTTTACTTCTTCATGAAATACTTGCGACCCAACCGTTCGACGACGGAAGGTGCGACCGCATGAAGTTTACTAGTAATGCCCATATACCAGGGTAAGTTCACATCACGGACGGGTTTTTTCATTGCTTTGATCACCCCATCGACAACCGTTTCCACAGTCAATAAATAGGTGCCGAGCGACGTCCGGTAAGTACCTGTTTCATCTGCAATATCTAGAAAAGGGGTGTCAATTGGACCTGGATTGATTGTCGTAACATGGATACCGTATGGTGCAACCTCCATACGCAGTGCATTTGTATAACCGATAATCGCATGCTTTGATGCCGCGTAGACGGATGCTTTCGGTGTAGCTACTTTTCCCGCTTGTGAACCCAGATAAATCAGATGACCGCTACGTCGCTCCATCATATCAGGTAACAGAAACTTCGTCAGTCGCATCGGTGCGATGACATTGACAGCCATCATGCTTTCAATCGCTTCATCGGAAGTTTCATGTGCGTGATCGAATGTGCCAACGCCCGCTGAAAAGATGACAGTATCAGGCGAACCAATCGTTGCCATTAACTGCTCAACGTCTTCTTTTTTTGATAAATCTGCCGGTATCGCATGCGCGCCTTCTTTTTGGAGTTTCTCTAAAATAACGGGCGCCCTGCCTGTTGCCCACACTTCATAGCCTTCTACCAGCAACCTTTTTGTCAACGCATAGCCAACCCCGCTCGTTGCTCCCGTCACCAGAATTGATTTACGCTTGTTCATAATGGAGGACGCCGCCTTCATCCCGTGTTTCACGGACTAGCCCTTCTTCGAAAAGGTAATCTGTTTGACCAATCGTTTCGGAAAGTGTAAGACCAAGCTCTTTTTCATAGACAGCCGGGAACAGTTCGCGGGTCAATTCGAAAATCGTCCGCGAGCCTCCGTCCATCATCGCGAGCACTTTCATCGCCCGTTCATGCTGTCTTTCGAGCCGGCCTTCAATAAGCTCATGTGCATTACGCACTTCATTGCCATGACCGGTATAAATGATATCAACCGGCAACGTAAGAATACGTTTCAACGACTCATTATATTGCAACAAAGAACGCGGACGCCCGTGCTCAGGATTAAGTGGTGGTTCGATAAGCGGGTTTGAAGAAACTTTTTCAAGCACTAAGTCTCCGCCGATCATTGTTCGATTCTCTCCATTCCATAACACAATATGACTTTGTGCATGACCTGGGGTTTCCATTACAGTCCAACCGGGGTGCCCAGGCAGTGCATCTCCCTCGGCAAGCGTCATATCGAGCGGACGCTCTCCCATAAGGGCGACAGATCGTTTCATCTTCTTAACCCAACCAAGGTACTGTTTAGGTACACCTTCTTCGATCAGGCAGTCGAGATAAAATGCATCATGATAGCGGAAAAAAGCTTCATCCCGTTTGAGCCATAAATCATTATATTTATGACCAAGTATTTTCGCATTATCAAAAGCATCAATCCAGCCGGCATGATCCGGATGATGATGTGTTAAAATAACTTGCTCAATATCGTTGAATGCATAACCTGCTCCCTTGATGCCTTGTTTCAATGCTTCATATGCTTCAGGGGTTTTTGGCCCCGCATCGACGAGTGACAGTGTATCTCCTTTAATAAGAAAAGCGTTTACATCGCCGACTGCGAATGGTGTTGGAATAATAATCTTTTGTATCATATGAAAAATCCCCTTTGTAGATATGAATGAGTATTCAGTACATTGTACCTTTTTTAGTAGAAGACGTCATCTTTTGAATCTATCCTCTACCAAGAAGTTTAAAAATGTTACAATGAAATTATCTATTATCGTATTTTTTATCGGAATACGGACTACTAGGAGGGCATACACATGGGATTATTCGGATTTTTTAAAAGTCAATTTATCGAAGTCATTGAATGGACGGATCAAAATGCAAATACAATGGTTTACCGCTTTCCCGTTCAAAACAATGAAATCAAAATGGGTGCAGAATTGACCGTTCGAGAGTCACAAGTAGCTATTTTTGTCAATGAAGGTGAAATTGCGGATGTATTTGGACCAGGACGCCATCTTCTGTATACACAAAACATGCCGATTCTAACGAAGTTAAAATCGTGGAAGTATGGCTTCGACTCCCCTTTCAAAGCGGAAGTCTATTTTGTGAATACGAAGCAATTCATCAACCAAAAATGGGGAACTTCAAATCCAATCATGATGCGCGATTCCGAGTTTGGCGTCATCCGATTACGAGGTTATGGTATTTACTCCTATCGGATAGCCGATCCCGTTGTTTTCTTAAAAGAACTGTTCGGTACGAATGCTTCTTATGACACAAGTAGTATCGAAGGTCAGTTGAAAAAGATGGTGCTATCGGGACTTACAGATTTGTTTGCTGAATCGAATATTGCCGCTTTAGATCTGGCGATGAACTACGACGAGTTAAGTGATAAAGGGAAAGAGAAGATGGAACAACGATTCAGTACGTTTGGCTTTGAAATTACTTCCTTGTATATTGAAAACTTATCTCTCCCAGAAGAAGTGGAAAAAGTGTTGGATCGAAAAACATCGATGGGTGTTATTGGAGATATGAATCAGTATCAGCAATATCAGGCGGCAGAAGCACTCAGAGAAGCTGCACGAAATGAAGGCAGCGGATTAGCGGGGGCTGGCGCAGGAATTGGAGCAGGAGCCGCACTTGGCAGTGTAATGGCGAACGCCTTCCCAGGCAACCAGCAACAAACGAATCCTCCTTCAGCTCCGCAACCAGAAAAAATGACTTGTCCTCATTGTCAGGCACTCATTAATGCAGGCGCAAAATTTTGCGGCGAATGTGGCAAAACAGTTCAAAATCAAAAGATCCCATGCGTCAGCTGTCAGGCAGCAATAAATGAAGATGCGAAGTTCTGCGGGGAATGTGGTGCAAAACAAGTGATCGAACAAACATGTGCGAAATGCGGTAAGATAAATGGTCCCACTGCGAAATTTTGCGGCGACTGCGGAGACAATTTACAGCTGTGATCGATAAAGAGGTGTTCAGATGACGGGGTTAGACAATGAGAAGCATGCAGAAGCAACAAAAGTTGAACAAACGGAAGTAAATAAATGTTCCTCCTGTGGCGGCAATACCGTGTTTGAACCAGCTAGTGGGACTCTTACATGTCCATTTTGTGGAAGTGAAAAAGACATCGAGAAATCGCAGAAAAACGCGATTGAACATGACTTCTTACAAGCATTAGAAAAAGAAGACCACAGTTGGGATGATGAAAAACGAGTTTTCAAATGTAAAAACTGTGGTGCCGAAACACTTTTAGATAAAGACAAAGTGGCGGATTTTTGTTCATTTTGCGGATCATCACATATCGCAATAACTGATCATCACGCTGGTATCAAACCCGCTTTGGTCCTTCCCTTTCAAATTACTAAGGATGAGGCCATCGAAAAATTCAAAGCTTGGATGAAGAAGAGATATTTTGCTCCTTCCAAGCTAATTCAATCGTATAAATTAGACCATTTGGCAGGCGCTTATATTCCTTACTGGACGTTCGATTCCCAGACGGATTCGTCTTACGTCGTTCAGATTGGAACGTATTATTACGTGACAGAAACGCGTACAGTAATTGAAGACGGCAAGTCTAGGCAAGTAACGGAGCAAGTAAGAAAAATCAGGTGGCATACGGAACACGGCCATTATAATAAATTCTTTGATGATGTATTAGTGAAAGCTTCACGTAATGTGGCCAGCGGATTGATTGATAAAGTTGAACCATTTCATTTAAATGGACTTGTCGATTATAAAATGGAGTATTTATCAGGTTTCTTAGCGGAGAAATATTCGATTCCGTTGAAGGAAGGCTGGAATGATGCAAAAGCAGTCATAGACAACGGAATTACAAACGGCATACATGGACAAGTATATGGTGATGTTGTCAATATCGTGAGTGTCTCCACTGACTATGACAACATTACATACAAGCATATTCTATTGCCTTTATGGATTTCCTCGTTTCAGTTCAACAATAAGGTCTATCGCTTCCTCGTCAATGGACAAACTGGCAAAGTAAGCGGGAAATCCCCCGTGAGCGCCGTGAAAATATCACTGCTTATAGGACTTGTGATCGCCATTATTATGGTGATTCTGTTCTTCCTTGAAAGATAAAAAAGTAAAAGTTTTTCACCCTGGAGCAGTGTCTAGCTTCAGGCACTTTTCTTAATTGATATAATGTGGACTTAATAAAAAATTAGAAATTTGACTTTTTTTAGAGAGCATGCAATAATCGGTCTAATTCAAGTACATACAGGCCTTGACGAAGACGAGTAGTTGCGGAAATGGAGAACAGAAAATGTGGTCACCGGCTGAAAGCCACATCCCCCTCTCCCGCTTCGAACCTCCTTCTGAGCTGCTGTGGAAACACAGGCGTGCCTTTCGCGTTAAGAAAGAACGAGATGTATCGGCGTTATGCCGGTAAATTTAGGTGGTACCGCGGAAACATGCGTTTTCGTCCTTATGATGAGGGACGAGAACGCATTTTTTTGCGTTCGTTTAAAACGCTTAGGCTTTTAGTAGTGAAAAGAAAGGGGTAATTTAAATGAAAACGATTGTATTTATAGGGGCCGGTTCTATGGCAGAAGCTGTTATTGCTGGAATTGTGGAACAAGGTGCAATAGAACCACAGAATATTTTTGTTATGAATCGATCGGATGATGAAAGACTAATTTCATTACACAATAAATACGGTATATCAATTGTCTGCAAGGAAAAAGAAGCATTGAAAAATGCAGATCTTATTGTTCTTGCGACCAAGCCGAAAGACATCCACCAAGCGATGGCAGATACACTTCCCCATTTGGACGATAAAACAGCAGTTTTGTCAGTCATTGCAGGTGTTTCAATCCAGACAATCGAAAATGGCCTTGGTACAAGACCCATCGCACGTTCAATGCCCAATACATCCGCTACAATCGGCAAATCAGCCAGCGGTATTGCGTGGAATCAAGCAATCAACGAAGCGTTAAAAAAACATATCCTTAGTCTGCTGGAATCAGTCGGTATGGTGAAAGAAGTAGAAGAAGATGACTTGCACGCAGTCACTGCGCTGTCCGGCAGCGGCCCTGCATATGTCTATTATTTAGCAGAAGCGCTTGAAGAAGCAGCAATCGGAAAAGGCCTTTCAAAAGACATAGCACGGGCGCTTATCATCCAGACGCTTGAAGGGGCAGCGGCGATGTTGAAAGAAACAGGTACGGAGCCAACGGAATTGCGAAAAAACGTGACAAGCCCAGGCGGCACAACAGAAGCTGGTGTAAATGCGTTGGCGAACGGAAAGTTCAAAGAAACGATTGCAGATTGTATTGGAAAAGCAGAGGCACGTTCACGAGAGCTTGGAGCACAATCTTGAATCGATACATTTTGCACTAAATGGCGGAACACCAAACCTGAATAATAGATCGCATTTTTAAAGTGTCTATTATTCGGGTTTTCGTTCAAGTTATAGAAACGTGCCTTTTTTCTCATCGAAATAGTTTGCATGTAGCTAACTTTGGCTACTTTCTATTTGACTAAGACTACTCGACGTCAAATCTTTCCTCCGATACACACTTAATACAATCCCAATTACAAAGGCATTAAACAGGATTGGCATTAACCCATAACTAATAAATGGTAAGGAGATAGATGTGATTGGGAAGAGACCAAGTGTCATTGTGATATTGCTAACTAACTGGACCGTATAAAGAGCAACAGCACCAATTAACAGAAGTTTACCAAAAGGATCATTGATCTTCCGTGCAATCACCATGATTCTTGCTACAAAAAGGAGAAGAATGCAGACGAGAGCAAGGGCAGCAAGCCAACCGTAGTAATACGTAAAACCAACAAATACCAAATCAGTGTGAACATCTGGGATCACTTGATGATTCGATGCATTACTCAACCAACCAGCTTCTGACATCCGCTCTTTGATAAGCAATATAAGGTAACCTGGACCTTCTGCATACTTCTCTGGATTAATAAATGCTAAAAATCGATTTTTCAGAGAATAAACACCGACATCAAATTGCCAAACACCTAAACCTACAAAAAAAAGTAAACTAACCATCACACTTATAGTGATAAGAATCGTTTTCCGACTAAACTGGCTCCACCAAAGCATCACAAATACCATAACAGCGTAGATGTAAGTTGTCGGAATAGTAGAGGTCATGAAGAATAAATAACAAGAAAGTATAAATAATAAACTAAGTTGCCAAAGCTTCAACTTTTTATGATTAAAAAAGAAAGCCCATGCTAATAGAAAAAATGGTATAGCCGTCAAGCCCATAACCCTGTATGGCCCTATATCTATAACAGGAACACCATGGGATGAAGATGGAAAAATTTGTAACACCACAAGAATAAGCATTCCAATCCCGTAAAATAACCAGCCGAACTTCGCTAGTTTTCGGTAATCCATTAGCATCATCCCCACAGCTACCGCCCCACCTAGCAAGGAAAAGATTCCCTTGTTCTTTGAAAAATAGCTAGCATCCACGCCAATTTGAGAGGAATAGTCTGGATCTACGAATAAGATTGGTATAAACCCTAACCCTAACGTAATTACTAACAAAATCACAGTCAGCCAATCCACCTTTGGCCGATGAAGCTTGTTCAGCTGTTGACCAAGCATTACCGGACTTCCCATTTGCCCGACAGCTTTTTCTTCTGCCTCTTCCTCATCTATCCCTTTCGCTAACAAGTGACTCTTCGCTTCTTTTATGTGATAATCTAATTCTACCTCTACAAAATCCTTCGCCTCTCTGGATTTAATTTGATCCCTAACTTCGTTTAAAAATGATAGTCTTCTTTTCCCCACTCGATTGTCACCCCTCCACTAATCCTTTCAAGGTAAACCGTTTAGTTGTAGACTGTTTCTCTGTTTTTCGTAATGACTTCCTACCTTTATTGTTTAATTGATAAAATTTAATAGTCGACTCATTCCAGCTTGATTGCAAACAACCATCCTGTTCTAGCTTGTGCAACAAGGCATATAAGCTTCCTTCGTTATCCTCAAATTTACGTATTCCCCGTCCCCGTAAAAACTTCACCAATTCGGAGCCCGTTTTTTCATGGACTAGCAGTTGCATAACGGCTAATAAGATGTCTTCTTCACTGTCATCACTTTTGCTGATTTTGTCCCGAATTCCCTTGCGATGTTGCTCGGTAAAATTGAGTTGGCTAAATGTACTAGCATCCATTGATTTTTTCAGCCCTTTTAAACGATCATCCACTACTTATTCCTCCAATCGTTCTTTTAGAAGCTCCTTAGCACGTCTAAGTCTGGTTTTAACAGTATTTCCGCCCACTTCAGTGACCACGGCGATTTCTTTGATTAGCAATTCCTCGTAATAATAAAGATAAATCACTTCTCGGTATTTAATGGGCATCGACATGATTGCAGAGATTAATTGGTCATCCTCTTCCTGCTGGATCACGACCTCTTCAATCATTTCTTTTGTAGTCCTATTATGTGTTGGTTCATCTTCGGTAATAATGACATTCCTGTTATACCAGCTTTTTAAGAAGTCCTTACAATGATTAATAGCAATTCGCCACAACCATGTTCTTAACGTTGATTTTCCACTGTATGTATGAAGAGCTTTATAACATTTTACAAAGATATCCTGCGTTAAATCCTCTGCCACCTCTTTATTACTGACATAAGAATAAACAAGCCTTAATATATCCTGTCCATGCCGATTCATAATTTGATCCATTAGTACTTCCTTGTCTTCTATTTCAAACGCTCCAACAATCAATTCTTCCATATTCACCCCTCCTCCCTTATTAATAGACGAGATGCCCTAATAGAAGGTTTTTAAAAAGCCTTAAATAATCCCATAGAAAAAACGGCAGGCAGCTGCCATACCGTTTTTTCACTAGTGCACCTGAACAGTAAAGTTGTTTCATTCTATTTTCCACAGTAAAACACGAATTGTGCACAAGACATCATACATTAAATCTTCCCATAACAACAGTGTTGTAGTATTGGCCGTCAGAAAGGATTTTGTCATTTTTTAAAATTCCTTCGGTTTTAAAATCAAACTTTTCATAAAGTTTGATCGCTTTTTCATTTATTTGAATCAATTTCATAAATCATCTTTTTCAAGAGCTTAGACTTCTCCCGTATCAAAATTTATGCTTTTAAAAATTAAGCCGCTTTACTTTTTGTTTGTAATAAGGCATCCATTCGATCGACAGCCAATTTGCAGGCATTATAAATAAACGTCACAAGGTTGAAGTGCAGTTTTGCTTTTTTACCTGTTCGGTGACGGACGTTGTTCAATTGAAAGTATTCTTTTAAATAGGCGTTGACGCGTTCTACTGCGGTACGTTCTTTATAAAGTTTCTTCCATAATTCTGAGCCACGTGCTGGATACGTGTATTTTCGAATATCCGCTTCACATTTGATTTTGAACACCTTTTGACAGAGTGAATCCTCTCTCAATGGACATGTTATGCATTCTTTCGGGCGGGTAAATTTTAATGTATGGTATTTTTCATCGAAGCTGTCGTAACAGTAGCTATGCTCACGTACACAAGTTGGGCGAAAGTGTTCATCGAATCCTATATATTCGCCTTCATTTCGAACATTGTATGGAATCACGACACGCATCGTTTGCGCTAGTGCTTGTTTATAGATCGATTCATAATCATAACCCGCATCGAATAGCGCTGTCGTAAAATGTTTTGGCAAAAGGGTAGCTACCTTTTTTAGCAGTGGAATGGCCGCTTTACTGTCAGATAAATTACCCGACGACATAAGGCGCCCTACAATATACTGGCTTTTCGATGAAACAGCCAGATGTCCCTTAAAGCCGTACCAGAACATATTTTTCCCGTCACTATTTTTCTTGATGCCCCACTTCGGCTCAATCGGTATGTCCTGCCAAAGTGTTTCAGCTGAAATCGACAACTGGGCTTCCAATTTCTTTTCGTAGGTTGTTAAATTCGCTTCGATTTCTGCTTGTTCAGCGAGCCAAGCTGCCTGTTCTTCTTTTGCTTTACGTCCACGTTTCTTCGGCGGCTTAGCCTCTTTTTTCTCAGAAGGTTTTGAAGCGTCACGTGCTTCGAAATGCGTGGCATCAAAGGCAAGGTGTTCATCGCAAAGAAAGCCTTCTAAAAAGACCATTTGAATCAGTTCATCCTGCATGTTATCAAGCACATCAGACTGACTAATTACACCGATCATACGTGAATAAGATGCCTCTGAAGGTACAGAATCTGAGACAAGAAACCCGCAATCTAGACGGAATAAAGGATCGTTGACTAACCGTTTTATTAAATCCTTTACGGTTGGGATACGTTCTACAATACGAATTATCAATGATTGAATCATCGCACCATAATTACATTCACGCGGAGCACCACGCAGCGTCTTTTTAGAAAACAGATGAAAGATTGGTTGCACATCGAAAGTGGAAAAAATCGCTTCAAAACGGTACGAACTTTCCATTTCGAATAATTGTTGGATGTCAAACAGGCTAATTTGTTTTATAATAGTCATGAGGCATTCACTCCACTCGGTTAGGTTGTTTAGTCGCTACCATTATACCGGATTTGGGGAGGTGCCTCATTTTTATTGAATTGAAACCCTTGATACTAAAGGGATAGGAATTATGAAATCAACTCATTTCTAAAACATTTAAGGTTATTTTTTTAATTCCATTTGAGTCAGCCCAAACAATGGACTCTTTCAAAAGGTTTTTGCCAATGCCGTAGCCCCAATAATCTTTTAAGACACAGACACCAAATTCTACCTTGTGAGCAAAACGTTTCAGTAGATTTCCTTCACATCTTGAAAATCCGACAATCCTGTCATTAACCACTGCAACTAAAAAAAGATTCCTTTTATTTTCTGTATCCGTTTTGATTAGTTGTTCAAAACCTTGTACATCTATGAAAGCCTCACCTTTTTCTCTGTCAAGGTTTTGAGTTTCTTCATCAATCTGTAATCTGATTTCAGACAAAGCCCGTGCATCTTTATGTATTGCTGATCTAATTATATAGGTTTCTCCATTAACATTAAATTCTTGCTGGTTAATTTTCATCTCATATTCCCTTCAGCTTGTATTTGTTCATCCATCTCAATAATAGATAGCAGCTTGTTTAAGCTTAATAATCCGCCCTGTTTTCATCTACATATCATTTAATGGCTGAAACCACTCCTTCATTACGACAAATAAGCAATAGTAAATAATATCATGATGATTAAACCTATCACTGCTACTAGTAAGTAGAATCCACTGATAGTGAAAAAAGTTATCTCTAAAAGCTTACTAACTCTATTTTTATTGATTTTCAAGACTGCCATCCCCCTATTTAATCAAATAGTGTCTCTTTATTAGGGTCCCTTGAAAATTCAAAGAGTGTTTTTATTTGTGACTCTATCACCCGATTGGCAGAAAGGTCTGGAATATTATGTTCAGAGAAAAACTGTATACCACTCGTTTCGATTCCAGTAGTTGGAACGCCACCAACGATGTCACATTGAATAAAAATTTTATAATAATGATAGGGTTCAGGTGGATGCGGATGTTTATTTTTATCAAATAAAGCAAGTAACTTCATAGGAACCACATCATAGCCAGATTCTTCTTTTATTTCCTTTACAATATTTTCAGAAGGAGACAATCCTATATCGCAAAATCCGCCAGGTAAAGACCATCTATCATCCATATTTTCTTTTACCATTAACATCGTATTATCTTTAAAAACTACTCCCCGAACATCCACTTTAGGGGTTTGATATCCCGTTTCATTCATAAATAAATCCTTGATTTTTTGCATTTCTACCTCTGTGTGTTCTTCCATGATTTCTGCACTAATCATGCGTAATTCTTCATAACGCTCGATTTCATAAATGTCTTTTGAAAAGGTTAATCCCGATTGAGATAGTGCTTGTATTCTCTTTGCCCATTCCAACCATTTAGTACTCATAAGCAACACCCACTTTTATAGAGTTTATGAATTTAGGTATACTTTTAAATCCAAATTACCGCTTCCACTATCTGCCCGTTTGATTGGAGGCAACATACGTACCCCCTATAATATCGTGGATTCCTCTTTTGTCTTCACGAAATATAATCATTAAAATACTTACTACTATTGAAAGGCCAAAGGTGACTAAACCAATCAGATAATACCCGACAAATTCTCTCATAATCATATTAGTAAATGTGACATTTTGATTATCTATACGTTTTACTTTAATTCCACAAATTCGTTTTCCTATAATATAGCCACCCCAAAGTACCGGGAAAACTGCTAAGTATAATGTGTACATTAATTGCTAAACTACTCCATTTGTCCAATCAATAGAAAATTCCCCGCTAAAAATATAAATAATAAATCCACTGGTGAATGTAAGGATAAAACCATCTAAAATACTTGCCAATAACCTTACTCCAAATGCCGCAGGTTTTCTTATATCCATCTTAATTTTCCTCCAATGCTTCTGTTCTGGCCATAGCTCTGTACCTTTCGTGAACTCTACTACTTCAATACAAGGATCCATCATTCTTCCTCATATAACACCAGATCCTTGGAGAACTTCATATCCAGTGTTCGACTGCGTCGTACGCCGACCCTTCTTATTTACTTCATCACATTCTAAGCGATCACTCGTCCAGTTCTTAGCTGGTTTAATTTCATCAATAGCTTTATTAGAAAAGAGTATCCGCTTCAACATACCGATTGTATACGAATCCATTTCCATGTTTTCCGTGAAATCCTTCAAAATTGCTGAACCATAAAAAGAAGATAGCCCAGCTTTATGGCAAAACAAATGAGAAACCGTCACATCGGAATAGCTCATGAAGATTTCTGGTTTTTTTCTTATTACATCAAAGTCAATATAAGGAAGTAAACGAATACTATCTTCTCCACCAATATTCGAAAAAATCCCTTTCACACTCGTATCCTTAAATGCCGTCATCAAATCCTCTGCACGTGCCTGTGAATGTTCATAAAGGTAATTCGATCCTTTCAAACCATTTGGCATCGGAACAATCTCAAGACCAAAAACACGTTGTAATCTCGCTACCCCTTGTTGCAATTTCTTTGTTTTTATTAGCAAACTATTCCCCATCTGCTCTTAAATCTATAATCATTCACTGATAACAATGATTCTCACTTAATTCAAACGAGAATTAGCCACATTAAATTTGAAAGGTTTGAATTAAGCACTCTTCATCATCAACAGTCTGTTTCTTTTCATCAAAGACAATATTGAGTTTACGATAGACGTTTTTCCAAAATAGAACAGCAGGCTCATTTGAAACTAATTCAAGAACATAGTATTTCCCCTTTTTTTGGTCAAACAATGTCTTTAATAAAGAAATTGTAATTCCCTTTCTTCGGTATTTTTTCAATATAAAAATATCACTAATACTGTAATCGTAGTCTTTTGTTAAAAAAGGCCTTTCTAAAAGTAACAAGAACCCAACAATTGTTGCATCCTTTCTTAGGAGATAGGGAGATAAACCCTCTCTCTCCCAAATTAAATTAAAAGAATCAAATTCGAAAGAACCATTAGATGAAACCTCTAGATTGTCTGTAAACTCCGATAGGTCGTGTAAATAAAGTGAATATAAGTTTAGTAATATCTGTTTTTCGTCTTTCGTAATTGGATTTAATGAAATTGTCATTGTTATACTCCCATCGTGTATTCTAACTACTAATTACTATTGTAACTTAGTTGAGTGAAGAAGAGTGATTACTTAAAAAAGTCACTTTCACTGAATAACTTTGATTCCAATGATAAATAAAACAATCGATTTAGTTTGTTCTAGAATCATCCTCATTTCTATGTTTCAAATTACCTAGAAATCTGAAAGTGATTGAATGCCTTAAAGGGGACTCATACTATGACTACAAGTCATGGAATTGTCGGAATTCGTATCCTTTCCCAAATTTATTAGTGCTACACTGGATTAAATTGGCTTATCTGAGTTAATCAGATACTCCAAATTTATATTGAAGTGGAGGTCAACATTGGTATCTAAAATCATCTTTATCCGCACACAATATTCATTTAACTTAAGTTACAGTTTAAGAACATCTAAAAAAATAGTCATAGGAGGGGTACAAATGTCAACCAATCTATGTACAAAAACGCTCACTTAATGATGTACAAAATCACTCACCTTCTGGAGCTAGATGATCTTTCAAACGATAAGAATTTCCAACGATGGTAACCACCGTTGCGTGATGTAAAATACGATCTAATATCGCATTTGCTAACTTGGTTTCCTGAAATACCTCGTCCCAGGATTTGAAGTTAACATTAGTAGTAAAGATTGTGCTACGTTTTTCATAACGCATATCTATCAGCTGGAAGAATAGTTTTGCATCCTCCGCATCAATCGGTAAATAGCCTATCTCATCGATTATGAGTAACTTATACTTTGTGTAGTGTTTCAAGCGGCTTTCTAAACGGTTTTCTAAGCGGGCCCGCTTCAGGTTCTGAATCAAGTCATGACATTTAATAAAGTAAGTGCTAGTACGTTTTTTAGCGGCTGCGATGCCAATCGCTGAAGCCAAAAATGTTTTTCCGACTCCACTAGGTCCCAGAAATACGATGTTTTCGTTCCCTTCAATAAAACGTAGCGTAAGAAAATCTTGAATTTGCTGTGGATTTAGCGAGGGTTGGAATTCAAAATCAAAATCCTTTACCTCTTTTAAATTTGGAAATGCACCCACTTTTACCATCGCGTGAACCATGTTTTTTTCACGTAAATCGATTTCATAGTTTGTCAGTTTAATTAATGTATCGATAAATGACAGCTGATTGTGGATACCGAAGTCGATGACTTCGTCTAAATACGTTACCATTTGTTTCAGTTTCAAATACTCCAAGTTCTTCAGAAGCTGTTGATAATTTGTTTGCTGCATCATGCGTCATACACCTCTCCAATGGCTTTTAGATTGTTTTTAGCTAAAGCCTCAATGTCTGGATAATGGGGAGCTGATATTTGCAGCGTTTCTTTATAATCTGAAGGACGAATATTTAATTTCCGATTCGATATAGGGTGGCGCGCAATGCACTCCATGTTATAATAAATCCATAATTGATCATCTAGTACTTGTATCCCTACCTTTTGGCCGATGTACTTAGTGGGCACTGAATACTGGTTGGCTTTGTAGGAGATCATACTTGATGTATTCACCTGTACAAGCTGATGCTTGATACGGTAAGAGTTCCTTATTTTTTCTGCTGGTAGCGGAAGAAGGGAACTCTTTTCTTTTTCTAACGCAAATGCTGGGATTTTCCCTGAACCTTGATGAAAGGATTGATTGACTCGATTCATCAACTTTTCAATGAATTGATAGAGTTCGTTCAAGGTCAGCTGACCTTGATAGGCATGAATTTCATCTATAAATTTCATTTGAGTTTCTACTTTCCCTTTCGTACGGGGACGACCTGCAATACACGGCCTAACCTTGAAATCAAAGTCCTTCGCAAAAGCAGCGAACCGGCTATTTACTTTCCCTGGATTATCTTCTCTTCGTGGCACATCCATAATCGTTTTTGGATTATCAGTTACGATTTCCTTCGGAACACCTCCTATTTTTTCAAATGCCTCCGTCAAAAAGGAGAATAAAACATCTTGTGTTTTTCGTAATGTAAGAGTGAATACGCGGAAACGTGAATACCCTAACACAAGCGCTCCTACATTTACCTCTATTTTTTCTCCATCACTTGTTTCGAATGGAATACTTTCTTTCCAATCGAATTGTGCTTGTTGGCCAGGCGGTGTTTCAAATCTTGTCGTCCCTTTAGGTGAAGGCACGCGCACCTGCTCTGTGAAATAGGCAGCGAACTCTGGCTTTTTTGAAATATAACGACGAAAAGTAGATTGAGCACATTTTAACCCATGATTGTCCGTTAGGTATTGCCAAAGTACGCGTCGGTAATAAAAGACTTGCTTCGAGTCCTCAGATAAAAGTGCTGCAATTATTTCGTAGTATTCATCTAAAATCGCTATTTTCTCTTTTGTTTCTTTTGGTGTAAATCCACTTAGGTATTTATCAACCGTCCGCCGATCTATACCCATTTCCCTTGCCAATTGGCTTTTGTTAATTTTCATTTTTAGATTCTCCATTAACTGTTTGAATTTTGTTAAGTCTGAAAGACTATTGATTTCAAAATCCGTTTGAACATCTAGCGTTATGTACATACCAATCACCTCATGATTAGTATGCTAGAAAATGAGGCAAAAGTGTACATTTTTAAGTTAGCGCATTTGTACATAAATATCGTAGCATTTATAAGGGGCGTCATCATGTCTTCGAGTTCATTAATCAGTTTAAGCAGTACAGCACTTTATATTTCATTTTTTATCTACTTATTAGCGATTATCCCTTTAGGTCTATCAGTTAGCTCGAAAAGAAAGATATATTCAGTACTTGGAATAACATTAACGTGGGCAGGGTTTATTTTACAAATCGTCTATTTTATAACCAGATGGTATGTTGCTGGACATGCCCCTGTCAGCAATCTTTATGAATTCATGACATTCTTTGGTATCATGCTTGTCGGAAGTTTTCTGATTATGTATTACTTGTATCATCAAAGCGTAATTGGACTTTTCGCCCTTCCGATAGCACTTCTAATTCTGGGCTACGCAAATGCATTTTCAAAAGATATAACGCCCCTTATTCCGGCGTTACAAAGTAATTGGTTAACAATACATGTTCTTACAGTGGCTTTTTCTAGTGCGGTATTATCTATATCTTTTGTGACGGGCATTATCTATCTTTTAAAAACGGTGAATCCTGCTGAAAAGAGTAAGAAAACATTCTTTTTGGAGCTCGTTATGTATTTCTTGGTCGTCGTATTGGGCTTCATTGCAATGACAAGCACATTCAGTGCGATGGGTTATGCGAAAGATCTTCAGTTCGAAAATCATAAAACTGAGTTGGATGTTTATCACTATAAATTACCGGCCATTACCGTTCCCAAGGACTCGGTTGTTGTCCAATCAGTGGAGGCCAATACTTATGAGGCTGTCGATCAAAGAAGTGGCATTATAGAGATTCCCAACTCGATTGATGCACTAAAATTGAATACAATAATATGGTCTTTCCTTGTAGGTTCTGTGCTGTATGCACTGATTCGTCTACTCACGAAGCGGAAAATCATTACTCTACTCAAACCACTTACTCATAAAGTGAATGCGAGCTCTATGGATGAAATAACTTACCGAGCAGTCATCATTGGTTTTCCTTTGTTCGCACTTGGTGGACTGATATTCGCTATGATTTGGGCTCAATTTGCCTGGAGCCGTTTCTGGGGTTGGGATCCGAAAGAAATTTGGGCTTTAATTACCTTCTTATTCTATGCTGCAATGTTGCACTTGAGGGTCGGAAAGGGATGGGAAGGCGAAAGAACTGCTTGGATGGCGATTATTGGTTTCGGAATTATTATTTTCAATCAAGTCTTCGTGAATCTAGTAATTGCAGGACTTCATTCATATGCTTGATGAAACTAGACTATTAAAGTAAGTTAACCGAAAAATCGATTCCACGTCTCTACGCAGTGGAATCGATTTTTCAAAAGTTTATCGTATCTCAGGAAAACTATTTTTTCTAACTATATCGGCATCATTTTACCCTCTTATTCAGTAACAGTAGGGCTACGCAGATTATGCAAGGGAATTCCAGCCTCAATATAGCTTCTTACCAGTTTCCAATTTTCATCACATTCTTTTTTAAAAGTTTGAAAGAATATGTTTCCCGTATCTAAGTTTTGATCTTTTGTCACTAAAGCGGCTGATAAAATTATTAATATCTCATTGTCTCTTAAAGGAATCACTGATAACTTATTTAGTTCCCATTTGGCCTGATTTTCATTTACAAAGTTAAAACCTTGTTCCCATCCTTCAATAGATTCTGCATAGCCAAAGTCTATAATTTTCCCGCCAGTTATTTCTCTTGCCTTGTAATCCTCAGAGATTAGCTCTCTTAGCTCACTTAAAGATGATTTTCTCCAAATTTCTATATACTTATCAATGAAATGGTTAAAAGTAATATCCAAGGTAACCCTCCAAATACTAATCTTCTACATCTGCCATCAACCATATAACCTCATCTAAAAAAACATGCTCCAATGTATAGATGGTTATGATTATTGGAGCGGTATGAGATACCACTACTTTTTCATATGTTGCCTAAGATTATCATGCATTTTTTTAATTTCTTCACTTTGTTCAATTATATTTTTGTTCGTTCTTTTAATCATGTCATATATAGCAACCAGAAGCACAAATAATACAATCACAAAAAGTAAATCCATTTGTTTACCTTCTTTCCATTGATTTAATGCCGTTACTTACCAATTAATTAGTTGGATTCAAAACTCCATATGATTCCTTATCTTTTCAGGAATCATTACTACTTCCGTTTTTAAATCACCGGCTATAAAAGTATCATCAATACATTCATTCCAATATGCCAGGTGTTTCTTATCTATCCAATGCTCTGATTCCTCAACCTCTTGACCGCCTTCACTTTGGACTGAATACCAATATAGAAATTCATCCCCATTAAAATGCTCTCTAAATATAGTTTCTAAATACATTTTTTCGCCTTCCAAGGTTGTTAGCACGTGTTTCATATTATCGTTTAAAAAATTCACCCACTCATCTACCCGTTCTGTTTTCCCTTGCTTAACCCTGAATCTTGTTAATTCTACGTTCATAGTTCTCCCGCCCTTTGTTCGTTTTCGTTTTTTCGTTCCATTTTAGTCTATCATAGAATTAATAAAGTAATTTCAATGTTGCGAATACAAATTTTATAGAACTATAATTTTGTTACGGTACGTAGTCAATTCACTGCGGTAAATGAGATAGCTTCACTTACATAGAGCGATTCTCAAAAAAATCTTGTTAATGGTAACTTTTTGCTTTATTATAGAAAAATGTTATGGAGCAATCTGTAATAAACGATACTTAAGGAGAGTGGCATGATGAGGAATTATACAAAAGAAGACATTCGCAAATTTGTAAAGGAAGAAAATGTGAATTTCGTACGGCTTCAGTTCACCGATATTTTAGGAATGATCAAGAACGTGGAAATTCCCATCAGCCAGCTCGAAAAAGCACTAGACAACAAGATGATGTTCGACGGATCTTCAATCGAAGGATTTGTACGTATCGAGGAATCAGATATGTACCTCATACCGGATCTTAATACATGGATGGTATTCCCTTGGCCATCGGGTAAAGGGAAAGTTGCACGGCTCATCTGTGATATTTCACTTGCCAACGGTTCGCCGTTTACGGGCGATCCACGCGGAAATTTAAAACGTGTATTGAAAGAGATGAAAGAGCTCGGGTTCACTGACTTTAACCTCGGACCAGAACCAGAATTCTTCTTGTTCAAGCTGGATGAGAACATGCAGCCCACAATGGAACTGAACGACAACGGCGGCTATTTCGACCTTGCTCCAATGGATCTTGGAGAAAATTGTCGACGCGACATCGTTTTAGAACTTGAAGAATTGGGCTTCGAAATTGAAGCATCCCACCATGAATGCGCACCTGGCCAACACGAAATCGATTTCAAATATGCGGATGTACTTACCGCTTGTGATAACATCCAAACATTTAAACTTGTTGTTAAAACGATTGCACGCAATCACGGGTTACATGCGACCTTCATGCCAAAACCTCTTTTTGGAGTCAGTGGGTCGGGTATGCATTGCAATGTTTCTCTTTTCAAAGACGGTAAAAATGCATTTGTTGACGAAAATGGTGAATTACAATTGAGCGCAACTGCTTATCAGTTCATGGCCGGTGTTCTCGAGCATGTCCCTGGTTTTACGGCAGTGACAAACCCGACAGTTAACTCTTATAAACGTCTTGTTCCTGGCTACGAAGCACCCTGCTATATCGCTTGGTCCGCCCAAAATCGCAGCCCACTCATCCGCATCCCGGCATCAAGGGGCCTCAGTACCCGAATCGAAGTCCGTTCCGTCGACTCGGCGGCAAATCCATATCTTGCAATGGCGGCCATATTAAAAGCAGGTTTAGACGGCATTAAACGTGAACTCGAACCGCCAATGCCAGTCGACCGTAACATTTACGAAATGAAACCTTCCGAACTTCAGGAATTAGAAATTGGTACTTTACCTACTGACCTTGACCATGCCCTTATTGCGCTAGGAAAAGATGAAATTATCCAAGAAGCTCTAGGCAAGCACATCTACACAAACTTTATGGCTGAAAAGAAATTGGAATGGGAGAATTACCGAATTAACGTACACCCTTGGGAAATTGAACGTTATATGAAGATCTACTGATAAAAAGATTTCATAACGAAATAACAAACTTTTGAGCCTTTGTAACTTCAATGCCTTCAATACGGTGATATCGCATACTTGTCATCGCATCCTACTCTTTAAAGTGATGCCTAGTACACACAAGAATAAGCAAAAAAGAGTCCACCAAAGCTCTTTTTTGCTTATTTTTTTAATACTTTGTATAACCAGAAGTAGTTATTAAACGTCAATGTTGGTGTACTTAAAAGGAAATGGATTCAGATTATATACGTTTTGACGGTCACTATAAAATGTTTTGACATACTGCCTAAAGTGATGTAAATTATTAAAGTACGAACGTTCCAAACTAAACGAATAGTAATATTCGTCTTTCGAGGTGCTATCTATGGAAAATGTATTTGATTATGAAGATATCCAGTTGATTCCTGCAAAATGTGTGGTGAATAGCCGTTCTGAGTGTGACACGTCTGTAATACTTGGCGGGCATACATTTAAAATTCCAGTTGTACCAGCAAATATGCAAACAATTATAGATGAAAACGTCGCTATCAAATTAGCTGAAAATGGTTACTTCTATATTATGCATCGTTTTAATCCAGAAAAACGAGCAGACTTTATTAAAGACATGCAATCACGTAGTTTAATCGCTTCTATTAGCGTTGGTGTTAAAGATGAGGACTATACTTTCATTGTACAACTAGCTGCTGACAAGCTTATACCTGAATTCATCACGATCGATATTGCTCATGGTCATTCCAATGCAGTTATCAATATGATTCAACATATTAAAAAACACTTGCCTGAAAGCTTTGTCATAGCTGGTAACGTAGGCACACCAGAAGCCGTACGCGAACTTGAAAATGCCGGTGCAGACGCTACGAAAGTTGGCATTGGGCCAGGTAAAGTATGTATTACAAAAATAAAAACAGGCTTCGGTACAGGCGGTTGGCAGTTAGCTGCACTACGTTGGTGTGCAAAAGCAGCTACTAAACCTATCATCGCAGATGGCGGCATACGTACACACGGAGACATCGCCAAATCTGTACGTTTCGGTGCCTCAATGGTCATGATCGGTTCCCTATTTGCTGGCCACGAGGAATCTCCCGGTCAAACAATCGAAAAAGACGGCCAACGTTTTAAAGAATACTTTGGCTCAGCCTCTGAATTCCAAAAGGGCGAAAAGAAAAACGTTGAAGGTAAAAAAATGTACGTCGAATATAAAGGTCCATTAATGGACACTTTAGACGAAATGCAACAGGATCTACAATCATCCATCTCCTATGCTGGCGGTAACAAGCTAGACGCCATCCGAACAGTGGACTATGTCATTGTGAAAAACTCTATTTTTAATGGAGATAAAGTGTACTGAAAATTTATAGCTAATAAAAATCCAATCAAGATATTTTATTTCTTGATTGGATTTTCTATTTGTGGAAATTTTAATTGATTGCAAATCAAACAGGAATGGTGATTCCCGACACGATGTGTATAAAGTCTCGATTATTTTACTTTCAATTTCTTTTACGGTATTAACATCTCGATTCATTACTGACAGCTCAGTATTTTCAATTTTGCTTCCACGATAAGACAAGACCTAAATGTGTAAGTCCCGCCCCGAAACCATAAAGCAATAATGTATCGCCATCTTTGATTTTTCCTTCTTTTATTCCCAGATGTAGTGCTAATGGAATTGATGCTGATGAGGTATTCCCAAAATTCTTCATACTCGTTAACGTTTTTTCTATCGGAAAACCTGACTTTTCACATATTGATTCAACCATCCTTAGATTTGCGCTATGTGGTATAAACCAGTTAATATCTTCACTGTTTAATTGTGCTTTACTTAATAATTCTTGAATTCCTAGTGGAATCGTACGGGCTGCCCATTTGTATACTTCCCTTCCGTTCTGAACCATTTTCCCGGTGTCGCTTAGTGGTTTATCATCCATAGTAGTTGCAAAGGTCGTTCGATATACATGAATCCCCCCTTCGCCATTCGTTCCTATATGGCTAGCCAGGAAACTAGGATTCTCTTGATCGTACTCTACTAGCATAGCGCCGGCCCCATCTCCGAATAAAATACAGGTTGTTCGATCTGTATAATCGGTTACTTTTGATAAAGTCTCGGTTGCAACAACTAAAATCTTACGATGTGCCTCGGCAGTAATTAAATTATTTGCTAAGTGCAAAGCATACGTGAAACCTGCGCAGGTAGCATTTAAGTCAAACGCTCCTGTACAGGGGATATTAAAGTGACTCTGAATTTGACAGGCTACACTCGGAAACGCATAGTCCGGAGTTGTTGTCGCTACGATAATACAATCAACGTCTTGTAAGTCTTTATGATTGTTTCCAATCATATTTTCAATCGCTTTAAAAGCCAAATGGGAAGCATATTCTTCGTTTCCTGCGATTCGCCTTTCCTTTATACCGGTTCGCTGAACAATCCATTCATCATTCGTTTCTACCATCTTTTCCAAATCCTCATTTAGCATAATTTTTTGAGGAACGTGGGTACCTATTGCTGTTATACGCGCTTTAGATTTAATCATTCGAACACACCTCATTTTTCTTTTCATTATAACATCTAGTGTTAGTACCTGGTATATAAAAAACAAAAAATAAGAATGTTCTATAAATACAAGTTGCAATTGAATGACACTTCTATATAAGTAAACAGGAGCTTCAACAAATTTTTCATTTCATAAATTAGGCCTGTGTTGGATAAACTTAGATTGCATATAATTTGTTAAGATAGAAATAGGATTGATACATATACTAACTGATGCAGGAGGATTAGCAATGAACATTCTAATCGAATGGATTTATAAAATACCGAAAGGCGTGGAAACTGTCTTTCGCTCCGAGGAGATGCCGGCCGCACAAGCTTTGCTATTTGCAGAGGATTTAGAGCGTACCGGACGCACCAAAAATATAACGTTAATTGACCGGTTCGACAGCACATGGACGGTCAAAGAGATGAAGGGCTACTTAAAAGGAATTGAAACCGAACCACATAATATAGCGGTCTATTTCGACGGCGGCTTTGACCGGGCAACCAGCAAATCAGGTTTGGGCTGCGTCATTTATTATGAACAGAGCGGGAAATCATACAGATTGCGGCGGAACGCATCTTCCGATGAACTCACATCGAATAATGAAGCTGAATATGCCGCACTATACTTGAGCATACAGGAACTCGAGCTTTTGAATGTCCATCATTTACCGATCCGGTTCATCGGCGATTCTCAGGTGGTCATCAACCAACTGGGCGGGGACTGGCCGGCGCTTGAGAACAATCTATCACGCTGGGCAGATCGTATTGACGAAAAGCTGAAAGACCTTGGTATCTTGCCGGAGTACGAACTAGTGCCGCGGAAAATAAATTCAGAAGCAGATCGGCTTGCGACGCAGTCTCTGAATGGAATCTCGATTACGGCAACGAGAGAAATTACGTGAGGTTAAGATTAATGTTGAAATCATCGACTCTTGTCATTCAAACAGCTCTGCGGATTTTATAAAAATAGCTGCATCATTTGTATACCAATCGCATCTACAATTATTTATCATATAAAAATCGAAACAGCGCTATATACCAATAACAATGCCATCACAATATTAAATTGCTTTCTATAATCCGAAAGAAATTTCTGAAATATCGAACCAAATAGGCTCCAGCTACAAGTACTCATAATACCGACGAAACCAAGAAATAACGAAAAAAGTAGTAAGTCAATTGTTGAACTATAGTATGGAAGAATGAACGTTGCAATTACCGTAATACCATATAAAACACCTTTCGGATTTACAAACTGTAACAGCATCCCTGCAAAAAAACTGTTATATTTGCCGCCCCCCTCATCAGTAGAAGTAGTTGAACTAGTAATTATTTTGATTGCGAGAAACAGCATATAGCCAGCACCTAGAAGCATCATCGGAAATTCAACTTTCGGAATAAAGTTATGTAGGATTAGATTAAAGTAACTCGATAATATCATGATGACAAAGAAACCTGCGCCTACGCCTAGGCAAAATCGAAGTGTCTTCTTAAACCCAAACTGATTCGCAAATAACATCGCCATAATATTATTCGGACCTGGCGTAAAACTCATGACGAATACATACAACAAGAATGTTAGTACAGGCATATTAGTCCTCCCTCTAGTGAATATGTTATACTGTCTAAAATAGGCACTATAACGTTTTCGCTTTATTGTACAGTTCGGACGCTATATTGTACAGATAAATAGGAGTGTTGTTTAAAATGGAAATTCATCTTATCATTGCCAAGAATTTAAAAGCAATAAGGGAGAGTAAAAAATTAAGTCTTGAAAAGGTGGCTGAATTGACCGGGGTAAGTAAAACAATGATTGGTCAAATTGAACGTGGCGAATCAGCTCCAACCATTACGACTATCTGGAAAATAGCCAATGGGTTGAAAGTTTCTTTTACTTCCCTCATCAATCATCCACAACCAGACACAAAAATTGTTTTGAGAAGTGACATCCAAACATTGTCAGAAGACAACGGAAAATATCGGGTGTATCCACATTTTCCGTTTGAAGACGAAAAACGCTTTGAAGTGTATTCAGTTGAAATCGATCAAGGCGGATTCCTAAGTGCTGATGCGCATATGGAGGGAACTGAAGAGCTCTTAACTATTTTCGACGGAGAACTAACAATTCGTGTAAATAACGAGGAATATACCGTGAAAAGTGGAGATTCAATCCGTTTTAAGGCCGACAGAGCTCATAGCTATCATAATTCTGGGAAACTAATAACACGTTTAAGTATGGTGTTGTATTATCCGAATTAGGAAAGGACTGAAGGTCGTCTAAACACAATTAAAGAAACCTGCGCTTAGTCAATGTCTCATTATTGACTAAGCGCGGTGTAATACATAAACAAAGATTTGCCATTACGAAAAAACCAATTTTATGTGTAGAAAAGGTGTAAGTTCCACAACAATGTAAAGCGTTTGAATGATATCCCTGTACAAAGGTTTAGGTGAAATTCGGCGTAATTTTTTAGACTAAGTCACTATTGCAGTACTGAATGATATACTTCGAAAATTGTAAAGCCATATTAATTCGCTCTTCATCAGAGGTGAAGATTTTTATTTTCATTCCTTTACGAATATTTATAGCTTCCTTAATGATTGGATGCCATTCCATCGGCATATGCAATAATGCGTATTCACCAGCACCAAGTTTTGAAATGATATCGTGCTCCTTTAATGTATAATGTTGGCGTAACAGACCGAGAACGGACCATTCGATTTCATCATCTATCTCCGAGGTTGGTGGGTAAAGCTTGTTGCCCATTGCGTTTTCAATCCTTTGGACTCTCCCTGCCCAATAAGTATTCATATTTTCAATTACATATGACACTAGATGCTGTGAGTCAATTTCAAATTTGAGAGCAGATGGTTCTGGTCCGATAATGCTAACTCCATTCGTTTTCAATATCCACCAAGTAATCGAATTGAAATAAGCACCATAACCCAATGTACCTTCATTATAGTAAGGATAATTGTCATCATCCGCTTCTAGTTTTCCAATATCCTTCCACATAATATAGACCCCATCCATCTCTGGCTTTTCATACTTACCAGCTATCGTCTTATGAATTTCAGATAAAATCCGCACCTCCACCTCTGATAATCGCCGGTTTATAACAGTAATAAAATCAATATCACTTGAATCATTCACGTAGGCATTCAGTGCAATGGACCCTTGAAGATACAATCCTTCAAGGGTATTTGGTAATCGTTCATGCAACAAAGCGATATATTCATTTAGGACCGTTTGCACGCTAACTGGCATTTCTCTCATAAAATTCTCCCTCCACATTTTTACTAACGATGCTTTAAACATACAGTATCTTTATTTTTTGTTACATCAAAAATAGTACTATCTTTGTAATCTATACCAACAAAGGATATCCCGAACTTAGTATTTTCTGTATGGCCACATAGATAACAAACTACTTTTCCTTCTTTTTCGAAAACGATTTGTTTCATGTTCTCACGGCCTGTCTTACTATTAGTATCCCACTTACATCCTACCGCTTAATAGCACATATGCTCCTTCCTGTTTAATCAGACGCTCAACATGACAGAAGGTTCAAATAAATTTCCAGCTATAGTTAAAGCTATTCTTATTTAATAGTAGGGATCTGTGCCAACAACGCAAGTAAAAAGGAGCCAAGTTCTGAGTAATCTCAGAACTTGGCTCCTTTCATTTTTCAGTTTTACAAACATACACCATAGAAATACTTTTTGTATTCAGCTCATTTTTATCCCAATCACCATATGCTTGTAAGATCTCAAATCCATTTTCTTTAAGCATTCTTTCCATTTCAAGTGGAAATGAATAGCGCAAGGAAATGCCGTCTTGCTCTTTAGAGATTAAAGTTTCTCCTTGATAAATTTGGCGCTCCGTATGACAATGTAAGATTTGTGTCATCGAATTATATTCATCACGATGGAACTCGATAATTTGATTGCCACTCTTATCACTATACGTTTGCTCATACTCATCAATAGCTGCCAACTCATCTAATAGAGGATTTCTTGTATCAAAAATAAAAAGTCCGTCATCTACTAGATGGTGTCGGACAGATTGCAATAAGGCATCTTGTGCTTCATTCGTCAGAAAATGTTGAAAGGAATTCCCTGTCATGAAAACTAACTCGCTTTTTACGGGTATAGCCAACTCCGTGCAGTCTTGCTTCAAAAATTCAATCGAAACCGAATGCTCTTTTGCCTTTTGTTTTGCGCGCTCCAGCATCCCCTCATGTAAGTCAACACCAATCAGTTGAAATCCACGTTTCGCCATCGGTATCGTGAGTCTTCCTGTACCGCATGCCAATTCAATAATCGGTTGATTGGGCTTTGCCCATTCTAGAATTACATTCAAATCCTTCTGATAGCCTTCATATAGATGATCATACATTTCAGGATCAGCATATTTTTCAAAGTTCTCCTCGAAAACATTCCTGCTCATTCATACACCTCTTTCAAAAGTTCAACATATTCTAATTTGTCATAGTACTTGATAATCTTCAAAAGGTCAATTTTATAGAAAACAGCATGTATACCCTTTTTGAAATCGAATCACTATATAAATTGAACTAAAATTCCCCACAAATGTGATTTGGGAATAAGTGATGCCTCTTGCAAGGTGACTAAGCTGTATGCACCAGTTCAACAGATAGAGTTCTTATTTAGATTTTAGACTAAAAAGAATAAGTACGATTCCTGCAAAGAGGCAAACCATTCGAGTTAATGAAATTTTTTCGGCGAGACCAAATAATGCGATTCCTGTTGTGATGATTAATACACATGGACCTACTAGAGCTAACAGTGTGTTAATATAAAAGGCTTTTTCTAAATCATTTAATTTATACATTACCATTGCTGCGGTGATATCTACACTTCCTGAAAAAATCCGTAAAACTATGATCATTAAAAGTGCTTTTTCAACCAATAAAGTGACCCCTTCCCAATCTTATGTACTACCTAAAGTGTATGAAAGGTTCTATACTTTTATCATAGAAACTTTTTTGGGTAATAGCGCATTATAAAGACATAAGTTTGGGAGTAGATGGGGCTTGCCTGCCTAGGTTTAAAATGAAAAAAGAATTCATTGCTCATAGCCGATGGACCCTCTTGGATTGATTATTCTACGTACTCGTATAATACAACACTTTCCAAGTAGTTAACGAAGCGTCGAAGTTCCTTCGCTTCCTCCGTATTGATCGCACCGTCTTCAAACATTTTAGAAATCTCCTTCCTTTGCCCCTCAATCGCGTTCAAGGAAAGTATCTCCTTTTGTTCGTCCATTATCGATTGAACCGCTTCCACTTTAGGTGGCAATTCCTTTTTATTCATAAGGCGATTGTAGTAATAAATGATACTGTGTAGTACTTCTGGTTGATCACTAGCAGTTGCTCGCTCTTCTAAATCGGCTAAGACTTTTTCAAAGGTGAATTTTTGTATAGCATCTTCCGTTTCCAAAAATCGTGTTAATTCTTCCTCATTTAAGCGTCCAAGTTTCCAGTTTTTCAATACTTGATAAAGCTTTTGCCCAATATAGCGATTGCCAACACTTTTAATCACCTTTTCCCGTACGGAAATCGACTTTTCAATACTTTTTAAAATATTCGGCTTCACTTCATGTTCTTTCCTATAGACCTCCACATATTGCCGCTCAAGCACTAAACAATGCAAGCGTTCTACCGTTAGCTGTTCTTTGTAGACACGCAGTTCTTCCTCATTTTTATTTTTCGATTGCAACATATGTAACATGAGGGTATATTCATTTAATAGTTCATAAACAATCGATGTATTTTCCACTGTTTGCTGAGATTTAATCTCTTGAATAGCCCCAAGTATCATACGCTGCTTTTCTCCATTTAAATCTAAATCAGTCGTCTGCTCGTTTGCTTCATCTTTACTTAAAATAGGTAAGAAGATTGTTGCTACGATAAGCGTCATTAATATGACGCCCGCCGCTAAAAAGATGATGAGTGAACGCTCGGGAAATAAATCATTCGAAGCTGTATATAAAGGAATGGATAACACACCAACCATTGTGATTGTTCCCCGCACGCCAACCAAACTCGTAATTAGACTTGTTTTTAAAGTGGGTTTTTCCGTTATACTTTCTGACGATATATAATTGAAATAATTAAAGGAATGTGACCATACGAATCGTATACCTAGTACGACGAAGCCTAATGCAAGGACATATCCAAGCAACAGCCAGTTACTTATTTGTTCATTTTCCAGTAAGGATCGCATGGCCGTCGGTAGTGTCAAACCTAACAACAAGAAAATAACGCCATTTAAGATGAAGGCGATAATGGACCAAATATTATCCGTTAGCACTTGCTCCTGAGCGATAAAGTTTTCTGTTCGTTCTTTAACAATTGTATAAATTATCCCAGCGGCCACAACTGCAATTACACCTGAGGCATGGAACATTTCCTCCGCGATAAAGAAAATAATAAACGGAGTTAAAATTTGTAAAAGTGAATGGAATACTACATCAACGAGACCGCGCCTGCGCAACGCATAACGAAGTCGATTGATAATAAGTCCAAGGCCCACACCAAGCAAGGCGCCTACAATGAACATGTACAAAAAATTTCCAGCTGCGTTTGTTATCGAAAAGTAACCTGTCACAACAGCTAAAACGGCAAAATTAAATGCAACAAGCCCGGAAGCATCATTAATCAATGATTCTCCCCGTACTAAATTCATTATCTGATCTGGGAGGTGGATACGCTTCGCAATGCCATTTACAGCCACTGGATCCGTTGGAGATAAAATGGCTGCCAGCGCAAATGCTGCGGCTAAAGGAATTGCAGGAATCATCCAATGGACAAACACTCCACCAACTATCGTCGTTAATAACACTAAAATAATTGCATTGCCTAAAATAGATGCTCGCATTTTCCATAATTCTTCCCTCGGAAAATGAGCGCCATCATTATATAAAAGTGGTGCAATAAATAGCAGAAGGAACCACTCCGTCTCCACTTCAATAGTAAAGTCTTTGATGACCAACGCACAAATAACTCCAACAAGTATTTGAATTAATGCAGTAGGCAAAATCGTCACATAGTGCGCAATGATGTTAGTTATCAATAATAAGATCAGCAATGCGAATATGCTTATTAGTATCCCCAAACTAATCCCCCCTTTTTCAATTTTTCTGTACCAAGACTTAAAGTGTCAGCTACTGAATAGTATCGGTTTCTCTCCATCGCATTATTCTAAATTTATCCTACATTTGCATTTTACCAATCCATAATTTCTGAAAATGTTGCTATATAATTTGATATCAAAAATCCCTTCGAATCTACACCCTCTACCAGCTTTAAAGCGTAAACGCAATGTTCAAATGTTCTAAATCTAGAACTACTTTATTCTACAACACCTGGTGGATCAGGTACAATTATGTTTTGATTTGTTGAAAGGTTATTTATATTTCATCGACTTTTAAGATAGTTATAACAATTAATAAAACCCTCTGTATCCCAGTTCTCAACTAGGATACAGAGGGTGTAGTCCATTTTCTTTTTAATACCTCTATTGCACTAAAATCGTATTTATAGCTTTTTAACAAATTCGGATTTTAACTGCATTGCTCCAAAACCATCAATTTTGCAATCAATATCATGATCCCCATCGACTAAACGGATACTTTTTACTTTTGTACCTACTTTTACGACTGATGAACTTCCTTTTACTTTAAGGTCTTTGATTACTGTTACGGAATCCCCATCATTTAGGATATTTCCATTTGCATCTCTGACAAATTTTTCTTCTTCACTATTTTCAGTTTCCAATGCTAACGTCCATTCGTGGGCACATTCAGGGCAAATAAAAAGATTTCCATCTTCGTATGTATATTCTGAATTACATTTTGGGCAATTTGGCAACTTAATCATAATTTCATTTCCTCCATCCATTTTGTTAATCCTAATCGATAAGAAACTATTTTCAATTTCCTTTTTATAACTTCGTAGGTATTATGCCTACCAACCTTCAATTATAAGCGAAAAACCATAAAGTAAACAACTTTATTTCCTATAAAACGCTGGAGTGACTGATTTCGTAGCATTTTGGTTTTTGAATAGCCCTATTTATTGAAAAACATAAAATAGGACAGAACTGTACCTCCAATTGATAAACAATTAGAGGTACAGTTCGCAAAGTTAATAATCGTAATGCTTTCTAGTCATCATAATAAGCAGCATAGCCGGAATAGTAGACACAACCATTCCTAAAAATGCAAGCCTTGGAGAAACTTCATATAAAAATCCTCCTGCTAACGTTAAAACAGCAGTGCTCAGGCTTAGTGCGAGAGCTGAATAAATGCCTTGCGCATTCGGAATTTGCTGCTCGGGTAAGTTTTTAGTTATATATCGAATAAACGCATAATGTGCGACGCCAAAAGATAGCGCATGCAAGCTTTGAGATAACATAAATACCCACACACTTGGAAACAAAAATACAAGTACCCAACGTAAAGTCGATCCTGATGCTGCTAATAATAATAACGATGAGGGCTTCCATTTCTTAAACAAGTGATCGGCATTCGCAAAATAGATGATTTCAAAAATGATTGCAATATTAATAACTATTCCAATATAGTAATTATCTACACCTAAGTCTTGTAAATAAATATAGCCATAATTATAATACGATGCATGTGCACCTTGCAATAAAATGACGATCAGTAACACAATTGGGAAACTTTTAACCTGAAATAAACTGCGCATCGATAGTGAATCCTTACGATTCTTCACGGTCGGTTTAACTAATAGTACAGCTGGTGTCGGTAGTAAGCGCAGGAAGAGCATTAAACAAAGTCCAACCATCATGCTCCATAAAATAGCCTGCTCCCCAAAATAGCCTGTTACAATACTAATAATAAGCACTGAAATAACAAAGCCTATTGAACCGTACGACCGACTTTTCCCGTAATGTACATCACCTTGCTGTACTAAAGCACCTGCTGTACTGTCAACCGCAGGAAGTAGTGCTGGATAAACGGCACTAAATAGGAGTGTTACAACAAATAGCGCGCCAAATGACGAAGTTGGAATATAAAGGATTGTCGCTACAAGTGAACTAACTGTCAACACAAGAACAACCTTTTGACTACTCCAGTATTTAGAGGCAAGCGGGAAGGCAAATAGCGTCGATGCACCACGTGCTAATAATCCAAATCCCATGATTAGGCTTGCTTCCGTCACACTTAAACCTTTGCCTTGAACAAGCCATCCTGTCCAATAAGGTAGAAATATACCCCACGTTATAAAAAAAACAAAAAAACTCTGTGAAAGCCAGCGTTGATTATTCATCATTGATCCCTCCGTATTTATTGCATAGTACCACGTATACACTTACAATAATGTGAGATATCTCATATTAAGGAGGATAAAATGCAGTTTTTAGCCGAGCCTATGCGCAGTTACTATATCGAAAAATATCCGATTCAGTCACTCTTCTCCTTTCCAATTACCCCGTTTATCCAAGTTTATCAGTTTGAACGTGGTGAATTTATCTTTAAAGAAGGCTCCCATCCTGAATTTATGTACTATCTTGTCGAAGGAAAGGCAAAACTATACGTTACACACAAAAATGGCAAAGTGTCGCTCATCAATTTTTTACAAGCACCAACTTTCATGGGTGAAATTGAGCTGTTAAATGCAGAACGCTATTCTAAAGGTATCCAAACTGCCACACAAGCCATTTGTCTTGCCATTCCAATTCATGCCTATAAAGATAAACTCTTAACCGATGCGACTTTTCTGAGGTATTTATGCAACTTTTTAAGTCAAAAAATGACTATGATTTCAGAAAAGCATTCTCAAAATCAAGCTTATCCGCTAGAAAACCGTCTTGCCGCCTTTATACTTTTATCGGCAGACCAAAACTTTTACAAAGAAAAACATACGGAAATATGCGAATACTTAGGGGTTTCTTATCGTCACCTACTTTACGTACTAGCACAACTATGCGAGGCGGGTATCATTGAAAAGGAATCACGGGGCTACACCATTCGAGACAAAGAACGTCTACAAAAATTAGCTAAAGAAGTTTAATTCGAAAATAAGAAAAGTTCCCACTATAATAGCCTAGTAATTTAACTTGCGTGAGCTATTCTTAGACAGTAAGTCCCTCCTCTTGAAGGAACTTAAAAAATAAAGCCGTTGAGATATTCTCAACGGCTTAGATTTTAATTGAAATTACACTTGATTCAATTGTTTCGCATGAATCTGATACTGCAGATCTGCTACATTGTCTATGAACACCTGATCATGAGCGACAAATACCACTGTTCCTTCATATGCAACTATAAATCGTTCTAATGCTCCAAGTGCATGAATGTCTAAAAAATTGGTCGGTTCGTCTAATAATAAAATATTATACTCACCTAAGAACAACTGACAAAGTTGTAAACGGATCGCCTCTCCACCGCTTAATGACTTCACACTTTTTTGTATATCTGTACCTACAAACTGCATCGCATGTAAAACGCTGCGTAAAAATCCTTCATCATATGCTGATTGTTTTTTTACGAATTGCAGTACTGTTTCATTTATCTTAAATTGGTAACCCATCTGTTGGAAGTAACCCATTTTCACTTTTGGTGAAAATGTTAAACCCTTTCCTTCGGTAGCGATATGGTGAAGTAAGGTACTTTTACCAACACCATTTACGCCTGTAATCGCAATTTTTTTACCAAGCGGCAGTTGAAAGCTCACTCTATCTAATAACACGTTATCGTTAACTTGGAGAGTTAATTGGTCTGCCATAATTGGAAACTTATTATGCATTTCCAATGCTTTTGATTGGCGGAACACAATATGCTTTTCTTCTTGTACAGCTTCGATTTCCTCAAGTTGTTCCATGCGCTGCTCTATCGCTTTTGCCGTGCGATGCACCGCTTTTTGGCTTGTTCCTTTCGATTTCGTTTCAAACATTCGATTCGCCTTTGCATTCGATTCTTTTTTCTACATGCTACCAGCTTGAGCGATTTTTTCGGCTTTTTTCATTTTATCTTGCGCTGCTTTTTTAAGGCGACGCTTCTCTTTTATGAATTGTTCATGAGCTTGCGCCTGTTGTTCACGTTCCAACTGTTTTTTCGCCTGATAAGCACTGTAATTTCCTGAATAGACATGTACTTCGCCGTCACCAACTTCCCAAATTATAGTGACCAGTTCATCCAAAACAGCACGATCATGGCTAATTAATACAAGCGCTCCGTAATAATAGCGTAGTTCATTGAGTAAAAACAAAATGCCTTCTTGATCCAAATGTGTAGTCGGCTCATCAATCAGTAATGTCTCGTAATAATGCGTAAACAATTGTGCAAGTTTCAGTCTTGTCTGCTCACCACCACTTAACTCCCCGGAATTTTGCGGTACTGCTAATTTCCCAAGTAATGCTACATCCGCTTCTGCATGAGTAGGGGCTTCAACCTGTGCAAAATAGCCGCTCTCCACATGACACTTTAATTTTCCGCGTGTCGGTTGAATATTGCCAGCAAGTAATTTTAATAACGTACTCTTTCCTGCACCATTTTTCCCGACGATGCCGATGCGGTCAAATTGATGTACAGCTAATCGTTCAATCTTTAATACTTCTTTATCTAAATAGGAAATTTCGATATTTTCTAATTCAAAACATACTTGTTCCATATTCGCTACCTCCGAAATTTGTAATTTCGTATCGATAGCTAGGATCGATACGAGCTTCTATTTCAAGCTCGTATCAATAGAATAATAACATCCCCATGCAAACTCCCTCCAAATCTTCGAAATTCTACTAAATTACATAAAAAAGCACACAGATTAACCTGTGTACTTAAAAATGGTATAGATATCCGTAGAGCGATAAAAATTCTACAACCCATCTAACCTAGTGCACACAACAAATAACCTCCCGAAAGAGTGATCTTACAAACTATGTGCATCTCAATTAGTATAGTTGTACAAATCCCATATCTATCGCTCCTTTCAATTCTTAAAATTATACTAACTTGTTCCTTTTGAATTGTCAATTTTTTGACTTTACAACTATGCGATGACATCAAAATCAGGGACATATACAACTAATTTGACCGCGTATTCGGATGATCCATGGCCCAAAGTGCCACAGATTGGTGTTTTACGAATTTGAGTTGCTCATAAATTTCTTCTTTTGTATCTGTATCTACACAACTTTTTTCCCTATTTTCAAAAATTACAATCTTTAATAGTTACTGTTCAATCTGTTTGATTGCCAAACTATACTTCTTATACCATTTTTCCCATTCATCTTTCGGGAAGTCCATGTAATGTTCATTCAGTAAAGCGCTCAAAATATCTAAGGATACATGCCATCCTGCCAAATCTTTTGGTGTATGATCATTTAGTGTGCTGATAAATTCTTTCATTATCAATAAACAGCCCTCAGATTTGGAGTATAATTCGAAACGAACCCTACCGTCACCCCACTCATATTCTAGGATGGAACCCTTTTTGAAATCTGTTATCTCCATATCAATAGATGACCCACTCCCGTCATTCATATTGAATTTTATGGTCCCTCCTTTTCGAAGTTCTATAACTTGAAGATTAGAAAACCATCTTTCCAACTTTCTGTTGTCTGTTAAAGCAACCCACACTTTTTCCACTGAATGATGTAAAGAACGTTCAAATCGTTCAATGTAGCCATCCTCAACTTTTTCTATTACTGCTTTCAATTGTTATTCCTCCTTTAAAAATTGTTCAAGTACATCGAACACGTTAGAAAAAACTTCATTTCTATTCACCCATTCCTTCTGCTTTAAGGGTCATCAGATCCCTAATGAACTCGTTACGCTTTGTGGAGTTTTTCGACATAATGAAACCGTTTTTTTATTGAATAAATGACAGCCAACCATACAATCCGATTAATGTAATTAATAGTGTGGGAACTGTTAAGAGTATACCGATTTTAAAATAACTACCCCAAGATATTTTCACCCCTTTTTGAGATAAAACATGTAGCCATAATAAAGTAGCTAAAGAGCCAATAGGAGTGATTTTCGGACCTAGATCTGACCCGATTATATTTGCATATATCAAAGCCTCACGAATTGGTCCTGTTGTAGACGTTTCTGATATCGCTAGCGCGTTAATCATGACGGTCGGCAAATTATTCATAATCGATGATAATATTGCTGCAATAAAGCCCATCGAAACAGTGGCTACAAACAGTCCTTGATTGGCAGCCAGTTGAATGACGTCAGCCAAGACACTTGTCAGACCGGCATTACGCAATCCGTAAACGACGACGTACATTCCGACCGAGAAAAAAACGATGGCCCAAGGTGCACCTTTGAGTACTTGCTTCGTGTGAACCACGGGGCTTCTTTGTGTCATAATCATAAAGAATATGGCCGTAAATCCAACAATGATAGAAACAGGAAGTCCCGTAAACCCACTTGAGAAATAGCCGACAAGTAATACGCTTAAAATCACCCAAGTTAGTCTGAATAATTTTATATCTTTGATAGCATCCTTCGGTTCTTTTAAATCTGAGACATCATAGTCTTTAGGAATACTTTTACGGAAGAATAGCAACAACACGAAGATACTTGCAACTAAAGAAAATAAATTCGGGACAATCATTCTGGATGCATATTCAACAAAACCGATACCAAAAAAGTCTGCTGAAACAATATTGACTAGGTTACTTACAACTAATGGTAATGAAGTGGTGTCAGCTATAAAACCACTGGCAATAATAAATGGGAAAATCATCTTTTCATTGAAATTTAAATTTCGCACCATCGCAAGAACGATTGGCGTTAGTATTAAGGCAGCCCCATCGTTTGCGAACAAAGCGGCAACAACTGCCCCCAGAATACTGACGTAAACAAACATCCGAATTCCACTGCCTTTAGCTAATCTAGCCATATGTAGAGCAGCCCACTCGAAGAATCCGATTTCATCTAAGATCAATGAGATGATTATAATGGCGATGAAAGCAAGAGTCGCATTCCATACAATCCCTGTCACATCAATAACGTCTTGAAAGTTAACTACTCCTACTAACAGAGATATCATTGCTCCAATACAGGCGGACCATCCTATTGATAAATTTCTAGGCTGCCAGATAACAAAAATAAGTGTAATGATGAATATCAATGAAGCCGTTATTACCGAAACCAATATTTTTTCTCCTTCCTACTCACAACAAACTCTAAGCCCTTGCACTTCCAGTTTTTCTATGGACTCATCCTGTTTGGGCAGTTGTTCAAGAATGCTTTGAATAAACGAATAGTCTTCATGACTTTTATTAATCGAGAAGAAAATCCATTGCCCTTTACGTTCTTCTTTGACTAACTTAATATCCCTCAGTTTACGCAAATGCTGACTGATCGCCGGCTGACTCATATTAAAAATCTCAACAAATTCACACACACAGCACTCATGTGACTTAAGTAATTGCATCATGGTCAAACGTGTTGGATCTCCGAGTAATTTTAAGAGTTGTGATGCTCGCTGAATATCAATCGTTACTGTTTCATTCATCAGTTATCCCTCCTCTAAATCATCATATAACGATATCCTTATATGTACAAGTAGATTAATTTTCTTTAATAAATTGAATTTAAGCATTTGCCTTTAGGTCTAAGACACTTTTCGTCATGCTAATGACTTTCAAGTATGTCATGACCAGCACGAAGCCTAGTTATTCTCGCTATGGCTTATCTAGAAGTTTCTTGAAGTTTCTTGAAGTTCAATAGTTATCACCTTTTCAGTTTCGGTAGTATACGTAATTCTTACAATAACGCCGAATTCGTTATCCCCCTCTTTTAACCACAACTTAAACCTTTCTATTGTTGACTCCCCTTTAGATTCACTCCCTTCATGCAGGTAGTCAATAATATTCGCATGGGGATATTTTGATTGGGTCTCTTTAATTGCAAGCTTACTCCATTTGGCATAACTTGGAATTGCTTGTAGCGCATAAGGAATCGTCGAGATATGTGTGGGAATTGCATTAATTATAATAAAAATTCCAAGTGCTAAACTTATTTTTCGCATAATTGACTTCATCTCCTTTTCAATAGGATGAGTCATTTGCATAAAATCATTCCATACCAAGTAGGCTTTTGAAAATAGGCACCTTTTTATGAGGGGAAAAGATTGTTCAAAACGAATTCCTTTATTGTGATTTACTATACCTTCTCCAACTCACCCGCCTATTATTGTCTAAGTTGTGAACACGTCCTATACAACAAAGTAAAAAAACACTTACATCAGCGAGATTTATTTTGCTACACTAACAAACAGACCGGGTGGTATACCTTAAATATGAATACAAAAGTGCAGGGCTTAAACGTCTGGAATGTTACAAAAACATAATCCATTACTGGCACAGTTATTGCTTTATTTAGCATATTACAAAGGTCTCGAATAAGCTTTTGGAAAGGAAGGAAGAAAAAATGAAACAAGAAACAAGATTACCAAGAAACGGTAAGGAAGGTGCATTGTACGGTGCAATCATTTGTACACTGACGGTGCTGTTTATGGTGTCATTAAATGTCATTCTAGTTTTCGGAGAGTTTAATCAAGAGGCTGCCCTAACGATTATTAAAATGTTACCGATTTTCTGGATTATTGCCATGATCATTGAACCGGTTTTAATTGGTCGTATTGCTGAAAAATTGGTAAAAAAATTTACGCAGCCAACAGACAGCTTTAATGCCAAAATTTTATTTCGCATCTTATTTACTGTACTTGGAATGTCAATTTGTATGACGCTTATTGCTGATATCATAGGGAACGGTTTTAGTTCAACTATCTTCAGCAACTTCCTAACGAATTGGCCAAGAAACTTCTTAATCGTCTTAATCGCTGAGAGTCTAGTGATACAACCAATTGCACGATTTGCTATGGTAAAGCTGCATGCTTCCCAAGATAAAAAAAGTCAGGCAGTAGTGCTTTAAAACGACATTGTTAAACAAAACACATGCACAACTTTAATAGTGAACTACTGCCTCGCTAGTTCCCTTTTAATCGGATTTTCTCTTTAGGTGGAAACTAAAACGATTTATGGTTTTGTATGTACTGAACTTTTATTAAGGGACAGTTTACTAAAAGGATTCTCTATACTCTTGGCTGTGATTATATGGCTCCGGCATTTCGCTGGAGTCATTTTTTAAAAGTTCCATTGCTTTCGTGTTTGGTTGTAATGTTCGATATAAGTCTCCACTCTGTCTTTACGTTAGTTGAAGGATTTTTAGATAGCCGGAAAGTAACAAAGAACCAAATGAGATTTACCAGTAGAGCTGCTATGCATATTCCCATAATTCCAAGAGAATAAGGAAAAGAATCTGTTCGTAAACCTAGTAGTAATACAATCCCTAAGACTGCAATATTGATTAGTATCCCAAAACTACAAAAAATAGCAATAATATATCGGATGGCATCTAATCTTATTTTATAGATAATTAAAGGTAAGAGATATAAGACTAGAATCATCCCTATTGCTGACCACATACCTACAGAGCCAAATGTATTAGCATTAGGGCCTAATTCAGAGAGTGGCGAAAATGAGGTCATTACTATATAAAAGTGCTGGGCTCCCACCTAGATACTCTCACACATTAAATGCTGTTTTGTTAAAGTTTAAATAATAATCCATTTTCATCCAGATAAGTTTTAAGTATAGGCAAGGAAGCTGGACCTATGCCGTGAAATTGCAAAATCTCTTTTTCACTAAAAGTGGATAGTTGTTGCAACGTCGTAATACCTTGCTGCTCTAACGCTCTTCTTGCGGGTGCCGAAAGTTTTGAGAGAAAACCATTGTCAGGCTTACGTTCTTGTTCACATATCGGGCAGCTTAGACAATCACTACTCTTATAATAGTTATGTCCCTTGCTGCATATCCGTAAACTACTTTTTAAAGTTGTCATGATTAAATGTCTCCTTTCTTTCGATTCCACTTTCCTAATTATACAACACTCGGGGTAGACTTTTTTAATGAAAAATACCAGATTCTCATTCGTCGAGAACCCGGTAACTCCCTGCTTATTTCTTAACTCTTGAAATCGTCAGTCCATCCCCAATTGGAATAAGAAGCGATTCTAATTGGGGATGATTGGCCACAGTTTCATTGAAGGTCTTCATTAATTCCGTATAGCGTTTAGATTTAGCACCCTCGTCCACTACACTACCGCCAGCCAGAACATTATCCGTAACGATCACAGCACCCGAATCTGCAAGCCGAATACAATAGTCTAAGTAATTTTCATAGTTTTCTTTATCCGCATCAATAAAGAAAAAATCAAATCGCTGATTCTCATCAACTAGTTTCTCAAGGCTTTGCAAAGCAGCCCCCGTCATATAGGATACTTGATTGCCAAAGCCAGCTTTAGTTAGATTGTTGGATGCTAACGTTGCGTATCTCTCCTCTAATTCAAGGGATGTCAATTTCCCTTCACTACCCAATCCTCTGGCAAGACAAATTCCGCTATAACCGCCAAGTGCACCGATTTCCAGTACATTTTCTGCCCCTGAAATAGCTGTCAGCATCGTGAGCAGCTTGCCAGAAGAAGGTGAAACCGATATGGCAGGCATGCCGTTTTCTTCAATGGACGCAATCACTCCCTCCAACAGAGCATCTTGCTTTGTAAACACTGCATCGATATAACCGTTAATTTGTTTCATCCATTTCAATCCCTTCCTCATTCGCATCTACTGACTTGTTACTATCAACCATTTCATCCTCATTGATTTCAAATAGTTGAATAAATTCATTAATGACCATATCAATTGCTTTTAATTCACCAATTAAAATGGGCTGAATCGATTGAAACTCGGGTTGATCTAACTGCTGTTTAGTCGTGGAACGCTTCAGATGCATGCGCTCTAAAAAAGCAATAGCCCTCCCGCGGCGAAAGGTTTTCGCCCCACGCTGATGTGAACCCTCTTCTCCATCACGACGCCTACCACGGTGACGTCCTTCTTTCTTAGCCTGTTCATCTCTCATAATCAATCACCTTTCTTTGTATACGTTTGTATACTCATCTTAATAATCCTCATTGTATACAATTGTATACGAGTCGTCAATGTTAAGTGATTATTACTCAATAAAAAAAGAGTCTTACTACACGTTTAATGTAGCAAGACTCCTATTTGGTACCATTGTTAATTGTGCCCTGTTAGTTGGATGCATCAAGGCAGAGTATAATCATCCTGCATGACAAATCCATCCAGCGAAAAGGCCAGTTGAATAAAATCGAGCTATATTAGTAAAACCGGATTCTACTAATAGTCGTTCGATGTGATCTTCAGGAATGAAAGAAATGTTCATAATAACTTTACCCATCTCATCCACTTTAGACAATTCGTACCCGGCATCAAGGTAAAAGCTTTTCCATACGTTTATTCTGTCCTGAAGTTCGGCCTCACCAGGGTCTCCGTACGCGCTAACTAGAATGAATGGAGCTCCTGGCTTTAAATTATCCTTTATAGTTCTAAGCAATTTCAGCTTCTGTTGTACATCGACTATGAAGTGAAGAACCAAGATACAACTTGCGGCGTCAAATTTAGAGTCTGGAAGTGGCAAATCAGTAATTGTTCCCTGAATAAGTCTGACACGACTTTCTAAGCCTAATTGAATTGATTTATTCTTAGCCATCTGAAGCATCTCTTTTGAAGGGTCAACTCCGGTAAATGTCCATTTTGGGTTAGACGGTCCCCATGCGGCTAGTTCATTTCCACCACCCGCTCCGATTACGAGCAATGATGCTTCTTTTTCGCCCAATTTAGCTCGAAAATAAGATTGAACCATCGTGAATAATGTATCATATGTGGGAATCGAGATTCGAGCGTTTGCCTCGATAGTGTTTTTGGATTTGAATGTAAGTTCATCTTTCATTAATTCATACCTCTCTTATCTTTAGAATCGTTCCATTGTTAAATCCACATTTACAGAAAATGCAGCTTTACTTCCATCCGCGGCAGCAATCAGTAAAGACGAGGGTCCTGCTTGTTCTGCCTCTCCAGCAATATAAATATTTTTTACGGTTGTACGTCCAGAACCATCCGTTACGGTCGCTCCCAGTTCAGTTAACTCGCACCCTATTTGTTCAACAAATTTGTTTGAACGATAAAAGGAAGGTATGACAAATCCACCAGTTCTTGCGATAATCTCTTCAGACTCAAACTCAACCCGTTGTAAAAAGCCATTCTTCCCATGTAATTTCAGGATAGGTTCTGTCATCACCTTGATGTCCCGTTGTTGTAACTGTTCGAATCCTACTGTAGACATTTCATTTCCATTGGTTACAACTACTAAATCTTTCGACCAGTTATACACAAGTTTAGCCATATGAAGCGCATGCTCTTCCTTCTCAGCGATGATAACTAAGGGGGTGTCCCGAAGTTCCCAGCCATCACAATACGGGCAACTAAATAGACTTTTCCCATAGTATGTTTTAATAGCTGGAATGGCCGGAAAAACTTCTTGAACCCCTGTAGCTAAAATGATTTTTTCTGTAAGATATTCATGCCCATCCTTTGTCTTAACCTTAAACCTCTCACTAGTAGGTTCTTTGATGATTTTAGTAACCGTCGTGTTAATAATAGATACGGACGGATATTTTTTTAATTCATCGAGGCCTAGTTCTTTGAATTTCTGTGGTTTAATGCCATCCCGTGTAATAAAACCATGTGATTCTTGCGTAACTCTATTCCTATTTGTCCCATCATCCAAAACAGCTATCTTTCTTCTTGCTCTGCCTAACACTAAGCTAGCACTTAAACCAGCTGGTCCAGCCCCAATAATCATACAATCAAAAATAGTCATTTTCTTCATCCTGCTTTCTATCTATATTCTTATTCGTTTCTATTAAAGATATACAATGTCTTTAATATCTCTCATATATTTTAAAAAAGACGACGGTTTAAAGAGTCACCGTCATTTTCTTTGCAAGATCTCCTATTGTTTGATTGATTAATTCTTGCTCCATCTTTTCTTCTGCGGAAACCATAACCTTTTGAATTAAGCATTCGGGATTGTGGTTTAGACAGCAGTCAAATAAGGAAGTCGATCCTTCGATTGCGCGAATAATTTCTAAAAACGAAATAGCTTCCCAATTTGATTTTAACTTATAGCCACCATTGGCTCCTGATACTGATTCAATCATGCCTGCCTTGACTAATTTTGTTAAGATCTTGGATAAGTAAGTAGGGGAAACCCCTTGAGCCTCAGCCAATTGTTGGACACCCATGCGCTTTTCAGGAGCAACCGCTGTTAGATACATCATCGTATGAAGTGCATAATTCGTCGCTTTAGAATATTTCAAGTACCTAAACCTCCTTTATTACAGACTATAAGTATCTACAATAACTTTTATTTATTCAAGTGTCAACTAATTAGATATGTGCATCTGAAGCAAATTCATCTCAGCTTGTTGCATAAAACTCCGGGCACCATGTCAAAATGATATACTATCCTTTTTGAAAAATGGTAATACCATCTGGCTCTCCAAGTTAATTTTAAACATTCCATAAAATATGGAGTGCTTCTTCTATTTCTATGTGCCCTTTTGCCACTAACTCCGTAAATTCTAGCCGATGATGTTTTGACAAAATCAAAAGAAGCCCATCGTTAAAAAGCGCATGATCTAAAAAGCCATTACATTTTCACTTTCATACACTTTGTAAATCGGCAATTCCCTTTTCGTTTACGAGCAACCTAAACAAGTATCCATACAGTCCCCTCATTGTCGATCTACCAAACTACTTCGTGAATTGCATTCTAAATACCTTCTCGCACCGTTTAAATAGGCCAACCCATTGCTAATGAAGATACAAGCATAACATTAAAACTCTATTCTAGTATTGTAATAGAATAGAGTTTTAACCACTTCATATTAAATTGACATACCTTCTTGCAACTGCGTTTGTTCTAGGAGCTTTGCTGCAAAATATTTACGCGCGTCGGCGGTCAAAATCTGCAAACAAACTTTTTCCTGTCGTTCAAACTCGACAAACATCCCACTTAAATTTTCATTCACATAATGGACTTTAAATCCCTTGTCTAAATAATCATCCACTTGTTTCATTTCATCCTTGCTTAGTAAATAATCCGACATACACACACCCCGCTTTTCTTATTAAACACCTTTTTCTTCTATTTCTTGCACGACGATATCGTCCCAATCGTGACCAACTGTAATACCCAAATACTTGGCGTCACTAGGATCGTCTAGTTCGGCTTGCGGGTACTTTTTGAACCACCAATATTTCGCCAAGACATAGTACACGAGTGCCCCCACGAAAAAGCCCACCAATGAAGAATACGTTGGGAACATATTCGCTAAGATACCACCGATCACCCAAGCGATTAATCCCGCTAAGTTAAAGCCATTCATATACTTATATTGGCCTTCTAACTCGTACAGTTCTTTTACGTTCACACGACGTTTACGGATTAAATAATAATCGGCGAATAATATCCCCACAATTGCTGTTAAAATACCACCAATGATTAATAGCGCATCGACTAAGACGCCAAATAAGCTCCACGGCTGTGCTAAAATCCCAATAATTCCCGCAATGATAACCCCAGCCCAGAACGGTACTTTGGGTCCACCAATGTTTGAGAAAATCGTGGCCGCAGGAATCACGTTTGCGGACGTATTTGTCGACCATTGCGCTAACACAATCATCAGCAATAAAATTCCTAACGCAATTCCATTTGCACTTTGCTGCAAGGCATTTATCGGATCAGCAGATGCCACGGCCATATAACATACTGCACCAATGGCTACGATAAATGTGTTGGTAATCGGCATCACGATTAAAGAACCAACTAACTGTGTTTTATTGCGTTTGAACCAATTGCGCTCATTTTTTGGCGCTTTAAAGAAACGTGATAGTGTTGGCATATCAGCTGCTAACGTTGCCCAGAATCCCATGTTCGCCATCATCACGACCATGAACGCAGTAAAAGCTGCCATCCCTGTCGTCGGTGATTCCACCCATGCCCACACATCTTTCCCTTGTGCCGTTGCTTTATCGGCAAGCGTATAGTACATCCAGCACGATATTAAAATAATAACCGGCGCCGCAAAATCCGCAAAGCGCTCAATGGATTTAATGCCAAGCGATGTGTTAATTAACTGTAATGCCGCAAAAATAAGGAAACATAAAAACCAATTATTAAAGTCGAATAATAAATTCAAAATCCCATTGATGGCCATTGCACCAAAATAGGTGTTAAGACCGAACCAACAAGCCGCTGTCACCCCACGAACGAGCGATGGTATATGCGTGCCAATTGTACCAAATGGGGCACGCATATAAACCGGGAAGGACAAGCCGTGCTCAATACCAATATCACCGATTAACGTCATAAATACGCCGATTAATACGGAACCTATCATTGTCGCTAAAATCACCATCGGCAATGGCAAACTCATAATACCTGATCCGCCAATTGCAAAGGCGGCTAAAACGATGGCCATTCCTACCCAAATCACTGCAAAACCAAATGTTCCGATACTTCTTTTTTGATGTGTCACTGGAAGTAAGTCTGGTGATTTTAAATAATCCCCACCATTTGCCATTCATGTCTCTCCCTTATATTAGATTTCCAGTTAACAATGAAAAGCGGAAGGCGCCGTTTAAGACGCGACAGGCAAAAGTAAAAAGGAAGGCAGTCTAAGATCGCAACGTCCTGTCGCAACGACTGCATACCTGCCTCCTTGCAGGCACGACGTGGCGGTCTTTGCCACATAGCTAGATTGCATTCAAGGAACCTAGCCTACGTACGCCGCGTCCTGCGGCAATAAGGAGGGATGCAGTTCAATCCCTCCCCGCTTACGTGACTCACATCCCGTGAGCCTCCGAGCGGCTGGCGCCTGGAGTCTAGACACTGCTCCAAGTCTAAAAACTTATACTTTCTTATCTTTGAACAAACAATTAACCTCAATTTTATCGAGAAAAACTGCTGATAAGTGATTGACGATCGTTCCAAGTCATTGGCGCAATAGAGGACTTTCTTTCGACCATCGAAATCGCACCATCTACTGGGCACACAATCGAGCATAAATTACAGCCTACACAATCTTGTTCACGCACCTTCAGCATCGGACGACCACTCTCTGTGTACATGTCAATACATTGATGTGACGTATCTTCACACGCAATATGACATTTATTGCAATTAATACACACATCATTATTAATTTCAGCAACAACTTTGTAGTTTAAATCTAAGTCACCCCAGTTAGAATAACGTTGGACCGACTGACCGACTATATCCATCACCGAGGCAATGCCCTTCTCATCCAGATAATTATTAAGTCCATCAATCATATCTTCGACAATACTAAATCCGTGGTGCATCGCTGCAGTACAAACTTGTACGCCTGTTGCACCCATCAGCATAAATTCCGCAGCATCCTGCCAATTTGAAATCCCTCCAATGCCTGAAATCGGCACATTTACAAAAGGATTTCGCGCACATTCTGCGACCATATTTAGTGCGATCGGCTTGACAGCTGGCCCACAATATCCGCCATGTGAACCCTTCCCGCCAACATGTGGCACCGTATTCCATGAATCTAAATCGACACCTGCTAAGCTGTTAATCGTATTAATCATACTAACGGCATCCGCACCGCCACGCACTGCCGCTTCTGCCGTCATCGTAATATCCGTTATATTTGGCGTAAGCTTGACGATAACAGGTGTACGCGCAACTTCCTTCACCCAGTGCGTTTGCTTTTCAACCAATTCAGGGACTTGACCAGAGGCAGCCCCCATTCCTCGTTCTGCCATCCCATGTGGACAACCAAAATTAAGCTCAAGACCGTCAACCCCGACAGCTTCTACTTTTTTGACAATCTCATGCCACTTCTCCTGCTGTGGTTCTACCATTAATGAAGCGATAATGGCATGATTAGGAAACCTTTTTTTCGTTTCAAGAATTTCCTGTAAATTAACTTCTAATGGACGATCCGTAATTAGCTCAATATTATTAAAGCCCGCTACTCTCTGTCCGTTAAAGCTGATGGCCGCAAAGCGCGATGAAACATTTAAAATTGGTTCGCCCAATGTTTTCCAAACTGCGCCACCCCAGCCCGCTTCAAATGCACGTTGCACTTGATAGCCCGAATTAGTCGGTGGTGCCGATGCTAACCAAAATGGATTCGGTGATTTAATCCCCGCTAAGTCAATTCGTAAGTCTGCCATGCTCCATCCCCCCTATGCGATCTCGCTCGGTTTTCTTAAACGCTCATGAATGATGTAAGCAGCATCTTTACCTTGCTGTGCAGCTGTTACCACCATTGCTTCCCCTTGACCATTGCCGAATATAACATCTCCACAGGCAAACACTTGGTCATTCGATGTTTGCATAGTCGTTTCGTCAATGTCTACAACTCCGTTTGTATGCTGTAATCCAAACGCTTCAATGAGCGAGACAAAGCGCGTTTGTCCAATTGCTTTAATGACCGCGTCCACCTCTATAACAAACTCAGATCCCTTGATTACTTCAGGTCGCTGCCTGCCGTCTACTCCCGGCTCTCCAAGCTTCATCTTGACGCATTCAAGTCCTACTACTTTTCCTGCCTCATCACCGATAATTTGTTTCGGCGCTGTTAGCCACTTAAATCCAACGCCATCCTGCTTGGCAAATTCATATTCAAATTGGTAGGCAGTCATCTCTTTTTCTGTTCTTCTATAAAGAATGTCCACTTGCTCCGCACCTAGTCGCACAGCACAGGTTGCACCATCGATGGCTGTGTTACCAGCACCGATGACCGCAACACGTTTACCGACTAAGTCTTCTGTTAGTGCACCCAGTTTCGTGTGCTTTACAAACTCAATGGCATCATGAACGCCTGCTAGTTCCTCACCTTTAATGCCAAGATTAGGTACAGCCCCCATACCAACCGCTAAAATAACGCTGTCATATTGCGCTAAAATTTCCTCCGCAGAAATATCCACGCCTACTATTGTGTTTGTTTTAATGTCCACACCAAGCTTTACAACTTGCGCCACTTCCCAATCTACTACATCATTCGGTAATCGGAATGACACGATGCCATAGTTGCCCAAGCCACCCGCCTTTGCTTCTGCTTCAAAAATTGTGACACTATAGCCGAAGCGACTAAGCTCACGCGCTGCCGATAGACCAGCTGGACCAGCGCCAACAATCGCTACCTTTTGTCCATTAGGTTGACCTTTTTTAAATAGCTCGACGTCTGATTCCATCGCCCAATCTGTTGCATAACGTTGCAAGTGCCCGATTTTAATAGGCTTTGTCGAGGAATTTAACACACATGCCCCTTCACATAATTCCTCGGTCGGGCATACCCGCGCACAGCTTGCACCAACCGGATTGGCCTCCATAATCGTCATGGCCGAACCTTTCATATTACTGGAAGCAATTTTTTTGATGAAATTCGGAATTTGAATACTTGTCGGACATGCTGTAATGCAAGGTGCGTCATAGCAGTACAGACAGCGATTAGCCTCTTCTTGTGCTTCATTTTTTGTCATCCTGCTAGTCATTTCCACAAAATTCCGTTCGAGTTGTGAAGTCATTGAAACATTCCCCCTCATGGATTGATGTTTACACGTTGATTGGTTGCGCAGTCGTCGGTTGTAGTGCACGCTTGATATATTGGCCACTGCCTAATGCTCCTACAAATTGTTTGTTTTTAATGACGTATTCACCACGCACAAGTACATTGATAGGCTCTCCTGTCACTTCCCAGCCCTCATACGGATTGTAGTCGACATTCATATGGTGGGTGTTCGCTGAAACTTCACGTTTTACCGTAGGATCAAAGATTACGATATCCGCGTCAGAACCAATAGCAATCGTTCCTTTTTGTGGATATAAGCCGAAAATTTTTGCGGCACTTGTCGAAATCATATCGACGAAGTCATAGATGGAAATTCGCCCTTTCACCACACCTTCAGAAAATAAAATGCTGAAACGATCTTCGATAAACGGTCCACCATTTGGAATTTTAGAAAAGTCATTTAACCCTAATTGCTTTTTTCCGTTAAAGCTAAATGAACATTGGTCCGAGCCAATTGTTTGCAGTTGCTTGGCTTTTAACGCATTCCACAAATGCTCTTGATGATATTTCGGGCGAAGCGGTGGTGACCAAACATATTTTGCCCCCTCGAAGCCCGGCTGTGCTAACGCTGACTGATCGAGCGTTAAATAAGGTGGACATGTTTCCCCATACACGTCATAGCCCTTTTCACGCGCTGCGATTATTTCATCTAGTGCCTCTTTACACGTCACATGTACAACATAAAGCTTGGCTCCTGCGATATGCGCTAGTTCAATGGCTCGTTTCGTCGCCTCACCCTCTAACTCTGCGGGACGCGTAAGAGCGTGATAAATTGGCGCCGTCTGACCAGCTTGCTTCGCCTCCTCTACTAATTCGTCGATGACGGAGCCATTTTCACAGTGCACCATGACAACAGCGCCCAAGTCTTTTGCGATTTTAAAGGCTTTGAACAGCGTACGGTCTGTCGCCTGGAATTCTTTCGCGTAAGCCATGAACACCTTGATAGACGTAATCCCTTCCTGCTCTAGTAACAACGGTAACTCGGCCTCTGTTTCAGGCGTTAAATCACTAATCATTAAATGGAAACCATAGTCAATGGCTGATTTGCCCTTTGCTTTTACATGCCACTTTTCCACAGCCGTCGCAAGTTTTTCTTCACCCGCAGATAAGCAAAAATCTAAAATGGTCGTCGTCCCACCGAAGGCAGCCGCAATTGTACCGGACTTCCAATCATCGTCTGTCACCGTGTTGTTGAAAGGCATATCCAAATGCGTATGCGGATCAATTCCCCCGGGCATCACGTATTTACCCGTTGCATCTACAATTTCCGCTCCGTCAGCTGATAAATTTTTGCCGATTTGCACGATTTTGCCGTTCTCTATTAAAATATCTGCCTCATACATATCTGTTGCTGTCGCAATGAGTCCACCTGTAATCACTTTTTTCACACTATCCTCACCCTTCGATTAATGATGTAAAATTTATCAAAATCTGTTAATATGCTAGCTCACCGTCATGACAGGGAGGTTGACTTCCGTGCCGGCTAGGCACTTTCCGAGGGGTCGTCCAACCTTCACTCCAATCAATCAGCTTTCTAATGATATGCACTTTAATCAAACGTCATCCCTAACTTTTAGAGATGAACCAATGCGCTAGCGAATTATAGTATTTTAGCCTGCACTCATCATGAGTTTAGTGTGTATTTTTCACCCATGCTGAACTTTGTTTGTAGTGTCAACACGGTTTCCAGTAACACGTCTGCCCCCTTTGCACAGTCTTCAAATGTCGTTTCCTCCTCCTCGCAATGACTTTTCCCCTTGATACTTGGAACAAAAATCATTGCCGAGGGGATGAAGCTCGCGATATACTGCGCATCGTGCCCCGCCCCACTGAACATTCGATTGAAGGAATATCCAAAGTCATGGCATGATTTTTCCACTTCACTGCAAATAGCTGTATCAAAAAATACCGTCTCCCGCTCCCATAGCTTGACCGGGCGAATGTGGCAACCGTTTTCCTCTGGTGCTAGGGCTGTCAATAGCTTTTCCACTTTGCGCATCACCGCTGGATTTTGATGACGCGAATCCATGGTAAAAACTACTTCGTTCGGGATGACTGTATGAATATTAGGTGCCACGTGCATACGCCCAAATGTGAACACAAGCTCTTCGTCGATTTTGCCCAGCTGCTCATGCAAAGACGAAATTATACGAGACGCCACAATCATCGGATCTTTACGCATCGACATCGGCGTTGTGCCAGCTGATTTGATTCACCTGTCACGGTGATTTCATAGCACACCATGCCTAAAACGCCTTCGACCACACCAATTTCACGTTGCTTTGCTGCTAATACTGGTCCTTGTTCAATATGCAGCTCAATATAAGCAAAGGCTTCTGTTAAGCGATTTCCTTGCTCCCCCGCGTAGCCACTTGCTTGTAATGCTTCTTGAAAAGTAATGCCATTTTTATCGACAGACTGTAGCATTTTTTCTTTACTGAATTTTGAAGCAATGACACCGGAACTCATCATCGCCGGATCGAAGCGTGCACCTTCTTCATTCGTAAAATTCACAAGCATTAATGGGATCTCGAGCTCAATGTCGTTTTCCTTTAACGTTCGTATCGCCTCTATTGCTGTTAAAATACCTAAGACACCATCAAACCTGCCACCTTTTTCAACCGAATCTAAATGTGATCCCATTACGATTGGTGGACAAACTCTTTTTCCAGGTAGAATCGCATAGATATTTGCCATATCATCTACTTGAATATCCATGCCTAACTCTTTGCATATTTCACAAAAATAGTCTCTCGCTAATACATCCTCTTTTGAAAGGGACAAACGGGTTACGCCCCCATTGGCAGTTACACCAAATTGACTGAATTGTTCAATTAACCCCTGCAGTCGACTACTATTACATTTATACATATGCAAGTCCTCTCTTTCACAGTTATTAAAAAGTTGTTGTTTATTAAAATTATAAAATACTAAATATTCCAAAGATATAGATATAAAACTAAAAAAGTATGTGCAAGTGCACATTATTTATGGTACGGTACTTGTATAATTAGGGGGGCTGTTATGGGGACGATTGGCAAAATCGTAGAGGGGGCTCTATTCCCAATGCTGACATTAGTAGCTGGACAAAGTGGTATGTATCGAAGAGTTACGGGTATTAATGTAGTAGAAAGTATTGATTTAATCATGTTTTGCCGACCAAATGAATTAGTTGTGACAACAGGCATTAACTTTCCACACCAAAATACATCCTTAGAACAACTCGTTAAACTGGCCTACACTAAAAAAATAGCTGGTTTTATCGTGAATACGGGACCTTATATTCCTGACATTCCTGAATCGGTCATCTCGTTTGCCAATGAGCATGAATTACCCATTTTTCAAATGCCTTGGGAACGCCGTGTAGCCGATCTTTTAAAAACGACATTTCAATTTATCGCCCACGAACAAGAACAATCCACCGAAGACCAAGTCCTTTACAACTTACTGTTTCACTACAAACAGCACGTCGATTCCACAAGGCAAAATTTAACCCAACTTGGATTTCCACAAGGCGCAGAATTGGCCGTCATAACATGTACAACAACAGATGCACGCAGTAGCATTGACCGTTACGAGGTACTCATTCAGTTCGCATTCCAAAATAGATATAAACGCTTTTTAAGACTCAAGCATAAAAATCACCTCATCTTTCTCATCAACCGAACACAAATCACTACATCCAGTAGTCCTTTCTCAAAAACAGTAGAAGACATCTACGATAAAATCACCCAGAAAAACGGAAGCTTAAATGTCATCATCGGCAAAGGAAGTTTTTATGAAGACTATGAAAACATCCATAAAAGCTACAAGGAATCACTCACTGTCATTCAATTAGCACAGCTGCACAACAACCGCTTCTTATACAAATATAAAGAAATTGGAGCCTATAAAATTATTATGGGTGTGCAAAATCGGACATTAATTGAATCCTTTAGTCAGGATATACTTGGACAGCTTTATCGATATGATGATTTGCACAACACCGATTACGTGTCATTTTTACGTATTTTCCTTGAGGAAAACGGCAGCACGAGTAAAGTTAGTGAACGTTTATTCATTCATCGCAACACTGTCCTATATAAAATCAAAAAAGTAGAACAGCTATTAGATATAGACGCCACCAACCCTTTTACAAAAACCAATTTGTATATGGCCTTTTTAATAGAAGATGTGTTGACGCATCAATAATTATGCGTCATAGGAGGAGGAATTTATGAATGGATTTTCACTCACGGTAGCAGATGTACTGATGAAAAAGTTATTCAGTAACGCGAAGCTTCTTGCTGGTGCACAAGGACAACTTAATGTCATCAAATGGGTGCATATCGTCGAAAATATGGATGCCGCCAAATTATTAAAGGGAAATGAATTAATTTTGACGACGGGTATTCATTTGAAAAACAATGATGACTTCCATCACTTTATTCACCAATTAATTGTATCCAATTCAGCTGGGCTGTGCATTGAGCTCGGTCACTCCATTCAAAAAATCCCTGATTGTATACAGCAACTGGCAACGGACTACCAATTCCCTCTTATCATCTTTCATCAGGAGGTAGCCTTTGTCGAAATCACACAAGAAATACACGGCATCCTCATCAATCAGCAATATGGCATGGTTAAAAACCTGGAGAACTACGCACAGCAAATTAATAAATACACACTCACCGCCAACAATTACGAGCAAATTTTAATGCACCTCTATAAACACCTTGACTTGCAGGTCGTCTTTACAATCAATGGGCAAAAACCTGTGTTTATTCCAAATATACAGCAGAACAAGTATGAGCAGATGCAACAACAGGCAAGTCCTGATTATCTTGAAAAACATATCATTCGCTGTGACGTGAATACTTTCAACCAGTATTATGGGGAGCTTTGTTTGTTTTCTCCGCAGCGCGTCGTCAATGAATACGATGCACTAATTTTAGATCGTACGGTTATTGCGCTTTCACACTATTTATTGCGGGTTTTGTATAGCGAGGAAAAAAAAGCCGTGGAGGATCGTGAAGTTTTAGAGCAATGGCTGAATGGTCTATCCAATGTGGAGGAATTGACGCATTTCCTGCAAGACCATCATGCAGAAATCACAACAAGTCATTGGCTGGTCATGATTCATCAAATCAACAAAAGTAAAAGCAGTGATTTAACGTACTATAAGCTATTAACGCGCAATGTCTTAGAGAAGTTAGAATTCTATCCGTTCATCATAGAAAAGCAACAACAGCTTATTTTTATTTTAGCGAATTTACGTGCGCATGAAACGTATAAGCAACGAATAGAACAAGCCATTACTCAAATCCATGACAATCAACAAAAGTATAAATATGCTGACTTTAACATTTCAGTCGCTGTTGGCAAATACGTCACTCATTTCCAAGCTGTCAATACTAGCTTTCTAACAGCTAAAGACACCTTACACATTCGACGGAACGCCCCACAGCTTTCGTATTTTTATGAGAACTTACACCTTCACCATTTAATTTTGCAATTACAAAAAAGCCCATATATTATGGACATGATGACCGAATATATACAGCCCGTTATTGACTATGACCGCAAGCATAGAAGTAAATTAGTCGAAACGTTAAAAGTATACTTACACACCAATGGTCAAAAAAAAGACACTGCCGAACGCCTGTTTATCGTTAGACAAACACTGTACCATCGTTTGGAAAAAATTGAGCAGCTGCTCGGTCCAGATTTTATGCAAACAGAAAAGCGATTAGCACTGGAGTTAATACTGTTTAACGACAGATAACCATTCCCATCACTCACTAATGTGAATAGCAACAATCTATTCATTTTACATTGTGTATAATGCTATTTTTCCTAATAGAGTGAATAATAGAGTTATTGCATGATAATCAATGAAGGAGTGATGATGTAGGTGACGAATTTAACGAGTCAAAATTGGCAAGTAAAAGATGAACAATATGTATGGCATTCCATGAAGCCCTACAACCCAAACACGACGACAATCATTCAGAAATCGAAAGGCGCTTGGATAACGGACATTGATGGGAAACGTTATTTAGATGCCATGTCTGGTTTATGGTGTGTGAACGTTGGCTACGGGCGAGAGGAACTCGCCAAAGCCGCTTACGAGCAATTACTGGAAAATGCCTATACTCCTCTATCCGTGGGGCACATCCCTGCCATACAACTGAGCGAAAAAATCAGCGAATTATTAGGCGATGATTATGTTGTGTTTTTCTCTAATAGTGGTTCAGAGGCGAATGAAGCCGCCTTCAAAATCGCACGTCAATACCATCAGCAAAAAGGTCATACAAATCGCACCAAATTTATTTCCCGCTATCGTGCCTACCACGGCAATACGATGGGGGCATTAGCGGCAACAGGGCAAGCACAACGTAAATATAAGTACGAACCGTTAGCACCTGGTTTCCTCCATGTTGCACCACCAGATGCCTACCGTGCAAACGAAGATCATATTACAGAGCCAACTGCCCTACCGTCTGTTCAGGCAATCGATAATGTCATGACTTGGGAATCATCCGAGACGATTGCCGGCGTAATACTTGAGCCTATTATTACCGGTGGCGGCGTGATAATGCCCCATGAGGACTATTTGCGTGGGGTAAAAGCAGTTTGTGAAAAGCATGGGGCCCTGCTCATTGTCGATGAAGTAATTTGCGGCTTCGGACGTACAGGCAAAGCATTTGGCTTCCAAAATTATGACATTCAGCCGGATATTGTCACAATGGCAAAAGGCTTAACAAGTGCTTATATGCCGTTATCTGCTACAGCTGTGCGTCGCGAAATTTATGAGGCTTTCAATGGGAGTGAGGAGTACGACTTTTTCCGCCACGTCAACACATTCGGAGGTTCTCCAGCAGCTTGTGCAGTTGCCCTCAAAAATATCGAAATCATGGAAAATGAAAATTTATTTGCTCGCTCAGAAGAAATGGGCGCAATTATCCATGCGGAACTACAAGAACGCTTAAAGGATCATCCAAATGTCGGCAACATCCGCGGTAAAGGCTTACTGATTGGCATTGAGCTTGTGAGTGACAAAAACAGCAAAGCGCCAATGGATGTAACTGCTGTCAACAAAGTCATCGCTTTATGTAAAGAACAAGGGTTAATCATCGGGAAAAATGGTGTCACGGTTGCAGGCTTTAACAATACGTTAACTCTCGCTCCACCACTGATTATTTCATTAGCAGAAAAAGATGTGATTGTTGAAAAACTTACGCACGCTTTAAATGAACTACTGCAAAAAGCGTAAAACACAAGGGGGAAATGAATGTATGGTAACAAATACAGAGGTAAAAGAACTAGGGCATTTTATTAATGGTGAAATCGTTGCAGGCACAAGTGGTCACTTCTCAGATGTTTTCAATCCGAGTTTAGGGGCAGTGATTGCACGCGTCCCTATTGCAACGAAAGAGGAAGTGCAAAGCGCAATTGCAACAGCTAAAGCAGCCTTTCCGGCATGGCGCGCCCTATCGATTGGCAAACGCGTTGAAATTGTCATGAAGTTTCGTCAATTGATGACCGCACGTATGGATGCGCTCATCGACATCATTTGTATCGAAAGTGGGAAAACAATCGAGGATGCCAAGGGTGAAATCACACGTGGTTTAGAATCCGTCGACTTAGCCATCAATGCCCCTCACCTATTAAAAGGTGAGTACTCCGTCAATGTTGGTGGGAATATTAATGCTTATTCCGTAAAAGCACCACTTGGCGTTGTTGCAGCAATTTCCCCATTCAACTTTCCAGTGATGGTGCCACTTGCCATTACAACTATGGCGGTCGCAGTCGGCAATTCCGTCATTTTAAAGCCGTCCGAGCGCGTGCCCTGCTCCGCATTATTTTTATCGGAACTGTGGAAAGAAGCGGGTTTACCTGATGGTGTTTGGACAGTCATCAATGGCGACAAGGATGCGGTCAACGAGCTATTAGAAAACCCTGCTGTTGAAGCCATTTCGTTTGTCGGCTCCACAGCTGTCGCTGATTATATTTACACAACCGGTTCAAAATACGGTAAGCGCGTTACGGCATTAGGTGGCGGTAAAAACAATATGATTGTCATGCCAGATGCAGATTTAGAACAGGTCGCAAACGCATTTTTAGGCGCGGCCTATGGCGCCGCTTCGCAACGCTGTATGGCCATTTCCACAATCATTCCCGTTGGCGAAGAAACAGCGAATAACCTTGTCAAAGTACTGGTTGATAAAATTGCAAAATTGAAAGTGGGGCCGTACACAGAATCAGACGTTGATTTTGGACCTGTTATTACAAAGCAATCAAAGGACGCAATCATTGGCTTTATCGACCGTAGCCTAGAAGAAGGTGCTACACTCGTATGCGATGGTCGCAACCCAGACATCGCTGAAAACTCGAATGGCTTTTATCTAGGTCCTACCCTATTAGACAACGTCAAACCTGGCATGGAAATTTATGAGCAAGAGGTATTCGGTCCTGCTCGTAATGTCGTTCGGGTAGATTCATTAGAGGAAGCAATCGACTTAATCAATGCACATGAGCTCGGTAACGGTGTCACAATTTTCACGAATAACGGGGCGGCCGCTCGCAAATTTACAACGGATATTGACGTCGGCATGGTTGGGGTAAACGTGCCAATTCCAATTCCTGTTGGTTATCATAACTTTGGCGGCTGGAAACGCTCGAGATTCGGTGAGGGGCATATGTTTGGGCCTGACCAAGTCCGCTTCTTCACCAAGACCAAAACCATTTCAGAAAAGTGGTTTGAAGAAAACAGCGAATCCGCGTCAACATTTGCTTTTCCAAGTAACAACGACTGATGGTTCGCGTAAAATAAACTACTAGTCATTCAAGAAGTCATCTAATACTTTTAAAATTGCAAATGCTTTAATTTAAAAATAGAGACTGCTCCCAAAGTCCAACAGTGGCAATCGTTTGATACACTCGTTAAAAAAGCAGGTATGCCTACTTAATTGACACTGGCAATAGGTGTTGTTTCCAATCAATTTGAAGAGGTATACCACTGATAAACTAGAAACGATACACAGTACAAGCTGTAAATATATACTAATTATCTTCCACATGATTTTCTATTTATTTTTTCTAAGTTGAGACGCACCATAGATAATAGCAATAAGAACAAAACCTGTTAATATTGTGTAATTCGCCAGTGGATCGCTAATTCGCGGTATTGAATGCTGAAACACTTTCAAAAGAACTAATAACCCTATGCCGATAATAATTCCGAAAACTGTTACTTTTTTCATTGCCTCACCCTTCCCGTAATATAAAATCACTTCTTTTGTGAAATGATAAAACTTGTAAACCTAGGCTTTGTGCAACGACTCTTGAGGGACGGTACATGACATTTCCCCATCCCTCAGGAATATCTTTAAAACACTTTTTTTCTATAAATATGAATCGACAGCAGCCATGAACATGTATAGAGCACCATAACCGACAAGGCAATGAACAAATAGAACTGAGCAGTTTGTAACGTTAATACCGTTTGCACAAACTCCCTGATTTTATCGTTCACGTTGGGGATAAATAAAGGAATAATCACTAGATAAATGGCTAACGAAACAAGTGCACCAATGAGCATATATTGGCTTTTAAATTTATACGAAAATGGGAAAAGCAATGATATTGCTACCATCACAGAGCTAACGATCAATAGTATATCTTTCCACATCATTATTTCTTGATGAATGATTAAATTGCCAATAAAGATGGTGAAAACAACTGAACCTACGAAAATAAATGTACCGATATATTTTGAACTGACAATTTCTTTCCGTGTATAAGGCAAGGAATTGAGCAGTATATGACTTGCTGACTTTTCATCAACGCTATAAGCATTCATAACAATTGAGATGCTAAATATTATACCTATCCAGACATATGAGTTTTCCATGAATAAGAAAACAACTAAAAGTGGTAGCAGAATCAATAACGTCGTCTTTTGCAAAAGGATATCTTTCCGAATTAAATTAAACATGCTGCTCAACCCCTTTCTTTGTATAAAACATAATATCTTCAAGAGTTGCCTTCTCGATCAAAGCCAGTTCTCCAAAAATATCTTCTACACGTGCTTTATTAGCTGTTAATCCTACAAAACCATGGGCAGATTTTCGTATGGCTATAAATTCCCGTTCTGTATCCCCATCTAATAGCCCTATCCCGCCTTTTACAATGGCATACTCTTCTTCAATTTGATAAAATTCCTTTGTGAAAATATGCTCACCATTATGGATAAACGTAATATAATCTGCAAGACGATCTAAATCTGTCGTAATATGAGTCGAAAAGAAGATAGCTTTCTCCCCATCTTGCATAAGATCACGTAAAATATCTAACAACTCCCTACGAAAAATGGGATCTAATCCAGACGTAGGTTCATCCATAATAATTAATTCCGCGTGATGCGATAAAGCAATTGTTAACGACGCTTTCATCATCATTCCTTTAGAAAAGGATTTAATTTTTTTATTAAGCGGCAATTCAAATGTTTGAACATAATGATTGAATAGTTTATCATCCCAATTTAAATAGGCTGGTTTTATTATTTTCTTCATTTCTGCTAACGTTAAATGTTCATAAAAAATGTTTTCATCAAATACAAAGCCAATGCGCTGCTTTATTTCTTTTTCATAGTCCTTATAATCCAAACCGAATATCGAAATTGTTCCGCTATCTGGCTGCAATAAATTCATCAATAGTTTAATCGTCGTTGATTTCCCAACACCATTTCCACCAATAAACCCCGTTATGAAACCCTTTTTAACAGTCATTGAAAAATCCTTTAGTTGAAAACCCTCAAATGATTTTTGGACATGTTGTAATTCAATTACGTTTTCCATCAGTCAACCTCCGTATACAATAATGTAAGCATTTCCTTTAGTTCCGCTAAGCTCAGATCCATTTCTTTACCGTTTTGAATGGCTACCAGTAACTTTTCTTCAATCACTTTCATCTTTCTTTCCTTCATCATCTCCATATTTTGCTCTGCTACGAACGAACCTTTCCCCACAATGGAATAGATAAAGCCATTTTTCTCAAGTTCTTCATAGGCACGCTTCGTTGTAATAACACTAATCTCCAAATCCTTTGCGAGCTGACGCATAGAAGGAAGCGACTGCCCTTCTTGCAATTGACCTATGAAAATCAACTTTTTTATTTGTGCATAGATTTGCCTATAAATCGGTTCTTTTGAACTGTTTGAAATAATAATTTGCATACAACTACCTCTTTATGAATTATTGTATATATACTATATACACACTATATACATATTGTTCTTATTTTGCAAGCTGAATTATTGTCGAGCTCAAAAAAACAGAAAACATAAGAGTGGTGATTTTGTCATCTCATGTTTTCTGTTTTGAATTCTTTTGTTATCAGCCATGGGTTTCATGCATTTTAGTTTGATCTCCTGAATGCAACATAAAGATTGATTATTTTCTATGCTACCTTCTTAAATAAGAGCACCTTGTTAGTTAAATTTAAAAATGCTAATGAAATAATCGTCTAATTTCTTTCATATAGCGGTATAACTGTTATAGTTCGATGTGAGGTATTCTTTACTTGACGCCCTATACAAAATAGCCGGATTGTTTGATAGTAATATTTTATCATTTTTCACCACTCGTCAAAAACCTTCCTCTTATTAATAGGAATCGATAGAAACTATGAATCTCTATACAAGCTAACAATTATGTGTAAAGTCATTTAAATTTAGGTGTTCAAAGTTGGTACCTACCTAAAACCCATGCATGTATCGGTCGTTTTAATGACAATTTGTAAGTCTTTGTTATAAGATAATGATGATATATTTAATTGGCAAAATTTCAGGAGGAAAACTCCAAAAGATAGGAAGTGTTAGGCGATGAATTTAGATGTGGTGATGCAGGAGCTTGAAGCCCTTGGCAAGGATCGAATGAAAAAAATGTACATATCCAATGGTGCACATGAGCCGCTTTTTGGCGCGGGTACAGGCGCTATGAAACCAATCGCAAAGAACCTAAAATTAAATCAGCCTTTAGCTGAAGAGCTTTATGCTACAGGGAACTACGATGCCATGTACTTTGCAGGCATTATTGCAGATCCCAAAGCCATGACGGAGGCGGATTATGATCGTTGGATGGATGCGGCGTATTTTTATATGCTGTCCGATTATGTAGTGGCCGTAACTTTATCAGAGTCAGATATTGCACAAGAAGTTGCTGATAAATGGATCGTGAGCGGTGAAGAGCTGAGAATGTCAGCGGGCTGGAGTTGCTACTGTTGGCTTTTAGGAAATCGTTCAGACATTGAATTTTCGGAAAGCAAGATCTCAAACATGCTCGACATTGTGAAAAATACAATTCACGACTCGCCAGAACGAACGAAATCGGCTATGAATAATTTTCTATCCACTGTGGGGATTTCCTATTTGCCGCTCCATGAAAAGGCCATCGAGACCGCAAAGACAGTAGGTATAGTAGAAGTCAAACGGGACAAGAAAAAAAGCAGTATCCTAAACGCTTATGAAAGCATTCAAAAAGAAGTAGATAGAGGAAAGATTGGATTCAAACGCAAATATGTAAGATGTTAAGAAATAGCCATGCTCCGCGAAATAATCTTTAAATATCGAGGGTGTTAATCCAACAAGGATTGACACTCTTTTACGGAACAAGGATTTGACTATCCCATATGGTATTGTTTATACATATGGTAGTTCTTCCCCCTCTATCAGCGCTTTCAAATTAGCTAATGACTCATCATAACCTCCTGAATTGATGGTAACTGTTGTATGATTTCCATCTTCAACTAAACTAAATGATAGTAGCAATTTTTGTGAATCCAAGTAAAGAGTAAACTCTTTATAAGGAATTACCTTTTCAATCGTTAAAGACATCTGATGTTCCTCTGTCAGATTATTATGAGCGCTGGGCATTAACGTAAAAATTACTTTTTCCCCAGCTTTTAAAGTAGGGATCTCCCTAGGCGATCCTGGCGCATACCAGTGTAAGAGCTTATCCTCATTTGTAACAGAATCCCAAACTGTTTCTTTATCCCCATTTATCAAAACCGAACTGTTATCTGGCGTATTATTATCCATGATCATCCCTCCTGAGATTTATTTATATAGAGATCTTCAATTATTGGATACTATTGTTGAAGATCATAAAGTTTAATTCAAAAGACGCTAAAACTATTGATTTTATCCTATAAGAAAACCACACATTTTGAAAAAGAGATTGATCAAAATGTGTGGCTTTTATATTGGATTAGATTAGATTCGATTTCACGATAAATTATGGTTAAAATGCATTGTCCCCTTACTAATCCAAGTTTTTTATTTCCGCCAAAAAGTTAAGCACTCTGCCTTATCCAACATATTAAACTCAATCATTTTTTTAAGTAAAGAGAAATCAACCGGACCCTCCCACGGGATACGTACCAACTGCTTGGTGTGATCATAGCCAGCCCGCACAATTTCATCAGAAAAATGAGTAATCCCTGCATTTTCAGGGGCAACAGCCAAATGTTTTTTAGCGATGCTAAAGCCAATAATAAATGTATCATGATCAGTAAACATAGGCTGATTCCATGCGATTTTTGTCTCTAAATTTGGAAATTCCTTAGTTACCCAAGCTAAAACTTCTTCCGTTCTGTCCCGATGTTGCGGTTCATCAATTTGCACTAAATAGTCTGCAAAAACTTCCATGTCAATCTCTCCTATAATAAAATCTATTTTTATACGATACCACTTTCATGCCAGTACAACATTCGCAACCTCATTCATATCATCAATATGAATTAAAACGCCTTCTTTAATCCGCTTGTCAACTTTAAATATTCTCATTCTTTTAGACATAAAAAACACCCTTTATGATAATCATATCCAACGGGATGAAGCTGTGCAACCTTATTGAAAACAGTGAATCTTTTTCTAAACGGTCAAACTTTATTTTAAAACACAAACTTGTCGCTTTAGAATAAAGCTTGATCAAAAATGGTCGGTACATCCATATTTTATGGCAAAAGAAATGAATCCATTTTGAAAATAGATTGATTGAAATGTTGTTATTCTTTCTAATTATGTATGAGATTCTTATAAAAAATTTTAATCATTTTAATGAGCGTTATTCAACTAACGCCCTGTTAGTTTAGTCAATTTCATAATAAAACAATAAGCCTTAAAATCCGAATGTGATTGATTTCCACTTACTGCTCTTAACGCTTCGCTTTTGTTCGCAAAAGCCTTTCTTTGTGACGGCTTTCGCTACAATCAACGAGATTAGAACTTTATATTCACGAACAATGAAGCAACTAATCTTATAAATTTCCGCATTTTTAATTGGAAAAGGATTTGTTAAATAAGAATTAAAACTTTTAACAAAAAGAACCAGCAACTATTTATGCTTTATAGATTTCGTAGTAAAATTATGGTCAAAAAAACACCCTTTTATCTATCGGGTGTGCGTTTCTTGCATTCAACTAGTGTATGTATGGCAAAGAAGCATAGAAATCATGTACAATACATTGAAAAAAATGAGAATCTATGGTATATTCATATAGATATTCGCTATAATTACTAAAAAGCATTATGTCTCCACTTTAAATGATACAACATATTTTTTCATTTGTCAAACCCAATCTTTTTAAGGAGTGGTTCCTATGGATTCAGAATTTCAGCAGGAGCAAAAACGAGTGGACAGTGTAATAGAGACAATAACGGAGCGAATCAGCAGATTAGAGGGAGAAACTTCTCGGCGTCAGAACGAACTGGTTACTATACGCAAACACTTTTGGGATGAAGTCAAAGTAAATGTTGATACCTTCGACGATTATCTTGAGACCATCATCGGTTTGAGACAAGAGGCTCAAGCTTTATCAGTAAGTCAAAGCACCGATAGACATGTATCCAAGAATTTGTCCAAGCTGCGGCGCATGCAGGAGGTGCCCTACTTCGGCCGAATCAATTTCATTGAAGAAGGAGAATTCATCCAGGAACAAATTTATATTGGAATCTCCACACTTACAGATGCTAGTGGCGAAGAGTTTCTTATCTATGACTGGAGAGCACCGGTCTCGAGTGTCTACTATGATTACCAGCCCGGTCCCGCTCAATATGCAGCACCCGGAGGCATATTCCAAGGTACATTGGAGAATAAGTGGCAATATCTTATCCGCGGGGGTGTTCTTCAATCTATGTATGATACGAGTCTCACCATCGGAGACGAGATATTACAGCAGGTTCTAGGCAAAGGCACTGACAAACATATGCATAGTATAGTCGCTACCATTCAACAGGAGCAAAACCGAATCATCCGTCATGATCGTGGGAAACTGCTCATTGTACATGGTGCAGCTGGCAGCGGCAAGACATCGGCCGCCCTACAGCGTATTGCTTTTTTACTCTACAAATATCGAGATAGTATGAATGCCGATCAAATTATTCTATTTTCGCCTAATTCGATGTTTAACAGTTATGTGTCTAATGTGCTGCCGGAACTCGGTGAAGAGAGTATGCAGCAGGTCACATTTCAGGAATACTTAAACCATCGGCTAAGTAGCGAGTTTCAAGTTGAAAATCCCTACGAGCAATTGGAATATGTTTTAACTGCTACAAATACCCCTTCCTACAAGTCAAGGGTTGCGAGCATTCGATTCAAAGCATCACCCCTATTTTTCGAAGCGATTGAATCATATAGAAAGTCGTTAGCGTTATCTGGAATGTTATTCATGGACATGAACTTCAGAGGAAAGCCGATTGTTACCGCGGAGCAAATAGCAGAAAGGTTTTATAGTAACGACACTTCACTCCGCTTTCATAATAGACTTGAAAAGTTAAAGGATTGGCTGGTTAAGAAAATAAATGAAACCCAAAAGGATGAACTGACTAAGCCGTGGGTACAGGAGAAAATCGAGCTGCTTAGCAGCGAGGATTACCATAAGGCCCATACCTACTTAGCAAAAAGACGCGGCTTTAAAAGAGAATCGATTGCCGATTATGAGATCGAGCCTGAAGCACTTGCCCGATTGATTGTTCAACAGAAATTGAAGCCGTTACGTAAACAAATCCAAACAACTGGTTTCATCGACATTAAGGAGATATATAAGCAGCTTTTTGCTGATCCCCTGCAGATCAAGCAGTTGATGGAGGGGGAAACACCCGCAGAATGGGCGGAGATTTGTCAAGCGACGCTGAAAATGCTATCTGAAGGCAAACTATCCTACGAAGATGCTACTCCTTTCTTACTTATGAAAGAGCTGATTCAAGGCTTTCAGTCGAACAGCTCGATAAAGCACGTACTTGTTGACGAGGCGCAGGATTATTCACTGTTTCAATTCGAGTTTCTAAAGCGTTTATTCCCTTTGGCAAGAATGACTGTGCTAGGTGACTTTAATCAGGCGATATTCGCCCATGCAAGCGAAATGAATGATTTTCATACACTTTTGAGCTTATACGGACAGGTTGAAACGGAAGTGATCAATATGACACGCAGCTACCGATCCACAAAACCGATTATTGAATTTACAAGTAGACTAGTACCTAACGGCGAACGGATTATCCCTTTCGAACGTGACGGCGAGCGACCCGTGCTGACACAATTGCTCGATCACTCTGAACTGCACCGCTGCATCGCGTCCAAAGTCGCAACTTTGCGAAGTCTTCGTTATAACAGTATCGCCATAATATGTAAATCATCTGAGGAAAGTAAGAGTGCATACGAAGCCTTGTCCAACATCGATGATATCAAGCTCATGAAGAATGGCTCGATTGAATATGAAGAAGGGGTTGTTGTCGTACCGTCGTATTTGTCAAAAGGCATCGAATTTGACGCGGTAATCATTTATGACGCATCAGAGCAAGTATACGGCGATGAGAGCCTTCGCAGAGTATTCTACACCGCCTGCACCAGAGCTATGCATTATTTGCAACTTTACAGTGTAGGTGAACCGACCCCATTATTGTCAAACGTTTTGCAAGAAAATTTCATCCAAGCTTGACTTAGTTGAAATTTTAACGATAAACACACAAGTCCAATTATCTAATTAAAAATAACATTAAACAGCCGAAAAATATGTAAGTTTTCATTCACTGCCTACATATCTTTCGGCTTTTTTACTTTAACAAATACAGCCATTAAGCTTAAATACAATTATAAGACTCACTCTTAAAATAATTTAAAAATCCTTACATTTTCATCGGTTCCTTATTTACACCTAATGGTAAACAAAAAACCACAAATCAAACTAACGTATAAATTTGTCTAGTGTCTCACTATCAAGTTCCATCTCCGCTTGCTTGCTTTATAAACTTTTTTACCTTGACAAACAAGATATATATTCATCAAGTCAAAAACATGCATAGTTTGGCTTTCATGATATAATAGGCTAGGAGCGAAAATCGTTGTCTAATACTTTTTCCCCTGAAAAGGCGTGCTTCGAATTGAAACTCTTTATATTGAATTAGATTAAAAGTAAGGATGTTGAATAATTACATGGAACATAAAAAAGAACTAAGTCCTGCAAAATTAATGTGGAAAATGACGCGGCCACATACTCTAACAGCGACATTTGCTCCAGTCATTTTAGGAACAGTTATGGCAATGTATGAATCTAAGATTGATTGGCTTTTATTTATTGCTATGATGACGGCGTGTTTAGCTTTACAAATCGCGACAAATTTATTTAATGAATACTATGATTTTAAACGTGGATTGGATACGGCTGATTCTACTGGTATTGGTGGCGGTATTGTACGGCATGGTTTAAAACCAAAAAATGTGTTAACTGTAGCTTTTTTATTGTATATTTTAGCTGCCTTTATTGGCGTGTATATTTGTATAAATAGTAGTTGGTGGTTAGTCGTAATTGGCCTATTTGGGATGGCTATTGGCTACTTCTATACTGGTGGACCCTTACCAATTGCGTATACTCCTTTTGGGGAATTATTCTCTGGTTTATTAATGGGGATAGGTTTTGTATTAATTGCTTTCTTTATTCAAACAAATACGATAACTATTCAAAGCCTGCTAATTTCTATTCCAATCGGGATTCTAGTTGGGGCCATAAACATGTCCAATAATATCCGTGATATAGAGGAAGATATTAAAGGTGGAAGAAAAACATTGGCGATTCTTCTTGGTAGTGAGAAGGGAATTATTGTTTTAGCAATTGCATTTGTAGTTTCTTATTTATGGATTGTATTTCTCGTTGTGACGGGCCATATCAGTCCTTGGACATTAGTCGTGTTCTTAAGCGTGAAAAAACCGTTCTTAGCGATTCAAGGATTCCTAAAAGGTGATAACGAACCGCAATATTTACGAGTAGCAATGAAATCAACCGCTCTGACCAATACGTTTTTTGGATTTTTGTTATCTGCTGGATTATTAATTAGTTTTTTACTTTAAATGAAAAAGCATTCCATCTGTTTCTTAAAACAGATGGAATGCTTTTTTTTATTTAGCTACTAACATCTTCTAGTGTACAATTCTAATTTTACTTGTGAATGATCATCTCGAACCTAAAAAGATATAGATTTAAAGACCATTCCTCATACCTTTTAACGTTAAAAATGACTCCTTCTATTACACTTCTTAATGGTTTCTTAAATAAGTCTCTCAGTCCCATACGTTATGGGCGTAGCCCTGTGAAAGCGGAAGATGAATTCTAGATTTTTCGGTTGTTTTTTGATATTAAATCTTTTTTCCGATTCCCCTAGCTTATCAAAAACAAAAGCTGCCAATACAGGATAGCAAATCCCCAAAACCAAGGCTATAATCCCAATCAAAAGAACATTTCCTGTAATTATCCTGAACCATTTCGGTAGTCCAAAGGATCCCTGTAAACTAAACGATAGTAACGTACTCCTCAATTTCCCTATATGATTTTGCTCACTGCCTAATTTTAAAAGTTCTTAAATCATCGTTTGATACCACTAAAATTCCCTGCAAATGTCACAGACGCTTTAAGACTCACCAAAAATAGTACAAGGGTTGTATCAGCAAGAAGCTTGACTAACACTAATTCTTCCAGTTCGCCTGTAATTGAATCACCTTTTTCAAGCGAATAAGCGTCTACTTGGGCTTTTCCGTCCATAACGTAGAACCAAGGAGTCATTCCTGCAATCCCTATAACTTTATAAAAATCTCCTGCCTGGCCATGGACATCATACACTCTTATTTGCTGACGGATTTCCAGGGGTGCACCCACCTCTTTAGGACCTGCTATCAAATTCCAGCCAGAATCATTTTGCTCTGCTGCTTTAGCAAATTGAACCCTTGGTTGCAAATCCACGACTTTGGAAATGATAAAAATCAGAAGCATTTCTACTGACCCATTTGGCATTGATTCTTAGTGAAAAAAGCTCTTCCCTGCCCCCATCATCATGTGCTTCTCGGGAGAAATAAGTACTTTCTGGCCTGTGGAATCTTCATGGAGCATTTCGTCTTTCCACACATAGCTGAGTATTTCATCCTTGGTTTGTGGTGGTTGCTTTGTAATAAAGTTTGAACAAGAATATCTCACAATCCCACATTTTTATTTACTATCAATAGGGCAGCTGAACAAAATAAATCATCTTCAACTTTTTCGTTTCTCTTCCAGAAGTCTTGACATTTGATTTAAATTTGGGTTTCCTTCGTGTTGTAACTCATCAATGATATGATCATAGTCTGTTTCATTTCGATTCTGACTTAATTTATATGCAGCTTGTATTTCTTCCACCTTAATCTTAAAACCTACAATACCTTTCAGTTCTTTTTCTAAGAGATCAGGAGAAAGTTTATCCCATAAGACTGGATTTTCACGATTTCCTTCATATTTATCTAACATTTTCATCAATTCTTCTATTAACTCATCTTTCTTTAAAATTATAGGTTTACCATACAAATGGACAGCCTGATAATTCCATGTGGGTACGTTTTCCTGGGAATACCAGGAAGAAGATATATAAGCATTCGGCCCCTGAAACATGACTAACACATCACCCCAGGATTCAAATGTTCTCCACTGAGGGTTTCCATAAGCCATATGTCCAGTAATATATAAGTCATCGCCTTTTTTATTTGTCCCGAAAGGCAAATGGGTCGCAATTGGTTTCCCTTCTTTTGTCGTAACAATCGTGCCAAAAGAGTTCGATTGAATAAACTCCCAAACCTCATTAATATCCGTGATCTTAAAATGTTTAGGGATATACATAGGATTCCACCTTTTCAGTTATAGTAGTGTTTTAGCCAATATATTGTCTATTTGTTCTTCATCACCCATAAAGAAAGAGTGGGCTCCTACTTGAACAAACCCTACATTTTTATAAAAAGAAATCGCATTCTCATTCTTTTCCCATACACCTAGCCAGATTTTCTGTTTTTGCTTCTGTACTGCTATCTCTATAGCCTTATCGATTAGATATTTTCCAAGCCCCTGTTTTTGGTATTTGCGCCTAATATAAATTCTTTCGATTTCTAGTGATTCATCACCCATATTTTCAGACTGAGAATCATTGGTGTTGACCTTTAAATATCCAGCGATTTCATTCTTAACAAAAACAAAAAAGAATTCTGATGAGATATTGGACAACTCTTTTTCAAGTTGTTCTAGGTTGAACGCCTTCTTCAAATAGGATTTCATATTTTCCATAGAATTAAGATCCTTAAATGTCTCATTAAATGTTTCAATACTAATTTCTTGAAGTAAGTATAAGTCCTCAATGGTACATTTTTTTATACTAATAATCATTTATTAATTCGCTCCTTAAAAAACTCAATAGTTTCTTTTGTTTCCTTTTCTCACAAATTCCCAGTCTTTTTCTATATTCTTTCTAACTCTTTGGAGCAGATCAGAAATACTTTCCACTTCTTCTTTTGTTAATCCAGCTAATGCCACCATATTGGAATAATCATTTTCTCTTCTTATAAGCGGGTAAACATTTATTCCTTTTTCTGTCGGAAATAGTTTATTGATTTTCCGGTTATGTTCATCATCTTTCTTCTCGATAAAGTCATTATTCACAAGTTGCTTTATAGCTCGAGATGCTGTTGTTCGGTCTACTTTTATCATTTCAGCTAACTTTTCCTGAATGATCCCAGGATTTTCACATATTCGTACAAGGTACAAATACTGCCCTTTTGTGAGCTCATATTCTTTAAATTCTATATTACTTATAGAGTCTAATGCCCTCGCAATCATCCCAACCTCACGTAAAATTTCTTTCATAATCTACTCCTTATCGTATTTTATATTACATTTGCTAAAAAGTATTATGAATTAAATGTAAACTATTTTTGTTGCAATTGCAACAAAGTTAGCAAAGTGAGTATTACTATTCAGATTAATGTAAAGGATTGATATAAATGAATGTAAACAATATAAATATTAATAAAGTTGGAAGACGGCATTTCATATTAAGGAAGAAGCATACGTGAAGGAATAAGACGTTGAAAAATTTATGGGAGATAGCACCTTGCATATTGTAATACTTAAAGAATTATCTATTACGTAACGATGAAGATGCCGGCTAAAGCGAAATATACACTTTATGTATTGGGGTTTTTAGTATTAACCTTGTGGATTTCTTTCACTATAAAACCTGAAGCTGAACTTGAAACATCGCCTTTAGGTCGAATTTAGATAAATAAATAAATGGAAAAATCGCATTCGAGAGAGGTACTCTCTTAAATACGATTTCACTAATTCATTATAAATCTTTATTGTCTCTTCTATGTTAAAATTTCTTCTTTTACAACACTGCTCTCTTGTCGTACGAACGCGGCCATCGCAACATAACACTATGTTAAAAAGTACCTCTAAAGCAGGTTCTACTTTAGAGGTACTTAGTAAAGAATTTTTTGTCACATCACGCACAAATCGGTATTCCAAACCAATCTTACTCCACCGTAACCGATTTAGCTAAATTACGTGGTTTGTCAACGTCACATCCTCTATGAAGAGCGGCGAAGTAGCTAATCAATTGTAGCGGGATAACAGCAACAAGCGGTGTAAGTAATGCATGCACTTTCGGCAGTATAAAACGATCGTCCTCTTCTTCCAACCCTTCCATTGACAGTATGCAAGGATTTGCTCCGCGCGCGACAACTTCTTTAACATTACCACGAGTGTTGAGACTCACGGCTTGTTGAGTAACTATTGCAAACACAGGTGTGCCCTCTTCAATCAGTGCAATTGTCCCGTGTTTTAATTCCCCTCCTGCGAAGCCTTCCGCTTGAATGTAAGAAATTTCTTTTACTTTAAGTGCGCCTTCTAAGCTAACATAATAGTCTAGGTTCCGCCCGATGAAGAATGCATTTCGCGAGACCGCTAAGAATTCATATGCAATTTGCTCCATTTCCTCTTTTGAATCCACAAGTGTTTGGATAGCATTCGCCACGATAGCAAGCTCTTTCTTCAAATCAATTGGTATAGTTTCCCCTCGCTCTTTCGCTACAACATAGGCTGCGATGGCAAGAACTGCTACTTGAGCTGTGTACGCTTTTGTCGAAGCTACGGCAATTTCTGGACCCGCATATAACAGTAATGTATGATCCGCTTCACGAGAAAGTGTGGAACCTGAAGCGTTTGTTAACGTTATGCTTGGGTAGCCTAACGCTTTTATTTTCACTAATACTTGGCGGCTGTCCGCAGTCTCTCCAGATTGTGTAATGAAAAGAAATAAAGGTTTTTCCGAAAGAAGAGGCATGTTATAGCCAAATTCACTTGAAATATGCACTTCAACCGGAATGCCCGCGATTTTTTCAAAATAGTGCTTTCCGATTAGACCAGCGTGATAGCTTGTGCCCGCTGCAATTATATAAAGACGGTCAGCTTCGTTAAAAGCATTTACAATGGCCGAATCCATTGCAAGTTCACCTTGCTCGTTCTCATATGCTTGAATAATCTTACGAACAACACCTGGCTGTTCGTCCATTTCTTTCAGCATAAAGTGAGGATATGTGCCTTTCTCAATGTCGCTCATATCAAGCTCTGCTTTATATGGTGCACGGTCGATAATAACGCCCGCCAATGTCATCAGTTCAATTGCCTCTTTGCGCACAATGACAACTTCTTGATCATGTAGTTCCACGTATTGGTCTGTTACTTGTAACATTGCCATAGCATCAGAGGCGACTACATTGAAGTGCTCTCCAACTCCTATTAGCAATGGGCTCTTGTTTTTCGCAACAAAAATAGTGTCTGCCTCATCAGCATCTAACATAGCGATCGCATAGGAACCATGAAGTAGAGACAGTGTATGACGGAAAGCTGTTTCAGTGGTCATCCCCTCTTGGGCAAACTTTTCAACAAGCTGTACGATGACTTCTGTATCCGTGTCAGAACTCATTTGAACACCCTGTAAATATTCTTTTTGCAGGTTATGATAATTCTCAATTACACCATTATGCACAAGTGTAAAACGACTCGATGTACTTTGATGAGGGTGTGCATTCATTTGATTTGGAACACCATGCGTCGCCCAGCGTGTATGACCAATTCCAGTTGACGCTAAGACTGTTGAATCTACTGCTGCCCGAAGGTCTGCAATACGTCCTTTTTCTTTTATAACAGTAATGCCTTCTTCATTGCGCAGTGCGATTCCCGCTGAATCATAACCGCGATATTCTAACTTTTCAAGTCCCTTTAATAGAATTTCTTTCGCATCTAAATCACCAATATAACCTACTATTCCACACATATTTTTTCCTCCGATGTTTGCAAAATAAGCAATACTTAACTACACCTCAGCTAAATTAGCGAAGTGTCCTTATAGATTGCTTGAAAAACTTTGCCTTTTTGCTCCTTTGTCCATTCGATTGCTCAAATGATTTACTAGCAAAAAATACAACCGGGCAATTGCGATTGGGAGGCTTCCGCCGAAATTTCGATACTCCTCCACCTCGTCTGCTGAAAATTAGTGACGTCCGATTTCTTCAGCACTGGCGCTTTATCTGTTTTCCGATTTACGTTTAACGCGTGGTTTTCCCTCCCTTTACACGCGGTGACCAATAGCTTAACTCTATCCATTGTCGCTAGGAATCAACTTTATTATCATACTGAACTAGTTATTTTCTTGTCAATAAATAACGATCATATGATCAGATTAATAATAGATTTTATATGAGAATCAGTTTGATTTCCTGATTGCATAGTTATAGTGGAATTCAAAAATCAGCCATCTGTATAAAAATGGCTGATTACTTTTTCGGTATTCAATTGAACCATTATTTTATAATAAACTTAATCATTTTTGTACTTCTTCTTAAATTAAAGAAACCGTCCCTACAACGTTTTAAATACTTATCGGCTTCTCAATCTGTAATATATTTTATAACTGCCATCTCTTTACCGAACCTATCTCCATTATTAATGAAACCTAAACTTGAATATAAATTATGTGCCTCCGAATTATCCAGATGATAACCTACAACAATTTTTTTCACATTCGGTAATTTAGCCATTTCTAAAATCATTAACTTAGTCGCTTTTTTACCGATACTTTGACCTTGGAACTTCTTGTCCACCATTATTCTATATACCCAATAACCGTCTAGTTCCTCAAGTATAGAATTGTACATCAGAAAGCCAACAACTTTTTCATCAGAATAAATAGCATATGGCTTTAATGTAGGCTCAAATTTTGATTGAGCGATTGATATCGCATTTGATTCAATGTATTTTGTTTGTTCCTGTGATACCTCTAATTCACAGCATTCATACCAGTTTTCTGCATTCACTTCTACAATTTCCACATTTTTTGTACTCATGAGTTTTCCCCTTTCAAATTACGGGGAAACGCTAAACATACTAGTTAATTAGACGTTATCCCCTTATAGTCATTACCGATTAAAATTCTTTTGTTTGTCATAATGATCGCCTCCTTTAACTGATTGTCTCAAAGTTAATTATTCAATGAATTTCAGACACTTAAATTATATCAGATAATTTATCATAAACATCTTCTTTTTCTTTTGATTTATCTCTACAGTCTAACTGTCCTCTTCACAAACTAAATAAGTAAAAATAGAGATTTCCTTCAAATCCACTACTACGCTAAGGGATGCTTCCCGCCCAATACCAATTAGCTTCAACTACCTCTTGTAAGGCAACTTCCCTCAGTTTATATAGGTAATCATTTAACCAACATATGCAGTTTTCTTTTTATCGCCGTAATAGCCGCCTCATCGATCGGATACCTAAAACTCCTGTTAATACGAACAGCCGACCCGAAATGGACTTCTTCTAGTCCTGTTGCAGAAACCAGTGAAGACAGTGTTTCAGGGTTCATACCATTCCCCGCTAAAATCCCGACTGACGTGTTTTTAGACTTGTCGACCAACTTTTTAAGTTGTTCGGCAGCTTCTGGTGCTGGTGCTTGTCCCCCTGATGTCAAAATCCGCTGAATCTGTGGGAAACGAGCAATGACTTCTAATGCTTCCAGCTGATTTTTTATCTCATCAAATGCACGGTGGAAGGTGACACTCATCCCCCCAACTTCCTCCAACAAACGTGATAGGGCTTCCGTATTCACTTTGTTATCCACGCTTAGCGCTCCTATAACGACTCCCGAGGCTCCTACACGCTTAACATGGCGAATATCTGCTTGCATTACAGCTAAATCATTGTCATTATAGTGAAATGTTCGACTATGTGGACGAACGATTACATGAACCGGAATATCAACACCCTCAACCACTGCTTCCACCAATCCCAAACTTGGCGTTAGCCCACCTTCAGACAAAGCTGTGCAAAGTTCCAATCTGTCAGCACCACTACGTTCTGCAGCAATAGCATCTGCCAAGCTTGTAGCTATAATTTCCAACATTGTTTTAATTACGCCCCTATGAATTTATTTTATTTCCGTAAATCAAATACAACTTTTCTTTCCCCTACGATAGTCAGATTATCGTTTATTAATTCTTTTGGCACCAACTCATACAAACGCTCAATCGTCTGTCGTTTTTCATAATTGATTTGTTCCAAAATAGATGCAATTATGATTGGCCAGACAAGCTCGGATCCATCCATCACTTTTAATGCAAAGCTCATTCGCTCCTTCTTAAGTGCAAAACCATACACACCCTTGGCTCCCCCTTTAGCAACGATATTAAGGTCTGCCAATAAAACAGAACAGATGAAGTCATGGCTTGCAATCATCTCCGGATGTGCATTCATATAGCCCGTAATTTTGACGACAGCCTCTCTCATTTTCGGTTGCTGAATTAAATCTGGACAGGCAAGTTTCAGGTATGCTTGCGCAATGTGTTGAAGAGGCATTGCATACACTGGAAACCCACATCCATCAATTCCGATACCGATGTCTTCCTTCGGATAATTGGCCATATCAGCCATTGCGGCCAAACTTAGCTGCTGTACAGGATGTTCCAACTCCCAATAACCGTCCATATCGTGTTCCAGTACTTTTGCCAAGGCGATAAAACCGCTATGCTTTCCTGAGCAGTTATGGTAGAGCTTTCGTTGCATACCGTGCATTCTGTGATAGTCTGCTTTCGGCTCTTCATTCAGCGGATAGGTTGGACAGCAATAAAATTGTTCTTCATCAATGCCAGTCTTTTTTAAAATTGATTCCAGGGCTTCGATGTGGTAATCCTCCCCACGATGTGAAGCGGCAAATAAAGCAGCTTCTTTGGATGTAAGCCCGAACTTGTCATCCACTCCATTTTGAATGACTGGGATGGATTGGAAAGGTTTTGCCGCAGAACGAAGAAATGTCATATGATTTTCGTCGCCAACAGAATAAAGAATATCGCCCTCTGCATTGATTCCACAAATAATACCCATATGGACATTTTCTAAAATGTTATTACGATATTCTTTCACCAATGCTTTTTGGTCCATTTTTTGTCTCCTCCACTTGCTCGTTATAAATGAAATTCCTACAGATGATAGCTCATCACAATGAGTTCGCCATTCCTTCCCATCTCTCGAACACCCTCATCAATATAGCCACACTTTTTATACAAAGCTTGAGCTGCCTTATTTTTAACATTTACAGCTAGTACAATCTCATTAATACCCATAAAATGATTTCTGACAAATTCCGGTGTTAGTATCAATGCATTCTTTCCATAACCTTTACCTTGCTGATGAAAATCTGTTGAAAAACTTCTAATTAATATAGCATTGTTGTTAGGGGAAAAAGGCTTGACCCCTTCACCTTTATGTAGGCTAAAGAACGTTACCAGTTGCTCATTTTTCATTGCTAAAATCGAATAGCGATTTTGTTCTGCAATCGAAAAATCAATAGCCTCTTTGGGCGTTCCCGTAAAACGTAGTTGTTCGTCAGTTAGTATATAGTTTTCTATGAGTTCATCAAAAGTATGATTATAAAAATGTAGTTCCATTTATTCTACTCCTTTCCATAAAAGCACGTATGTTCCAGTAAGAAATTCTATGTATGCCATCAACAAAATAACCAATTACTTAAATGACTACGCCACCCCTGTGTTTATGGGGAACCGATTATTCCAAAGAGTTAAATTTCATTATATCAGCACTTGCGCTGACAAACTAAAATTATTTCAATATTATAGGGTTTCCATATACCTACATTTGAAAGCTCATGCTGACATTTATAAGCACTAAAAAAGAGACCCCAAAATCTCCGGAGTCTCTCTTTGACTGTAATTCATGGCTAAACAACTACGTGCATCTATTTATATAAAGGTACCTCCCATTTTCCTTCGAACTCTTCATAACGAGTAACGGAAACGAGGTGTAACGTGAATTCTTTAGGGATTTTGTCTAAGCCATAGACTTCAAGATAGCTGTCAGACCCACCTCCATATGCAAAAGTAATATATGCATTTCCTTTGTTATCCACTAAAATCCATTTACCTAAATCTGAGGATTTTGCCTCTCGCTTTCGATCCATTGCAATTGTCAAAGACGTTCGCTTGCCGATAGGAAAAATGGACTTACGAAGATAGTAATCGGAGTTCTTTGTCACTTCCATTATCGTGACAACATTCCCTTCATAGTCAAATGAAACAGGATTTCTCTTCAATTCTTTTGGTTGAATGGCAACTGAGAAATCAGCAGGCACTGTTTTAAACACACCATCTAATACAAAGGTAAGTTTGTCATCCTCTTGTTGTGGGATGAATGATTGATTCCACAAAACTTGACCGAGTTGCCCGCTCCTTTGACCCGTCCCCTGGTAGAGTTCCATATCCCCTACCCGCTCTTCCTCTATGAAAGAGGAGTTGTAATCATGTGTATAAATCGTTTGCTGGTCTTTATTCTCAATGCGATATTGTATGGCCGTTTCAAATTCAGAATACACATGTTCAGGCCTTATATTGTCCTTACCGAATTGGGCTTCATGCTGTTGGATTTCTTTTTCGATCCGGATCTCCTCTTCCGCTGTAAAGCCCGTTTCATACATTAACTCATTCGAAGTAGGCGAGTATTGCATCTTTTTCATATGGATACTCACACCATGGCTACTTGTTTGTACATCATGCAAGGGGACAAACTTTGTTAACACATTGCTTTTTGTTAAATCAATTGGAATGTCCAGTCGCCAGTTGCCCTTTACACCATTGAGTTCAACTAAATTGACCTTTACAGTAAGTTTTTCCGATACTTCCTGTTTCCTCAGCGAAAATTGAATGAGCCCATAGTCACTGCCCTCTCGCCAATCCATTCTCGCAAAATCAAATCGTGTTCCGTTTTGATCAACGACAATGATTCCGCTCTCGGAATCCTCCCAATCTAAATACGGATTTTTTGCTTTTCCGTTTTTATCCAATACTTTGAATGACATTGCTACCCGCGAAGAATCAGCAACAATATCTTCCACTTTTAACGTAATTCCCTTATCCGTCACTTCCAGATTGACCCGTTCAACTAAACCAGCATCCGGTGCCCTCCTTAATCCTTCATCTGCCTGCTCCGTTGAAAACAGTCCCTCTATCCACTCGGCAAAACTTGGATTTAAGGTAGCACTCACACCAAGCGCTAACACAATTCCCGCCACTAAAAGCATGATTCGTTTCCATGACTTTCTTTTTCCAGGAATAATCTTCTGCTCATACGGCTCAATTTGATCAAGAACCAACATTGTAAAATCATCATGTAATACGGGTGTTTGCAATGTTTCCTTGATAAATTGTTGCTCCCCTCTGAAAGCTGTAACGACACGCTGACATGCATCACAACTTTTCACATGCGCATGTAACTTATCATGCTGCTGTTCTGTTAGTAGATCATCAACATAGTGTGAAAGTTCATCTAAAGTTGGACACTTCATGAAAATTTCCTCCTTCACGTTTAACTGTCTCTCTCATTTTTTTCTTTGCCCGATGAAGTTTATTGCGGACCGTCGATAGAGGGGCTTCCACCAGCTCACTTATTTCCTGATAACCAAGTTCATTGACATAACGTAATAGGATAATCATCCGTTCATCTTCAGGTAGCGTTGCGATTAGACGTTCTAACTGTCTACTGTTCTCGTTTTTCAAGATTATAAGTTCCGGGGTATCAGCGCTTGCCATCATACCTTCGTCTATTTCCACTTGCTTCATTTTATAGCGCTTCTTGCGAAATTCATCCATACAGTGATTGATGGCTACTCGATAGAGCCAACTAGAAAATGAGCCTGTATTATCATATTTTTCAAGCTGCTGATACACTTTGATGAATGCTTCCTGCACAAGATCTTGTGCATCATGCGGATTTTTTGTCATCCGCAGTATCGTTGCATATAATGGATTCTTATATTTATCAATAATGTGTGCGTATATTTGCTTATTTCCAGCTAGAACTTCTTGTATCCATTGCGTTTCCTCTTGCATTATTGACCTCCCGACCCAAACGACCATGCGCATGTCTCATTTTTTCATTTCAATTACTATAACGAGTATAGACTTCAAATCATTTCATTTATTGATAAATTGATTACCCATTAAAAAGGTCAACTCTATAGAATTTAATGGGTAATTCCTAGTCACTCAATGTCCACTCTAAAATGACGGACTTTTTCATCGGCTACAAAGAACCAGAGCGGGAGGCATCCACAAAGCGCCGAACCGTGTAGTACGGGATATCTTACTTCACTTTTATAATAGTAGACTTTTTCAGTAGTCTCTCTATCTAGTAACTTTGATTTCTATATTTCTAGTCATATCGTTTCAGAACATCATGCTTAACTATATTGAATTACAAACTAAATTAAAAACATCTCACTCAATTGGTTTTTCCCAATGAGTAAGATGTTTTCAGCAAAACTTATATTAGTATATAAATTAAGGTATTGAATTCGAAGTATACACTGAGCGAAGGTGCCTTAACAGGGGTAGCCGCAGCGGTTTAATGGAGTTCCTTATTTCAACATATATAGATCTATCCCTTGCTCGTATAATACGCATTTAAATCGTTATAATATTTATTCAATGAAGAGGTAGATACTTCAAACCATTCGGCAATCTCTTTCACAGTAATCGCAAGAGGCTCAAATAAGGCATTTTCCTGGCCAAATCGAATCGCTCCAGCTGCAATCGCTACATCTTTACGAGCATTCGGCTGCTGCTCTACTAAATAATCCTCTACTATTTCTAGTAGTTCTTCAGAAACCCTATCATTTTTCTCCAAAAACTCGATTGCTTTCTGGAGTACACCTGTTTCAAAATTGGTGAATTCACTTCCATCATAGCCATCTTCACCTAGCAACTTCCAAAAAATAATTCCATTTTCTTTTAGAAAAGCAGTAATTGATAGTTCTTTTTTTGATTCATACAGTTGTTTGAACTGACCAAACACTTTTTTATGGTCGGTCGGGAAAAAGATTAAGCTGGAAACAGCCAAATAATGATTGTCCTTCGATGTTCCGTCCGGCAAAATGAAGCAATAAACATGCACACCTACAGGAACAGGCTTTTCACTTTCGCGTCGTAAACGTATCGTTTCATCTTCAAAAATACTTTTAACGGACATATAAGCCTCGTCCACAGCTACAACTTCTCCAATGTAAACACGTGGATCAGACCACGTCTCTAAGACTTTCACTACAGAGGGGCGGATGATTTTCTTCTGTTGTTTTTTCATGTAATTCTTCCAAATTTCCGGTTTATAATGGAAAAAGAATTCATCCATGACAATGGCTTCAATCATTTCCTCGATTAAATAGCTCTGTAATGGTTCACTCCACTTTTTAACCAAAGCCAAGAATTCATTCAAGTCCCGTCTTTCGGGGTACTCTTCGTAAAAAGATTGCAAAACTCTTTCAAGCTCTTCCGATTGCACGTCTTCTATTATAAATGTCGAGTTCGATTCACAACATTTTTTATACTTCTTTCCACTGCCACATACACAGGGATCATTACGTCCTACCATACAAACACATCCTTTTTAATCAATCACGCCTCGGTGTCATAGATTTCCACCGGAGGCTTTCACTTCATTCAGTTGGGGTTTGAACCCCTGCTGAATGAAGTGAAATAAGCATACATGTAAGTTTAACATGTCTATTCTAGAATAATAAGTGTCTAGCCCCAGTTTAGCATTTTGGACGCTGACAGCTTTACTGTCTATAATGAAAGGGACAGGGAGGTTATATCATATGAAGCGTTTCGCATTTTACAGGATTTTCCGTATTGTGTGGATGTCCGTGAAATTTTTCACCCAGATTACACTTTTTCAGCGGCGGTATAAAGGTCGATTTACACCTTCAGTTACTGAAAAATGGGAACTTCTTGTTACGAAGCAAGCAAAAGAATATAAACGAATTGCACTTGATTTAGGTGGCTTGATGATTAAAATGGGCCAATTCTTATCTACGCGTGCTGATATTATGCCACCGTCATTTATTGCGGAGTTGGAAGGCTTAACAGATCATGTTACCGCAGTTCCAACAAAGAAAGCAATTGAACTTTTAGAGGACGAGTGGAATACCAGCTATGAAGATTTTCTAACTAACTTATCTGATGGACCCATTGCCTCCGCTTCAATCGGAGAAGTTTACAAGGCGACCTTAAAGGATGGCACACCTGTAGCGGTGAAAATTCAACGTCCAGATATTGAACGTATATTAAGCGTCGATTTCCGTGCCATGCGAATTGTCATCTGGCTGTTAAAAAGATTTACTCCCTTCAGTAAGCAAATTGATTTTAATTTATTGTATAAAGAAATGGTCGATACGATTGGGGCTGAGCTTAACTTTTTGCAGGAGTTAAAAAACGGCAGGAGTTTTTCTGCGCGTTTCGCCACCATGTCTGGTATCCGTTTTCCTGTCTACTACGATGAGTTTTCAACGCGGCGCGTCCTTGTTATGGAATGGATTGAAGGTTCACGTATAACTGACCTTGCATTTCTGGACAAAAATAATATTAATCGCCGAGAGTTATCGGAAAGATTATTCCGTTTGTTTTTAGAACAAGTGCTTGATGGCGGACAATTCCATGCCGATCCACATGGCGGCAATATATTGGTTCAGGAAGATGGCACGCTTTTCTTAATTGACTTTGGAATGATTGTAAACATCACTTCTGATGAAGCCCGTTCAATATTGAAAATTGTTGAGGGTATTATTTTCACACAGTATGATCAAGTGCTAAATGGTTTGGAAGAGATGAACTTCTTATTGCCAAGTGCGGATCGACGGGTACTTGCAGATGCGATTGAAAGTGTTGTGAAAGCCTATGAATCCAATGATTTGAACGAAATGAATAGCTTTGTTGTCGATCGTCTACTTGATGATTTAAAAGAAATTGTTCGAACACAACCTGTACAGCTTCCAGCCGAATTTGCCTTTTTAGGCCGTGCGGTTTCGATATTCGTCGGTGTTCTCCATGTCTTGGATCCTAATGTCGATTTACTCGCGATTGGACGCCCTCGAATTTTGGAGTGGGCAAAGAAACGAACAATTGGAAACGGCACGTTTTCAAAGAAAGATGCACAACGCATTGCGTTAAATGTAATTGGTCCTTTGCGAACACTTCCTAAGAAAGTAACGACCTTCCTAGAGGAACCTACCCGTATGCGTGAATACATACAAACACGGGATGTTGCAAGGGAGAGAGAGCGCTCTCGTTTACAAACACGAACGTTCATGGGAATCATTACAGTGTTATCTCTTGGAACTGTGTTTTTTAGTATTTGGGATGAACATATCCCTCTTCTCGCAACATCAGTCTTCTTCTTCATTAGTTCGGCATGGATGTTTAAACGCTCTAAATAACTGCTACAAAATCTGCTCAAATGCATTTCAGTCTAGAATAAAACACCAGGCCGGCGGAACTATGTTCATATAATACTACGAGTACCACCCATTCTTTAGTATGTACTCACAAAAATACCAATAAAAAACGACTGTCAGGCTATTTTGCCATTCAGTCGTCTATCTTCTTTTTGTGAGGACAGCAACCACCGTTCTCCGCTTGTTTTTATCTGTGTCTGTGTTTGCCTACGATAATCATCAGTCCATGCTGTCAAACTTAACGAAGTGATCATTTAGAACTCCTCCTATATCGTAGTCGTCTATGCAAATTTACACTGCATAAGCGCCAAAGTTCAATCATAATAACGATAAATCACCTTACCATTACGATTTTTGGCCGTTTAGTCGTCGATCCTCTTTTTGTAACGAGAGAATCCTTTTTACACTGCTTGCCACTCTCTTCGGCTTCATCTGTCTTTGATAATCCTCAATAATCGCCTGTAAATTCACAACATCTATCATGCATACCCCCCCTTTCCTTTCTCACTCAGTAGCTTATGTAATAAAAACGGAAAGGATACACCCAATCGATATGTTATACTTTTCTGAAAATATGAATGCGAAATGAGCGAGGCCTTTCTTCTAGGTTTTAAACTCATAAAAGAATCCACCTTTTAAGTTTCCCAGGAAATAATTGTTCCATTCCCTCCATCCAGTCACTCTTTTCATTCGAAATATATTTTCCTACCATCAATTTAATAGACTACGTAGTGAATAGTATCTACATTCACTACAAAACAGTTTGATGAATAAATAAACGTTTAAAAATCATCATTTTGTATAGATTTGCTAACTTCTTATTTTCTTTGACAAAATATAAGTATGTTTTCTAACTTGTATTTCCCATGGTCAACTAAACTATATTTAAAAACTATTGACGAAAGATAATATTTTAGTTTACACTTTTCATGAAGTTCCTTTTGCTAGTGCAGGTAACTGATTTAATCGTCGTTCCCTTACTGCTATGAGGATTTTTTTTTGCGGGTAATTAATCATTTATCCAGCTAGTTAGATATTTCTTTGCTATGAACAATACAAAAGACGTACACAACAAACACTTATTTTTGTTAGAATAAATTATATTGACTCAGGAATGCTATACTTTATAATTAGACTTGTTTTATATGAAAGGCGTGATGGTAGGGTTGGATAATAAGCTGAAGCTTTACGGCTTTAACAACCTCACAAAGACTCTTAGCTTCAACATCTATGATGTTTGCTATGCGAAAAGTGAGCGAGAGCAAAGTGAATATATTGCCTACATTGATGAGCAATATAATTCCGATAGGTTAACCAGTATTCTGTACGAAGTGACAGAAATTATCGGGGCACATGTCTTGAATGTCAGTAAACAGGATTACGATCCACAAGGTGCAAGTGTTACAATTCTTATTTCCGAGGAAGCATTCCCTGTCGCACTGATTGATGAATCGTGTAATCAAGGAGAACATAGTATTTTCGGGACGCGTAAAACAGTCGTAGGTCACTTGGATAAGAGTCATGTTACGGTTCACACGTATCCGGAATATCATCCGGATAATTCTATCGCTACCTTTCGAGTCGACATCGACGTTTCAACGTGTGGCAAAATTTCCCCGTTGAATGCACTTGATTACTTAATTGGAAGTTTTGATTCAGATATCATTACAACTGATTATCGAGTACGTGGGTTTACACGTAATATAGAAGGAAAAAAATTATTCATGGATCATTCAATGAATTCGATTCAGGATTATATCGACAGTAACACATTGCTGAAATACGATTCGAAGGATATAAACGTACACCAATCTAATATTTTTCATACAAAACTACAAATTAAAGACATAAACTTACAAAACTATCTTTTCAATACGGACGTTTCTGAGCTCCCTCACAAAGAGAGACTCAAAATTACCAACATGTTACGCAAAGAGATGTCAGAAATTTTTAACGGTTCCAATATTGATTATGAATGAGTGGTGAGGAAATGACAGATCATTTGCAACAAAAAGCCCCTATTATGGAGGCACTTAACCGATATAAATCAATGCGTGTCGTCCCTTTCGATGTTCCCGGCCATAAACGCGGGAGAGGAAATCCTGAATTAGCCGCATTTTTAGGAGAACAATGTCTGTCAATGGATGTCAATTCCATGAAACCATTAGATAATCTCTGCCACCCTGTTTCCGTCATTAAAGAGTCTGAGGAATTGGCCGCTCAGGCATTTGGAGCAAAGCATGCATTTTTCATGGTCAATGGAACTACTTCTGCAGTGCAAGCAATGATCATGACCGCGTGTAAAGCTGGGGATAAAATTATTATGCCCCGTAACGTACATCGCAGCGCCATTAATGCGCTTATCATTAGCGGCGCGGTTCCGGTATACGTGAATCCCGGCGTGCATAGCGAACTTGGCATTCCTTTAGGGATGTCCCTAAAAGATGTTGAACAAACCATTTTAGAGAACCTTGATGCTAAAGCGATTCTCATTAACAATCCTACTTATTACGGGATTTGTTCAAATCTACAGGCTCTAACAAATTTAGCACATCAACATAATATGCTTGTGCTAGTCGATGAAGCGCATGGTACCCATTTCTATTTTGGTGAAGATCTTCCCGCTACAGCTATGTCAGTAGGCGCTGATATGGCATCTGTCAGCATGCACAAATCTGGTGGTTCATTGACTCAAAGCTCTTTTCTTTTGATAAATAATGATGTGAGCCTCGGTTATACGCGGCAAATTATCAACCTGACTCAAACGACAAGCGGTTCCTATTTGTTGCTTTCCTCTTTAGATATTTCACGAAGAAATTTAGCGCTAAATGGGAAAGAAATCTTCCGGAAAGTGGCAGAGATGGCACAATACACAAGAAATGAAATAAACAAAATTGACGGGTATTATGCCTATTCAAAAGAGCTGCTTAACGGAGATACGATTTTTGACTTTGACGTGACAAAACTATCTGTAGATACGCGTGAAATTGGCTTGGCAGGTATTGAAGTCTACGATATTCTCCGTGATGAATATGATATTCAAATCGAATTTGGAGACATTGGCAATATCCTTGCTTATATCTCTGTCGGTGATAGACATCTAGATCTCGAACGTTTAGTTGCAGCGTTGGCCGAAATCAAACGCCGATATGCAAAAGATAAGAGTCGTATATACATCCATGAGTACATCAGTCCGCAAGTGGCTTTAACGCCTCAAAAAGCATTTTACGCCTCCAAGCAGAACATGCCTATTTCGGAAAGTGCTGGTCATATTTCGAGTGAATTTGTCATGTGTTATCCCCCGGGCATCCCTATTCTTGCACCCGGTGAACGGATTACACATGAGATTTTAGATTTCATTCAGTACTCAAAGGATAAAGGCTGCTTCTTAACGGGGACTGAAGATAGCAATATCGAAAATATTAATGTGTTGAAGGAGTTCGCGGAATGAATTTATGGTATACAGAAAATCATTCACCAAATGTCCGTTTTTCACTAAAAGTGGAAGAGCACCTTTACACGGGCAAAAGTGCTTTTCAAAAAATCGATATTTTACAAACATCAGAGTTTGGCCGTATTCTTACTCTCGATGGACTCGTGATGTTGACTGAAAAAGATGAATTTATTTATCATGAGATGATTACACATGTAGCAATGGCTACAAATCCGAAGATAAAAAAAGTATTGGTCATTGGCGCAGGAGATGGCGGTACAATCCGTGAGCTGACTAAGTATCCTACTATTGAGGTAATCGACATGGTTGAAATTGATGAACTGGTTGTCGATGTCTGCAAAGAATATTTGCCGCAGACAGCTTCAAAATTGGATGATCCGAGGGTGACTTTATATTTTGAAGATGGGCTAAAGTTTATTCGTAGAATCGAGAACGACTATGACTTGGTCATTGTGGACTCGACAGATCCATTCGGCCCAGGCGAAGGTCTATTTACAAAAGAATTTTATGGGAACTGCTATAAAGCGCTGAAAGAAGACGGTATTCTCGTGAATCAGCATGAAAGTCCGTTTTACGCTGAAGATGCTCTCGGCATGAGGAAAGCACACCAGAAAATTGTAGGGTTCTTCCCTGTTTGTAATGTGTATCAATTCCATATGCCGACTTACCCATCTGGTCACTGGCTATTTGGTTTTGCGTCTAAGAAGTTTGACCCTATTCAAGATTTGAATGCAACAGCATGGAACGAACTTGAGTTGAAAACGAAGTATTACAATACGGATATTCATGTCGGCTCGTTTGCACTTCCAAACTATGTAAAGGAGCAATTAAAAGATGTTGAATAGAAATGTGGAAACGTTTATTGGCTGTGACAATGAGTACGAAGAATCGAAAATCGTTATTTTCGGGGCTCCCTTTGACTCTACGACTTCTTTTCGTCCTGGTACACGCTTTGCCAGTAAAGCAATGCGCGGTGAATCATTTGGTATTGAAACATACAGCCCCTATCAGGATAAAGATTTAGAAGATATCGCTGTATTTGATGGTGGCGATTTAGAATTGAGTTTTGGGAATACGTCAAGAGCTTTAGGGCAAATTGAAGATTTTACAACTGAAATTTTGGAAGACGGCAAGATTCCTTGCATGATTGGCGGCGAACATCTAGTGACACTCGGTGCAATGCGTGCTGTTGCCAAAATATATCCTGACCTTCATGTAATCCAATTTGATGCACATGCAGATTTACGTGAGGATTACCTCGGTGAAACTCTATCTCATGCCACTGTCATTCACAGAGTATGGGACCTGCTTGGGGACGATAAAATCTTCCAATTCGGTATCCGTTCCGGAGACCGTAGTGAATTCCAATGGGGTAAGGACCATGTATTTACAAATAAGTTTAACTTTAATGGATTAAATGAAGTCGTTGAAAAACTAAAAGGAAAACCAGTTTACTTAACCATTGATTTGGATGTACTGGACCCTTCTGTATTTCCTGGAACAGGTACACCTGAAGCCGGCGGTGTCAGCTTTATGGAATTACTGAGTGCCATGTTAACAGTAAGCGGCCTCAATATTGTCGCTTGTGATGTAAACGAGCTGTCTCCAATTTACGATCAAAGCGGCGTTTCTACAGCCGTTGCATGTAAAGTTTTACGCGAATTGCTGTTGGCCATTTGAATTCTGTGCCAATAACTGGCACAGAGGTAAGGGTTTGGCTTCATATACCAACTAAGCGAAGGCGCCTTTCAGTGCCACTTGCTGTCACAATTCGAAGGACGTGAATTGTATCAGTAACTGGACGCCGGTAGCCGAAGCGTATGAGTAGGAAATCTTGATTTAACAAAAAACTATATTATAGGCGGGTGTTCATTATGGGAAAAGCTTTAATTATTGGTGCAGGCGGAGTTGCAGGAGTAGTTGTTCATAAATGTTGTCAGGTTCCTGACGTATTCGAAGAAATCTGTATCGCAAGTCGTACAGTATCTAAATGTGATGCTTTAAAAGAAAAATTAGACGGAGGTCGTACTAAAATTCAAACGGCTCAAGTAGATGCTGATAATGTGGAAGAACTGGTTGAACTTATTACTAAATTCCAACCAGATATCGTCATTAATGTTGCATTGCCTTATCAGGATTTAACGATTATGGATGCATGTCTTGCTACTGGCGTTGACTATGTCGATACAGCAAACTACGAGCCTCTTGATGAAGCTAAGTTCGAATACAGCTGGCAATGGGCGTATAGAGAACGTTTTGAAAAAGCAGGCATCACTGCCCTACTTGGAAGCGGCTTTGACCCGGGTGTAACTGGTGTATTCTCTGCCCATGCACTAAAACATCACTTCGATGAAATTCATACGATCGACATTGTGGATGCAAATGCTGGTGATCATGGTTATCCGTTCGCAACCAACTTCAATCCTGAAATTAACATCCGTGAAATCACAGCAAACGGAAGCTATTTTGAAAATGGAGAGTTCATCGAAACTGAACCATTATCCATTAAACGTGTCTATAATCTTCCTGAAATCGGTCCAAAAGATGTTTATTTGTTACATCATGAGGAATTGGAATCTCTTGCACTTAATATAACAGGTATCAAAAAAATTCGTTTCTGGATGACGTTCTCAGAGAATTATTTGAACCACCTAAAAGTACTTGAAAACGTTGGCATGACATCTATTGAGCCGATTCTTTTCGAAGGAAAAGAAATCGCTCCCCTACAATTCTTAAAAGCCGTTCTACCGGATCCGGCTTCGCTTGGACCTAGAACAAAAGGAAAAACGAATATCGGTTGTATCTTCCAAGGTATTAAAGACGGCGAAGAGAAAACTTATTATATCTACAATGTTTGTGACCATCAAGAATGCTATGCAGAAGTTGGTTCACAAGCGATTTCTTATACAACCGGTGTACCTGCAATGATTGGTGCGATGCTTGTTATGACAGGTAAATGGAAGAACCCTGGCGTGCATAATATCGAAGAATTCAATCCAGATCCATTCATGGAAGCACTCAACGAATATGGTCTACCGTGGCAAGAAAGCTTTAATCCTGAATTGATTGACTGAGGAGGACCAGAAATTGAACATTGATTTAAATGAACTCCCCTCGCCCTGTTATGTAGTGGATGAAGGGCTGCTTATAAAAAACTTGGAGAAACTGAAGTCTGTTGTTGATCGGACGGGCTGTAAGATTCTCCTCGCACAAAAAGGTTTTTCTATGTTCTCTGTATATCCTTTAGTCGGAGAATATTTGAATGGTGTAACATCCAGTTCTGTACATGAGGCGAGACTGGGTTATGAAGAAATGGGCAAGGAAGTTCACACCTATGCCCCTGCATTTTCTGAAACTGAGTTTGATGAGATTCTTTCTTATTCAGATCACATTGTCTTTAATTCTTTTCAACAATACAATCAATTCAAAGACAAAGTTAACAACCATCCGAAACAAATGGAAGTTGGACTTCGTATTAATCCGGAGTACTCCGAAATCGAAGTTGATATGTATAATCCATGCTTTTTACATTCTAGATTTGGTGTTACGCTAGAGAATTTTGAAGAGGATCAACTTGAAGGGATCGATGGATTACATTTCCATACAATGTGTGAACAAAACTCGGATACATTAGAACGTACTGTGCAAGTCGTCGATGAGAAATTCGGGAAATACATTAAAAATATGAAATGGATCAACTTCGGCGGCGGGCATCATATTACAAGACCCGATTATGATATCGAAACACTTATCCGTTCGATACTGTTTATAAAGGAGAAATATGGTGTTCAAGTGTACTTGGAACCTGGTGAAGCTGTAGCATTGAATACCGGCTATCTTGTAGCTACTGTTTTAGACACCCTCCATAACGGAATGCCAATTGCCATTTTAGATACCTCGGCAGCATGTCATATGCCTGATGTATTAGAAATGCCCTATCGACCTGAAATCATTGGAGCAGGAATGCCGGACGAAAAAGCTTACACATATAGATTCGGCGGGCCTACATGTCTTGCCGGTGATGTTATTGGCGATTATTCATTTGATCAGCCATTAACTCCCGGTGATAAACTCGTATTTTGCGATATGGCTCACTATTCAATGGTTAAAAACAATACATTTAACGGTGTCAACTTACCTTCCATTGTTCTTAATACTGTAAAAGACGGTGTTAAAGTCATTCAACAATTTGGGTATGAAGATTTTAAAAGCCGTTTATCTTAACTATAATTTGCCTGTGCAACAACATGACTATGTTGTTGCACAGGCACCCCTCATCAATTTAGGACTTTAAGCTTTACCTTTTTGACGCCCCATTCCATTGCATTATCATGAGAAGGAATGAATACATCAATTTTATTCCCTTTGATAGCTCCTCCTGTATCACCGGCAATCGCTTCTCCATACCCTTCAACCCATACTTTTGTACCGAGCGGAATAACTCTTGGATCTACTGCTATTACTTTTCGATTTGGATTTGAACGCAGGTCGATGCCATAAGCAGTAGTCCCTGAACAGCCAGTGCAGTATGCTGTATAAGCTGTAGCTGTAACGAGCATCTCTTTTTCATCGCTTACTGGCGGGGGCGAGGACTTTGGCACAATTACAGTCGCCATCGTATCTGAGGCAGTCTCAACTGATCCGATTTCTTCTTCATTTCCACTGACAATTAATACATCTCCTGGGTAAATCAAATCATCCGTCAAGTCATTCAAACTGGTAAGTGACTCTAAAGAAATATTGTGAGAAAGTGCAATTCGATATAAATTATCTCCCTTAATCACTGTATACTGATCTGGTTCTGATTCTGGTTCAGATTCAGGTTCAGATGCTATTTCCAAAGGCGGATATTCTACTACCATTTCCATATCTAAAGCATCCTGAGATGGAACCTTACTTACTTCTGATGCATCCAAAAGAATGTCTGCCTCATCTGAAAGATATTGAAGATACGCGAATCCATTACCACTATCAAGAGAATGTGAAAGAACTGATGCAGATGCTACTGCATATGTCGAAAATGCAAAAAGCGTCGCTACTAGAAAGATTTTAAGTTTCAACAAAATGTCTCCTCCTTTATACCAAATACGATAGCTTGTTCTAATCTGCCATCGATAATTTGTTTCCACAAGTATTGCCCCGAAACTTTGAAAACCAAACATTCTTATTAAATAAAAAGAAGCCATGCTCCAAAACAAGTAATATTTGTTTTGAAAAAATGGCATGATTATTGATTTAGTGACTATTGCTGATTACATAATGTGTGAGTTGTTCTACTAATTCTGCGGAATAAAAAATCAGCCAATTATATGAATGGCTGATTTTTTATTTATGTATTTGTCTACTATCTTCAAATTAACCGAGTGTGAAAAGCGAAGATTGATAAAATCAGTTATGGTAATAATCCCACCATTTCCAAACCATAGGCAATGCCATTTTCGCTCACATCTTTCGTAACATATCTTGCTATCTTTTTTACTTCCTCGGGTGCATTACCCATTGCAACTCCATAACCGACATATTGAAGCATTTCAATATCATTTAAATTATCACCGAAAGCATAGACTTGATCTTTCGTAAAACCTTTTTTTTCAATGAATTTTTCAATTCCCTTCGCTTTCGAACCGCCAAGAGGCAGAACATCCATCGAAAATTCATGCCAGCGAATAAAATTCAAGCTTCCTAAATTGCTCCGATAGGAAGATTCTTCATGCTCCTTGCAATAGAGCAGTGTTTGATAGATTTCTGTATTGTTATAGTAATTAGCGTCAACTTCAAGTTGTGCTGTATCAATAAAAAGGGAACGTAGGGATTCTTCTATTTCAGAATGAGACCCCGTATTGGATTTCATAAATTCAGCCCCCATATATACAAGAGGATGATCATATGAAGTAGAAAAGTCCGATAACTGCATTAACAATTCTTTATCAATTGGATTCTTATAAATGACTTCGCCTTCTATTTCAACGTATTGACCATTAAAACAAACAAAGGAATCAATTTCTAATTCCTTTCTTAAATCATTAATGAAATATGGAGCCCGTCCTGTAGCAATGGCTACTTCATGTCCAACTTCTTTTAAAGATTTAATAGCTTCCTTCGCAGAAACAGGCAATTTTTTCTCATGATCAAGTAGCGTCCCGTCAATATCAAACATAATCATTTTTTTGGTCATTTTATTTCCTCCATATCAGAATTAAATCGTTTTCCTAATCAAATTTAGTTCGTACATTTTTTAATGGGTGCGCTCAGTTTATACATCGTATTCAATTTCCCATTATTTATGGGTTAAGCTTAAATTCGTTCTGAGGCTACTATCAAGGAAATATCAACAAGTATCTGCCAGTGAGATACTTCGGAGTTGTAGTATGAACAAGTAGTTGGAATGCTTCGGGGAAAAGAATATGTCAAAACATAGCATAAAGGCAACATCCCTGAACGATTGACGAAGTTCTGGGATGTTGCTTTTTATGTTTGTTCTTTTAAATTTATAAGTTACTGCGTGCCTTAACCGCGCGGACTACTTCGTCAGCAGTCGCCATCTGAAGTGCTTCATTTGCAAGCTCCACCATATCGGACTTCTTCAATTGTAGGAGTTGTGCGCGTGCCTTTAAAATTGACGTGGCACTCATCGAGAATTCATCGAGACCAAGACCTAGTAATAAAGGAATGGCAATCTCATCTCCAGCCATCTCCCCGCACATTCCAGTCCATTTCCCTTCATTATGTGCAGCGTCAATGACCATTTTAACTAAACGAAGAATTGCCGGATTATAAGGTTGATATAAATAGGCAACATGTTCATTCATACGATCAGCAGCCATCGTATATTGGATCAAATCGTTTGTTCCAATACTAAAGAAGTCAACTTCTTTCGCAAACTGATCCGCTAAAATTGCAGTAGAAGGAATTTCCACCATGATGCCGACCTCAATAGTATTCGCGACATTTATATTATTGTTTAGAAGTTCTTGTTTCTCTTCCTCTAAAACGGCTTTCGCTTGTCTGAATTCATCGAGAGTAGCAATCATAGGGAACATGATTTTCAGATTTCCAAATACACTTGCCCGTAAAAGTGCTCTTAACTGTGTTCGGAAAATAGCCTGCTCTTGTAGACACAACCTAATTGCACGTAAACCTAGGAATGGATTCATTTCTTTAGGGAGATTTAAATAAGGGAGTTCTTTATCCCCGCCTACATCAAGGGTACGTACAACCACCGGCTTATCTGACATTCCTTGTAGAACTTTTTTATAAGCCTCAAATTGCTCTTCCTCGGTTGGGAGCTGGTTTCTGCCCATATACAAAAACTCGGTTCTGTATAGACCAATCCCTTCCCCGCCATTATTAATGACTCCCTCTAAGTCTTCAGGGGTGCCGATATTTGCGGCTAATTCAACATGATGTTTATCTGCGGTAGTTGTTTTTTCATTCACTAACTTTGCCCATTCCGCCTTTTGTTGCTCGAACTTTACTTGTTCATTTTCATATGTAGCAATGACTTCTGAAGTGGGGTTAATATGTACCTGTCCATTAAATCCATCAACAATGACAATATCACCATCTTTGATACACTTCGTTGCTTCCTTTGTTCCAACAACTGCAGGAATTTCCAATGTACGTGCCATAATCGCTGAATGTGATGTTTTCCCACCGATATTTGTTGTAAAACCTTTTACAAACTTACGATTTAACTGGGCAGTGTCTGAGGGTGTTAAATCTTCGGCAATAATAACTACTTCTTCAGTAATCATACTTGGGTTGATAATTTCAACATTTAGCAAGTGAGACAGCACGCGTTTCGTAACATCACGAATGTCTGCTGCTCTTTCCCTCATATATTCATTATCCATTTGCTCAAACATCATTATAAACATATCTGTCGTTTCTTTAAGTGCATATTCAGCATTCACTTTATCTGACTTAATTTTATCTCCAATTGCTGTAACTAACTCAGGGTCAATTAAAACTAATATATGAGCATTAAAGATTGCTGCTTCATCTGTACCAAGTTCTTTTTCAGCAGTATCACGAATCACTTCCAACTCACTCTTTGAGATAGAGAGAGCAGAATGAAAACGTGCAATTTCTTCTGGAATATCTTCAACAGTTTTTTTGCTAAAAGATAAATCTGGTTCAACAAAACGATATGCTTTAGCTATCGCAATTCCGTTTGACGCAGAAATCCCATGTAGTAAGCTCATTAATTAGTCAGACCTCCGTTTTTCAACGCTTCTTCAAGACCATCAAGTGCATCCTGTTCATCGGTTCCTTCAGCTCTGATCTTAAACTCTTCGCCTAGTCCGATACCTAGAGACATTACACCCAAAATTGATTTTAAATTGACATTTTTCTCGTTGTGGACCAAACTTATTTCGGATTGAAACTTGTTTGCTGTACTCACTAATATTGAAGCGGGGCGTGCATGAATTCCATTCGCATCTGTAACTGTAAATTGTTTTTCAACCATGTTAATCCAACTCCTTCTTATTATATATAACTAGTTTACATCATTTCAGATCTAAGTAGTTGCGCTAATTAAATATTTCTATACTAATTTTATCACATATGTCTTCCCGCTTCACTAATCTACTGCTTTGTTCGGATACTGCAGTCCATTCAAAAGGACAATGTTCATTTCCGCATAAATACGGAACTACATTCAAAAAAATCAGCCATTATTTTTCTTGTTTTGGAAAAAATCCAATGCTTCAGATACTTTTTTCACACTAACTTCTAACTTCTTCTTGGTTCCTATCTTATCATTTGTGCACAACTTAACCAAAGTTAGTAATCAGAAGGGTTGGAAGCATTTGAAAATTAATCGAAAAGCCTTTATAGGGCAGTTCCTAATATGCAATGCTTACATATACTACTAAGAATATATCGAAAAAGGAGGCGCTCAATTTTGTTTGAGGATCAATTTCCAGTCCCGCATAATCCTAATAACACAGAATTACCCTTTGGACAGCCACATTATCCAAAAAGCCAAGAACAAACCCAACAGACGAAACAAGGTGCTGCACCGACTAATCCACCGCCATCTGTGGTGCCAAAACAACAAGCGGGATCATTTTCTATAGATCCAGGCGCGCTACGGGGTTGTTTATATCACGATACCTATCTCCGGCTCGTAAACCGGACTTCTTTTTGGTTTCATCCAACGTACATCGATTATATTACGACAACGGGGTTTAAATGGGATGGCTATGCATGGATTCCTTGGAGAATCGACTTGGATAGAATCGCATCTTTTCAATGCACGTAGAAGTAAATTTATAATGAACAAAAGCGTACACAGCGTTACAATTTATTGACATTTTCAGTTTTCATAATTTCCAGAACAAAAAAAAGGCCAGTTACGCACTAAACACGAGGTTACCATCATTCGTGTTTAATTTAGTAACTGGTCCTTATTACTGAAACACAATCGTTTTGTTATCTTCTACAATAATGCGATTTTCAAGATGCCACTTTACGGCCTTTGCAAGTACACGCCGCTCAATTCGGCTGCCGATTTTTTTCAAGTCAGTTACGTTATCACGGTGACCCACCCGTTCGATATCTTGTTCAATTATTGGGCCTTCATCAAGATCGTTTGTTACATAATGGGACGTCGCACCAATCAATTTCACACCGCGTTCATATGCACGCTCATATGGCCGGGCTCCAATAAATGCCGGTAAGAAAGAGTGATGAATATTGATGATTTGATGCTGAAAACGGCTGACAAAATCAGACGTAAGAATTTGCATATAACGAGCTAAAACCAATAAATCAACATCATATTCTTCCATCAATCGAATCTGTTCTTGTTCTACTTGTTTTCGGATGTCCTTATTGGCGGGAATATAATGGAAAGGAATCCCTAAAGATTCGACCAACTCCCGTGCATCCTCATGGTTACTAATAACTACGACTATATCTGTGTCAAGGTCCCCGCTTTGCCATTCCCACAAAAGCTCCATTAAACAATGTGGTTCTTTTGAAACAAAAATAGCTGTTTTTTTTCGCTCACTTTCATAAGCGAAATGGTAATCCATCGAATGAGTTGCGGCGATAGCCTCAAAATCTATTTCTATTTGCTCGGCCTTTTTCATCAGATTTTCACAGTGAAACTCCATTCGAATAAAAAAGGTGCCATTTTCGGGATCATTTGAATACTGACTTGATTCGATGATATTCGAATCGTGATTAAGTAAAAATGTCGACAAAGTCGATACAATTCCTGGTTTATCCGGACACTTCACTAACAATCGTCCCCGATTTTCTTTTTGATTCCTCTGTTGCTCTAATTTCATTTCCACTTTTCTTTTAATAGACATTTATAAACATCTCCTACAGTTAATCGTGCTAAGTTAACATTATCCATCATACTCTGCTCCTAAGCAACGATTCCATTTATACGCGGGATAAAAATGGACAAAAGGTCTGTAAGTAGATGCTTGCTAAAGATAAAAAGTATCATTCCTCTCATTTCTGTTCATCCTAATAAAAAGGAGGTGTGCTACTATGGCTCAGGAAATTCTTTGTGAAGTGAATAACTGTAAGTATTGGGGATCCGGAAACAAATGTAAGGCAAACTCCATTTACGTAGTCAGTCAAAAGGGCAAACAAGCAACCAGTAGTGAAGAAACGGATTGTAAAACATTTGTCCCTAGAGATTGATTCGCCACAGACTTCAAATCAATGCCAAGTATTTTTATTTTTGTTGAGTCCCGGTATCACAGGAACCATTTTTCAATATGAATTACTCCGCTGAGGAACATATCCTCCAACCTCCGTCTACGACTTATCCCCGTAGACGGAGGTTTTTATCATAAACAGAACATATACCCTCTCCCAAAACCATTTTGATTCATTTTAGAACCAGGGACATTATTTTCTAGTTTTCCTCACCTAACTCTTTCCCCATTCCTTTCAGGAAATCTAATCCAAACTTCACAGCACGGTTTGTATCAGGATCGTTCAGAGCAGTCATCAATTGAAAAATGCTTACTCTTTGCTCATTGCCCCTATAAAGTTCTGCTTCATGAAGTCCGCTTTTGACACTCTTCGCAAGTTTCCCGGTAACATCAGGATCAATGGATGAAATTACACTGGTTGCATTTAATACATGGTTGATTAGATTGGTCACTGGGTCGCGCGACGCTTGGTCTACCGCAATTTTAGCGATTTCATTTTTAGCTTGTATCATCGCTTTCAGTGCGTCGAAAACTCCAGCGCCATCCAATTCACCGGTAATTTTCAGTATTTTATTGAGTGCCTGTTCTTGCTCAGCAATCAATGACTGCAGTTCCTTCAGTTTTTTCTGTTTGATTTCTTCTTGTGTCAGTTCCTTCTTCTTAATCGAAGTAATCGGCACTGCCATTGAACATCACCTTTCTTTCTCTTCAGTAAGTTGCAGATATCCAGGGCGCGCCCATTTCCGCTCCACTTCTACACCATTTTGCGGGTGGCGCTCTTTATTACGATGGTTAGACTTTGGTAATGGATTCTCACCCGCTTTTCGAATCACTTCCATTCGTACCTTCGTCTGTTTATAAGCAGGTGTATTCGTGCGCTGATCGACAGCCGGGCCGGTCAAGAAGTTAATAGCCGAATCTTTTTCTACTGAGTTCATCGGTAAGAATAACTCGTTTTTCTTTACTCGATCCGTTACGAGCGCTGGCAGCTTTAATGCTCCGTACGGAGATATTAGGCGTACAATTGAGCCGCTTAGCACACCGCGTTCTTTCGCAAGTTCCAACGAAACCTCTACGAAAACCTCCGGCACTTTCTCCTGGATCCCGTCCGATTTATTCGTCATATTGCCTTCATGAAAATGTTCAAGTAAGCGACCGTTATTGATATGGAGATCATATTCTACAGGAAACTCTACAGGTTTGACCCAGTCAGAAAGAGCAAAGCGTGCTTTCTTATCTGGGAAATTAAATCCATCCATATACAGGAGCGGTGTGCTGGCACCATCTAAACTGCCCCATAAGAAGCTGTTCCAATCTTCCATCACGCTATAATTCGCTTGACTGAATAACGGTGAAAGACTTGCCATTTCCGCAAAAATTTCACTCGGATGCCCATAGTTCCAGCTTGCACCGAGACGGTTAGCGATTTCCTGTACAATCCACCAGTCCGCCCGTGCGTCGCCTAATTCTGGGAGTGCTTTGTATAACCGTTGCACGCGTCTTTCCGTATTTGTAAAAGTGCCATCCTTTTCAAGAGAGGGAACCGCCGGTAGAATGACATCCGCATATTGTGCTGTTCTAGAAAAGAAAATATCCTGTACAACGAGAAAGTCTAGTTTAGCCAAGACATCATGTACGTAGTTCGCATTGGAATCGACGAGCGCCATGTCCTCACCCACAACATACATCGCTCTCATGATTCCATCGTCAACAGAATGAAGCATTTGAATATTATCAAGCCCAGGTTTATCAGCGATTTTCACACCGTATGCCTTTTCGAATTTCTGCCGCGCCTCGCTATCAGTGACGTGCTGATAACCGGGAAGCCATCCTGGTAGCGAACCCATATCACACGCGCCTTGTACGTTATTATGCCCGCGGAGCGGATAGGCTCCTGCACCGGGACGACGATAGTTACCCGTTACAAGCAACAAATTGGATATCGCGGCGGAAGTATCCGATCCGCCGGTATTTTGCGTGACACCCATTCCCCATAAAATACAAGTACCGTCAGCATCACGAATCATTTCCGCCGTCCTGATCAGCATATCCTTTGAAACACCACAAACTTCTTCAGCATAGTCAAGTGTATATTTTTCAAGCACTTCTTTGAATTCGTCCAAGTAATGTACGTTGGCATCTATAAACGTCTGATCATGCCAACCCCTATCAAACATGTATTTTGTTACTGCCATGAGCCATACTTGATCAGTTCCTTGCTTCGGACTTATAAAGATATCGGAACGGTCAGCCATTTCATTTTTTCTCAAATCAGCGACAATTAGCTTTTGCCCATGCAATTTATGAGCTCGCTTTATGCGAGTTGCAAGTACAGGATGGCCTTCAGCTGGGTTAGCTCCGACAATAATCACGAGTCCGGCTTTAGCAATATCTTTAATCGTTCCAGCGTCCCCTCCCATTCCGACTGTTCGGAACAAGCCATCCGTTGCCGGGGACTGGCAATAACGAGAACAGTTGTCGACGTTATTCGTTTCAAATACTTGACGGGCTAGCTTTTGAATCACGTAATTCTCCTCATTCGTAATCTTAGAAGAGGAAATGATTCCAACAGCGTCTTTACCATACTCCTTTTTGATTGTCCCAAGTTTCAGAGCGACAAGGTCAAGTGCTTCCTCCCAAGAGGATTCAACAAAAGTATCACCTTTCCGGATAAGTGGTGTCGTAATTCGTTCTTCACTGTTAACGAAATCCCAACCGAATTTCCCTTTTATACACGTCGAAATCGCATTGACTGGCGCATCAGAAACAGGCTGGACTTTTAAAATTTTACGGTCTTTTGTCCATACTTCAAAAGAACAGCCAACGCCGCAGAATGTACAAACGGATTTCGTTTTTTTCGTCCTCGTATCACGCATTGCCGATTCAGCATCTGATATGGCCATAATTCCGCTGTATCCCGGCTCCACGTCTTTGACAAGATTAATCATCGGTGTCAGGATTTCCTCTTTTAGTCCGGTCATGAATCCAGCTTCACCAAGCATTGATTTTTCCATCAGTGCATTACATGGGCATACAGTAACACAATGGCCGCAACCTACACAGGAAGAATCATTGATTTTCGCTCCCTCATCCCACAGAACAATTGGACGATCTCTCTCCCAATCAATCGACAAGGTTTCATTGACTTGCAGGTTTTGGCATACTTCTACACACTGACCGCAAGCGATACATTGATTTGGATCGTAACGATAAAATGGGTGTGTGAAATCAACACTTTCCTGTGTACATTTTGGTTCATACGGATATTTTTGATGTTCGATTTCCATCATATCCACTGTGTTATGTATTTTACAGTTACCATTGTTGTTGTCGCATACTGTACAATACAGCAGATGATTCTCAAGAATGCGGTCCATAGCTTCGGTCTGGGCTTCTTTAGCACGAGTCGAAGAAAGAGCTATACTCATTCCAGAAACTGCTTTCGTTGAACAAGCCCGCAGTAAACGACCATCCACTTCCACGATGCATGTGTCACATGTCTCAATTGGGTCCACTTCAGGTAAGTAACAAATTTGCGGATGAGAAATTTTATGGTCATTAATCACTTCAAGTATTGTTTTGCCTTCCACGAAGTCATAATTGGAACCGTTAATCTTGATTGGCATGTATGCGCCTCCTTTTTATAAATAAAAAACCACCATGAAAAAATACACCGACTTGACAAGTGCACTTTCATAGTGGAATAGTCTTCTAACAGGACTTGTTAAATTACCAATCCATATTAACTGTTAACTCTCGATAACGCCATGGCAGTTCATACCATAACGCCCTCTTAGATACTAGTATATTTGAATTTGCGGGAATAAACAATCTATAATTCACCTATTAAACTATTTTCTTTTATTTACAGAGGAGGAATAACCCCATGTTGAAAAAAACACATGAATTTAATGATATTATCAGAAAGCTACGCAAAGAATTATTCGGAAAGGGGCCTGAAAGAATCCATACGGTTTTTGTTGACAATATGATTATCTCAACACTTTATGGAAACTTGACTCCTACCGAAACTTTTATCGCCAGTACACCGGAAGGTAAAGAAATGGTCCATGCTGCGAGGACTCGAATGATTCAGGAAGTCTATCAAAAAGCGCCACCAGAAGGAATGGAAGAACTTGTCGGCGCTAAATTTATCCACCTTTTCTCAGATATAAAACTCGGTGATGACATAGCTGTTTCGGTCTTCCTATTTGACAGACCAATTGACAACAAGGGAGGAAAGGCAGATGGAACAAGATAACAAACGGACTGTTATTCGATATTCGAACGGACATTTCAAGAAAAAGGAAGATCAAATTGTAGTCGAACATCCTGTCACCATCAAAATTAATGGTCAAGAATTCGCAACCATCGTCTGCTCCCCCGAGTACATTGGAGACATGGTCGTCGGTTTTTTGGCGTCTGAGGGTGTCATTCCAAATTACAAAGATATTAAAGATATTGTGGTGCAAGAAGAATTGGGTATTGTGCACATTAAAACGGACAAGATGTATCCCTTTTACGAAAAGTTGTTGAATAAACGCTATATCACCTCTTGTTGCGGTATGAGCCGACAAGGATTTGTGTTCGCTAACGATGCTTTGTCTGTAAAAAGAATGATGGGAACTCACATAGTGCTTACCCCAGAAGATTGTTTCTTCTTAATGAGGCAGATGGATCAATCGGCAAGCTTGTTCCACCAAACCGGGGGTGTCCATAATGCGGCGCTCTGCACAGCTACTGGCATTGTTCTGTCAAGGATGGATATTGGAAGACATAATGCATTGGATAAAATTTACGGACATTGTCTAAAACATGCGATTCCAGTCAGAGACAAAGTAATTGTCTTCAGCGGCCGCATTTCATCGGAGATTTTATTGAAAGTCGCAAAAATCGGCTGTGAAATTGTTCTGTCAAAATCCGCGCCTACTGAATTGGCCCTAACACTTGCAGAAGAACTTGGAATTACGACCGTCGGATTTATACGGCAAAATTCCTTCAACCTGTATACCCATCCGGAACGGATCATTGTCGAAGAAAATAATGCTTCCTTTCATCTCTAAAAAAAACATTCGTGACAAAATGGAAAAAGGATGCTAGTATGACTGGAATATCTAGTCTTTTCTAACAATTCAATTTTCATGTATATACAAGGCTAACTAAATAGTGATTTTGGGAGTTGGAAGTGAACTTTGGGAATTACAGACTTTTGTCTGTTTAATTTCATATTTGCGTAAAGGGGGAAAAGGTATTGAAGGGTAGGAAAACGAAGAACAGGTGGTTGATTGCCGCATCCGCAGTAGGTATTCATATTTCTATCGGATCTGTATACGCCTGGAGTAACTTTACTAATCCATTGATTGATCAGTTCGGATGGTCCACTAGTCAAGTGCAACTCACATTTAGTATAGCCATACTTTTTTTGGGTCTATCAGCAGCGTTTCTCGGTCATTTTGTCGAAAAATATGGGCCGAGGAAAGCAGGTATCTTAGCAGCCATTTGTTTTGGGACAGGTGTAATTGGTGCCGGATTCGCTGTAAGCGCTTCCTCGCTCCCGTTGCTTTATTTATTTTATGGGGTACTGGGAGGTATTGGACTTGGTGTCGGCTATATTGCGCCAGTATCTACCCTTGTAAAATGGTTTCCGGACCGGCGTGGACTCGCGACCGGCCTTGCAATCATGGGATTCGGTTTTGCCGCTGCCATTAGTAGCCCGATTATGGAAGCGCTTATTACTTCAGTTGGACTGAAAAACACATTTTATATACTGGGTGCATCTTACTTTTTAATTATGATTTTATCCTCCTTATATCTTGAAAAACCTGAGGTTGGCTGGGCGCCTGCCGGATTTATTGAAAAAGTGAAGGCTGGAAAAGTGGAACAAAAACAAGACTTGGCACAATTGACAGCGAATGAAGCAGTGAAAACAAAACGTTTTTACTATTTATGGCTAATGCTTTTTATTAATGTCACATGTGGCATCGGTATTTTATCAGCAGCAAAGCCGCTTGCGATTGATAGTATCGGCATGACAACTGTACAAGCTGCAGCGCTTGTCGGAGTCCTTGGGATCTTTAATGGAGCCGGGCGACTTGGATGGGCGGCTACTTCCGACTATATCGGCAGACAAAACACGTATACCATATTTTTTGTTATCCAAATCTTTTTGTTTGCGCTCTTGCCTTTCACCACAAATGTACTGCTATTTCAAATCATGCTCGCAGTCATTTATACGTGCTACGGCGGTGGTTTCTCAACCATTCCTGCATATATTGCTGACATTTTCGGAACGAAACAGCTTGGCGCAATCCATGGTTATATACTAACCGCTTGGTCGGCGGCAGGTCTCGCGGGTCCTATGTTCGCCGCATGGATGAAAGACACGACGGGTAGTTATGAAAGCAGCTTGCTCTATTTCGCTGGGTTGTTTGTCGTTGCCCTCGTTATTTCTATTTTAATCAGAGTTGATATTAGAAAAGTACAACTGGAAGGCGAAAGACCAGCAATTAAACCATTAAAGAAAGTTGTAAGTGGATAATTATCAAAAATGTGAAAGCTATCGATAAACCGAACAACTACTTCACATTAAAAATACTTAAGCGGCTGAACCATCCTACTCTGACCAAGCTAGATTTATTATAGCTTCGTTTTTGTCAAATTAACAAAAACACCTATCTACTTGCGCTTTGGAGTACAAGCACATATAGATAGGTATTTTTTGTTGTTTAGAGGACTACTCTTCATTCTCCCGACCGCCATTCAAGCAATTCAATTTACCTCAAGTTTTTGATAGCCCTCTTCAATCGCTGTAAATAGCGCTGTACCGACCTTCAATCCGGTAAACGTTTCAATTGCATGACGAATACCCTGCTGTTGAATCGTCTCTTGTATGAGCTTTGCTTCTGGATCTTCCATATAATCATAATGCAATGCTGCTGCGATTCCTTTTGCCAAGTAAGTAGGTGTCTTACCGAATAACTCCACGTATTGAGTTGCTGGACCGACAAGCCGATCATTCAGTTTAAGTTTACGTAAAGGCGAACGACCTACCCGTATTACGTCATCAGATATAAATGGATTTGCAAACCGCCCCATTATTTTTTGAATGCACTCTCCATGCTGTCTTATCTTCATTTACCTTGTTCGGGATGATACGATCTACTGCTGCGTTCGGAATCCAACCCGTCGGAATAAATAATGCTGTAATAATCCCCCAAGCAATAAATGCACCGATATTCGGCATAATCATGCCACTTAAAAAACTTCCAAAACGTTGGACTTTCATTTTGAATCCTGAATTTGATTGGTGTTCATTATCCATACCCATACACTCCCTTCCGTTTTTTTAAAGCTACAATAGTTTGATTACTACCAATAATAAAGCGTTTACATTCGTTACGCAATCGAATGTAAACGCTACTTTGTCACTTCTATTGTTGCCATATCTAAACTTGATGTAACCAAGTTTTGTCCTGATACTTCTATACTTTAGGAATTAATTGTCGCAACTGATTAATGGACTACTGCATAAATCTCGTTACGTGAAGTGCTATTAGTTATCGGGGTATTGTGTTTTCAAAAATGTAACGGATTGAGTAATTAGTTCTTTTAATACATCTGTATCTATGTCCTCAACTTTGTTAATATACACGCATGCTTTGCCAGAGGTGTGTTTACCAAACTTCGCAAGCAAGGCATCTCGCTCGCTATCGCCGGGCGCAAAATACAAACTTGTTTTTGCTTTACGCGGGGAGAATCCTGCCAACGGTGCGTCGCCTTCGTGGCCTGTTTTGTAAACATAATGATACGATCCAAAGCCGATGATGCTTGGTCCCCACATTTTAGCTTCGTAACCAGTCGTCTCTTTAAAAATCTCGAGTAACGTGTAAGCATCCGCACGTTTTTTTAGATTTTCTACACTTTCAATAAATTCAACGACATCGTTGTCTGTTTCCTTCGTTTTTTGTTCGTACAATTTTTTCCCCTCTCTTCCATCAACCCTGGAACTCATCAAGATATTTTTTACATATGCATGATTTTCTCAATTTATCATAAGGTACTAGCACGAATATAGCTTGTGGGAAGAATTCTCCACTACACCAACATTGAGCTAGGGACTTATTAGTGGAATTACAGCAATTATTATTTTCATTACAGATAGGACATTGATAACTTTCTGCTGTATCGAATTTTTCTGCCATTGTTTCCATCCCTTGGCTCTAATTTTTCTTAGAGCACTTTCTACTTATTTATCATCTTTTTAATAATTCGTATTTGTCCTCTGTGATTTAGTTCATCTTCAAACACATGAAACCATTTAAAATAATTGTTCGTAAGAAGTCCATCCCAAAATGGCATTCGTTCAAATAACCACTCATCAGGCAATGTTTTAAAGGTTTCAACCGTTTTGTACCTTGTTTCAGCTAATTGTTCCAAATAAAAATCAATGCGATTTCCTCTAATTTGCTCTCGCGCATTACTCCCTAATTCTAATCCTGGGTTTAATGTGCCAATATCCTCTTCTGTGATCTCTCGATTTTCAAAAGTGATGATTTGATATGTCTGTTCAACCGATATCATATGAGCTAACAACATTCCGATAGAATTCGATTCTTCATCATAAAGAAAGTCCAATTCTTCAACTGTTAAGTTTTCAATTTCTTGAATCGTTGTCTTTCTGCTGTATTCCATCATTGAAACCAATTTGCTGAACTCTAGACTTAACCCTTCTTTTTTATCAATTATAAACATTGTAGTGTTCTCCATAAATTAATTCACTCCCCAAGGTATTATTTTTCACTAAAACTATCGAACCCAATTAGAAATTGAATCGCTATATTGCAATGTTAATCATGATTGAAGTTCTGCTACCTAATTGATGCTTTTGTATGTTTCTCTAACCGGCTATCTATTCTTTTAGACAGTGTTATTTTACCATAAACTTCAAAGTTTGAATGCAGCTTACTTACCTTTAATTCAACAATTGTGATAATTTTACGATAATCGCAGTAATAAGTATATTAATACGGAAAGAAAGATGCAGAAAAAAATCACTTATTAAATAAAGTGATTTCATTTCCATCTATAACCATTATCAAACCCCATAGCTATGACACGTTTCAGGCATTTAAAAACCTGACTGTAATTTAACAAACTCAAATAGCAAAGGTACATTACTGTATTGTTGTAATGAAGCCGTCCTTTCAGAAATCCTATTCCAGCTTTCCGTATAAGGATCCATCCCAGTTAACAAGGGCATGGACTCCTGTAAAAAGTCTTCAATAGGCATCTCCAACTGTTCTATAAATCGTTCTACCTCTGGAAATTTTCTTTCCTTTTCTGGATTCGGTTCTTTAAATAGAACATGCTCTAAATTTCTTGAAAAATAATACATTCGGTAGTCGATTTTGCTGGAAAGTATTGTATCTAACCCCTTCATTATATTGATATTAGTACTTCTGTCCGCATTTCTAGCTGCTATTTGCTGCTTTTGTTTTTCATGCGGAACAGTTATCCGATCTTCATGGTAGACAGTTAATTCCTTTTGAGTGTCATCAATAACGATAGCATCCTCGGGGATAAAACAACCATCCATATCAATAATATGCAATACGCAGAATACATCTTCCGGACGAAATTTACTTTTGATCATAAATTCATTTACTGCATTTCCAATCACCGATTTAATATGCTCTTCGGGTCTGTCCAAATCATATAAAATATCACCGTGCTGAATATGGAATCGGATGTTATGCTGTTGGAAAAGAGTACGTAACCGATTGTATAGCAATACCTCTTCGCAGCTTCCCTCTACAAGCACTAATACGACTTTCTTTTGATTACTTGTCATTTGAAATCCCTGCTCTTCGGAATGCCGTTTTAATATCATATAGATTAGTTTCCGCATAGATTTCTTCATCTTGACCACCAAGTTGGACAGCACGTAGATAGATATCCCGAGCATTACTCAGCTTTTTAACCCCTTTTAACTGATGATATCTGTCCTCTGCATTAAGCGTCGTAAACCATAAGTTTCGAATTGGAAGCACTTCTAATATCCGCAAATTATGAGAAGTGAAAAAAAGTTGCCCTTGGGCATTTTCGTTCAGAACTTCTAATATTTCACCAAGTAAATATTCAAAGATACCTGCATCTAGCTCATCAATGACAACGCAAGCATTCGGATTATTGTAAACTGCAACAAGTGTACTTAAAATAGAGATGATTTTTAACGTTCCTTCCGATTCACTTCGTAAAGGAAGTTCAATCTCCCCTTTTTTTGATAGGAACTCGAATCGGACTCCTTCACTGCCATCACTCAACTTTTGCTTATTGATCTGTTTTATTTTTATTAGAAGACCTGGGATAATCGTTTGTAAAACAATATTCGTCTGACTAACTACTTGGTCAATCGTTTCAAATAAATCCATTGGCAACACCATTGTATCTTGCATCTCATAAGGAATATGTCCCCGCTTTCTTTCCAAATGAACGCTAAAAGGCATAACAAGATTGGCAATTAGTAGACCATAATGAACCGTATCAATGACATGTAAATCACGATTAAGGTCTACTGAGAGATTTTTCATGATTTCAGCTTCATTTCCTTCTAAGAGATCTTCAAATACTTCTCTTAATTCCTCTCTAAACACAAAAGAGGTCGAATTACTCGCTGCCATACGATTGGCAACCATGGCTGAAACTCTTGCGGACTCATGCAATTCATGCGATTCAATAGTTCCGATAGTAAAGTTTTTACCACTTTTAGAAATCAGATTTTTGAATGGCTCGTTTTCCTTATTTTCTCGTGAGAAAACTTTTTCTTCGACAACTTGGTATCTTCCTTTACCCACAGATAAAGAAACGGAATAGTTAACATAGAACTCACCGTATTCATTTTTCACTATAAATTGAAACAACAAGCGAATCGTCTTTTCTTTAAAATACAGCAAGTTAGATGATAATTTGGGAAGTGGCACCTCATTATTGGCTGATAACAGTATCTTTAACAGATTAAACGATTCGACGGCCGCCGTTTTCCCAGAACCATTCTGACCATAAAATCCTATGACATTGGCTTTATCCAATGCGTCAAATGTTGAATTTGTTTGAAACTTCCCTTGCTTTACATTTTTCAAATTAGTTATTTCTACATTGGTTACTCTGACTATACTCGTCATGAAGACCCCCCTATAAATAACATATTAATTGCGTAAAATTTATGGTTTCGACCGACAATGTCTTTAAATTATCAATATGGCCGTAAATGCTCTAAACTATTCATATTACTTACAGTAAGTATCGTTTGCTTTATATACATCCATTTCCAATGGTAAAAGTATTGTCATAAACATAGCAATTTAAAATAAATGAAAAAAGTGATCAGCCATTTTTATTTCTGGCTGATCACTTTTCACGTTGCCCATTTTACCCCATTTACTTTTCTCGCCATCGTTTTGGCATCGATCACTTCTTTTGAAAAACGCTCAAACAATACTTCTAGCTGATGATTGATTTCTTCCATTTCGACTACTTCATTAAAAGGATATTCATAATAAATGGATTCTTTTTCCGAATGAATTAAAACCGTCAATATTTGCAACTTATTCGCACTAGCTGTATCCTCATCCAATAAAACCGTTTCATCTGGAACTCGACCTCCCTGACTGACATATATAATCACAGGATTCTCTTCGGTAAAGGTACCATCAGAAAACTCAATTAGCTCTTTCACAGAAGCTGCCAATTTCATATTAATTCCTCCTCTATTTACATTCTCTCTATCTCTTCCCATATTGTTGATGAATGTAAACGCAAAACATGAAGAAAAGATTCATAAAGTTCCTCAGAACAGACCTATGTATGTTGAAAAAACTTTGACACTTGGAATAAATTGAACTCCTCGCTAATCCCGCTTCGCCGCTTTTTGGATGATCTTTTTGAGAAAGCGCATTTCTTTTCCGGAGATGAGTCCTACAACTTGGAGTGCCATAAATCGATCGAACTTGATCAACGAATGTCTCAATACATGAGGAATGAATTAGAATTCCTGCTAATACCGCTTCGACGCTTTGTGGATGCCTCCCGCGATAAGCCGGAAAGGAGAGCACTTTCAGTCTTATCGCTCCGGCTACCACGAAGACGCGTCTTCGCTAGATGATCTATGCGAGCGAGAGCATTTCTTTATCTGCGATGAAATCTACAATCTGGAGTGTGTCTTTCTTGACTCTAATTCTATATGTTGAACTATTGAATCCGGTGTATAAACTGAGCGAAGGCGCCTATTCGGAGCCAGTTGCTGACACCGGGTAGCCGAAGTCATAAGACTGGCGGCGAAGCTGCTTGGCTTATGGCGGAAGGCATCCCCTAGCGCCGTAGCGGTTCGATGGAGTTCTTTATTTCAATTTATATAGTATCAACTAGTAATCACATATAATCTCGGCATATACATCTCAAAATCACATTTCTCTCGATAAGGAACACCCTAGAGCAGATGCGGCAAAGGCATCCCCAAAGCGCCAAGCGTTCTACAATCCACACCCCGAATTACAACTCTCACATTATTGAGCTCCACAGCAGATTCAAGGGGATTTTTTAGTTCAATATATAGAAGTAAAATGAAGCGGTTGTTAAATAACTTTTTTCTCATTTAAAATGGTTATTGATTAGCGCAAAATTCTATATTTATACGGGTAAGTTTTCACCCACTTTAGGAATATCAATCATGACATCTTTACCGAATGACAAGCATGGCTGGAAATGACTTCGTCACTTCCAGCCATATCCTTTGAATAGTTAACTTTTTATAGGGTTGCAAGTGCCATACCAATTTCGAGCATACTGGTACTTGTTCATTTGAAGTAATTCAAAAGCGCCTGTACACAGTGATTGATAACAAGAGTATAATGAAACTCAAAAATGCCTATCGAAGTGATAGGCATTTTAATATAAGCATTTTAGCGAAAAGTCTTACCATCGATCAAGACTTGTGAAGCACGGAATGGGATACTTTGGTTGAGCGCAAAATATGGTTCCAAAATACTGTGAAAGGAATCCCATTGACCCTCCATTTCCTCATATTTACCGTTCTGTTCCAATTCCAAAATGACTGTGTAAATTTCTTTTAGTGTAGATAAGTCTTCCTTAGATACCTCGAAATCATAATAAGATATTTGTTCCTCAAAAGTTGGCATTGGATAGGCCGCCCGGTAATACGGCTGCATTGCTAGATCGAACGCCTCCCATTTTTCCATAGCAAGTTGATTGTCTTCATCATAGCTAGTTTGACGAGCTTCCTCATACAATTGCTTAATAACTGGATAATCCACTTCTGAAATAGTCATATTCAAGGTCGCTATATACTCTTCAAACGTTGGTTCTACATAATAATTATTAACAATCTCGAAAAACTGATTAATCTTTACGTTAGATTCTTCCTCCGCCCCACTTTTCGCAAGCGAAATCCACTGATTATAAAGTTCTTCCAATTGTATCAAGTCTTCATCCGTAAACGCATACTCAAACATACTTATATACACATCAAATGGGTCTGGCTCCCAGTTTGCAAGATAATGCGGATTGATTATTTGATTGATTTGCCCCCATAACTCTCCTGCTTCTTCCCATAATTCATCTTTTTCCAAAGCCATCTTCTGATTGTAGAGAGTTTCTAGCTCTTTAATCTCAGCTTCGGTCACTCCTATAGGAAGGCTTTTTACAAAATAGGCAAAGTCGTAGAAATCCGCAAAGCTTTCTAGCACTTCACCTTCGATTTGCACTGTGGCACCAACTGAAACATTCATCGACTGAATTTGTTCCTCGGTAAAAGCATGCAATCCAACATGATAGCGTTTACCATCTTCCCCTTTAATAATGATTTCATTGCTCCAATTTTCTATGACTTTCCCCTTAAGCATCTGCCCAATTGGAGCTTGTATTTCAGTTTTTTCCACTGAGGCAAATGTATAAGAGGGTGTCAGTACACCAATCCCAAGTACTAGCGCAACGGAAACTATAAATCTTCTCTTCTTATTTCTGCTCATAAATTATTCCCCTTTTTTTAAAATGAGTGTGTACTAATAAAACAGTTGGATAGTAATTATTCTTCCATCTAAATGTCATTGAACTATTCATTATATGTTCTGATTTACTAATTATGCCAACCAAAGAAGAGGGAACGCAATTATTTCAGCACTATCTTTCATATAAGCTTTAATGGAAAAAACCTTATGTACTTTCATTTGCTATAATGAGCTATAAAGATATGAGTTTAAAAGTTAGGGGGTGGATACATGGAGACGGACAAGAAACAACCGCCTGATTCAAATGATAAAGACTTTATAGAAGAGATTGATGATGAAGAACTGCAAGTGCTGGTATTAGAAGCGCAACGAGAAGCGCTTTATAAAGAAGAACAAGAAAAAACAAGTCGCAAAATAAAGCGCCCATTTCCCAAATGGCTATTTTGGATGATCTCCATCGTAATGGTTTTCAATACGTTTGCAGTTATGTTTGAAGTGTATTCAATCCCGGCCATTGAATTCCTAAAGACCTCTTCAAAATTATCGAAGCAAGAAAACATTGCTACCTATAAAAAGTCTGTTGTTGTTATTCAGACAGCAGCAAGCAAAGGGACCGGGTTCTCGATTTCGAATGACGGGACCATACTAACAAACTATCATGTTATCGAAGGAAGCGACACCGTAAACGTCTTTTTTCCAGACGAAGGACGCTTTACCGCAGACGTTATACATACATATCCATGGGTTGACCTCGCTGTTTTAGAAGTTCATGGCAAAGACTTACCTTATTTAGAACTCGCTGAACAAACGACCTTTGAAGATGACGAAGCCATTAACTTTATTGGCAATCCATTAAGTTTTAAGGGCATTGCAAATGAAGGTACAATTATTGATTATATCCAGTTAACAGATTGGGATGTGCCCGTTGTTATGTTGAAGGCACCGGTTTATCGAGGAAATAGTGGAAGCCCCGTACTGAATAGTGATGGGATGGTGATTGGCATTGTTTTCGCTACGTTAGATCATGAAACGTATGGAAAGGTTGGCTTATTTGTTCCGATAGATGAGTTTTACAATCAACAATAGGTATATTCTTGGTATCAAAAAGGGTTGCTTTTATTGAGCAACCCTTTTTCTTACAACTAGTTACTATTGAAACCGTAAAGATCATTTAATTCACAACTTTCATCAGCAGTCTACTTTAATCTTTTTTATTATTTTCCCTGTCCTTATTTTCATTCTCAGCAACTTTATCAGCTTTTTTATATTCTTCCTGATACAGTACTTCTTGTTCTGAAGACAGTTCATTATTTTTTTCGGTCAATTGCTCGTGTGGAGGTTTTTTCTCAGTCATTTACATACTCTCCTATCTGTTTTTATATCATGAATACTTAGTTTGTCCAACTCTTTTGGATTTTAAACATAAATGGATCCAAAATTAAAACCGCCAAAGAAAGACCAGTTTCCCTTAGCGGCATCTTTTATAAACTTATTTGATTCTTAATTCTGATTCACTATCGAAAAAGTGCGCTTTACCAAGGTCAAATGCCAAGTCGACCGTTTCTCCGGCCACAACGTTGAAACGCGCATCAACACGTGCCACAAAGTCTTGGTCATCCACTTTTGAATAAAGAATAATTTCTGCCCCCATTAATTCAGCTACCTCTATCGACGCCCTGATTTTTGTGTCAGGAGAAAAATCAAGGAATAACGGTTCATCATGAATGTCTTCCGGACGAATGCCCAGAATAATATCTTTGCCAACATAACCTTGATCCCGAAGCACTTTCATCTTACCATCGGGAACAAGGACTTTTACATCGCCCATGACAAAATAATTCTCTTCCAATTTACCGGTTAAGAAGTTCATTGCAGGAGAACCGATAAATCCACCAACAAAAACATTGTTAGGTTCATCATAAACTTCTTTAGGTGCACCTACTTGTTGGATAAGTCCATCTTTCATGACAACGAGGCGTGTCGCCATTGTCATGGCTTCTGTTTGATCATGGGTTACATAAACAGTAGTTGTTTGTAGACGCCTGTGTAGCTTTTGAATCTCTGCACGCATTTGCACACGTAACTTAGCATCTAAGTTAGATAACGGCTCATCCATTAAGAATACTTCAGCATCTCGAACAATCGCACGTCCCAAAGCAACACGCTGACGCTGACCACCCGAAAGCGCTTTCGGTTTACGAGTTAATAGTTCCTCAAGTCCCAAAATTTTAGCAGCATTATCCACTCGTTTTTTTATTTCATCTTTTTTAAATTTACGCAACTTTAAGCCAAATGCCATATTATTGTAAACATCCATATGAGGATACAATGCATAGTTCTGGAAAACCATAGCGATATCACGATCTTTTGGCGGGACATCGTTTACTCTTTTACCCCCAATAAAAAGATCGCCTCCTGATATTTCTTCCAAACCAGCAATCATTCGAAGTGTGGTTGATTTACCGCAACCTGACGGACCAACTAACACTAGAAATTCTTTGTCTCTAATTTCCAAGTTAAAGTCTTGTACGGAGACAACATCCTTATCATATACTTTTTTAATATTTACTAGTTTCAAGTCTGCCATTTTATTCCCTCCAATGTATGTATGGGTTTTCACTATCTATTAACAGCATACATTATTCGGACTATTTGAGTAATGGTGAATATGCACAAAAATAGAAGCAGGCTTGGTGCATGTTTGCTAGTACCAGTTTTAACAATAATTAAAGCAGATAGTTTTCAAGCTACCAGAGTTACTTTCGTGCCAAAAGTGAAAGATAGACTGTCATTGCATGGTGAAATTGTCGGACGTCTATTCCCGTTTTTTCATAAAAACGGTCCAATCGATATTGCAGACTGTTTCGGTGCATATGTAGTACTTTTGACGTCTCAGATATATTTAAATTACATTGGACAAACGTTTCAATCATTTTCAGTGTTTCTTCATCATCTATGTATTCTTGTAAAATAGTCTGACTGATTTCGGTACGGAAATCCGATTCTGTCTGATTGATAAGTAAAAGTGGAACAGCATCTATGTATGTGACTACTGTCTTATTTGAATGTCTAAACACTTTCTTGGCATCACTCTTTAATGTGTGGTAATGTTGAGCAATTCCCTCCAAATCCTTCTTGTAAGGACCGACAAAGAAGTTAATTTTCACATATAAATCACTCATGAGTATATCGATAATCTGTTCGAAAGAGATGTTATCTTCATCCGTTGTCTGTTCTTCTATAATGATTCCTTCATGTCCACTTCCCCATAGAATAGGCACTTGTTTATCAAAAAGCTCATGTATCGCGTCTTTAAATAAGATAGGGTCAATTTGATTCTTTTTTATAGAAAAACAGACAAAACGATAGGGGTTTTTCAATTTAAAATCCAAGTCAGCATTTGATGCACTCGAGTGAATTACTTTTCGCCATTTCTTTTCCTCATCTGTAGGAATCGGAAATTTAATATTATAAGGTACTAAAAAAGTGCTTAATAGTGTTACATCTTTGGGGGTTAATTCCCCTTCAGGAATACCGATAATTTCATTTTCATCCGTCTCAAACCATTTATATGTAGAATCTAGTTCAACTTGTCCTTCTGAGTATACAAGGAGAGAAGAATAGATTTTACGTAATTGATTAATCATCGAACCCCCCCTTTCTTTTTCACTATTCGTTGAATATTAGCGATAATACCCTTCCAACACTCCCAGTTTCTATTTATGAGTTAGACGTTAATGTTTGCACAACCATCATAACAGCCCCTTTTAAGCCCAATAAAAGCGCGTCACTTTCATTTTTTGTCCCACCCTTGACTCCAAAGTAGAACTTGATTTTCGGTTCTGTTCCAGATGGGCGAATCGCAAACCATGTACCATCTGTCAATATAAATTTAAGCACATTCGCAATCGGTAAATCGAGTGGACGTTGATCTCCTGTTTCAACACTAACAGCATGACCAGCCGCATAATCTTCAATAGTTGAAAGGGGTTGGGTAAACTCCCTTACAAATGATGCCGAACGGAAATAATTCACGGTATCATCAATTTTCGCCATTCCATTCTTCCCTCTTAGCGTTATCGATTCCAAGCTTTCTTGATAAAAGCCGTGCTCTTCATACAATGCTTGTAGTCCATCCAATAATGTTTGGCCGTTTGCTTTATAACGAGCGGCCACTTCAGCAATTAAAACCGAAGCTTGGACAGCATCTTTATCCCGTACGAAATCGCCGATCAAGTAGCCAAAGCTCTCCTCATAACCAAATAAGAAAGTATACTCTGCAGTTTCTTCAAATTCTAAGACTTTTTCACTGATAAATTTAAACCCTGTCAATACATCCATTGTTTTAACGTCATATTTCTGTGCAATCGCCCTACCAAGTTCTGATGTGACAATTGTTTTTAAAACTACACCATTTTCAGGCATTGTATCGCGGTCCAACTTATCTTCCAACAATGTATTTAATAATATTGCACCGATCTGGTTGCCTGTTAAAAAGACATATTCGCCTTCTAAATCTCGTACTGCCACACCCATTCGGTCTGCATCTGGATCCGTAGCTATGAGTAAATCCGCTTTCACTTTATGACCATATATAAGTGCCATTTCAAAAGCTTGTGGTTCTTCAGGATTGGGATAGTTGACGGACGTAAAGTTCGGATCTGGAATTGCCTGTTCACTAACGATAGTTACATTCGAGAAGCCCGCTATCTCTAGTCCTTTACAAACTAACTTTCCACCCGCACCGTGAAGTGGGGAATAAACAATCGATAAACTTTTATCAAGCTGCCCTCCCAAAAGAAGTCCATCCAAATGCAATAGATAACGGTCGCTCATTTCATGATCCAAATATGTAAGTAGTCCCTCTTCTAAGAGATAAGCCACTTCCGCGACCCCTACCGAAAATAGGTCATCAATACTCTCCGTATGAGCAGTAATCGCATTTGCGGCTTCTAATGTTACTTGTCCACCATCTTCTCCGTAAACCTTTAGTCCGTTATATTCTGCCGGATTATGGCTTGCAGTAATGACAACGCCCGAAAACGTGTTCAACTCGCGAACTGCAAATGATAATAAGGGAGTTGATTGTAGCTCATCAAATAAATAGCTACGAATGCCATTAAATCCAAGGACTTTCGCCACTTCAAGAGCAAATTCTGTTGATTGATGCCTCGAATCATAAGCAATTACGACGCCTCGATTTTCAGCAGCCGTCCCACAGCTTTTTATATATAAAACAAGCCCAAGTGCTGCCTTTCTTACAGTGTAGAGATTCATCCGATTCGTACCAAATCCAAGTTCCCCGCGCAAGCCAGCCGTACCGAATGATAGGTTTTTATAAAAACAATCTTCCAGCAACTCTTCATTATTTTCTTCAATCGTAAGTTGCTGTTTTAGTGTAGCTTCTAGTTTCTCAAATTTACGCCATTTTTCCGCTTCAACTTGCCATGTCACATGAATAACCTCCCGAAAATGTCAGCTGAATGCACCATTACGTTCAAAAGCAATAGCACCTCTACAAATCGTCAATTCAACTGCCCCATCTTGACCTAAAACAACAATGTCAGCATCTTTACCAGTCTTTATCGATCCTTTTCGACTTGATAGTCCTAAACGGTCAGCTTGGTTCGATGAAGTGATTTGTATTTGCTCATGTATGGATAGTTCAAGCCACTTTGCAAGATTTAATCTAGCACTATTCATCGTGACTATACTTCCAGCCAAAGAACCAGTAGATGTTAATAAACATTTCCCGTCGCGCACGGTCACTTGCTGCCCCCCCAAATCATATTCCCCATCAGGCATCCCTTTCGCACGCATCCCATCAGTTATTGCTAGTATATTTCCAAGCCTTTTCATCTTGATAATGAGTTTCAATAAATCAGGATGAAAATGAATGCCATCAGGAATGATTTCAACATGGACATCGTCCTGTAAAAGCACCGCTCCGACAACTCCGGGATCACGATGGTGCATTCCCTTCATACCATTAAACAAATGTGTTGCATGGGTAACACCATGAGTTATGGCATGAATCGATTCATCATAGGATGCATTTGTATGCCCCATCGACGGAATCACATTGGCCCTTTTAAGTTCAGTTAAAAGTTCAAAATTGTTGTCCAACTCCGGGGCATATGTGATGATTTTAATAGCATCTCCAGACAACTCCTGCCATTCTTTAAACAGATTCGCATTCGGCAAAATAATGGCACTCTCTGGCTGGGCCCCTTTTTGTTCTTTATTAATAAAAGGGCCTTCTAAGTGAATACCAATCATTTCCGCGGCCCCTGGGCCATTACTGTCAGCTCTATATCTCTCAAGACTTTTTAGCGTATGACTTAGATAAGAGACTGGGTTAGTTATCGTTGTCGCCAGGAAGGAGGTGGTTCCCTCCTTCGCTAGAGCAAGCGCAATTTCTTCAAAAGCTTCCTGTTTTCCGTCCATAAAGTCAAATCCAGCCGCACCATGAACGTGAATATCAATCATACCTGGAATCACATATTGTTTCCCTCTACAATCGACTACCCGGTCTGCCGTAGCCGATGAGGGGCAATTTCCCATTCCACCTATAGACTCGATTTTTTCTTCTTTAATATGTATAAACCCTTCGTACAAAATACTGTCTTCCAAAACAATTGTAGCGTTAATTAAATACAAACTTCCCATGAATAACTTCCTTCCATACATTTAATCCACTATAACAATCAACACCAATACGCACAATCGTACTCATCACCTTTTGATTCTATTAACCGACATCTGATCAACAGCCCACTCTACATTTTCTGCATTAATATGGCCTGTTTGCTCTTCCAAGGCATTGAGAACGCCCATTGATAGTCCAAATTTGATCAATGCTTCATCTGCTAATCCACGAGCTATTCCTGCAGCAAATCCCGCTATAACGGAATCCCCCGAACCGACTGGATTAATCGCCTCAATTTCAGGAGCTTTTGCCCTGTAAAGAGTTTTTTTATGTTTCACAATTGCACCATCTGCTCCAAGCGTGACAACGACCCAGGGAATTTCTGCAAAGAGCGCTGATTCTAGCGCTTCAATTATTTGTACCTCATCAACAGACTTTTGACCAAGTAAATCTGCAAGTTCTTCTTCATTCGGTTTGATTAAATAAGGCTTATGTTCACTTGCTACGAGTGCTGTTAATAAAGCCCCATTCGAATCTAACAAAACCTTAGCGTCATATTCGTTGGAAATTCTCACTAAATCTACATAAAAATCCGTCGGCAAGCCTTTTGGCAAACTTCCAGATAGCGTTACAATGTTAACCTGAGATGCATACTCAGTAAACTTTTCTAAAAATAGTGCTGCTTCACTTGCTGTGATTACAGGACCACTTTCTAGTATCTCAGTCTGTTTCCCTTCATGGATCACCGCTATGCAATTGCGCGTTTCACCACTTATCGAAACAAAAAAGTCTTGAATTCCTATTGTCGCAAGCCGCGAACGAATGAACTCTCCTAAACTACCGCCTAGAAATCCTGACGCAGCCACATTTTCACCAAGCTGATGTAACACCCGAGCAACATTTAGTCCTTTTCCACCCACAGTTTTAGAAACATCTTCAATCCGATTTACCGTGTTAAGTGACAAGTTATCAAGCTTATAACTAATATCCACAGCTGGATTTAATGTAATCGTTAATATCATCGTAAACCACTCCATCCTCAATCGTAAATCACCAAATTTAGCCCTCTATACTCAAATGGAGTGAGAATAATCTCTCACTCCACAATTTCATGCTTTTCCGTCACTCATACACATGATTATTTTCTCTTTAACTGCGTTCCTCATAGCGTCTTTGGCTGGTTTCATATACTTTCTTGTGTCTGTTTCATTTGGATTTTCAATTAAATAAGTGCGCAATGCATCAGAGAAAGGAATCTTTAGCTCCGTCGAAATATTTACTTTTGCACAACCAAGTGAAATACATTTACGGACATCCTCTTGCGATATTCCCGAAGCACCATGAAGCACAATTGGAATTTCTACTAAGTTTTTTATCTTTTCTAGACGATCAAAGTCAAGATTCGGTTTAGTCTCATAAAGCCCATGACCTGTACCAATCGCAACAGCTAGTGAGTCAATACCTGTTCGCTCAACAAATTCTCGGACTGTAGTTGGATCTGTATATGCTGCATCTGCCGCTTCAACAATGATATCATCTTCTTGCCCAACCAGTTTTCCTAGTTCAGCTTCGACTGTTGCACCGTATTTATGTGCTTTGTCCACTACTTTTTTAGAAAGCATAATGTTTTCTTCAAAGGTACCATGTGATCCATCCACCATGACAGCTTTCACACCTAACTCAAGCGATTCCACAATCGATTCAATTGTTTCATGATGATCTAAGTGCAATGCAATTGGAATATCATTACTCTTTGCTGCTACTTCAGCAATGGCTTGAATGTACGCACGCCCACCATATGACATCGTTCCAGGAGTCGCTGCAAGGATAACAGGTGACCTTAATTCAACTGCCGCCTCAATGACCACTTGGATTGTTTCTAGATTATGAATATTAAAGGCAGGAACAGCATACCCTTCTTTTCTCGCTTTAATGAGCATTTCCTTTGTATTTTGTACGTATCCCATCACTTTTCCCCCTTGTTGTTCCATTAAATGAATCGATTTGATTGCAGGATTGCTTATTTTTTATAGTCATAGATTGTTACACCTTTTACGACACGACTAATCGCTCCATCTGGACTTGGATTATCAGGCGTAATCCCCAATTGAATTGACTTTTTCAATGCTAAAGTTTGAGCAAAAATGATATACAATAATGCAAGATGGAAGTCGCTTGAAAGTGATTCTGTTCCCGTATTCACTGAAATAACCCAGTCAGCAAGTTTTTCAACTTCTTCATCATTTATTTCAGTTAGTGCTACAATTTTCATGCCTGTTTTTGCTGCCGCTAATTCCCGTAAAATATCAAGATCGTATTTTCTTGTATATGGATTTTGTGACATAAACAAAACCACTGCTGATTTGTCATTTAAAATTGATTTGGGACCATGACGGAACCCAAGTGATGATTCATGAATTGCAACAACTTGTCCACCAGAGAGTTCAAGCATTTTTAATGACGCTTCATGTGATAGTTGGGCAAGTAAACCAGAACCTAAATAGGCAATTCTTTCAAAATCAAACTCTACTACTTCATCAACAACATTCCCTAGTTTTTCAATTAGTTGTTCCGCGCTAGCAATGACTTTTGTTGCTACGTCATTTGTAAAGACGTCCTCAGTAAACAATACATAAGCGGCAATAATCATACTCGTGAAACTACTTGTCATTGCTAATGATTGATCATTTGCTTTTTCAGGCATTAATAATGTAATACTTTTGTCATCGCCTTGAATGTTTTTCGCTAATTGTCCGTCCTTATTACATGTAATAACAACCTGATAAAAGTCAGTAACAATCTCTTGTCCTAATGTAACGGTCGCTACACTTTCCGGGCTATTTCCTGATCGTGCAAACGATACCAAGATTGTTGGTGTATCTTTAAATAAGTATTCTGTCGGATTTGAGACGATATCTGTTGTTGGGATTGATGCAAATTGGATGTTTTGCTGATTTTGTCGTGCTAATTCTGGAACTAACGTGTCTCCCACAAATGCAGATGTACCAGCACCTGTTAAAATAATTCGTACAGTATCATGTTTTTTATAAATGGAGTTAAGAAATCCTTTGAATTTTTCTTGCTGCTCTAATAAACCTGTAACTAATTCCTGCCATACAGCTGGTTGTTGGTGTATTTCTCTTGTCGTATGTACCGCATTGCTGTCGATGATTTGTTCTGACGTTAGATTAAACATTTTTTACAACCTCCATTTTTCAATAAATACCATATAGAGTCATACTGTCTTTCCAAGTTACTTCACTACTAAATCTATTGAAATAAAGAATTCGCTACGGTGCTAGAGGATACCTCACGTTCTAAGCCAGGATATTTCCCCGCCAATCTTAGGGTTTCGGCTACCCGGAGTCCAGTTACTGTTATTGAAAGGCGCCTTCGCCCACTTTATATAGATCTTGATTTATTCAACATGTATAACTCTTCATCTAAATACTCCACTTACTTTTTCACACTATCACGGATAACAAGTTTGGTCGAAACAAGTATTTTCTTCGCTATTTTTCTACCTTCTAATCTTTCTAGTAATGTATCTACAGCTGTTTCTCCCATAACTTCCGTATAGACTCTAATCGTACTTAATGATGGATACATATATTTTGAAACTGTCATGTCATTTATTCCAATGATACTGACCCGGTCTGGGATTGCTATATTGGCCTCATGAAGTGCTCTTAAACTACCAATCGCCATGACATCACTACTCATAAAAAAGGCAGTTGGTAAGTCTTCTCCTAAGTCTTCTATAGCTTGTTTCATTAAGTTGTAGCCATCTTCAACTGAAAATGAGCCAACATAGACAAAACGTTCATCAAACAGCCCATTTTCCCCCATATACGATTGAAACGTCTTTTCCCGTAAATCTTCTATAGGTTCTATTTGACCTTTTAGTATCTCTCTCCCGCCAATAAATCCAATTTTACTATGATCTGTTGATAGGAAAAAATCGATTATTTTCTTCGTTGCTTTTTCAAAATCAATGACAACTGCATCATATTTATCTTCATTAGGACTGTAATCGACAAAGACAACCATTGGATTAATAGTTGTTAATTCTTTGACTTGTGGGTCACTAAATTTACCAACAGCAATAATACCCTCAATTTCAGCTGCCTTAATATCTTTAATATTATCGAAAAAATATACTTCTGGTTTCATACCAATTTCTTTACATCGCTTTTCAATTCCAAGTCTAATTGATAAATAATATAGGTCATTTAATTCTTCTTTTTCTGTATACCAATGTACAACAGCGACCTTTTGATCAACATATCTCTTGGATGAAGTTTTTCGGTATGATAACTCTTCAGCTACTTCAAATATCTTTTTCTTCGTTTCATCTGCTACTGATAAGGTCGCATCATAATTGAGTACCCTCGAAACAGTTGCCGAAGAGACACCCGCTTTTTCTGCTATATCTTTAATTGTTGCCACTGTTAATCACCTTTTCCATTTCTATAATTACCGTATTTAGTAGATAATCTACAATATATACATGATACAGTATTTATAGTAATAGGACAGATTGGAAACTGTCTTATTATTCAGCCTAGTCTAAGTGTGCCGATTAGCTAGAATTTGGGAGTCTCTGTTCCATAATATAGGTAACTATATTTCGAAATGAAAGTTCTCATTGAATCCGCTTCGACGCTAGGGGATGCCTTCCCTCAGCTAATATAGATATTTATTTACTCTGATTATAGGCCATATTCTAAATTAAAGAACTTCATTAGCAAAATTAGCGATATGAATGACTTTACCATTTTGCCGCCTTGAAGCTTCAGCTCCAAATGCTAATAAATGACTTTCAAGTGATACAGCAGCGGATGATCTGCTTTCATTTCCGTCGTAGTTTCTTGCTTCTTGTAAAAAGTCTCTAACGATAGCTTCATCGCCACCACCATGGCCACTTTTGGGTTCATTCAATTTCGTAACTGTTTCATTTTTCGATAGGAAATCGAAAACAGATATTGTGTTTTCATCCATTTTTCCTCTAATCTCACCTTTTGTACCCATGATTTGTACAATCCGAGTTTGCTCTCTTGTGAATCCACACATACTAAAAGTAGCCGTAGCCCCATTTTCAAATTCTAGATTGACTACTTGATGATCAACAACATTATTATCAGAACGATAGACACATTTTCCATATGGCGTGGTATTTAACGCATGAATAATTCCTTCTCGCGAATGATCTGTTGTGAACTTTTTCGCCCAGCCTTTACCTTCACCTAAATAATACTTTCCAGCATGAAATGCGCAGTCATTTTCGATAGGACATCCATCCAAACAACGTAAAGGGCCATCTTTAGGCGCATTTGATTTCTTAAAATGCATCAATGACCCGAACGAACTGACATGCTTACATTTTTGGTCCATCAAATACATTAAGATATCCATATCATGACATGATTTTTGCAAGATCATCGGGCTTGATACATCACTATTATTCCAGTTTCCACGTACAAAACTATGTGACATATGCATAACTTCAACATTTTCATTCAATTGAATCGATACAATGTCACCTATTTTTCCTTCATCAATGATACTCTTGATATTTTGCCAAAATGGTGTATACCTTAAAACATGACAAATCGTTAGTAGTTTATCATGTTCCTTTGCAATCTCCACCATCGATATACATTCTTTTGGATCAGGTGACATCGGTTTTTCTAGTAAAACATGGTATCCTTTTTCGATTGCTTTTACTGTAGGCTCATAATGTTGCCTATCCAAAGTACAAATGAAAGCTACATCAGCATCGATGTCATCTTCTAACATTTCTTCCCATGAGGCATAACATTGATTTTCCGAAAGTGAGTATTGTTGCGCAAATGCTTCGCGTCTCTGAGGATTCAGTTCGGCAACAGCTACAAACTCCAACTCGTGTGGATAATCATTGGCGTTAGGGGCGTATGCTTTAGCCCCTCTATCACCTGCACCAATTAAAATTGCTTTTGTTTTTTTAATGATTTTCTCATCTTTAAAGTGTTTCAAAATCTTGTATCCTCCCTTTAACTACTCAATCCTTTTAAACCGGCGCCTACAATTCCTGAATCACTTTTCAATTTACTTATATATAAGCGTTCTAGGCTATTCTGCTGTTCAGGGATTAAATATTGTTTCAATGATTCTTTTATTAAATCCAATAGAAAAGGATTTTTATTAATGACTCCACCACCGAGAACAATACTGTGTGGATCTAACAAACATATAATTGAATATATTCCATGCGCTAAAGATCCGACCACTTCATTCATTAACACTTTTGCTTCTTTATCATTATCTTCATATTTCAAGAAAAATTCACTTGTTGTAAGATTAGGAGTGTTTAATCGCTTTTCAGCAAGTTTTTTTATTGCAGGGCCTGAGGCTGACTTTTCTAAGTTTTCAAACCCATTTAATGATTGTCCTGCCAAAACTGGAAACAAACCAAGCTCACCTGCAAAACCATTCCCGCGTATAAACGAACCTTGATGAATGATCGCACAGGAAATTCCTGTACTAATTGTTAAATATACAAATGTGTCCTGTTTATTTGTGTTTGATACTTTCCATTCTGCATATGTAGCCATATATACATCGTTATCGATTACAATGTTTGTAAACGAAAAGTAATCTTGTAAACGACTTACAATTGGAAAGTCCCTCCACGGTAAATTGTTTTGAAAAATCGCTATCCCATTCTCACGATCTATTTTTCCCGGTACGCCTACACCCATACCTTTGATGTCATTAAGTTGCACTTTTGAACCTTTTAACACCATTTCAATACTTTTGATAACTTGTTGAAACATTTTTTCTTTATCCGATGGATCACTTGCTACTTCTGAACGTTTATATATTTCTCCATATTGATCAATTATCACTGTGGCAATTTTTGTACCACCAATATCAACACCCAATGCATATGTCACATTATCACCACACAATCTCTTTATCTTCTTTCCGAAAACATCTCTCAACTAAGTAAAATTATTCAGTAAAACTATTACTACTATTTTTTCAATAGTACCATAGACCAACTATACTGTCTATATATGTTGACATAAAGAATCCCCTTCACAATGATTCACCGCTACAAAAGACATCAAGAACTATGACAATTCTCCAATCCCTATGTGGGGTTAGTAAACAAAGTCTTTTATGCAACAGCGTTTCACTTCCTACTTTCCTGTAGCTTCTATATACATCCACTTATAGGTAAAGTCACTACCGAATGGGTTGATAGCAATCCCTTTTACAGCTGGGTTCCTAAGGAACATTCCACCGCGTTGATACGTCGGCGCGATAGCCGCGTCATCTTCCAGAAGAATTTTTTCGGCTTCCGCAAACACTTCAAAACGTTTGATTGGATCATTTGCATAAGTTGTTTTTGTAGATTCAATAAGTTCGTCATAAATTGGATTTGAGTAACCCATTTTATTCTGCGGACTTTCAGTTACAAATAACTCCATGAATGAAATTGGATCCTGAAAGTCAGGTCCCCATCCAGATGCTTGGATATCATAATTACTAGTGTCATCAAGTTCAAGACGTACCGCCGAAGGTACTTCTTTCAGTTTGATTGTCAAACCTGGTAGGTTTCTTTCTAGTTCTGATTTGTACCACTCTTGTTGTTTCTTAGAGTTTTCAGTATCTCCACCAAGGAGTTCAATTGTTACTTTGTCTTTCCCGAGTGCTTTTAGCCCTTTTTTCCAAAATGCTTGTGCTTCTTCAACATCGTAAACAGCAAAATCCTTACTGTAGTCACGGAAATCTTTACCATTTTCATCAAGCGTGAAGTCATTTGCAACTAGGAAATTAGCGGCTTTAGCTCCATTCGCCAAGACTGCATCTGCAAGTTCCTCTTTATTGAACGCTCTTGCAATTGCTTTACGAATGTCAGCATTTGCAAGTGGCGTCGGTTTACCATCACGCAGTTGGTTCATTTTGAAGTAGAAAACAGCCGTTTCAACCTCATTGATAATGTTTGGATCATCAGCATACTGCATTGCATATTCTGCACTCAGTATTACACGATCTTTCTTGCCTTGTTCATATAGTTTTACTGCTGTTGAAGTTTCTTTAACAATATCAACAAGAATTTCATCAAGTTTCACACTAGCAACATCCCAATACGCGTCATTTTTTACGTATTTCCAGTTATCAGTCCCGTCCCAATCTGCTAATGAGAAAGGACCGTTATATATCATTGCGTCAGAGTTAGTTGCGTAATTATCACCCTGGGCAGTTACGAATTCTTCGTTAACTGGTAAAAATGTCGCGAAGGAAGTCAGTGAAAGGAAGTAAGCAACTGGGCGTTCAAGTTTAACGACAAGTGTTTTATCGTCTGTAGCTTTAACCCCAAGCTCCTCTATTTCTGCTTTCCCTTCACCAATTTCGGTTGCATTTTTAATCATACCCGCCATTAAATACGGTCCGTAAGGTGAAGCCATATCAGGATCGATAGCGCGTTGCCAAGCATATACAAAGTCATGGGCAGTTACAGGTGTTCCATTCGACCATTGGGCATCACGGATTTTGAACGTATACGTCATTCCATCTGCACTTATTTCAGGTTCTGCTTCAGCCATTGCTGGCGCTAGTAAACCTTCTTGATTCACACGATAAAGTCCTTCCATTACGTTGTTCAGTACTTTGGTACTTAATGCATCTTCAGCAATTGCTGAGTCGGCAGACGCAATTTCTGCTATTTCAATCAAATTTAGAACTTGTGGCACATCTTTACCTGATCCTTCTGTCGCCTTTTTTCCAGCTCCATCAGCAGTGTCAGCGCTTTCTTTTTTGTCACCACACGCCGCTAGGAACCCACTAATCACAAGTAAAATACTAATCAACCAAATAAATTTGTAATTCTTCAAATCAATTACCTCCTCAAATTTGTTTATAAAGTTAGCATAAGAATGTTTTCTTCTAATTCTAATGCTTGAACACACTTTTGATAAATTTTGTACGAAGTCTGTACAGCATTCTAGTCCGAAATGCATTCCAAAGATGCATCATGAATTTAAAGACTCAGCACAATTTCTTTTTCACATCTACTCGATTACTTATTATTTCTAATAGCCTATGCATGTTTTTGTTGGTATCAATTCGTACAATCACTACTTCCGTAAACGTTAACAACACTAAACGTATTTTTCACCACGCCATCTCTATAGCCACCGTATCCACTACACATTTACAGTCAAGTAAAGTCAGAGTAAATAAAGTAGGTAAAATATTTACTAACTTTTAAAAAGACTATCATATACGTAGTATTCTGTCTACACAGAATACAAAAAATAGTCTTACCTGCCCATAAAAAAATCCCTACGTCACAAAGGACGTAAGGAATGTAGTCAAAAAGTTAATTAGGTTCAAATACATCAACTAACAGTAAAGAAACAGCGCCAATAAGTGTTGCATCATCACCCAGTTTTGTTATGGTGACTTCAGTTTGTTTCGCTTTTGGTGTCAATGCACATTGTTCAATCGTTTTAAGTACAACTGGAAAAATAAGCTCTTGAGCTTTTGTTACTCCTCCACCAAGCACAATTTTTTGCGGATTAATAATATGTATTAAATTTGTTAATCCTATCCCAATCACTCTTCCAGTTTCCTTTAGTATAATCGCAAATTCTTCATTACCACTCACAGCTAATTCATAGACTTTCTCTGCAGTGATTGAATCAATCGTCAATTCTTTCATTGCTCTCCTAGCAATCGCCGGTCCTGTTGCAAACGTTTGTAAACATCCACGATTACCACATTCGCAAATTTCCCCATGTAAATCGATTATCATATGACCTACTTCACCAGCAATATCTTGTGCTCCATGGTATAGCTTTCTGTCAATGACAAGACCAGCACCAACACCTCGTCCAATATTCACAACCAGCATACTCGTTAAATCACCGTGTTCGCCAAACCAGGATTCTCCTAATGCCATTGCACGCGCATCATTTTCTACTTTAACTTCTAGTCCAAATTCTTTTTCCAATTCTTCTTTGATCGGAATATTTGTCAGTCTTAAAATAGGAGCAAACAAAGATGTACCTGTTTCTACGTCCACAACTCCATGCATCGCTACGCCTATACCAATAATTTTTTTACTTGTAGCAGAAATGTCTATTATACAATTACGAATACAGTCTTTTAAAATAATGAGAAATTGGTCATTCGTTAATGGCGTGGTCATCTTACTTGAAATTCGTTTCAGGATTTTCCCCGATAAATCGGTAAGGATACACTCTATCATTTCCGGACCCGCATCTACGCCTACTACATAGAATTCTTGGTTATTAATTAAGAGCATCGTTGGCTTTCGACCACCTTGAGACTCACCAAGCTTGCTTTCTATTACAATCCCTTGGTCAATTAACTCTTTCATATTACTACTAACCGTTGGTGGCGTTAATTTAGTCTCTTTGGCAATTTGAGCCCTAGAGATGGGTGCATCCGTCCGAATTTTATTTAAAATAATGGACTTATTTACTGATTTCATCCACTGGAATGTGCCTTGCCGCATAGTAAAGCCCCCCTTTGATAGATAATAAAAATAATCGACAAAGGACATCTTTATTTTACTTGTACACTAAATAACATTGCCAAGGCAAGAAATGCTAAACCCGCATAAACCTTTATTACAATTAAACGAATCGCTCTTTAGCTGTTATATTATATCCTTATACTTCGGGTAGCAATAACTCCTCACTAAATATTAGTAACTTCTCTTACTTTCTAACACTTTGGCGTATTATTAGTTTTGTAGAAATAAAAACTTTTTTTGTAATTTTTCTACCTTCTAAACGTTCTACTAATGTATCTACGGCCGTTGCCCCCATAATTTCCGTATATACTTTAATTGTGCTCAATGATGGGTACATATATTTGGAAACAGACATATCATTAATGCCAATAATACTAACTCGTTCAGGAATAAGTATAGCTGCTTCATGGAGTGCTCTTAAACAACCGATTGCGATAGCATCACTACTTATAAAGAAAGCTGTCGGTAAATCATCGCCTAAATCTTCAATTGCTTGCCGCATTAATCTATAGCCATCATCCACTGAAAAAGAGCCCCTATAAACAAATTGTTCCTCATACAACTCTTTTTCTTTCATATAGGATTGGAACGTCTTTTCACGTAAATCTTCGATAGGTTCTTTTTGTCCTCTTAACAGCTCTAATCCACCAATAAATCCTATTTTTTCATGCCTTGTAGAAATGAAGAAGTCTATTACCTTTTTTGTTGCTTTTTCAAAATCTATAACAATGGCATCATATTTCTCTTCATTAGGGCTGTAATCCACAAAGACAACCATTGGGTTAATGGCTGTTAATTCTTTCACTTGTTGATCACTAAATTTTCCCACGGCAATAATGCCCTCGATTTCCGCAGGGATAATAGCTTTAATATTATCGAAAAAGTATACTTCGGTATAAATGCCTATTTCTTTACACCGTTGTTCAATACCGAGCCGTATGGATAAATAATAAAGGTCATTTAATTCTTCTTTTTCTGTATACCAATGTACAATGGCAAATTTTTGGTTAACATATCTTTTGGTTGAACGTTTCCGATAAGACAACTCTTCTGCAGCCTCAAATATCCTTTTTTTCGTTTCGTCTGCTACCGATAGACTGGCATCAAAATTCAGTACCCGCGAAACGGTTGAAGAAGATACACCCGCTTTTTCTGCTATATCTTTAATTGTGGCCATTCGCTTCACCTTTTCCATTACTCATTCTTTACGATTATGACTCGGGAAAGAGCAGTTCGATCACCATCCCATCATTTAGCCCAATTTATGTGTATCAATTAAATTAACCGTAAGATTTTCACTTCCATGTAATTCAAAAACAACAATTTCATTATCGCCTTTCCTTATTAACGGACCTGGTAAGTATAATGTTTCTTGAGGTCCAATTTCCCAGTATCTCCCCAAATTAAAACCATTAACAACGACAAAGCCTTTTACCCACCCTGGTAATTCCACAAAAGTATCGCCAATCTCTTCTACAGTAAATATCCCTTTATAAAATGCAGGTCCAGTAGTCTTTTCATTGTTCTCCTTAAACGAAAGTAATTGCAGATTGTCCATTGGTAAAGGGTACATCTTCCAGTCAAATAAGAACTGACGCTCAAATCGCACACCAGCTGTAATTCCTTTTGGATCGTTCATCATCGGTCCATAATTAATACGCCCCATATTTTCAACTAATAGATCAATTTGGACACCTTCTTTAGGTACTGCAAATGAGATGGTGTTATTATTCCACCGATCAATAACACCCTTATAATCATTATCAACAAATACTAATGCACGATCACGAACTTCTTGGATTGATAAAGCTGCTTCTTCTTTTGGCCCCTCCAAAAACGTACGATAAAGTGTAAATCCATAATCTTGCCCAAGCTTCTCCATCGTCTCGGGGTTTGCCCGTTGGATCGGTTCACTGATCATTTCTAATGCATCAACTAATTTAACTGACTCTGTCATTATAACAGGTCCATATTTCATTTTCGGAATCGGTTCAGGTAGTATTAATTCGCCGATGTCTATATGTTTGGCGATTGCTTCGCGTACAGCGTGGAATTTAGGCGTGATGTCACCTGTTTCACTTATCGGACAATCATAATCATAACTCGTAATCGTCGGCTGGTATTCATCACCATAATTAGCGCCATTGTAAAAGCCAAAATTCGTGCCTCCATGAAACATATAAAAATTAACCGAATCTCCACGTTCAAGCATTTCTGTAAATGTAGCGGCAGTTTCAGCTGGGTCACGTTGGTGATGCTCTTCCCCCCAGTGATCAAACCAGCCATTCCAGTACTCCATCACGATATTTGGCGTATTTGGAAAATATGCTTGTAACTTATCAAACGCTTCTACTGGTTTGGAGCCAAAATTAACAGTCGCCAAAACATTATCCACTGTACCGCCTTGTAGCATTAAATCTGTAGGTCCATCTGATGTAAAGAGCAATACATCTATTCCTCTATCAATCATCGCATCTTTTATATAAGTAAGATACTTTTTATCATTACCAAAACTGCCATACTCATTTTCAATTTGCATCGCAATAATGGGTCCACCGTTTGTTTGTAGTAATGGTACTAGTCTTTTCAATAAAACATCATAATAGTGATCCACCTTTTCTAGATAAGGCTCATAATAAGACCTGAATTTCATATTACTGTCTGTAAGTAGCCAAGCAGGCAAACCGCCAAACTCCCACTCCGCACAAATATATGGGCTTGGTCGAACGATAACATGCAATCCAACACGTTCTGCCATTCGAATAAACGCTTCAATATCAGCAATGCCTTCAAAATTGAATTTGCCTTCCTTTGGTTCATGTAAATTCCACGGGACATATGTTTCAACACAATTGAAGCCACATGCTTTTAATTTTATTAAACGATCTTCCCAGTATTCTGGAACAATCCTGAAATAGTGAATGGCACCAGAAATAATTTGAATAGGTTCTTTATTTAGCAATAGCTGATTTCCTTCAACTTTTAAAAAAGGCACTACTACAACTCCTTTTGTCATCATTTTATGATTACCCCTTTAGTCCACCCATCGACATACCTTCTGTCAACTTCTTCTGTGTTAATGCATAGAGCGTAATCGTCGGAAGTAAGACGAGCACAAGACCCGCAAATAATGCTGCCCAATCTGTTGCAAATCGTTGCACCTCCATTAAATTTGCAAGCCCTACAGGTATGGTTTTCTTCTCATCACTTGATATTAAAACTAACGCCAGTGCATATTCATTCCAAAACGTAAAGAAATTGAAAATGATTACCGTTAATATACCTGGTCTTGCAAGCGGCACAATGATACTGATTAGCGTACGGAAATAACCGCTGCCGTCGATAAACGCCGATTCCTCATACTCCTTCGGGATAGAACGCATAAACCCTGTTAGCAAATATATTGAAAAAGGTAATGCTCCTGCTGCATAGATAAGACTCAACCAAAAACGATTATCTAACATATGAAGATTATTCAACATCAAAAACAGAGGAATCATTATATAAACGGGTTGAATAAATAACCCCGCCATATAAAAGTTATGTAAAATCTTTCTTCCTTTAAAATCAAAACGGGATAACGCATAGGCTGTTGGAATAACCAAAATAAGCAAGAGCAACATTGAAAGACCTGTTACTAAGAAGGAGTTAATGATAAATTCTCCCATACTCGATTCCGTAAATGCCCGCACAAAGTTTTCAAACTGTAGCACGGCAGGAAATCCCCATGGGCTGCTCATAATTTCCTTATTAGTTTTCAGTGATGCCAGTAGGTTCCACACAAGTGGATAGACAAATATAAACGTTGCCGTTAACAACACAATTCTCAACAATAGTTTAGAACCTTTTTGTTTCAACCCTTTACTTCCACTCATCTTGCCACCTCCATACTAGTGAGCCTCTCGTTCGGTTAGTTTATTACTAATAAATGACAGTACTAACGATACCGAGAAGACGATAACCGCGATTGCCATCGCATAGCCAAAGTTTGCATTAACGAAGGCTTGTTTGTACATATACGTCAGTGCAACTTGCGAGGCATTATTCGGTCCACCGGCTGTCATGACAATTACAATAACAAAACTGATATTCAGTACTCCATTAATACTAAAAATAATGGTGATACGAATGATTTCCCATAGCATAGGGACAGTAATTTTGAAAAATTGCTGTATAGCGTTTGCACCGTCTAAAGAAGCAGCTTCATAGAGTTCCCTTGGAACACCATCCATTCCAGCAAGGTACATGACCATATAATAACCAACAGCCTGCCACACCATCACAAGTGCAATAGCCCATAACACGGTATCTTTACTCCCTAGCCATGTTAAGGCAAACTGATCTAATCCCATCCAATTGAGCACTTCATTGATAATCCCCATATTCGGGTGGTAAATGAAAGCCCAAAGGATTCCGATAACAACAAAGGATAGGATACTCGGGAAAAAGAAAATAGTCCGATATAAGTGTTTTTCTCTTAACTCGCCAAAAGATAAGATTGAAGCAAACACCAGGGATAAGAACAGTGTAATAGCCGGAACAACTAACATCAGAAAACCTGTATTTTTTAATGATTGAAGAAAAATATCATCTTGAAATAATTCGACAAAGTTAGCCAATCCGATAAATTCTTCATTCCCCCCAAAACCCGAACTACTATACATAGATTTAATGAAAACCTGTGTTACCGGATAGACTATAAATATCGAAAATATAGCCAATGTCGGCAAGATACAAAATAATATAAAAGCTGTTCGCTCTTTACTTTTCATGATAAACACCTACCTTCGAAACTATTTGACTTTTATGTAATTTCTTTTAGAAGTATTCCCCTAATCTACTGCTAGACTAGGGGAATGTTGTTCAATTTAATCGATTTGGATTACTTTTTCTCTTCAACTTTTGAATAGGTCTCATACATCTTATCCGCCCATTCTTGAACAGTCATTTCCTTATTCATAATACTAGCAACTTGATCGAATAAGACTTCACGTGGATCAACATTTACACCCGTTGGTACAGGTGCAAAGTTACCAGACATAGAATACATACCTGACTCAACTGCTTTAAAGACATTATAAGTTGATTCTGATAAGTAGTCGGCTACTAAGTCAGCACCACCAACTACCGCCATGGATGCTTTCGTTAATTCACCATTCAACTTCACATTTTCTTGTGAATACATGAAGCGTAAAAATTCCTTTGCAAGCTCTGGATTAGCAGCGCCTTTAGGGATATACATTTGTTCCATAGAATTCAATGCAAGAAGTGGATCGTTAGCGTTGAAAGTTGGGATTCCAAGGAAACCAAATTCAAAACCCTCTTCTCTTGGCGCTTCTGTCATTTCTCCTTCAAACCAGTTACCATTAGGAATAAACATAGCTTTCCCTTGCATAAAGGATGTCTGTGATTGTGTATGGTCCAGTGCAACTGTTCCATTCATCAATGCATTATCTTCTTGGGCAATCTTTTCGAAAATCCCTAATGCTTCAAGTGCTGTTTCAGTTTTCCAGAATTCAGGATCATACGTTAGCATTTGATCCAGCGCTTCTTGTCCACCAAGCGAGTAAACTGCCGGAATTAGAATTTCTTCTAAGTAGCTAGGTACAGTACCTTGATATGTGAATAATGCACGACCGTTTTCTTTTGCAACAGAGTTTAAATCTAATAATTCATCCCATGTTTTTGGTAATGGGATACTTTTTTCATCAAATAGTGTTTTGTTGTACCAAAGACCCATTACGTTATAGTTATATGGTGCCATGTAGATTTTACCGTCGCCGTACGGTGTCATATAAACGGATTCCAATACACCGGGTAGAATTTTATCTTTCAATGGTACGTCTTCATCAATTGCATTGCCGTCAAATAAATCAGTCAAATCTGTAAGACCATGCTCTTTTATTAATCCTTGTGTGACACCTGAAGGATCTGTTTGGTTTAGATAGACGACATCAGGTGGATTTCCTGAAATGATTTTCGGTCTAATCATTTCACCAATATCCGGGTTCGCTGTTACGTTAACCTTTGTGCCCGGATTCTCTTTTTCGAAGTTTTCAGCAAGCTGCTTCCAAAACGCGTCCCCATAACCACCTTGGAAAACGGCAACTTCCAACTCTTTACTATCAGTGTTGGCATCTCCTCCCTTAGCTGGCATACCTTCTTTTCCAGCTTCTTTCTCATTACTGCAACCCGCCGAAATTACTGTGAATAGAGCCAATAACATTATCATTTTGCCTAAAACAGATTTCATACTAATACCCTCCCCTTTTTGGTTAACATAATTGTTCAGTAACCCAAAGATTATAAAAAAAACAATCACCCCGCTAAATTTTTAATTCTACCTATGAATCTCGATACACCCTTTTGAATACGCTTCCACAGCCAGATAAAGAGCCAATAAAATTATTTGGTAAAATATTCACCATACAATTTTCTCAACATTACCATATATTGATTATTCCGCCTACAAGGAATATTGAGAATTAAAAAGCAAATCCGTCTTGAACTTCAATCCTTCCATCGCCGTATTTTTTCAAGTCAATTTATCTTATTGTCTAATTTAATAGCTATATGGAAAGTACAGTCGAACTGCCAAGTTGATATTTAACGCATTCATTGGTATTATCAGTCTCTATGTAGAAGAAAGGGGACAATTATGATACGCCTAATTGCAATCGATATGGATGGGACAATATTAAGTCCTGACCACTCTATTAGTACCAAAAATAAACAAGCGATTTTGGCTGCACAATCGAATGGGATCGAGGTTGTAATCGCAACTGGACGAAGTTTTTCTGAGGCTTTTGGTCCTGTTAGCGATGAAGGATTGAATCTCTCATACATTTGTCTGAATGGAGCCGAAGTTAGAGATGAATTCGGAGAATTGCTTGCAGCAACTCATATCGCTAAAAATGATATCAATGAAATCACATCAATTTTGGACGCTCACACAATAGATTATCAATTATTTATAGATACGCTCATTTATACAAAAAGTATTAAAGATCAAATCGATACTTTCATTCAACTTGCTGAAGCCGCGAACCAAATTCCCCCTGTTGATAAAATCCGTCAAGAAGTAATGGAAAGAGTAGAAAAAGGCTTTATCGTTCAACTTGATTCATTTGATAAGCTAATTAACCAACGCGGAAATGAAATTTATAAAGTATTTGGAACCTCTTATAATAGACAGCAGTTAGATAACGCTAGAAATGCACTTCAACTGTTACCTGGGCTTGCTATCAGTTCTTCGGGTGCAGGGAATCTCGAAATCACAAATCATAATGCACAAAAAGGGATAGCGGTCGAACAGTATGCTAACAGTAAAGGCATTGCAATGGAAAATGTCATGGTAATTGGTGATAGCTATAATGACTTATCAATGATGGTACGCGCAGGACATGCTGTTGCTATGGGCAATGCGCCAGCAGCAATAAAAGCTGCCTGCACTGAAATCACAACAACAAATGAATATGATGGTGTTGGTTTGGCAATTGAAGCGATTCTGCAACAACAGGTCTAAATTAAAGTAACCCTCCCTAATTTACGCACTCAAATTAGGGAGGGTTTTCTTTGATGATGTTAGCTAGTTATCAATTTGACAGGTGTACTTGTTATTGCTGATTGTAAGGCAGCAGTGGTTACTTCATGCGTCTTATATGCATCCTCGTAGTCAGATAGAATCCCAGATGAGTCACCTGTGCGTACCGCATGGATAAATACTTCACTTTCTGTTTGGTAGGGGTTAGCCTTATCGATATATTTTGATGTTAAACTTTTTCTTGTGATTTCTAAACGTTTTGATGACCAATCGAGCATACCTTGATCTGTAAATAAAGTGATTCCTGATTTCCCAACATTTTCAGGGAGTATACAAGTGTTTGATATGTTAGCTACAATCCCATTACATAGTTTCATGGTTACCGTTCCTACATCCGCAACAGTGACTGATTTGTCTTGTGCAGAAAGATTCTGGTTGCGAAATAACGAATATACCTCGTCGACTTCACCACAAATATAGCGAAGTAGATCAACAATATGCGTTGTCTGTTCAATAAATTGTCCTCCAGAACAAGATTGATTTTTCCACCACGGCACTTTAGGCATACTCCCCATATAATGTCCAAGGGCAATGCCAATATTCTGATCGTTTAGTATGCTTTTTAAATGGGCAATCGATTCACTATAGCGATACTGATAACCTACTGATGTAAGTAAAGACTTTTTCTTGATTCCTTTTAATACCTGTAAAGGAATTTCTTTTCCTTGACTTAATGGTTTCTCAACAAAAAATGGAATTCCTCGCTTAATTAATGCCAGTTCTAACTCCCCATGCACCATTGGTGGAACACAAATATAGACAGCATCCAAGTTTACAGCGTCCAACATACCCTCCAAATTATCATAGCCTTTCGCATGCGTAAACTTGTCTGCCATTAACTCGGCTTTTTCAATACTTGTTCCATAAATGGCTGTTATCTTAACATCCGCTACTTTCGATAATATCTTCGCATGGAACATACTGAAGTAACCCGTTCCAATAATCCCTACTTTTATGGTCACTCTAACTCCCCCATTATCTTCATTTTATTTCTTTCATAGTAATCGCTAGTTTCTCTGCAATCAAATCAGTGATTATCCGACTATAAAGACTTCAAGTTGAGTGGATGTACCTCTTTACTGCTAACACTTGCATATGGCGAACTATATTGAATAGTCTTTCAAATTATAGTACACTAAACTTAATTAATTTAATTTATTAACTTCAGGGGGCAACAATCTTTGAAAAAACAAGATTTACTAAATGAATTTATATCACTCTTCAACATAACCGGAACACCACGTGTTTTTTTTGCGCCAGGTCGAATGAATCTAATTGGTGAACATACGGATTATAATGGTGGCCATGTGTTCCCTGCCTCCATTTCATTTGGCACATACGCACTTGCTCAAAAACGTGATGATCAGAAGTTACGTTTTTATTCGCTGAACTTTCCTCACACAGGGACCATAGAATGTGGTCTTGCTGAGTTAGCCTATAATGAATCACATGGCTGGGCGAATTTCCCTAAAGGAATGATTCACTATATGAGAGAAAGTGGATTCGAAATATCGTGTGGAATGGATATTTTATTTCACGGTGACATTCCTAACAGTGCCGGACTCTCCTCATCTGCTTCTATTGAAATGGTCACTGGCGTCCTTTTAGAAGGTCTATTTGATTTGAAAATTGATCGTGTAAAGATGATTCAACTTGGACAGAAAGTAGAAAATGATTATATCGGCGTCAATAGTGGAATTATGGATCAATTTGCAATCGGAAAAGGTAAAAAAGGACATGCCATCCTATTAAACTGTCAAACATTAGCTTACAACTATGCACCTATTGAAATGGATAACCATGTGATTATGATCATTAATACAAATAAGAAACGGACATTGGCTGGTTCAAAATATAATGAACGTCGCGCGCAATGTGTGCAGGCTTTGGCGGACTTGCAAACAACACTTCAAATCATGAGTCTCGGTGAATTAACAAAAGAACAATTCGAACAGCACAAGCACCTCATTAAGCATGAAACTGCCCGAAAACGTGCGAAACATGCTGTCTACGAGAATGAACGAACAGTTAAGGCCTTTGAAAAATTACAACAAGGTAATTTAGAAGCCTTTGGGCAATTGATGAATGAATCACATGAATCGCTTCACCAGGATTATGAAGTAACAGGCATCGAACTGGATACAATTGTTCAAGCAGCTTGGAATCAAAAAGGTGTTGTGGGTGCCCGTATGACTGGCGCGGGTTTTGGTGGTTGTGCGATTGCAATTATTGAAAAGGATAAAGTTGATAGCTTTAAGAATAACGTCAATAAAATCTATAGTGAAAAAATTGGTTATGAAGCATCATTTTACACCGCTACAATTGGTGATGGAGCAAGAGAACTTACTGAAGGAGTGTACTAGATGAGTGTATTAGTTCTAGGTGGAGCTGGATATATCGGTTCACATGCGGTTTATCAGCTAATCGATCAACAGTTGGATGTCGTAGTAATTGATAATCTGCAAACGGGACACAGGGAAGCCGTCCATCCAGATGCAACATTTTATGAAGGTGATAGCCGAGACATCGCGTTTATGCGTAACGTATTTACGAATGAATCCATTGATGCAGTAGTTCATTTTGCGGCTAATTCCCTTGTCGGTGAATCCATGGAAAAACCATTAGAGTACTTTGATAATAATGTCTATGGTACACAAGTATTACTGCAAGTCATGACAGAGTTTAATGTCAAAAAAATTGTCTTTTCATCAACAGCAGCCACTTACGGGGAGCCAGAATCTGTCCCTATCACAGAAGAGATGCCTACCAATCCGACAAGTACTTATGGAGAAACAAAATTGTTGATGGAAAAAATGATGAAATGGTGCGAACTAGCCTTTGGCATTCGCTATGTTGCATTACGCTATTTCAATGTGGCGGGTGCGCGGGAATCTGGAGAAATTGGCGAGGATCATCATCCCGAAACACATCTCGTGCCAATCATTCTCCAAGTAGCTCTCGAACAGCGATCACATATTACTGTTTTTGGAGAAGATTACGATACCTCCGACGGCACATGTATCCGTGATTATGTACATGTAGAAGACCTTATCAATGCACATCTTCTAGCACTCAATTATTTAAACAATAATGGGAAAAGTGATATTTTCAATCTTGGCAGTAATCAAGGGTTTTCAGTCAAAGAAATGATTGATACAGCACGGGCAGTTACAGGTAATGAAATCCCTGAAAAAACAGGTGAACGCCGTGCGGGTGATCCTAGTATCCTAATCGCAAGCTCTCATAAAGCTGCTACTCAATTAGGTTGGAAACCAACACGAACTTCGATCGAAAAAATCATTCAAGATGCTTGGAACTGGCATGTCAACAACCCGAATGGTTATCGGAAGGATGTGACGGCGAAATGATTTACCAACAGATTAAAGGGCTCATTCGAAAAGCTGTCGAAGTGGAGTTAATCGATGACACTGATCAGATTTATGTGACGAACCAAGTACTTGCATTGCTCCATCTCGAATCGATGCCTGCAACAACTGAAAGCAAACCAGATGATTCGATTCCAAATATACTCGACAAAATCATTGCCTACGCCATCAAAAACAACGTGATTGACGATGTGTTTGATGACAAAGAAATACTTTCGGCATCGATTATGAATTGCTTTGTGGCAAGACCTTCTGTTATCAACGCTGTCTTTCAACAAAAATATCGAAACTCTCCTAAGGAAGCAACAGATTATTTTTATGAATTAAGTAAAAACAGTAATTACATTCAGATGAACCGCATCAAGAAAAACATCCATTTTAAAGCTGAAACAATTTATGGTGAAATGGATATTACCATTAACATGTCAAAACCCGAAAAAGATCCTGAACAAATTAAAAGAGAAAGCCAACTGAAACATGATGTTGATTATCCAAAATGTTTATTGTGCATAGAAAACGAAGGGTATTCTGGCCGGACAGGTTATCCAGCTAGGGCAAATCATCGTATTATTCAAGTACCACTTATAAATGAAAATTGGTATCTGCAATATTCACCCTATGTTTATTATAATGAACATAGTATTTTACTAGCTGAAGAACATCGTGACATGAAAATTGGTAAGGACACTTTTAAACGGTTACTTACTTTTATAGAGAAATTCCCACATTATTTTATTGGTTCAAATGCTGATTTACCAATTGTCGGTGGATCCATTTTGAATCATGATCATTACCAAACAGGAAGATACGATTTCCCAATGACAACTGCAACAAATGCGTTTACATTTACTTTTGAAAAGTTTACTCACATAACTGCCTCTGTCCTAGAATGGCCACTAACTACCATCCGCTTGCAGGGCGACGAAATAGAACCATTGATTCAAGCAGCTGACCACGTACTTACTACATGGAAAAATTATAATGATGAGGAAGCGGATATCAGAGCCTTTAGTGGAAATACCCCACATAATACCATCACACCAATTGCTCGAATGCGTGCTAACAAGTTTGAACTCGATCTGGTCTTACGAAACAATCGGACTACAGCTGACCACCCACTTGGGATTTTCCACCCGCACACAGATGTCCATCACATAAAAAAAGAAAATATTGGGCTTATTGAAGTAATGGGACTCGCAGTATTACCCGCTCGTCTTAAAGATGAATTAGCTGAAATCAAGATGTTTTTACTAAATCAAACAAGTGCTGTCGCCACATATCATCAGGAATGGGCAGAACAAATGAAAGATAAGTATGGAGAAGTATCAAACCTTGAGCAAATTGAAAACTTTTTAAAAAAAGAACTTGGGATAAAATTTGCCAAAATACTTGGAGATGCAGGCGTTTTTAAAGTACAAAGCGAGTGTGAACGATTTATCAAGACTTTAAATAGGTAGGTGACTAGTCAAATGAAAATAGAAATCCAAGATATCCTGAGTAAATGGAAGTTATATACTTTAGTAAATGATAACGGCATGAAAGTAAGCTTTTTGGACTTTGGTGGCATCATAACTAACATTAGCGTTCCAGACCAAACTAACACGATAGAAAATGTGGTTCTTGGCTTCAAAAATTATGCCGATTATGAAAAGAACTCTAACTACTTTGGCGCAATTATTGGCCGTGTTGCGGGTAGAATTCAAGATGCTTCATTTACAATCCAAAATCAAACATTCTTATTGGAAGCAAATGAGGGGGATCATCATTTGCACGGAGGATCAGGAGGTTATCATCAAGTAATCTGGCGAGCTAGCCCCTTTCAAACAGATGATACAGCTGGCGTGAAATTAACCCATAAAAGTTTAGGTGGTGAAGGCGGATATCCTGGTACTATTGAAGTTGCCGTTACCTATACATTGACTAATAGCAATGAGCTAATTCTTGATTATGATGGAAAATCTGACGAAACAACTGTACTTACAATGACTAATCATTCCTATTTCAATTTAAGTGGGAATTTAGCCGCAACGATACACAATCATCATGTTACAATGGAAAGTAATGAATTTGTTGAACTTGATACGAGACTAATTCCAACTGGTAATAAGATCAATGTATCTAATACTCCTTTTGATTTTCGAACCGAAAGGAAGCTTGGTGATGGCATTAATTCCATATCAGCACAAAATAAAGTTGCTAATTCTGGATATGATCATTACTTTATTTTCAATCAAAATAAACAACAAAGCATCCGTGTAAAAGAAGAAACGAGTGGCCGTGTGATGAAAATTAAGACCACCCAACCAGGCGTCGTTATGTACACAGCAAATACCCTCGTTGAAGGGCTCGATCTATCAGAAGGAAAATCCAGACCTTATTTAGGTGTCTGTTTTGAAACACAAGCCTCCCCTGCCTCCTTGCATCACGCGGGATTTCCGCCCGTTATCTTAAAGGCCCATGAACTATATGAAAAGCAGACAGTTTTTTCATTTGGCATCGAGCGCTAAATTTACTCTATACGACAGGGACTACTTATTATTGACTATATATAGAATAAATGAACACCTTTATAAACAGAGCGAAGACGCTATTCAAGGTGTAACGAATTCAATAGGATTCTTTATTTCAACATATATAACTAAAGGGGCTCTTACTATGAAGTTTGGAATTATCGGAACGAATTGGATTACAGATCGATTTATTAAAGCAGCTAAAGAACATCCCGAGTTTAGTATTGGGGCAGTCTATTCAAGAACTGAAGAAACTGGAAGAGAGTTTGCAGAGAAACATAAGGTCAAAAATGTGTATACAAATATGATAGAAATGTTTCAAAGCGGTGATATAGAAGCCGTTTATATTGCATCGCCAAATGCGTTTCATGCAGAACAAAGTATTTCAGCAATGAAGAATCATATTCATGTTCTTTGCGAAAAACCTGCAGTGACGTCATTACATGAAATGGATCAAGTAATTAACGCATCTAAAGAATATCAAACCACCTATATGGAAGCTATGAAATCCACAGTTACACCTACATTTCTAAACCTGAAAGAGAACCTAGCTAAGATTGGTCCACTCCGTCGATTCGTATTTCATTACAATCAATATTCTTCCCGCTACGATAACTACAAAGCAGGTATTATTGAAAATGCCTTTAAACCCGAACTGGGTAATGGCGCAAAAACAGACTTAGGTGTTTATTGTATCGCACCTATTATTCATCTAGTCGGCGAACCGAAATCTGTACTCAAAAACACTTATTTATTATCCACTGGTGCAGATGGCCAAGGAAGTATGATCTTAAATTACAGTGAATTTGAAGCCGTTATTATGTACTCAAAAATTTCTGATTCACATTCTGCCAATGAAATACAGGGTGAGAATGGTGTCATCGAAATAGATAAAATCAGTGATCCGAAACAAATTACTATCAAATACAAAGACGGTCAAACTGAGGATATTTCTATTAAACATGAATTTGATTCGATGTACTATGAAGTTGAAGAGTTTATAAAATGCGTAAAAAATAAACAACTAGAATCTACAATCAATACACATGAAATTTCTCGTAGTGTGACAAAAATTCTTACTTTATAAAAAAGGCTGTGTAGTATGAATTGGACATTCATACTACACAGCCTTTTTGGTTTAAATCTCTTGAATAGTTCATCAAAACTGTATCGCTATCCCAGTTTCCGCAGATTCATAAATAGCATTCACGATTTTTTGAATGATAAGGCCTTGTTCTGGCGTGCTTAATGGGGTCTTACCCTCCAAACAGCATGCTACAAATTGATTGATTTCAAGTTGATGGCCATTTACTTCTGGTAGATAAGCAGGAGTACTATCGATTAATGTGTTGTATTTCTCTTGATAAATTTTCAAAGGGAAAATATCAGCTCCCCCTTTATTCCCCATCAAGGAAACCTGCATCGTTTCATCTTTTTCAACATTTGCGGCAAAAGCAGCTTCCAAAGTTAAAGTGGCTCCATTTTTAAATGTCACCATACCTACAGCCATATCTTCTACTGTATAGTTTTCAAAGTCCCACTCACCAAATAGCCCTACTCCTTTTTTATGACCAATTTGTTGGTGGATTTTCCCCAACACAACTTCAGGCTCTGGGTAGCCCATCAGGTAGAGAGCGCTATCTAGCATATGAACACCAATATCGATTAACGGACCTCCTCCTTGTAATTCCTTATTCGTAAATACACCCCACCCTGGAATACCTCTCCTACGAATAGCATGAACGCGGGCAGCGTAAATATCGCCCATTTCTCCCGCATCAATAAACGATTTTGTAATTTCTACTTCAGGTCGATAGCGATAGTGAAACCCATACGTTAAAATTTTTCCAGACATGCTAGCTACTTTTGCCATCAATTGCGCTTCTTCCACAGTAATTGCCGGTGGTTTTTCACACAACACATGACAACCTGCCTCGAGCGCAGCAATCGTAGCTTCCGCATGAAATTTATTTGGTACACAAACGCTAACTGCATCTAGTTTAACGTTTTCTAGCATTTCCGTGTATGAAGAAAAAGCATGTGGGATATTAAATATCTCTGCAGCTTCTTGAGCACGTTCAGCTACGACATCAGCGATAGCAACTACCTCCACCTTATTCTCGTTATTCAAATAACTAGGGATATGTACATCTCTTGCAATTGCTCCAGCACCAATGATTCCCACTCTTAATACTTTCATATAGAACACTCTTTTCTATTTTAGATTATCTGCAATTTATTCTTCAACATTTTATATAAATTGAGAGTAGGCATCTAACAATGAACAGCGGTCAGGTTTTTGGTGAATGATATCCCCTAAGCGCCGAAACGGATTCAAAGGTATACTTTACTTCAGTCGCTTTTAACCGTAAAAAAGTTGTGTGCATGAATAGCTATCTCATACAGCACAACTTTTTCATTTCTTACACCCACCATATATCTGCTGGTTGATCCTTAATCATTACAGATTTCAAATTTGTCACTGCACGTGAAAATCCTTCAACAACCGACATTAACGGATCTTCATGTTCGATACTTACGACATAATCATAGCCATAGGTGCGTAAAGCACTCATCATATCGGACCATTCTTGGATACTATGCCCACAGCCGACAGATCTAAATGTCCATGCGCGTGTTTGCAAATCTCCGTATGGCTGCATGTCTGTTAAACCATGCATATTCACATTGTCCTGGTCAATGAATGTATCTTTGGCATGGAAATGGTGAATGGCATTTTCTTTTCCTAAAATCTTGATCGCCGCGACCGGGTCAATCCCCTGCCACCAGAGATGACTTGGATCCAAATTGGCTCCGATAGCCGGTGAGGTTGCTTCTCTTAATTTCAACAGCGTAAATGGTGTATGTACTGAAAAACCTCCATGAAGTTCGATTCCAATTTTAACGCCATGATCTTCTGCAAATTTCCCTTGCTCTTTCCAGTAAGGAATGAGTTTTTGTTCCCATTGCCAGTTATAAATGTCCGAGTACTCTGTTGGCCACGGAGATACTGGCCAGTTGGAATGTTTTGACCCTTCATGAGATCCTGGTGTTCCTGAAAATGTGTTCACAACAGGCACTTTTAATAACTGTGCCAATTTAACAGTTTTCACGAATGTGTCATGTGCGTTTTGTGCGATTTGTTTATTTGGCGAAACTGGATTGTCATGACAGCTGAATGCACTAATCGTTAGTCCGCGCGATTGAATTTTATCCAGATAGATCTTCCGTTTCTCCTCACTTTCAAGTAGTTCATCTACATTGCAATGGACATCCCCTGGATTTCCACCTGTTCCAATTTCTATTGCTTGTAAACCGGCATCTTTTACATAGTCCAGCATTTCTTCAAATGGCTTTTGTGAAAATAAAACTGCAAATACGCCTAGTTTCATGAATATTACCTCCAATGGTTATCTTTGTTTTAAATCAAATACGCCCCGGCGTATTTGTGCCCAGATTTTGAATTGAGCTTGCTCAATTCTCTCCCTTCAAAATCTGTGGCATCCGCCGGAGGCTTTAACTTGATTCAGTAGGAGTCTTGACCCTGCTGAATCAAGTTAAATTCTGGTGAATTGTTTTGTTTCCATTGATTCCAAAGCTGCTAGAATTACTTCTAATGACTTCATGCCTTCCACACCATTAATCAATGGCTCAGTATCTTGAACAATCGACTCAACAAAATGATCGATTATATGCGTGGTGGTTTGACCGCCTTCGGCATTAGACTGAATGCCACCTAATTCGTAGTTAACGGTTTCACCATTTTTATATTGAACAATTAACGAATAGTTAGGATTGTCTTCTAAACGCAATGTAGCATGGTCACCATAAATAATCGTGGAATTATCTTCTTTTGCTGTATAAGCCCAACTAGCTGCAAGTGTGCCAATCACACCGCTTTCAGATTTTAAAATACAAACTGCATTATCATCAACATCTGTATTTTCTTTTGCGCTTGTTTCAATAAAACCAGCTACTTCGACAAACTCTTCGCCAAGTAAGTAGCGGAGCAAATCAGCTTTATGTACGCCAAGATCCCCCATCGCTCCAATAAAAGCTTGCTCTTTATTGAAGAACCAACTGTCTTTACCGTCAATACTCCAGCCTTCAGGTCCGCCATGTCCAAAAGCCGTTCTGAAGCTATAAATTTTACCTACTTCACCACTAGCTATTAACGCTCTCGCCTTTGTATGTGATGGTACAAAACGTTGATTATGCGCTATCATTAGCTTTTTATCATGACTTTTTGCTGCATTAATCATCTCTAGTGCTTCTTCTTTTGACGTTGCCATTGGTTTTTCACATAGGACGTGACAGCCTGCCTCTAAAGCTGCAATCGACACAGGTGCATGTAAATAGTTCGGTAAACAAACACTAACTGCATCTATTTTTTCGACTTCAAGCAAATTTTTATAATCCGTATAAGCCTTTGCACCGTATTGCTGTGCCGTTTTTTGTGCTCTTTTTTCAACAATGTCACAGACCGCAACAATGTCGACTGCCGAATGATTCGCGTACTCTCCTAAATGTCTATACCTAGCAATACTTCCACAGCCAATAACTGCAACTCGTAATTTCGACATTTATTCCACTCCTCTTGGTGTCATTCGTTATGATTAGCAATCTTCTCTAGCGGCTTTGCATTGCCATACATCGGTGTAGGCGAATTAGAGTTTGAAGCCCACTTCACTGCGTTGCGAATGACCGTTTGTACATCTTGATTGTGATACGTCGGGTACGTTTCATGTCCTGGACGAAAATAGAATATCTTCCCTTTTCCACGCTTAAATGTTGCGCCACTTCGAAAAACTTCTCCACCTTCAAACCAACTGACAAACACCAACTCATCAGGTACAGGGATATCAAAATACTCCCCGTACATTTCTTCTTTTTCAAGTTCGATATATTCTCCGATACCCTCTGTAATCGGATGGCTCGGATCAACAACCCATAATCGTTCTTTCTCATCCGCTTCACGCCATTTAAGATCACAAGTTGTCCCCATCAACGTCTTGAATACCTTAGAAAAATGAGCAGAATGCAAGACTATCAACCCCATGCCATCTAATATACGCTTCTTGACCCTTTCTACTATCTCATCTTGTACCTCATCATGCGCAAGATGTCCCCACCAGACAAGTACATCGGTTTCATCCAAAACCTCTTGCGTTAAACCATGTTCCGGTTCATCTAGTATGGCTGTTTTTACATTGTTAGCGTCTTGTTGTAAAAAATCAGCAATGGCCCCATGGATACCTTTTGGATAAATAGTCGAGACAACTGGATTTTTTTGTTCATGACGATTTTCATTCCATACGACGATGTTCATGAATAGTTCCTCCTTCGAAATAATCTGTTGCATGAATTCAAGCAACCGGTTGCACCAATGCTTGGGATTACGCATTCTCCTTAATTACAAGGGTAAACAAGAATTTCTTTCCACAATAACAGTTGGTATGATGACACTTTTTTTAAACATTTGCGGATCTTTCACCAGCTCGATCAAGCAGTTCGCCGATTCATACCCCAATTGGAATATTTGTGTATCTACAGTCGTTAAAGGTGGATTGGCTACTTTTGATATGACTGAATTATTAAAGACAATCATACTCATATCGTCCGGTACTTTGATATTTTTCTCACTTAAAGCAGTCAGCACAATTAATGCATTTAAGTCATCCGAGACAACTAATGCAGTAGGCGGTTCAGCTAAGTTCATTAATTCAGTGACGATTTTTTTTCCGTGGAGAGGATCAAATTGTATATTCTTGATATACCCCTCTGAAACAGTCAATCCTTGCCCTTTTACTGCTTGAATGAAACCATTTAACCTGGCTTCACTTACTTCAAACTGCTCATCTTCACCAATAAATGCAAGCTTTTTATGTCCAAGGTTTAGTAAGAAATCTGTCGCTTCTTTTGCTGCTTGGACGTTATCATTATCTACAAACATGATTTTACTGGATTCAATTAAAGGTTTGCCGATGACGACAAAAGGAATGCCCGATTCAATTAAATAAGGAACTACTTTATCATCTTTTTTTGAGTATAAGACAATCATGCCATCTACTCTTTTTCCACGGACCATCTTCACAGTATCAGTAAAGATTTCTTCTTCGGTTTCCCCTGTAGTTAGACTGATACTGAAATCATGCTTACTACACAAAGCACTTATCCCCCTAATGACTTCAGGAAAAAAGGAGTTATGCATAAATTCTGCCGTAGAGTTTTTCATAATAATACCGATTGTCTTTGTTGATTGTGTTGCAAGCATTTGCGCATTATAGTTTAGATGATACCCCATTTCATCCATAACCTTTTGGACTTTCCGTTTCGTTTTCTCACTAATGTGCGGACTATCTGAAATAACTCGTGATACGGTAGATGGAGCTACATTCGCCCGGGCCGCAACATCTTTAATTGTTACTGACATTACCTTCATCCTCTATAGTTTTATTTAACGGCACCTTCAGATACCCCTTCGATAATTTGCTTTTGTGCAAAGAAGTACCCAATAATAACTGGAATAACAGCGATTGTTAACCCAGCTAATGCTAAATGCCACTGTTTTGTGTATTGACCAAAGAAAAGGAACATTTTTATTGGGATTGTTGCACTTGAGTCCGATAATATTAGAGACGGTAATAAGTAATCGTTCCAAATCCAAATCACGTTTAATATTCCTACTGTAACGGAAATAGGCTTGAATAACGGAAAAATAATTTTCCAAAACACTTGGAATTTATTCGCTCCATCGATAATTGCTGCCTCATCCATTGAATTGGATATGCCAGTCATTGCGCCATGATATAAAAATATGGAGAGGCTAGAACCAAAACCTAAATACATAAAGATAAGACCAGTACGATTTAGCATGTCAGCTTTTCCAAAAATCGAAACAAGGGGAATCATAACAGATTGGAACGGAATTAACATAGCAGCAACGAATACTAAAAAGATAATGCCGCTCAGTTTACTCTTATTCCGCGCCAACGCATAACCTGCCATAGAGGAAAAGACTATAATAACTCCTACTCCTAAAACGGTAATTATTACAGAGTTAAAGAGAGATTTCATAAAATCTAAATCAATAAAAGCCTTCACAAAGTTATCCATCGTGTATTCATTAGGCAATCCAAGTACATCCGTGAAAATTTCCCTCTTTGTTTTAAACGCATTGGTAAGCATTAAGTAAAAAGGTGAGAGCCATAGCAAAGCAAGCAAGAGGCCAAAAAACTCAATAATATACAGATTACGTTTACTTTGCTTCATTATAACTCTACCTCCCGTTTTTTATTGTAGTAAACTTGTGTGATTGCAACGGCTGCTATAATGAGAAAGAAAATAACGGCTTGCGTCTGGGCATAAGCCATTTTGTTTTCAGTAAAAGCAGCTTTAACGATGCTCATCGCAACCATTTGAGTGGAGTTATAAGGTCCACCATTTGTTAATGATAGATTTTGGTCATAGATTTGAAATGAATTGGACAGTGTTAAAAACATACTAACGGTAAATGCCGGCGCTACTAGCGGAAAAGTGATTTTCCAAAAACGCTGATAACTAGATGCACCATCAATTTCTGCAGCTTCAAGTAAGTCCTTCGGTATATTTTCTAAATAAGCAATATAGATAATCATAATGTACCCAGCCATTTGCCACGATGTCAAAATGACTAGCCCCCAAAAACCAGTTGCGGTCGTAGACAACCAACCTGTTAATGCCTCAACCCCAAGCAAATCTCCCAAGCTTCCAAATACACTTATGAAAACAAACTGCCAAATAAATCCTAATATGAGTCCGCCAATTAAGTTTGGCATAAAGAAAACAGTTCGCATAAAACTACTTGTCTTCATCTTCCGTGTTACGAGCAAAGCTAGGCCTAGCCCTAAAAAGTTAAGAAGAATTACAGAAGTAATTGCAAACTTAGTCGTAAACCAAATGGATGCTCTGAACTCTGCATCTTTAAATAAAGTGATGTAATTCTTAAAACCGATAAATTCAGTTGCTACCATCCCGTTCCAATTTGTAAAAGAGTAAATAAAGCCATATATAAATGGAATAATGATGACAATCCCTAAGCTCAAAATCACTGGCATTAAAAACAACCAAAATGAAAGGTCACGATTACGCATTACTAGCACCCCCAATATGTAGTACAGCTAACAAAAACTCTTGCACACGTTTTTATTAGCTGCATTTTTCAAATTCCTTGGCATCCGCCGAATGCGGCAATCTTATAGTATTTGAATCTGCACTATATTACATCCTACTTCACATTCTCCTGCTATCTATAGAGATAGCAGAGTAACGCTGAATTATGTTATTTTCGTTCTTCTTCCCACTTAGTACGTGCTTCAGCTATCACTTCATCCCATTCCATGGCGCCACTTAAATACTTTTGCATATTAACACCAAGTGTTTCTTGATTCCATCCTGTTGGAGTAGCTTGATATACCCATCCTTCGATTGTGTTACCAGCTTCAGCATATTCATAAATCTTTTGCGAAAGAGGATCAGCAATTTTCGAGGCATCATACCCCTTATAAGCAGGGATAAATTTGAAATCTTCTAACACTGCAGTTTTCCCCGTCTCAGATGTGTACATCCAATCTAAGAAATCCTTACTTGCTTGCACCACTTTTGGATCACTCTTCCCATTTACAGCCCAAAACATTGGTACACCCGCTGGAATCTTTCCTTCAAAGCCTTCCACCGGAACTGGCAAAATACCAATACCTTTTTCCGCTAATTCTGGATCCATATCATAAACGGAATTATATACCCAGTTGCCTTGTTGAATCATAGCAACTTTTTCTAAAGAAAATAACTGTTCTACCTGTTGAGAGTAGTCAAGGCTAAGTATTGGCTGAACAGAATACTTATTTTGCAAATCAATATATCTTTTTAACTCATCGCCTTTTTCAAATGCGATTGTTTCAGCATTATATGCCTCTGAAATATCATTATTAAACTCTGGTGCTAGGAACATATTTGCGATATGGTCCCCTAAAACCCATAATTCTTTAGCTGGTAGGGCGAATACTGCATCAATACCCAGGTCCGCTTTTTTACTATCTATTAATTCAACTGCATTTTCTAAATCCTCAAACGTAATTATTTCATCTGGGTTAATGCCAGCCTTCTCTAAAATTGCTTTGTTAAAAATCAATCCATAACCTTCTTGGTTAAATGGCAATCCTAAAATTTTTTCGCCATCCTGGACAGCTGTTAAAGTCCCATCAAGAGATGCCGTAACTGCCGCTGTATCAGATACATCTGCTAAATAATCTTTATACTCTTCAACGGCAGATGGTCCGCCTACATTAAAAATGTCTGGTTCTTCACCGGAAGAAAATAATGTTTTTAAAGTAGCACCATAATCATTGCCACCACCGACAGTTTTAACATTAATTTTCACGCCGGGGTTTTCCTTTTCATATACTTTGACTAAACTTTCAAATTGATCTTTAATTTCTACTTTAAATTGATAAATATCAACAGTTACCTGGTCCTTAGATGCAGTACTACCTTCCTCTTCCGAAGCTGAGCACCCCACTAACGCAATAATAGAAATTAATAATACAGAAACCAAACTGATAATTTGCTTTTTGCTTTTCATATAATCTCCCCTTTTTTGTACTGATTTAATGAAAGCGGTTGCACAACTCCATGTAAGCGTATATTGGGTATAAATCTATCCCCTCCAAACTGTTTATGAAACCGGTTGCACTGTAATGCCCTTTTAGGTTATCACTCTATTTAGAATTGCGCAACAAGAATTGTCGTCTTTTTTAATTTTTCATCTCTCACTCTTTTCAATAAGTTTTAAATGGTTTCTATAAAATGCAGAAAAAGTTAAAAACGCAATAAGCGAACCTGTTAAAAAGGGGAGTAAATACCTGAAGATGTTTACGCTAATATATAAGACCAGTCCACTGCTAATCGCCACCGCCATAAATAAAACAGGGCTTCCTATCGTTAAGAGAAAAGCATTTTTTAATGAAGTAAGCAACCTCATGTGATAATGAACAGTAATTGAAAAAAGGTTGATTGAAAAGACAAATAAAATAATACCCATAATCAAAAAGAGAAACATCATACTATTATTTTTATCAAAAAGGTAAAAGACATCTACCGCCAAAATCAGCCAAGCCATTGTTAAAATAAGACCACTCAATACACTTTTTTTATAATTATCTTTATAGTACCCCCAATAGGACCTAAAAAGTTGTCCATTATCCTCATCATTAATAATCCACTCTCTTACCATTGCAAACATCGCAGTTGTTGCTGGAAAGAATAAGATTGGTATCAATATGATTAATGGAATTAGTAAAAGAGGCAATTCTTCCATGGGAGTGTCAATATTTATGTGTAAATGACAATCCAACCTCTTCTTAAAGATCATCACACTTTTATTCTTTCACTTCAAACAACTCAGCCAGCTTTGCACGTGCTTGATCGAAACCGATATGGCATCGTACGGCGAAGCGTTGGTTGTACTCTTCAAACTGCGAGACTAGGAAGCGTTCGAGTGCTTCTTCATTCGGAAACTGTTCTTTGCGCTTTGTATATTTCTTGATTTGCTTGTTAAAGGACTCGATTAAATTCGTTGAGTAGATGCTGCGCCAAATTGCCTTTGGAAAGTTATAGAAGGTAAGTAGATGATCATTTGTAGCGAGTGATTTTGTTACCTTTGGATATGATTTGTTCCACTTGGAACAGAAATTATCTAACGCGACTTGCCCAGCTTCCTGATCATCTGCTCGGTAAACTGTTTTGAAGTCATCGCAAATCTCAGCACGATCTTCGACACGTACTTTATGTGAAATATTGCGTGCCACATGCACTAAACATGTTTGGAATTGCGCTTTAGGAAATACGCTTGTAATCGTGTCAATCATGCCTGCTAAGCCGTCTGAAAGGAAGAGAAGGACTTCTTCTACGCCACGCTCTTTTGTTTCCAGTAAGAGCTCTTTCCAATTGAATGCTGATTCTGTTGGAGCGATTGTGTAAGCAATTACTTCTTTTGATCCATCTTCGCGAATGCCCACAGCTATATAAACAGCTTCTTTAGAGACCGTTTCACGTCGAACAGAAATATAGGTTGCGTCTAAATAAACACAGACATAGCGCGCACTGAGTTTCCTTCTATTAAAGGCTTCTACTTGTTCGCCCACTACCTGTGTCATGTTAGAAATGGTTTGACGTGTGTAATGATGACCGTACATTTTCTCGATTAAATCTGCGATTTCCGACATGGTAACGCCTTTTTGAAACATGTGAATGACAAATGATTCGAGTGTATCGTTTGACCGCTTATAAGGCGCAACTGTCTGTTGTTTAAAATCACCGTTGCGATCACGGGGAATCGTAACTCGGAGGTCACCATATTCCGTGTGTAGCGTTCGGTCATACGAACCATTACGTGAATTCCCTGAATTAAAGCCTATTCGGTCGTATTTTTCATAATCTAAAAAAGCTGTCAGTTCAGTAGTCAGTAAACTATTAACCGCTGTTTCTAAATGCGAACGAAAAACCTCGGTAATATCTTGTTTTTGTACTAGTGCTTGAACAATATCTGTTGTAAACTGAGTCATAGGGAAGGCCTCTTTTCTAGGATTGGTTGTGGTGACTTAATTCTACCAAGAAAAGGTCTTCCTTTTTGTAATTATTCATTTACACAAGATATTTTACACTCTCTCTTCCATCCGTTCAACAAATAATATATTTAAAAGTAGAAAAACAATGGGTATATTAAAGAGTATCCAAAATAGATTAATCAAAGAAAATTTCATAATCCATTCACTGATAATATACAATCCGCCCATGAAACCTGACTTGCTATTCATACTGGTATCCTCCTTTTTCTTTATCCTATTTTTTTATCAAAGAAATTTTCCTTTTACAACGACGGACGCTGAATGGCAACTTCTCTTCCTTGTTCTGAAGTATTCCTCAGCTTCGTCCATAGCAGTTTAAAGTTAAAAAGCCAAAAAAGAGAGTCAATCACCTAATGTGATTACTCTCATTCTGCAAAAAACGAAAAGAGCTGGCTTCTCACACATTCGCTTACTAATGAGGGGCATTCACGAACGGGTTAAGACACTCTAGTCTCTCATCGGTAAATGAAGTGATGCCGCCCCTAATACTCCAGCTTTGTTTCCAAGAGAGGCCCTCAATATCTTCACACCCGAAAAACTCCTCAACATTAATTCTTTTACTTTACTCGATACCAATGACACTAATCTTTCTTGCTCCATAACCCCGCCGCCTATAATAATAGCAGGAGGATTAAAGATATGCGTTAAAGAAACGAGACCATAAGCTACTTCAAGCACCCAGTCATTAAGAACTTTCTCAAGTTTTTCATCACCTTGTTCAAGGCCTTCAAAAATCGTTCGACCGTTAATATACTTTTTATCCAGTTCCAATGCTTTTTTCACTAAGGCTGTAGTAGATCCATACATCTCATAACATCCTACACATCCACAATTACACTTCTTACCGCCAGGATACAAAATCATATGACCAAATTCGCCTGCACCTCCATTAAGCCCTTTATAAACAGAGGAATCAATTACAATTGCACCGCCTATCCCTGTTCCGTAAGTTAAGCATAAGAAATCCTTGAACTTCTTACCAGCTCCAAAATGTTTTTCCCCTAAAGCGGCCGCGTTCACATCGTTTTCAACTTTCACAGGGACACCAAACTTCTCTTCAAAAATTGCTTTCACTTTCATTCCTGTGTAATTCGGAAAGTTTTCATTCGCATAAATGATTGAACCATCTTCACTGTTTACTTGACTAGCAGTACTAATACCAATGGCCTCATATCCCGAATAATTTTTAGTAATTATCTGAATAAGATTGTCGACTAAATATTGTCCACCCTTTCCTGCTTCAGAATCGAACTCGTTAAACTCAGAAATGATCCCTTTTTCAGTAGCCATACAAACTTTAAGAGATGTTCCGCCAATATCTATTGCCAGTATTTTCATATGCTTCATCCCTACATATCTTATTTTATTACTTCAAGAACTTTTTTTGTAATTGTTTGCAAATTAACTGTAGCACAAGGTTTTGATTCTATCCACCCACGGAAAGAGATTTTATAGTTTTGCAAGAAAATAATAAAGGAAGATTCCTAAATATAGGAATCTTCCTTTATAGTTAAAAAGCAGTGTAGCAATCAAATGTTATCTAGTATTATAAATAATTCTCCCGCCACTTTTTTCGTTCTTTTTCGTTTAATAGGTTTTCGAGCGTTTTATCCCATTGTTCCGTCAGTGTATTCCAAACCCGTGCGTATACTAGATCTTCCACCTCGTTATACATATGAAATTCAATACAAGGTACCAAGTTGGTTTTTCGGTCAGATGCAGTTACAATTTCTGAAACTACAATCTGGACGTTTCCTTCACTCGACTCCACATCCATCGTTTTTAGCCCATCTATTAAAAAGCTGTCATCAAGAGACTCTACGTCCCAATCGTCAAATTCATCTTGATAGCGATAAACTTCCTTTTCATCGTATGAAATATGCTTCACATCGCCTTTCATAAATGACTGATGATAGGGACTATAAAGCATCAGTGCTGAATCCATTTCTTGCTCATGCACAAAAATTCCTGATTTAAGTTGCTGAACCCCTACCTCTGTCAATGAAAAAAGGCCTTCCCTTTTTTCAATTACACCTGTTTTAGACATTTTTTCGATTAAGTCATTAATAAAAAGTTGTTCAACAAGAAGAATTTCACTTAACTCTTCAGCAGCAGCAATTTCTGCTTTCCCGAAGGCGATTAGCATCATCTTCATGAGAATATCCATCTTTGTCCGTTTTACAGTATTGTATTCAATCTCAAGAGAATGGACGGGTAAACTCCATGACAAGGAACCCATGATTTTCACATTAAAGTCCTGTTGAAGCTCCTTTGTTAACCGTCCTTTTAACTCATTCATAACAGGAGCCTCCTATCGAATCATAATTTACTATTTCCTTCATGATCCCTCAACCCATTTTTCTTTTTGACATTCTCGAGCAGTCGTCCATACATTTCTTTTGAACTTGGGTGTTTCGCCCGTACTGCGAACATATCTGCACTTCCCACAATGATGAGTAGTTCCCTTGCACGTGATAAGGCAACATTTAAACGTCTGTAATCTCTCGCAAATCCGATATCACCGCCCTTATCCTGGTGGTTTCGAACAAAGCTCAAAATAATGACGTCCATTTCCATTCCCTGAAACTTATCGACAGATCCCGTTCTACAATTTAAATGTTGCGGAATCAGCTCTTGTTGTATCAGCCGATCAATTCTCTTCACCTGTTCGCCATAGAAACTGATTACACCGACACTTTTTTTGACCTCCTGTTTCATCGTTCCATCCTTTTTCGCTTTTTCGGAAGCGCTCTCTAAATCCAAGAGAATTTTACTCGTCATGTTCAATTCTGCTTGATTGAAGCGACTTGTACCGCCTTTTACCTTCTCCTCGAAATACTTCGGTTCATTCGGCATATCAAACCATAGGAGATGATCATTTCTTTGTACGTAACGAGAATCGATCATATGGTCACGAACAGCATCTGAATCCGTTAAACCGCACTGGAGGCTGTAATCGCCTTCTTGGTAGAAAGGCGTAATCGTTTCCATAATACTTTCATGCATACGGTACTGGATGGCCAGCATCGTTTTGTTTTGCTTTGGCAAGGTTCTGAATAGACGTTCGAATAATGATTCTTTCAATAGTTTTTCTAGTTCACTTTTTTCTTCCTGATTGTCGCTTTCCTCCAGCAACTCTTCAAGTGTCGCTTGTCCCATAAGTGGTGGCAACTGGTGATGATCCCCGACTAAAATTATCTTTTTCCCTTTCAACATCGGCAACAGCAGTTCAGGTGGTGTCGCTTTAGAAACTTCATCAATGATGACCACATCGAATGTCGGATATTCCTCCATGAAATCACGTCGAGCAGATGCTACGCAAGTTGTACCGATTACATTGGCATGCTCCACATACAATTTCCGAATTTCATCAAGATCATATTCGTTGGCTTCTGAGAGCAGTGAAATCCATTCTTTCTGAAGTTTAAGCGTGATTGGTAATCGTTTTTTATCCGCTTTAAGTTTTTCTGTCTTCGTTTCCAATTGATGAATGGAAGTTAGTGTAAGTTGACGTTCTTCTTCGGGATTTTGTGCCACTAATTCCGCCAAGGGTGCCAGTTGTTTTTCCTGTTCAAGTCGTTCTTCATTTACCGATCCAATTTCCTCTTCTATAGACTGAAGAGTAACTAAATTCTCCTTCGATTTTTGAGCATTAACTTCAGCATCGTCCATTTTAGTTTTCAGCTCCTGCTCATATTGTTGCAGGGTAGCCTTCTTTTTTATATAATCGGCAAAGGTTTTTTCTTTCTGTTCCAATTCTTCTTTTACTGACTGGATTGATTGGATTTCATCAATAATTCCGATTCGTTCTTTACTTTTTGAAGCTGTTAGCTGAAGACTGCTCAGTGTCATTTGTTGACTTTCAAGATTGTGCTGTATAGATTTTCTTTCATGTTCGATTTCTAGTATCATCTGATTAATCTGTTCGGCTAGTTCCTTTTTAATGACAGTAAACATTTTCTTCGACTCTAACTTGACTTGATGTTGTTTTTCAAAACTTGCACCTTGCAATTGCGCATAGTTCTTCCTTTCACGTAACAGCGCCAAAGCAACGGCTATTTTTTCAAGATTATCATATTTTTCAGCCGAATAGTTCCTTGTTTCCAAGCTACGTTTAGTCGAAGGATCAATTAGAAATAATCCTATCCGGTCAATAAGTCCGTGGATTTCCTTGACTGAATTGTATTTTTGGTTATTAGTTGTTTTCGCCGACTTTGTAAGAAATCCATTCTCCTTCAACAGACCCTCAATCATGTTTATAGCAGTTGAAAGTCGGTTATTCAGTTCTTGCCATTCGCTATACCCTTCACTAGAAGTATCAGATTTAATCGTGTCAATTAATTGAGTTAATTCGGTCATTTTCCAATTCGTGTTAAATGTAGGGACAATTTCGAAAAACTGCATCCGATTTTTCAATAAATCTATTTTAGTTACGGAATCTAATGCTTTCAAAAATAAATGTAGACTGTTAATTTTATCATTTTTTATTTCTAGGTTTTTATGAGAAATTGCGATAGAATCTTCCGTCTCATTTAGCTTTTTTACTGTTTGACGATAGCTTATGTACTGACGAAGTTGCTCTATTTGTTGTTCTAATTTTTCCATCTGATCAAGTGCTGTTGAGCTTTTGATTTCTGTTTGTATGATTTGTTCAAGTCGATTGATTTCAACACTTAAATCGTCAGCTGATTTCTGTAAAACAGCCTGACTTTTTGACAAGCTTTCATGTTCATTTTTAAATATCACTATTTTTTTATTAAGCTTTGTGATTTCATTTAAATACAAAATGTGTTGTGCTTGAGCTTCTTCTTTCAACTTCACTTTTTTGTCTAACTGTAACAATTCATCTCGAAGTTTTTTCAGGTCATCTTCAGCACTAGCTAAATTGTTTTGAAGTTGTATTTCTCTCTCAGCATGCGACTGTAGTTGATTATTTACAGCGTCTAAGGTTACGTTTTTCCAGTTAAGCGCCACATTTTCTTCGATAAACTTTTGACCTTCTTCTTCAATGCTATCTGTCCGGCCATATCGTAAAATCCGGATATCTTGGTGAGATAGTAATCGGCCTAACGCGTTGTCCACAGCTAAGTTTGCTTGGGATGCTACGAGTGTACGCAACCCTGCCTTGACATTTTGATGACATATTTCTGAAATAACCGTAGTTTTCCCAGTTCCTGGAGGTCCTTGGATAACGTACAGATCATTTGATGTCATTGCTCCCGTCACGGCTTCTTGTTGGAACTTATTTAACTCGTTATGGAAAACAAGCTCCTTCTGTTTCTTAGAAATACGAACAACTGGACGCTCTTCAAAAAGGACCTTTTCTAAATTCGGATTGGCTGCCAGTCCATCTTGAAGATCTTTAAATCCTTTTCTCAACCTCTTCACTTGGCTAAGTGCGGCAAAATTACTGAAGACGACTTCCTTATATGAATTCGGGTGCCATTCATTCCTTCTTGCCATTTCTCTATAATTTCGACTCAGTTCGATTTCGACAGTTTTTTTGGACTTATCAGTATTAACCACATTGCCGATATCATTTTGAAGCCCTTTCATTTTTGCACTGAATCCTTTGATTGTATTCCATTCATTCGCTTTTAATCCGTTACAAACTAGACTCAACTTACTAAAATCTGCATTTAAGCTGGCCCTTGAAAAAGTGACAGTCACATCTGCGACATCTGCATTTATTTCTTCTATACGTAAATAGCCTTCCCAGCTGGCAATTCTTTTCTTCACATATTCAGAACGTTCCTGTGCAATCGGCAATTCGCGAATGCTTGTGTACAGCTCGATGGGCATCACAACGCCGGTGTTGCGGCCCACTAGAAATTTTAAACGTACAGGAAGACGCCGATTTGTTCGCACAGGTTCTCTGCGACCTCTCACATGAAAACCGGTTGCTAGAAAACCATCATTTTGATAAACACATTCCAATACGGCTACTCTATTGTTTATACGATTCGCTAAAGCTTCATTCGAATCATTATCAAAGAAAATTGAAAACGACATATTGCCATGTCTATTGTTTGGCCGTTTTTCAATATGTACATTAAAGGCAACTTGCATTGAAAAAAAGGCGTGCTCATCCGTTGACCATTTCATGAGTTCTTTGCGAGCATTAGCTGTAATTTCAAGGTTGCATCGCATTGTTTCATGTAAGGTTGATTTATTTACCATCAGCATGCCTTCCTTTCGTAAATTGGTACCACTCCTAAGTATGACACTGTACTACAGATAAATGTATGCAAACATGCAAATACCTCAATACTATTACGGTGAGATAACTATCAGATTTCCCTGCATTACCTCACCTATTCCTATATTTGGACAACCAAAAACTGATTGCTCCATATGCGGAGACAATCAGTCATAGTTTTTTACAATCTTATAATGAAGATGTGAACATTGCACCTAAAACCTCTTGCATGCTTCCATTTTTTTAAGCAGAGGTCATAATACTCTTAGGAATTTTGTATTCGATTTTTAATTCCTTTGTTGAAACAGCTTCTTCTATAATTATTTTTAACATATCCCCACCACTTAGTTCGGGAATAAATGTGTCAAAAATGATATAATCCTCTTTTCGTTCGGACTTTCCAGTAAAATACTTGTTGTTCCTATCGATTACCGTTATACGTGAAAACTTAAATTCTTTGGTCGGCTTTACAAATTCCAATGTTAAATTACCGTCATTCACGTTATAGGATGATGAAGCAATTTTAATACTAGATTGATTTCCAAGTTGCTCGGCAGTCTTTTTGTTGCCGATGTTCAACAGTCCAAATACTATTATAAACAATACCCCTGTGCCAATCAAAACATTTTTTTCCGATAATCTCATTTGGACACTCCTAAATGTGTTCATTTTTATTACCAATTTAATATTGTACGCTTTTTTTTATATAAGTAAAGTTGTTTTTGTGGTACTATACTTAAATAGTAATTGGTCGGTACTTTTTTTATTGGCAAACTGGCCAAGAACTTGCTTACAAAATATTACAGAGAAGGTGTCCAGATGCAGCAACTAAATCCTACTCCCAATCCATTCCATAAGCTTTATGAGCTTATTTCTGCTTCTTTAAAAGGTTTTTCACAAGTTATACTTGTCGAAAATGCTGTTTCGGGATTTCTTATTCTGATTGGTATTACGCTACATTCCCCTAGTCTTGGTGTTATGGCATTTCTTTCAGCTCTAGTCGGAACGATCACAGCGAAATATTGCGGTGGAGATCGTACGATGATAAGTGCAGGGATCTATAGCTTCAATTCTGTATTAAGCGGAATCACTGCAATTCTTTTTTTATCTGGGGATAAGCGCTGGTTTCTTGCTTTGCTTGCCGCTGCGTTAGCTTCTTTAGCAATGGCAATACTTTCGAAGTGGTTTGCTAAATGGGGAGTCCCTGTATTAACGATACCATTCGTTTTTATTACATGGATCGGGTTGCTTGTTGCTTATCGCACCGATAAGCTATATATGAACCCCGATTTTGTTACAAGCTCCCCAGCACAATGGAATTTGCCGATCGAAGGGACACCGACTTTATTAGTTGGACTGATAAAAGGAATCGGTGAAGTATTCGTCATTGACTCGCTATGGACAGGATCATTCATACTTATAGGGCTTTTCTTGGCAGGATGGCGATTTGGTGTCTATGCAATTATCGGCACGTTTGTCTCCTGGCTGGCTGCATATTTTATTGGCGTAGATACACAATCCTTGAATTTAGGTTTGTATAATTACAATGCGGTTTTGACAATTATAGCCGTCAGTCTCGTATTTGATAATAAAGCCGAAAAAACTCCGCTGACTGGAATAATAGCCGCAACCTTGACAGTCCCGGTCACAGCAGGATTGGAGCTCCTTCTCAATCCATTAGGACTTCCCGCATTAACATTTCCCTTTATCTTATGTACTTGGCTATTTATAGGCGCAAGAAAGTTTTTTCCAAAAATATAAAAGTTGCAAGTGCGGAGCTACCTCTGCACTCGCGACTTTTTTTGATGACTACTAGTAATTAGCAGGCTGATACAGCTACCGGGATGCAAATAACGCAAATGATACAAGGACAAGCCATGCTATACTATTAGCACAATAAGCAATTTGGTTTGTAAAGAAGGAGATGTTTGTGTTGTATGAAGTATTTCTTTTTGATTTAGATGATACGTTATTTGATTTTCGCGAAACGGAAAGACGCGCATTTTTTCATTCGTTCCAATCAAGCGGATTTCCAAATGGATTAACGGATTACAGGGATAGTTATAACGCTATCAGTAAGGTACTTTGGAATGATTTGGAACAAGGCCAGATTACACTGACAAATTTGAAAACCGAACGATTTAAGCGATTGTTCATGCAACACGACCTTGATATAAATCCAGAAGTATTTAGCCAGACCTATCTTGAAAATCTGAGTAAAGAAGTCCATCTCATAGACGGTGTGACAACTATGCTTAGTAACCTTTCAGATTTCAGATTAGCAGTACTAACGAATGGCTTCAAAGATGTTCAACTAGCCCGAATCGCTGGTTCCATTTTGAAAAATTCATTCGAAGCTATTATTACATCTGAAGAGACAGGTTTCCAAAAACCTCAAATTGAGATTTTCGATTATACCTTCAATAAATTGCAAATAACGGATAAGTCCCGAGTTCTAATGATTGGGGATTCACTTACGTCCGATATTCAAGGCGGGAATAATTTTGGAATCGATACATGCTGGTTTAATCCACAGCAAAAGAAAAACTCGACTACCGCAAGACCTACGTACGAAATTCAGAATTGGAATGAATTCAGTTTCGGTCATCAGGTCATTTATTGATCTAGAAAGTTAGTTATTAAAAAAAAGCGTATTGGACAGCCAAAGTTGGTTGCCCTATACGCTTTTTTGATTAATTTAAAGGTCAAGGTAGGCAACTTGACGTATACATTTAATTATTTATCATTTGTTGTCGATTTAACTGATAATATGTTAAACTTTTATTAGGATATTAATTTGCAATTGTATGATATTTAAAATACTCAAAATGTGCAAAAATGCAAACATCCTAGAACAGTAGAGAGTGGGAAATACATATGCAGGAACAGCAACAATTATCAAGAGGCCTTAAAAACAGGCACGTACAACTCATCGCCATTGGAGGGGCAATCGGAACAGGATTATTCCTAGGCGCTGGTAAATCGATTCATTTAGCGGGACCATCAATTTTGTTTGCTTATTTGATTACAGGGGCAGTTTGCTTTTTAATCATGCGCGCACTTGGGGAACTGCTCCTCTCCAATTTGAACTATAGTTCCTTTGTTGACTTTGTTCAAGACTACTTGGGGAATATGGCAGCGTTTATCACAGGATGGACTTACTGGTTTTGCTGGATTTCCATCGCCATGGCTGACTTAACTGCAGTTGGTCTCTATACCCAGTTTTGGTTTCCTGATGTGCCACAGTGGATGCCAGGCTTAATTGCACTTGTTATTTTGCTAATTATGAATCTTGCAACCGTAAAACTTTTTGGTGAGATGGAATTCTGGTTCGCCTTGATTAAAATCATTGCGATTCTTGGATTAATTGTTATCGGTGTTTATATGATTATAAAGGGTTTTTCCACTGATTCAGGGCCATCAAGCTTCTCGAATCTATGGAGTCACGGCGGCATGTTCCCTAACGGCATTCATGGATTTATCCTTTCGTTCCAGATGGTTGTATTTGCATTTGCCGGCATTGAACTCGTAGGATTAACAGCAGGGGAAACGGAAAATCCAGAAAAGGTTATTCCAAAAGCAATTAATAATATCCCTATTCGAATTTTAATATTCTATATCGGCGCACTGATTGTCATTATGAGTATTTATCCGTGGGATGCTATCAATCCAATGGAAAGTCCATTTGTCCAGGTTTTCGTTGCAGTTGGTATCGCTGCAGCTGCCGGAATCGTCAATTTCGTTGTCCTGACATCCGCAGCTTCGGCATGTAACAGTGCCGTCTTCAGTACAAGCCGGATGATTTACTCACTAGCTAAAGATAATAATGCACCTGCACCATTTACAAAACTAACTTCCCATAAAGTCCCTTCCAATGCATTGTTCTTTTCAACTATCATCATACTAATTGCCGTTGTCTTGAACTATATAATGCCTGAAGGTGTTTTTACACTGATCACAAGTATTTCTACGGTGTGTTTCATTTATATTTGGGGAATCACAGTCATTTGCCATTTGAAATACCGCAAAACTAGACCAGAACTTGCGAAAGCGAGCAAATTTAAAATGCCGCTTCACCCATTTTCCAACTATCTAATTCTTGCTTTCTTGGCATTCGTTCTTATCGTGCTAGCACTTGTCGATGATACTCGTGTTGCCTTGTTTGTAACACCTGTTTGGTTTATTTTATTGATTGTTATTTATTTGATACGGAAAAGTAAATACCAGCGAAAAGAAATACAAGTTCCTTGAAACCTTGATTGTGGTTTATAGTGAAGATAGAAAATGCCCCGTCTCTGTTCTCGAGACGGGGCATTTTCTATCTTCAAAGCGCACTTGAAAACTATTTTGTGTTTTTCTTTTTAGCTGCTTCTTCTAGTTTACTTTTAGGCTCTTCAGCGAATTCCGTATCTCCATAACCTTGGGGCGTTACACTTGTGGCTTTTTTTCCTTTATCGTTATTGTTATTACTATTTTTTTCTTTCGCCATTTCTTTCACCTCCATTTAGACATTACTTCAATTATTCAGTTCAAATTGTAGTATGTCCAAAAGGGATATATACACTCCTCTAACTTTTAAATTCCCCTATAGTTTTAAAGCTGTACAACGGTCATTAATAATCGCAGCTAATGAGCTTTCTCTTTCGGAGAAATCTGTAAAAGTCGTATAATATATAAGTGAAGAAATTATTCTTCCTTTAAAAGTTGTCAATGAATCGAAAAATAGTTCTTACACCAATAAACAACAAACGAAACGGAAGGAATAATAATTCCGGTATCCAGAGTAATAAATCCATGAAGAAATCACCGATTGTATAGCGTTCATTATTCTTCTTTCTACTTTCTTTCCTTCGCCATTTCAACAAGTAATAATCCCACCCTTAACTTTACAAAAACAAGTATCCGGGACCCGACAGAAACTGTCCCTAGTAAACATTTCGTCCATACCAATTAACTAATAACCGCCAGAAGATTGATTTTCTTTTCTCTTAAAGTGGCTAGCAGTATTGAATTAAAAATCTATGCCTGATGTTTTTCCAAAAACGCCAACATCAAACTATATACTTTAATTTCATTCTCTTTTTTCGAGAATCCGTGTCCTTCATCTTCTAAAACGAAGTACTCGACATCACGGCCCTTTTCTTTCAATTTCGCCACGATTTGGTCGGACTCCTCTTTGACAACTCGTGGATCTTTAGCCCCTTGAATAACGAGCATTGGCTTTACCATGCTGTCTAAGTATGTGACTGGCGAGTCTTTGATAAAACGCTCTTTATCCCGCTCAGGATCTCCTAACCACCGTTCCATGATTGGCTTCCAATGAGGAGGAACAGAGTTGATGAAGGTGAACAAATCAGATGGTCCAAAAATATCAACAACCGCTCTGAAATAATCCGGGTGTCGACCGTGTAATAAAAGTGCCATGTAACCTCCATAGCTACCGCCAACAAGGAACAGCTTCTCTCGATCTGTAAATTCATTCTCGAACAACCATTCAATTCCCGCAACACAATCGAGTCGAGGTCCTTCACCCCAATCTTGTTCAACTAACTTTGTGAAGGCTGATCCATAACCTGTACTTCCGCGGAAGTTAGGGGCAAAAATCGTATAACCTCTATTAATGAAGCATTGGAACATAGAACGGAACATTTTACGCTCAGCTGCTTGCGGACCACCATGTGGCCAAAAAATTGTATAGCCATTATCATTTTCTGGCTTCGCTTTAAATAATAAAGCCTCGATTTCCATTCCATCAAATGTGGTGTAGGAAACAATATCGGGCTCTACCATATCCTTCTGATTTAACCCAAGAACCCGGTTATTCGTCAGTTGCTTCCACTCTTCCCCTTCGGATGATTGATAGACATTATGCGGAACGGTAGCACTTCGTCCTAAAATATAAAGCGCACCAGATTTCGCCACTTGAAGTTGTTCGATAATATCAACTGGCAAGGATTTTTTTTCAGTTGTTGAATTAGCAATATCATATCTATATAAGACATCTGTAACGCCTTTGGCAGTGATAAGATAGAACGCATTGTTATCCTTGTCCCATTTAAGCGATTGTATGCTCTCCCCATCAAAGGAGAGGACTTTTGTAAACGTTTTTGAATTCAACTCAAACTTTGCCAAATACGTTTCATCGCTGTCATAATCCGTTACAAAGTAAATGGTTTCATTATCAGTAAAAATCGGTTCGAATGCTACGTGAACCTTCTCGGGATCTGGAGTGATGTTGAAGGTCTCTTCTCCTACCTTCACAAAGCCAACGACATACGTATTGGCAAATGATCGTAAATAGACAAATGCTTTTTCATTCTCGGATACTGCCGCTAGTTCAGTAGTTGACACTTCTCCGACATTTAGCAACGTATCTTGTCCATTCTGTAAACTTCGAACTCGTGTATTTAAAAAGGAAGGATTCTCTTCAGAAGTTTCATAGTACACACGTTTTCCATCATCACTTAAATGGCTAAAATAATACTTTTCTGATGCCTCTCCTGTAATAGTCGGCTGCGGTAAACCACCTTCGCTCGGTATCGCATAGATTTGATAATTCTCATCTCCATCCTTATCATATCCCGCTAGCACATACCGATTCTCTGGGTCGAATTTAATGAAATTGCATGATTCATCTTGATGAGCAAAGAGGTACGGGTACGTGTCAGGTAAATCCATCGCCCATAAATTCATTTTGCCATTTAAATTGGCGTTAAACACTAACCGCTTTTCATCGTTACTCACTGCAAAGTTTGTAATGGTATACGTACGAAAAAATTGTTCAACTTTCGGTTTTGGAAATTTAATCATTGTTGACCCCCTGAATAGTAATAAAAGCAATTCTATTTCTTCTGAGTAATTATAGCATTCATCTGACGAAATAGAATACATGAAAGGTTCTGTTTTTTAAAATGAGATACATTCGTTTTTGTATAAGAGTAGATTATGTAAGAATAGGTTTTATACTCATTAATCCCTTATCAACTGATGTCTCTATATAACCAATTATTTGATTAAACGTAAATACATGTAGTTTTTCATTTATGACTTCCTTACCGTACTCCATATCCCCTACTACATAAGGAATGAATTCTTCGACATCTTTGGACTTTACCTCCTGTAAATTCAGGATTGCCGGAGTATCACATAGCATTTCTTTAAATTCATCTTTAAAACCATAGTAATCTAATAACTTTCCATTTAGTAATCGGAAATCATTATGGTATAAACTTAATATTTCTTTATCAACTTCCATTCTGTTTTTCAACCAAGGTAAATAAAAACCCTTTAGCCATATATCATCCGCGATTAAATGTGTAAAATATCCTAAAATATAATGACTTTCTGCTAGCGAACTATATTTATCTAGAAATCCTTTATAGTCAATACTTCTAGAATAGTCCTGTTCTTCACCTTTAAAGAAATGTGATAAGTCTTTAGGTGAAACTGCGTCTGGAGCAATACCTCCCAGTAAAAATGTTGTTTTATCTTCAATTGACAGCTGTTCTGCTATTCTATTAGCGATAACCAAGTGCATTATTCTTGAACCCATAATTCCCCTCACCCCTCAATGATTTCTTTAACCAGTATGCTCCGTTAGTAAATAAAAGTTTAATTTAGTTGATAAATTCGGATAGTTTTAGTCTAGCAAAAAAATCTTTCAAGCGATACTTTTCAGCATTCTGACTTCTCAGTATTATCCTTTAATGCCACCCTAAGGAAACCTATGATTAATTAATTAATTAATTAATTATTTACTCACGCTGCGGAAGGTGCATTCCCATTTATTAAATAGCGACTGAACCGTTTAGCATAGCTATTTTAAAAAAACACAAGCAAGCTGTGCAAAAAAAAATACAATAGAGAAAGGACTTAGAAAGTAGAGATGATTACTATGTGTGCTAAACTCTTTGCAGCTGGTTGCTGTACAGGGAATAACGGCCCTACTGGGGCAACAGGGCCTACTGGGGCAACGGGATTTACTGGAGCAACAGGGCCTACTGGAATAACGGGACTTACTGGAGCAACCGGGTCTACTGGAGTAACGGGACTTACTGGAGCAACCGGGCCTACTGGAGTAACGGGACTTACTGGAGCAACAGGACCTACTGGAGTAACGGGACTTACTGGAGCAACAGGGCCAACTGGAGTAACGGGACTTACTGGAGCAACAGGACCTACCGGGACAAGTGTGACCGCCAATTCTATGTACGCTTCTAATACTATTGGTAGCACTATTTTAGTATTACTTGGGGGTACCAGCGTTCCGCTTCCCAACAACCAAAATTTAGATGGTTTTTCTGTAAATGGTGCGAACACTATTTTCACCGTTCCTGTTACAGGTCGCTATTATCTGACGTATCAAATAAGTACAACCGTTTCACTACTCGCGGGTTCTCGCTTAATACTAAATGGTACTACTCCTATACCCGGTTCAATTGTATCCCCAGCAGTAGCTGCATCGAGTTTCAATAATGATTTGATTGTGTCTTTAACAGCGGGTAATACAATTTCACTCCAATTTTTTGGTTTATTAGCCACCGTAATCTTAGTAGGTGGAGGGTCCACAGGAGCTGCCCTAACAATCATTCGTTTAAATTAAGGTTCAGTTTTTCTAGCCCGACGGTAAATAGCGGGCGATACTAAGAAATCAAAAAATCCAGCACTGGCCTACCATAGGCTGATACTGGATTTTCCCTTTACGAATTATAGCAGACTTAAAAATTATAGTTTAGTGAGAAAGAAACTTTGACAGGTGTGTTAACTGTTCCGGTACCTGAGCCCTGAACTTCAATACTGGTTAGATTATTCACAGTAATAGAGTGTGATTCCCCGGGTGCAGCTGTTATAACAGGAGCCACTACTCCATTTATTATAATTCCAGCATCCCACGCATTTGTTAGCCCGTTGTTCTCTACAAGGATAGTGCCATTAATCATAAAATTAGTGGTATTTTCCCAAATAGGAATCAACGTAGTAGCATCAACAATAGATACGGTAGCACAAACAGAATCATTTACACTACTTGAGCTTGAACAACATCCCAAATTCGCCAAAATAATTACCTCCTCTAATCATTTTTTCATGTACATTACATTCTATGTCCAACATTTCTTAGATTAGGGGGCACTTCATTCAAATATACGATTAATAATAAATAATCTTCTTTTCACAATAATTAAGTTGCATTTCAATTGTTCCTTTTACTTCTTTAATTGGAGCAGCAATTTCAATTGATTGTAATTTAAAAACAGTAATAGAGCGAGACTCGTTTTTAGGGACTATTAATGTAATTATTCCTTCATATGTATATACGGTCAACCTAATTTGTGAATCTTCTCCATCGTAATAGACGGTAATTGTCGCCGTAAGTTGGACATCTTTTCGATTTATCCTGCATATCGTTTTCGTGATATCATTTTTCGTTAACATGAATGGCAAACATACCAGATCTTTCGTTACATGGGATAGAAGTAAAAAGTCAAAAACAGGTTTGTCTACAATTTCAATACTGCAAAAACAATCTAGATTAACAAGAACTCTAGCCTTTGTATGGAATAGATTATTTCCACACCCGCAAGAAGCAAGTACTTCTAACACAACACAAAGGTTTTCTTCATCCACGGATAGTACTGTAAAAAAAGGGGATCTAAAAAAACAGCCTTTAGAAAAACCTAGTACAGTAAAAGGGGTTCCATCTTTCCTTACTAATATAAAAGGCAGCGCAGTCTGAAGTCCAAGTAATTGTGTCTCTTTTTTAGTAACCATTTCCTTTAATACGTCGGTAATCCGACTTGGCATGAAATCATCCCCCCTTTTTTTATTGCCATATAACTAGCATTCATTGTTATAGTACGTAGAAGTGGATGTCACGGACACAATGGTTTGACATAAGACGAACGAATGATTAGTACCATAAAAATTTTGTATTGTTTTCTCAGAACACTTTGTAAGTGAAAAAGGAAATAAATTCTGAAGTCAAAAGAACTCTGGTAATCTTAAATTGGGGCAGTATTGGCTCAAGCGGTGGCATCTCTGAAATTATCATGACCTTTCTCATCTTATTAATGACTTTCCTACATATACATTCGACTAATTCGCAGGGAATCAATCTATTCGCTTAACGATTTCTCACATTGTCGTTGATTCAGATGGTGACTGAATCAACAACAAGATAAACAGCACAAATTCCCTTTTCTTGAGTGAGAAACCGAAATCCAAAAATTTCATCAAGGGAATTCCATATATATGAACAGAACCAAAAAGCGCTCCACAATGTAGTGGAGCGCTTTTTGGTATTAGCTGAAAAGGTTGATAATATAACCAATAATAATACCTACAATACCAAAATCAGAATCACCGAAAGTTGTTCCTTCAAATCCTAGCGACCCCAGAACCGGCATCAACATGGCTGGAAGGAAACTGATTAACAGTCCCTGGACAAAAGCACCAATTATAGCACCTCTGCGGCCACCAACCGCGTTTCCAAATACTCCGGAAGCAGCTCCACAAAAGAAGTGTGGAACGAGTCCAGGTACAATAACAGCTAAGCCTGCAAGTGGTAATAAAAACATACTTAACAATCCTGCTGCAAAGCTTGATAAGAATCCAATGATAACTGCGTTTGGTGCAAATGGGAATACGATCGGAACGTCTAATGCTGGTTTCGCATTTGGAACAACTTTATCTGCGATTCCCTTAAATGCAGGAACGATTTCAGCAATTAACATACGAACACCCGCCAAGATAATGAATACACCTGCGGCAAACGTAATTGCTTGTAGCAATGAGAATACTAAGAAGTTTGCACCATCACTCAGGTTTTCTTCAATGTAGGTAGGACCAACAACCATAGCCACAACAAAAAACATAATTGCCATTGTTAATGCCAATGCTACAGAAGAATCGCGTAAGAATCCAAGTGATTTTGGAACTTTTACATCTTCAGTCGATTTCGTTTTGTCTCCAGTCAATTTAGCAACTTTAGCTGCTACGAAATAACCAAATGAACCGAAGTGACCTACAGCAATATCATCCGAGCCCGTAATTTCTCTTACTGTTGGCTGCAGCATTGCAGGTAGAAGAACCATTAATGCACCTAAGATAATTGAGCCGACGATTACGATCATTGCACTACCCATTCCTGATGTTGAAAGAACAGCAGCAAGTAAACAAGCCATAAACATCGTGTGATGCCCTGTTAAGAAGATGTATTTAAACCTCGTATACCTTGCTATAACTATATTAACTAGCATACCAACTAACATAATCATGGCTGTCTCAGCGCCGAAAGCATTTTGCGCCATAGCTACAATTGCTTCATTGTTCGGAATAACACCTTGAATATTAAATGCTTTTTCAAACATATTTCCGAAGATATCAAGTGAACCTACTAATACCGCCGCACCTGCTCCAAGAATAATGAAGCCCATTATGGTTTTTAATGTTCCAGAAACAACATCAGTAATTGCTTTCTTCTGCAATATTAAACCAAATAAAGCGAACAAGCCGACTAAAATGGCAGGTGTTCCTAAAATGTCCTTCATTATCAAATCGAACATATTATTGCTCCCCAATGATATGAGAAGTCAACGCTTTTTGGATTTCATCCGCACTGACCATATTGATGATGCTAATTGTTTTTCTTTGACCGTCTTGCAATTGTTCCATAATTTCAGGGGTACCAATATAGTAATCAGCTACCTCTGATTTTGCGCTCGCTAAGTCCATATTTTTGCATTCAGCGTCAATGTTCAATTCTTTTAGTGCTTTATTTACGTTCATTGACAGAATGAAACTCGTTCCTAATCCATTCCCACACACTGCTAAAATTTTCATCTTTTCTTCCTCCTATGATTGTTAGTTTTAATCGTACTTTTCAATTTCTTATATCGAACGTTACAAACCTATTGAACTGAGAACTCTGAAACCAAGTCAAGAATGTCCTGTTTTGTCTCCGCCTCCTTTAAATATTTCAATTTAACAGGATCACTTAACAATTTTGTTAATTGAGCCAACGCTTTTAGGTGTGTTTGATTATCAATCGCAGCTAAGCAAATAAATATTTCAACTTGATTGGCTTCACTGTTTAATAAGTGCGCGGATTCTTTTAATTTCAACAAGCTCATCCCTAATTTTTTGACGCCAAATTCTGGGCGCGCATGAGGGATTGCAACTTGTTCGCCAATGATAATATACGGTCCAATTGTTTCAACGTTCTCAATCATTACGTCGATATATTGATTTGTAATGGAATCATTTAATAGTAACGGTTCTGCTGCTTTCTTGATGGCATCTTTCCAATTCCCGATTTTATCCGCAAATTGAATATTTTCTTCGATTAATAAATCTTTTAGCACCGGTTGTTTCCTCCTCGTATTCAAGCTATCATTTTGAAATAACACTTGTTGCAATGCGCTTTTTAACAACTCTGGCTGTTTGATTTCCGCATATTGGCGAATAATTTTCATTAACTCATCTGAAGTTGGAGTATGATAAGGCTGTTGAAACGTCATCCCTTTTACCATTTGGATGAGTTCATTCTTTTCCACCTCACTCATAATCGGTCTAATCATATACAACGGTTTTTTTGTTTTAAGTAAAACAGTGGAGAATACTAAATCATACTTCGCTTCATCGAGTTGCTGAAAATCATAGGATGAGAGCGATGAAGTCCATTGAAATTGTGGAAAAAGCGATTTCAATTGATTTTCCAGCATGATGCTTGAACTAATCCCATTTGGACAAACAATTAAAGCCCTGAATACTTTGCTTTGACTCTCACTATCCAGCTTAAGTAACCCACCAAAATGAAGGGTAAGGAAACCAATCTCATCTTCAGGTATTTTAATATTCAGCATTTCTTCAATAGGTTTTAGTACTTCCTTTACAACTGTAAACAAATCATGATGCTCTTCCTTAATATCAGCAAGCAATGCATTTGTAATAGGTATTTTAAAGAGCATTCGGTAATAAGCCGGTTTAAAATGCAAATATAACGTTTCAATTGCTTTGTTTCTATCTAGCAACTGGATACACGCAAAACGTTCAAAACTAACAACAATTTGTTCCGTGATCTCAAGTAGCATATCAGTCCTAGTAGGGCTGACTTCTCCTTGACATATACCGAGTAGTTGGATCGTTAGAAAGGAAACTTCTTCAGAGTGGGTCGTGTACCCTAAACGTTGCTGAATCAATCTCGATACTTTGAAGGCTTTTTTCTTTTCTAAAAAACTCACCGTATCCGGATATATCAGCACCCATTTTTGTTGCTGTTGACGAATATGGACCATTTGAAGTAAGTAAATAAATTCATCCAATCTTTCTTCAATAAATGTGAATGAATATTGCCGTTCAAAATCCTTCAAAATTTGTTGATAAAGATTATATTGATTCTCGAACTGTTGCTCTTGAAATATAAAAGTGAATTTCTCATGTGCATGTGGCTTAACCTTCAACACCGAAATCGCCTTGAGCATCAAATTCCGCTTATCTTCTTCTGACCCTTTTAAATGATATCCTTGCTCACGTGTATAACGAATCTCAACTCGGAAATCGACACAAAAGCGATTGACCCGTTTTACATCTGCACTGACAGTGTTTTTACTAATTCCAAAAGTATTTTGGAAGTGAAAATTGGAGAGAGGTTCGCGTCTGATAAAGGTGTATAACAAGAAAATAATCACACGTTCTTCCTGATCAAAAGAAAATTGATTCGCCACAAAGTCTGTGCTGTTTTCTCTCCAAAAATTAATGACCTCAGTGGGTATCAGAATGCGGTCTGTTGAAATCCGGATGGGTGACACCCCCTCGTCACTTAAGAAGCTATTAATTTTTTCTACATCATATTGAAACTGACGTCCGGATAAGTTCAGCATGTCAATAAACCAGGATAGTTGCACTGGCTGCAATTTCATTAATTGGTAATATGTATTCAAGCTTCTGCTCTCCAACATAGCTAGCTCCCCCTTACAAAAACTATAAACGAAAACGCTTTCACTTCACATTACATTTGGTCACAAAAGTTGTCTAAGTCTTCGCACTGCATTGGTATTCAGGTTTCCATTACGCTTATTTTCAGATATAATTCCTCAATTATCCTTTACATTGCCCACTATAAGTTGAAGTATTGAATCCCGTGTAGAAATCGAGCGAAGGCGCATTAACAGGGGTAGCCTCTCGCCATAAGACTGGCGGTGAAGCTGCCTGGCATATGGCGGGAGGCTACCCTAGCACCGCAGCGGTTCAATGGAATTCTTCATCTCACCATATATAATAGAAGGAGTCCAATTCAGTTCCCCACTCTTTAATGAAGAGGTGATTTTACAGAGATTCAAAAACACCTCAGTCTATCGAATTTGCAGTCTGAGGTGGTTCTGGAATTTAGAATATGTCACCCTAACTATCGTATTCATAGCGACTAAAATTCACTTCACAATTAATTGTCCTAAACTTAATTTCACATATAGTTCAAGTAATGAACCTCGACTCTGTAAATCAAATGATCTATCTGTTTTTGCAGAAAAGGCTTCACTTTTCCATTATAATCCTCAAGTGATTTACACTCATAATTTTCATTTAGAGAAGCTGTATAACGACAAGTAATCTCTAAAGATTTTGTTCTGTTAGTAGTTGAATACCGCTCAGTTATTTCAATAATCTCCATATGTACAAGGTCATTCTTCATATAAGTATTTGATGTAGGCACTATGTCTTTTGACAAAAAAGATATAATTCCTTCCGCATAAATCATTCTACTTTCCCCCCCTCAATACACGGCCCAATTGGTACCATACTGATGCATTTTTACACATTTATTATATCATAGCCACTGCTCGGATTTGTTACTATGAGGATAGAGGGTGGTAGCAATTAGCGTCCATTTTATGGTAACTTTTATCTTGGATTTCGTTTTTTGTGTGCATTTCTATCCAAGGAAAAACAACCACCAATTCATCCAATTCTATAAAAAACCAATATGGATTAGATAAACATACACTTCTTCAATACCTATTTCATTCGCATATAATTGGCATGCATTATCCAATTAATGTCATGTATATGCACCCAAAATTAAATTTCAAATGCGGTAAAGCTTCCCTCGTCATTAAAATCTTTAACTTGGACCACTTTATCGGAAAACTGTGCAACAAAATTTGTGTTGCAACCTATTACGAGGGAAAGCACATTGAAGTCTTTCTCTTGTTTCTTTATATTGAATGCTTCTAGAAATGAGTCCCTTACTTGGTCTTCTCCATCTGTAACAAAAACTAGATCTGCTTGTTTAAAACGACTTTCGTTTATTATGTTCATTGCTTCGTCAAGTGGAAGTGCAAAGTTCGTTCCTCCACCTAAAAAGGTGCGAGCCAAACTAACCATATCAGAACCTTTAATTTTCCCTTTTTCATATTTATAGATTTGTGTACGTGTAGAGAATAATACTAAGCAAAAATCCCTTCGCTGCTTTCTTGCGATGGACATAAGGGCTAATATAAAACCTTTGGATTGGGTATCAAGTTTGTTCATACTACCTGACTGGTCTAGACAAAATACGATTGGACCCCTCTCCAATACTTCACGCCCTTTCTGCTCATATTGCATGGTCTGGCCTTCCACAAACCGACGAAGGAAATCGTTCTTCGTTATTGAATGCGTGTATAAGCCAAATTCCATCGGAAGCAACCTCTCAATATCGTTACCTAACGTAACTCCTCTTCTTTCCATGGATTCGCTATGTTTGGATTTCTGCTTTTTACGCGCGATCTGTTTGAACCGACCCGCCCAATCTGCTATTTCTTTCATCTTTTTATCAGAAGCAATTTTCTCAGCTAAAGATAGTTGGTCGCTTAAAGGAATTTTTTTCAAATCTGCATCACCACTCCCAGCAATTGAGCCACCAAGTAACGATTTCAGACCAACTTTCACCTGTTTTGTTTCTTGCATGGCTCGAGCCATTGCTTGTGAAAAGCTATGGCTGTTGTATAGAAGATTCTGTTGCAATTTCTTATTCAATTTAGCCATCGCTTGTATAAATTCATCATCTAACTTCTGATTGCCATCTCCACCCCATTCTTGTCTTTCCTGCTTTTGAAGTTGTCTTTGCATTGTATGGATTTCCCGCATCTGTTGTTGAAGGTCTTCATCTTGCACTTTTTGGTCAAGCAGCCATTGATTAATCTTCTCTCCGAATTTCACTGTGCAGATGGCTGAAGACAAATCATCCAATCGGGTGTAGCTCCGATAGATTTCAAAGTATTCATCCGCCATGATTCTTTCCATCAGTGATTTATTAACCTCAAGAACGCTTTCTACGTCCACTGACTTAATTTCCGGTTTCATCTTATATAAGGAAGCCCAAATATCAGCCAGTAATGGTTCGAATGTTGGCAACGCCGCTTCACCTGCTATCTTCTGAAGTCCTCGTGACATCTCAAAAATTTCTTGGAAACGTCTTTTATCGAATGCGTCCGTATTCATTACTGAACGATTATCATTGTGACTTCTAGTTCTTATCACGAAGAACACTCCCTTTCACATTTTAAAAAAGATGCCACTGGACTCACTATCGATTGTCTTATTTTCACTTTGATTATCAAAATCCATAGGTTCTAAAACACTGTCGAGGATTTCTTGATGCATTGAATTCACTTTATAAAGTAAAGCGTCGATTTCAGCCTCTCGACTTTGATTGTGTTTTTTAAGCTTATTCATTTCAGCCACTAAGTCTTTCATTTTTTGAGTTGCTTCCATTCCGGCATCTGTCGAATTATCCTGTTGTATGTAATAGAACACTTCATTTGCTTCATTTTGTATGGAATCGAGGGCCCGAGTTACAACATCTTGTGCGTGGCTACGAACAATGAATGACACCGCCTCCTTTTGGTCTAACGTATCCCATAGGACATTTTCAAGGATAACAATATCATCTACGTTCACGACTTGCCTTTGGTTAATCAACGCTTTCGCTTGTAGGACACTTAAACACTGCTTGAACCGTCTATCTGATGGGCGGACTCCTTCATCCCGCAACTCTGTACGAATCTTCGATAGGGTCTCGTATACTTCATCAGGAATGGCTACCATGTCCGTTAAAAACTGAAGTTCCACCAATTCTTCCATTGTTATGGATGGCATTTTCTGATGTTGTCCAGCACCTTTCATCATTGAAGCAAAATTCGTTTCATCTGCAATATAGTCAATTTCAAATCGTAAAAGAAAACGATCGAATAAGGCTTCAAGCCCTTCTCCTTCCTCGGGATATTCATTTGAGGCACCAATTACAGACATTAAGGGAACTTGAACTGGCGACCCGTCATTATAGAACAGCCTTTCATTAATTAGAGTGAGTAAACTGTTTAAAATCGCGCTATTCGCTTTAAAGATTTCATCAAGAAATACCAAATTTGCCTCTGGCATTTTTGTTGCCGTATTCCGCTTGTACACACCTTGTTCTAGGTCTTTCAGCGATAATGGACCGAATACCTCTTCAGGTGTACTGAACCTTGTCAGCAGCCATTGAAAGTATTTTGTGCCTTGTACAATCTTTGAGATTTCTACTGATAATGCGGATTTTGCAGTACCAGCCGGTCCAATCATAAGCATGTGTTGACGTGATAATATCGCTATCAAGATTGCTTCCACCACGTTTTCGCGTTCAAAGAACTTGTCATTCAGCGCATTTTTAATTTCCTCTAGTATCGAAAAATTGTTCGTCATAAATAATCCATCCCTTCATCTGTAATTTTTTATAATTAAGAATGACCGCATTAGCATATACAATGATTACTTTGACCTCTCCTATCCTAAGATTCCCACTTGTTTTACAATCACTGAGTTCGGCTTTAACCACATTTCGATTGTCGACTGGGATTTTAAAACCTTCACTGTTTTCGATGGATGATGTGAATTTAATTAGCTTTCCCAATTCTTCCAAAATCGAATCTGGAACAAAATATATTCCACAGTTTATACGCACAGGCGTACGCGTAAGGAGCTCTAGAGTTTTATTGACCATGTACTTTAATTGCTGAGCTGAATAATTTCCTTACAAAGCCCTTTTGCTGTTACGTTTTCGGTTATGAACGGCGGGCATGTATTTAAGATTAATTGACATGTGAATCGACTACCTTTCATATTTTTTAGAAATAAAAGCCCCCAAATTGTTAGATAGTGTCTAACAATTTTGGGGGGCGGTTCACTCATGAGGATTTCGTGTATTTAGTCATTATCAGTCGTGGCTTCGAGTTTTTCTGTTTGAAACTCCCTAAGTTTACTAGATGTGCAGACTTGAAGATTGGAGCCAATGTGAAAAACATTTTTGAAAGGTTAACATCCACAGTTATTTCGCACCCGCCTTAATTTCTGCAAAAAAACGTAGAAATATGGCCAATCCCACGGAAATCGACCTCGCTCGGATTTTAAGCCTTATTGTTCTATCATAAAATTGACTCAGTTGATTCGTATTTTAAACCGTTAACACACAACAATAATTTTATAAGGTGTCGTTTGGGCTGGAATACTTCTAGTGGTAGCGCCGTAGATAACAATCAGATTTCGGTTTGCAAGATTTCCAGTAAATGATTGCCCATTCTCCAAGAAAATTTGCGTATTTGGGGGAATATTTAATTTTAACATACCATCACTACTGACAAGTTGGCTGTTAAAATGGGCTGTTTTTACATTTTGATAGGGATTATCTTTTGCCATTACGATGGCTCGATATTGAGGAGGATAGATGAAAGGCACAGGTGCGTTTGCATCATAAAAACCAGTTATCTGATCACCAACTTTAACCATGACATGATCTACAAAATAAGTAGTAGGTGACACTACAAAATTCACTACATTGCCATTGCCATTGCCATTGCCATTATCCACAGAGATTAGTTTGTAACAACCAGTATCTTCACTATTTTGCCCAACCGGAAAATCACTAATCATGGTTACAATACCATTAAAAAATTGAAAGTTAATCATCCTTTTATCTCCTTCATAATTTAAATTCTGATCTATATAGACTATGCATTCATAGACAATCCGTGTAAGTGCTGACAACACAAAAACCAGTCATTTAAATGGCTGGTTTTTGTGTTTTACTTTATAAAATTGAAATCATGTCAGCCACTTACTAACTCTGACGTAAAAATTCTACAAGATTCTGATGATTCTCTGGCGTGACGCCATGGCCGTCATTGTATGTCTTAAAGGTAACATTCACACCTAAAGATTCGAGATACCCCTTACTTTCCACACCCCATTGAGGGGGAATAATATAATCATACTCCCCATGCGAAATAAAGATGTTCAAGTGATCAACGGACTGTTTCCTATAATCCGTTTTTACAAAGTCTGGTATATAGCCACTTAACGCCACAACGCCACGTATTACGCTGCCCATCGTTAATGCTAAAGACTGAGCAAGCACTGCCCCCTGACTAAAACCAAGCACATAAATTCGTTCTTCATCAAGCTCAAATTCCGCAATCGCTTCGTGAATAAATGCTTGAATATACGTGAGCACTTCATCAAATACAACACGAATTGGCTTACCTTCCTCTTCAATTGTAAAAAAAGCGTAGCCTGGATCAAATACAATAGGACCCCGCAAACTGAAAATATGATGGCTGTCTTTAAATTCTCTGACAAGCTGCGGCAAATCTTCCTCATTACTCCCCATTCCATGTAATAAAAAAATAGCCGGTTGCTTGCCAGCCGTCGCTTCTGGTGCTGTATGTATAAACGTAAATGGTGATTTCACTAATAACGCTTCCCTTCAAATCAAAGTATATTCATTTTATCATAATCATTACAGATGAACACTCAGCATAAAGAAAGACCAGGATTACGCCAATGAGGGAAATGTTTTAGAGTCATGTAAGATTAACTTGTGGACCATTAGTACCTTGACTACTAACGATTGATTTTAGATCAGTAATTTCTTATTTATTGGTAATATGTGAGATAGCTACTAAGTAATTTGAACACAACACTGAGGATATAAAAGTTAAACTTTCTTTGTTTTTTTTCTTAAATAGTTTAAACTATTTAAGGTGGTATGTACTTACTTACTCATAAAAATCTCATACCAAATTAATGGAGGGCATAAAATGAAAAAATTATTTGTAGCTTTACTGGTGATTACGCTTTTACTTTCACCTATTGGAAACTATGTTTTCAACGACCATACGACAGCTGAGGCGAAACCTTACAAGTCAGGAAAGAAAAGTTTTAACACAAATAATGATAGTAAGTTTAACAATTCAACTATCCAAAAGAAAAAAGATGTTTCTAACACAAAAAAATCCACAACAACTGCAAAGAAAAAAGGCGGATTCACGTCAGGTGGTCTTATGAAAGGGCTATTTATCGGTGGTCTTGCTGGATTACTATTTGGTAGTTTATTTGCGAACATGGGTATTTTAGGATCTCTTCTTGGCTTCGCAATCAACGCTATTGCGATCATCTTTTTAGTAGTTATTATTCGTAAAATTTTCGTCATGTTAAAAGAGAAAAAGAAAAAAGAAGAGATAAATCAATGGAGGAGTTAACTATTTCGGAGCAGGATATTATTAATGCAATCTGCGTTTATCATTCGCGCAAAAAGTATGTGACTCCTGAAGATGTTCAAGTGGAACTAATGTATGACGATAATGATGGATTTTCTGCGGAGGCTTTTGTAAATGGGCAACAGCAAATTCTCATTACTTACGATATAATTGCAGCTCTGCGTTTATGGCTCAAGGAATTTTTGAATAGAGACCCTTTCGCTGCGGGTATAAAACTACTTTTAGATGACAAGGAAGGTATTATTGCGGCAGTTCATTGAGACTGTTCAATGGAAATGAGTTAGTATTTTTGCACAAAAAAACAAAAAAATTAGACAAATAAAAACACTCCTTGAATCGAGTTCAGCACTTCGCTAAATCGATCATATATGGGAGTGTTTCTTTACTCTCTAGGCCTTTTTGTATTTTCTGAATTGTTTATAATTTGACTAGGTGACTGTCACCCCTTATTATTCATTTGTAAATCCCAATCCCCAGCCCAAACATTCTCTACCTATGCTATTATTAACATTGTTCAAAAAAAGAGGTTCGAAAACTCCCTCTCTAAAAAACTAAGGAGATGTTCAGTTTGAAAAATGAAAAAGCGGTTGTCGTCTTTAGTGGCGGCCAGGACAGTACGACGTGCCTATTTTGGGCATTGAAGAATTTCCGCGAAGTTGCAACGGTCACTTTCGACTATGGTCAGCGACATGTAAAGGAAATCGAGTGTGCTAGAGAAATTGCAGACGAGCTCGGAGTATCTTTCAAAGTGCTAGATATGAATTTGATTAACCAGCTGTCTGCGAATGCCTTGACGCGGGATGATATCGAGGTAAAGGAAGTGGAAGGTGAATTGCCGTCGACTTTCGTACCAGGTAGAAATCATCTGTTCCTTTCATTCGCCGCAGTTTATGCGAATGCAATTGGCGCTCGGCACTTAATTACAGGTGTAAGTGAAACGGACTTCAGTGGTTACCCAGATTGCCGTGATAATTTTATAAAAGCATTGAATGTGACGCTCAATTTGGCGATGGATGGGCAATTTGTCATCCATACCCCATTGATGTGGCTCGATAAGTCCGAAGTATGGGCTATGGCTGATGAACTTAATGCGCTCGAGTTTATTCAGAATAAGACACTTACTTGTTACAACGGAATTCCAAGCACAGGCTGCGGGGAATGCCCTGCCTGTGTATTACGGAATGATGGACTAGCTGTTTATTTATCCAACAAGTCTGTAGGTGTCTTTGAATGATGCAGCAATTTTATCCACAAGTTCAACATTCTTATCGTTTTGAACTGAACAAGGATATGCATTTTTCTGCAGCACATTTCATTCCAAGCGAAGATGCTGGTAAATGCCAAGTGATGCATGGGCACACGTATTTCTTAAATATAACAATTGGAGGCAATGAGTTGAATTCAATCGGGTTTCTGATTGATTTCAAAGAACTCAAAAACCTCATTCATGATAAATACGATCATTCTGTACTGAATGATCATCCTGAATTTAAGAACAGTTTTCCAACAACTGAGCTGCTAGCGGAACAGATCAGCAATTCGATTCAAGAAGTTCTCCAGACGACAAGCAATAAACCTGTGTGCCTTCAAGTTATTGTTCGGGAAACGCCGACAAGTTACGTTATTTACCGTCCGGAACGGGAGGTAAACGTATGAAGATCCCTGTGATGGAAGTATTCGGTCCGACTATTCAGGGTGAAGGAATGGTTATGGGACTGAAAACGATGTTTGTCCGAACAGCTGGATGTGATTATTCCTGCTCTTGGTGCGATTCCAGTTTTACGTGGGATGGCTCAGGAAAGAGTACGTCAAAACAACCGATAGAGATTATAGAGGAACTTAAGGAAATTGGGGGGCAATCATTTTCACATGTCACAATTTCAGGTGGGAACCCCGCCCTTCATAAAGGTATCGGAGAACTTGTCGATTTATGTCATGAACAAGGTTGGAAAGTTGCGGTCGAAACACAAGCATCTTTATGGCAGGACTGGTTAATAAAAATCGATGATATCACGCTTTCCCCAAAACCACCGAGTTCAGGGATGATAACTGACTTCAGTAAACTAGATTCATTTATGGAGAAACTGATTGATTCGAACACTAGCCTAAAAGTCGTCATTTTCGACGAGAAGGATTTCGAGTTTGCCGCAGTAGTTCATCTCCGTTATCCGGCGTTTCCTTTCTTTCTACAAGTAGGAAATGATGATTCGACGACAACTGATGATGCCCTTCTTATTTCAACATTGTTGAAACGATACGAGTGGCTCATCGAGCAAGCGATCTGCTCGCCGATAATGAATGACGTCAAAGTATTGCCACAGCTGCATACACTTGTATGGGGCAATAAACGCGGGGTTTAATTTTATAAATAAAAAATACCTGGCATCGAAACAAGTGAAATATGTTTCGGTGCAAGGTATTTTTAAATCACGCAAAGACACAGATGTAATATCTTGAATTACACCCATTATTCCTCTATAATATGAGAGTTGGGAAAACTTAAATATACGAAAATATTTTTGCGAACCTTTACTAATGCCTATTCTTCTATACCCGCTAATAAACTAGAGTAAACATATAAAATTTTAAATGAGAGCAAGGGAAATGCATGAATAAAAGAAACCTAAATAAGCGCATTAAACAAAGTATCAGTGCGACCGCAAAAGCTGTTCACATGGATACCTTGCTAAAGCACCAGCATTCAGGCGTTAATATGAGCTATAATTTCATCCATAACTTTGTCGGTTTTGATGTATTACGTATCAAGGAAGCTAGAAAGAGTATGCAAGAGCCCGTTTCCTTGGAAACATACATTCAGACACTAACGTTGCATGAATTAGGTCACGCAGTTGACCGGGAAGCATTATTGGATTCGTTGCCGCGAACAATTGAAATTTATCTCATGAAGCGAAAATATACGGCTTTCGAATACCGTAGATCTATCAATCATTTTGCAATGATTATCGAAGAACATGTGATGAATATTGAGTTTGAAGAAACAGCTTGGAGAAATGCTGAAATGTTGAACAGATTTTATGGTATTGTCAACTGGGGAGATTTTGAGAAAGTAAAAGCCCATAGTTTGGCAACTTATAAAAATTTGTATGAAAATGATCTACGTCTTTATCAGGCACTAACTGCAGAAATGAGCATACAAGCCGCGGGTTAATAGAAAGTTCATATTTTGTTGAAATAGACTTTTATCAAGTAAGAGTTGATAATATCTATAAGGAATTCATCATCAACTAATACAACTGTTTCCGTCAAACTACAAAACAAAGCCCCGACATTATATTGCAATGTGTCGGGGCTTTGTTTTGCCAATTAGGGCAAAATGATACTTAACTATTCTCTCCGTTACCGGTACTATTACTGTTTTTTCCGCCTTTTCGGCCGGCTTCTGATTTACTCATCTTGCCGTTGTTATTGTTATCGTTGTTATTATTGTCATTTTGTTGAGCTCTGGCTTCTCCGCCTTTTTGACCGATTTCCTCGTAGAATTCTCTGTCATGATTCTTAGAAGTAGCTTCTCCACCTTTTCTACCAATCTCTTCGTAGAAGTCTCTGTCATGGTTCTTCGCTGTTGCTTCTCCCCCTTTACGACCCGCTTCTTCTACAGTCATCCCATTCTGGTTATTATTTCGATTGTTATTATTGTTTTTCGCCATTATTGAACCTCTCCTTTTAAAAAATTTGGTGTATCGGAAAATGATTATCGCTAATATGAAAAAATCGAGACTTTATTTAATTAAGTTTGGATATGACATTAACTATCTTGTCCATTACCGTTACTGTTTTTTCCGCCTTTTCGGCCGGCTTCTGATTTACTCATCTTGCCTTTATTATCGTTGTTATTATTGTCATTTTGTTGAGCTCTGGCTTCGCCGCCTTTTCTGCCAATTTCTTCGTAGAATTCTCGATCGTGGTTTTTCGCTGTTGCTTCTCCGCCTTTACGACCCGCTTCTTCTACGGTCATCCCATTCTGGTTATTATTTCGATTGTTATTATTGTTTTTCGCCATTATTGAACCTCTCCTTTTAAAAAATTTGGTGTATCGGAAAATGAATAAAGCTTCTATGAAAAATCGAGAAATTATTTATTAAGTATGGATATGAATGTTAATTATCTTGTCCATTACCGTTACTGTTTTTTCCGCCTTTTCGGCCGGCTTCTGATTTACTCATCTTGCTACTATTATCGTTATCGTTGTTATTATTGTCATTTTGTTGAGCTCTGGCTTCTCCGCCTTTTTGGCCGATTTCCTCGTAGAAGTCTCTGTCATGATTCTTGGAAGTAGCTTCTCCGCCTTTTCTGCCAATCTCTTCGTAAAAGTCACTGTCATGGTTTTCCGCTGTTGCTTCTCCACCTTTTCTACCAATCTCTTCGTAGAAGTCTCTATCGTGGTTCTTTGCTGTTGCTTCTCCACCTTTACGACCCGCTTCTTCTAGGGACATTCCATTCTGGTTACTGTTACGATTATTGTTGTTGTCGTCTTTTGCCATTACTGAACCTCTCCTTTTAAAAGTTTTGGTCTAACACTCTCTTATATATCCGAACTGGAGCCAAATAAACTAACGCAATAGAATCGAAAGAAAAGTAATCAGATTGTTACAACGTAATTCATTTGTAACAATCTGATTACTTTTCATCATTTTTGAAAGATTACTATAGTAGATCTGTAGTTTACTTTCCTTTGAGGAAAACCAACTCTCTATTTTGCTATCCCATTTACTCACGCTGAATATGACGAAAGAACAAGCAATTTTGTCATACTGCTGTTTTCATTATTAGCTTTTAGCATCATATATCAGTTAACCTGCTAACAGTCAAAAATGACCCCCGAATGGCGTATCCTAATGGAACGCGACGGAAGTCATCAGACAGGTATACGTATTATCTTTCAACTGTGTCCCTGAAACTAGGTTCACGGAAATAGATGCTAAACCTTGCATTTAAATTAAAAAACTTTATTAAGTACTTTTTCTACCCACTCCTCATTTTCTTTCATTCCAACCTGTTCACATAAAGACTTATGAAGCCGTTTAAATTCAGGTATTATTCTTTTGAGTATCTGCATAATTTCATGGGGATCCCTTGACGCGTTCCAACTTCTAAGAAGCTGCAGCTGCCAGTCTTTCAAAGGGCTTCTTTCCCCTTCTACTTTTGCCCAGTCACCAAAAAGATTTGGTTGAAGTTCTGCCTCCATATACCATGCTTTAACAATGGAAAACCGTATATTATCCAGACATTGTAATGCATAGTAGATCTCATTTCTCATGACTCTCCGATATACTTCATGAAGATATGCAAAGAATTTTGATCGCCATATTTCTATAATTTCAGGTGTTAATTCATAAGAAAGCGTCATTGATTTGTCTATGATATCTTCTAACATTTCGCTGGTATCAAAGAAAACTTCAATATTTCGCATCCAAACTGATGGCATAATATCGGTTAAATGATAATAAAACGTATCAACCTTAACAAAGTTATCGTAATGAGCAGTACTGTAGTTTGTATAAGGTAAGTCTTCGTAAAATAACACATTTCCCCATTTGCTAGCTCGTTGCTTCTTATTTTTTCGATATCGATCGTACACCTCATCTTTAACTACGATTCGAAGATCAATATCCGAAAAATTGTCGGTGTTGCGATTCCCAAGAGCCCCCCCATAAAATACAGCAATGATGTCCTCGTCTTGTACTAAGTCTTGCTCAATTGCTTTTTTAATCGCTTGTCGATATATTGGAAGTTTCACGTCTCTTTCCTTATGATTAGAGTCATATCGCTCATACATTTAACAACCCTCCCTAGAAATATAGTAAAAGCACAAAAAGTTGGCACATTGAATATTCATTACTACTTTTCCTTCTTTAGTATCTAACTATTATTAATTACTGTATCATATTCACAACCTAATTATCTGTTAATTAACTTTAGGCAGAGGGTGCTGACTCAGTGTCACAAAAATATGCTATTGTTCAATACAAAATATCCCTTTTGATGTCAATGCTACATCAAGAGGGATATTTACGAAAATATCGCTACTTTGTTCTGCCTACTTTATTTTTTCTCTTTTGTTGAATTTCGATTTTTATTCTCAGGCGATTTCTTTTCAACTGAATCTTCATTAGAGGATTCACGTAACTTCGAAAAATCTGTTTCCTCACCGAATTCAGTGTCGTAGTTGAGATTTCTATAGCTCTGGTGGTTTGTATCTACCTCTACTTCTTCCACTGGATTAAACAAAATACTCAAGCAAGCCAGTCCGCTTAGTCCAACAAGAGCATAGATTACCCTTGACAAAAACGCCCCTTGTCCGCCAAATACTGATGCTACCAAATCAAATTTAAATAATCCAATTAAGCCCCAGTTAATAGCGCCAATTATTACTAGAGCTAAGGCAATCCTTTTTATTGTTCTCATGAATTTACACCTCCTTCACTTTCTAAGCTGTTCCAAGAATTAATCGCCGCCGTAATCACCTGTGGTAGTTCATCAATACCAAGCCTGTAGTTGTAAGGACTTTTCTAAATATTGCAGGGATATTCCCCTTGCGAAAAGTTAGTACAAAAACACTTCTCCTTTTAAGTGCTTGGTTCCTTATTATCTTCTGCCAAAAAAGTGTTTTAATACATAAAATATAAATTGAGTGAGTTTATAATACCTTTATGTTATTAGTTCATGAACGTTTTCTATATCCTAATTCAAGCGCGCTAAATAATTGAGAAATAAAAAATCCGAACAGGAAGGATTCAGCTCAAGACATGAATGCTGAACATTTCCTCTCGGATACAGAGTTAAAATAGCGGAATTCTTGTACAGTTTTTCCGTTCATTAGTTGGTTAATCTGCTGTTCGATAATATTAGTAGTCTAACGATATATCATTGGCAGAGAAATTTGCAATTGCAGGAGATAACAATAAGCCTAGCTGATAACGATTAATCTCTCCAAGGTGAATTGAATGATTCAAAAAGTAACTCCAATATTATTTCTACGTCAGTTTATCCATAGTTGGTAGATCTCACTTTAAATCTTTTAAATAAACACCATAAATTTTCCATGGATTAAAGTCTAGTTTTTTATAAAAATCCACTAAAATGGTCCAATCAATAATGATTGTTTCGATATTTCGTTCTTGCAAATAAGCCATTGCCGCTTGAACAATCGCTAATCCGTACCCTTGCTTTTGTTCATTCGCATCAATCCCTAATGGACCTATCCCTCCAACTTTTTGTTCAAAAAAAGGACTCCAGTAAACGTTTTGTGCGATGAAAGGCGAGTGGCTATCATTAATTCTACAAAACCCTATGATTTGACCTTTCTTTTTGACGACAACAAATTCTCGTCCATCCCCATTCATTTCAAAGTACTTCATCGTTTCATAGACCCATCTTCCGGGAAAACATCGTTCTAGAAATGAAATTAGTTCTTCTTGTTCCGCCTTTTTAAGAATTGTAAATGCAACTGAATTATCAACAGGTAAGTCATATTTTTTATCCAGGTGATTAATTAAATCATATGTGTTTATTCTTTTATTGAAACCATGTTTTTCTGCCCATTTTTGTGCATCCTTATATTGATCGGGTATACCTGAAAAATAGTGGAAGGGATCTCCACCCAATTGTATCTCCTCAACACCATTTCTCTTGGAATCTGCTTCTACACGTTCAAGAAGTGTTGTACCGATACCTTTTCCACGATAGGCACTGTCTACTAATAGCACTTGGATCCAACCCTTTTTAGTATCCATTTTCACATCTATTTTTTCTTGCCATCGTTTAGCAACTACAAATCCAATCACACGATCTTGTTCATCTACCGCGATATAAGAACTGTCATAGCTAACGTTCACGTCATCGAAGCTATTCTGCATAAATAGCTCTTCACGCATCGGAAAATCAACGGCTAATTCCTTATTCCATAACTCTACCAGTTCTTTTAATCTACCGCGTTCCCAAGCAATGATTTTCATCTAGACCCCTCCACTATTGTATTGTTTATCACTTTCCGAACGTTTCTTCCATTCGTTTAATTGGGTCATCCACCATATCATCGCCCCATTCGACAACTTGGCCTGCCTTAAGAAGTTCTTGTTTTAATTCTTCGTAATCTACATCTTGAACAGCTATTTTTTGTTTATAAGCTAGGGCTGCTGCTGTGCCCGCCGTCTGTCCTAGAATCATAAATATTGGCTCCATTCGAATCGATCCATAAGCAATATGTGAACTTGATAAGCAAACCGGGACAAGTAAATTTGTACATTCCTCAATCTTCGGCCGAATGGAACGATATGAAATTTCATAAGGAGCAATTGGTACCTGAACGTCTCCCTCATTCACACACCTGCCATCAATCACGACACGTCGGCAGTTATGGGAATCCATATGGAATGACGCCAAACCAATTGGATCATCAACAAATGTCTGCTTTAGACAATTATGATCTGTCATAACGTAATCAGAAATCATTCTTCTCCCTTCACGGATATACAACTGATGTGGCCAATGCCCAGTTTTTTCAAACTCATCTTTCGGTAACCCCCAAGCAGTTACTTCCTCCCGTATAGCTGCTGGTACACGTAAATCATTCGCTAAAAAATACAACATCCCCAAATCATAATTTAGATGATCTTGAAAAATCTCCTCACGTCTTTGATAACTCCCTTTAGGCCAATCGTAATTCATTCCAAGATTGTCCGTCGATATTGCACCGTAATTATTTAAATCCGATTTTCCGTTTGGCAACATCGTGTGAAGGTTCATCGCATCCCAAACACCTGCTTTTATATAACGCAGAAGAAGCCGGTATCGATCTGCTTCATAATGTGGTGGCTTAGGAAATGGAATACGATTCTCTTTATCCCTCGTCAAACAAATCCGGAAATTATACGCTTGGATTCTATGATCCCCTTGCCCTTGATAGCCCAATTGTTCAGAATCATCCTCTGTGATTCCGGGCAACAGACCACTCTCTGGCTCCCCCTCCACAACATAGGGATCAACCCACTTTTCGAATTTATGATGAGGTGCACCAAACTGAATCCCATTATAAATTTCCTTATACGTTGCATTCGACTCTCGTCCAACAAAAAAAGTGACATCTGACTGAGCTAATAAATCACCTTCATAACTACAGTCCATAAAAACTTTTCCTTTAAAACGGTTTTCATTCTCCATTACAATTTCAATAATTTTTCCATTCTCTTTAGTAACTTCGGCTAAATGTTGGTTCAAATAAACCGGAATATCATAGTCTTTCATCCATTTATCAAACACATACTGAGCCGCTTTCGGTTCAAACTTCCATTGTTTTTCTTTTCCATAATAATTCGCGATTTCTTGATAAAACTCTCTCGAAAGCCCACCCACCGCATCTTCTGCGCCAAGATCTGTAGCACCTAATCCACTAGCAGTCATCCCGCCGATATGTTTGCTGAACTCAACGATTACGACAGTGAGCCCCATTTTCGTCGCTTGAATAGCTGCTGTGATACCGGCTGGTGTCCCCCCGTAAATAATTAGATTTTTTTCAATTAACATTGGTTCGTTGACTTTTTCTGTTGGTACATAATAATGCAGATTGCTAATATCCATTAGTTATACCTCCGTATATTCTGCTAGGGTTTATTTTTCACCTTTTAGTGCCCATGCATTTGTATAAATTTCCGTTCCTTTTTTTAGATAATAAAAATAGATCAACATCATTTCTTTTGCCGAAAATGCTCTAAAGTTATCCTTTGTTTGAATAGCTAATAATGAATCTATTTCGCTTACATCCCACGCTGATAAACAATCATATACTTCCTTTAAATAAGCCTGAACCATTAATTGAGTCATTGGTTCATGAACTTTTTCCGGATCAACTACTCTAGCGGGAAATAGGGGCGCATTCCATTTCGTATGCTGTGAAACAAGTTTTTCTACTTCAATAAGCATCTCGTGAATTGCTGCTTTATCTTCATTAAAAACAGCGAAATAATCCTCGGCAATCATCTCATATTGCTCACCCCAAGCGATCCTTGTGTATACGTAATTATTAAAATGATTGATCCACTTCCAAGGATAGTTGACCTCTAACTCTGGATATTGTTGTTTTTGATGTGTGGGTACAATTAAATTTAAAACACCGTTTATATTCAATTGTTTATAATCATGTAAATCCTGCTGTATTCTCATAAGAAGTGGCGGAAAGAGGTCTGTTAACATAAAATGATCACTATAGTACTCAAGAACTGTTAACGATTTCCCACCTTTTTTCGTTTGGTTGTTCCAGTCTTGTAATGCTTGATGGGCTCTAATTTGCCTAGGATCACTTGAATCAATGGCTGACGAATAATCCCTTCCCCAATAGGCGTATAAAACGTCGACTTGATCAGACGCTTCAGTTTGACTTTCCCTCTCCAACATACTCCAAGACAACCCAGCATTGTACACAATATATTCTACTTCTACGTGTAACCCTTCTTTACCAAGCCCTTCTTTCAATCTATCAGTAAATCGAATATAGGTCGGCAAAAATCCACTCGCGTTTTTTTCGTCGATTCCGATATCTTCAGGCCACAACGAGATTCTAGTAATTACTTTGTTTTCCAAACAGATAGCAACTATTTTTTGAATGACTTTATCCTGAAGATATGTATTTTCAGCAAAGAACTTTAGTTTTTCATCTTGCTTAAGCATGTTCTCATCCGTATTCTTTTGTATCTCTCTAAGCAAGTAACTTAAACTATGACCGCCTAATGTTACTTGAGCATTCCGTTTTTTTAATGTCTGAGTCACGTATGATTTAATCTCATCCCATAAGAAGAACGTGAAGAAATATTCATTTTGTCCATTTTTAACACCCCAATCTATGAGGGAATTGATATAGCCGGGATCGTTAATGGTTTCAATAATATTTCCACGTCTAGCAAACATCGGTTCATGTATATATAATTCTTCTTTCTTTGGTGAATGAGGGTGAACGATTGTTTCTTTGTCCAATTCAATCCACTGGTAGCCAAACTGCTTTTTACAATACATATAAACGCCATAGAGAATAGAACGGGGCTCATTCCCAATAATCCACATATCATTTTCTGATCTAATCAATGCAAAACCATCTTCAGTTAGCGTGATTGTTTTTTTTATATCCACCAAAGAATGATATTCGTTTGTTGTTAGCAGGATAATCCTATACATATTTTCATTAAGCACAGTGAATGCCGCTCGAGCATCGATTGTACTTTCATGTCCTGCCTCTCTCATTAACCTTCTTAATTCTTCAACAGCAAACAAAACCGTTTCATGATCATTCCAGTAAATAATTTTGTCTATGATGATCAACGCCTTTCCTAAATATATGTTGAATTAATGATCCCCATTGAATCCGCTTCGGCGTCAGGGGATGCCTCCCGCCCTAAGCCTGACCGCTGCGCTATCAATCTTTGGGCATCGGCTACCCCTTGAAAGGCGCCTTCGCTCAGTTTATGCAGGATTCTTACGTTCGATATAATTAGAAGTTTTTACCTTCTTCAAATAAACAATAAAGGACACTACAGCTTCCTATCATAATCGATGAAAACTAGTGCCCCCTATTAACGTTTATAACCTAATTGCCTTTTTAAATTTACTTGATTCGTACGCTGCCAATGAAACCGCTAATGATTTTAGTCCGTCATAACCTGTTATAGATGGTTCTCTTCCTTCCTTTACACAGTTAATAAAATCACGAATCAATCCAAAGTCCATGTCGTTTCCATAAAAAATATGTTCCAATGATTTTTTTCCACTACTGAACATCTTAACGTGTTCGTTAAATGCATCGACTTTCACTGTTTGTTTCGTCCCAATCACCTCAATCGTTACATCTCCCCATGTTGGGTACTCTGTAAAACGAGACCAACTTGCATCATGGGAAGCAATCACGCCATTTTCGAATTCTAATGTGAGAAGCCCCGCATCATCAATAGCTATATCATGAAAATAGGAATCAATAATCGCCTTTACCTCTGTGACTTCTTCATTTAAATACCATCGCATAATATCAACCATATGTACGGTATGATCTAGTACAGCACCACCACCTGATTGCTCTTTATCAATAAACCAGCCACCAGGATTTTGACCCCGATTGGTCGTCCGAAAAGCTACAATATCACCTAATTCTCCGTTATCAATCATTTCTTTTACTTGTTGAATTGGCGAGCTAAAGCGGACTGGATAAGCAATCTGCAAAATAACGGCATGATCTTTACATACTTGAATTATTTCTTTAGCGTCTGTAAGATTTGTTGCAATTGGTTTTTCACATAGGATATGCTTCTTTGCTTTCGCAGCATTTACAACCATTTCTTTATGGCGATTGTTTTCACTGCAAATAATGACAGCTTCTATTTCCAATGATAGAAACTCTGCTTGATCACTGTAATGGACCGTATCATATTTTCGGGCAGCTTCTTGACCTCTTTCAACATTTTCATCAAAAATGCCTACTAACTCAACGTTCGGTAATCTCTTTACGCCATCCGCATAACTGTATGCGTGCATATGTGCAAAACTCATCATGCCAAGTTTCATGAATGTGCACCCCCATTGATTAAGTTACTGAAATAATTCAATCGAGTAATGAGCTCCTGATTTACTTTCTGTGCTGATGCTAAAATGGCATCGACCGAAATGGCTAATGGCAAAGACGTTATACTACCTGATTGAATCGGTCTCATCTGATTACTATCAAATTCAATAATCGTTTTAATCCCACTCCACTCAAGCTCAATTCGCTCTTGGTCAGCTACCGTATATTCAATATGCGCCATTGTTCCTTCACCAAAGTCCATCAAGACAATTGTATGTGTCGGAGTCACAAATTGATCGGTTTGTTTTACTTGAATGCCTTGGGGTTCGCCAAGTAATGAAGATAATACATATAGATCACACGCGAGTAACAAATTATTTTCATCTTGTTTCACCATTCGTCTAAATCGGAAAACGCCTTTAGGTTTATCTTCCTTAGCGATCATCTCTTTTACCTTTTGATAAAATGGATAGTTTACTAAATCAAAATAAACATACCAGCCCAGTCTTTGATGATCAGCAGTTAGCTCAGTGAAGGGAATATACACCTCATTATCGCTATTTTCCACAGCTTTCAACTGCTCTTCAGAAATGGCTAATACATATGTAGTCTCTTTGCTGTCAGCTCTTTTTAACTGTTCAACCGACTCAATTAAGCTTACATTTTCTAATGAGTTACGAAAGTCGATTTTATCTAAACTAGCAAATACAATTCTCATGATTATTTCTATCCCCCTATCTCAATAGGTTTTTAAACGACGTACCGCTTCTTCGTTAGCCATTTTCGCGTCGTCATGTCCTTCATATTCTATAGATAACCAGCCATTATAATTACTATCTTTTAATCCATTTACAATATAAGCGAGATCAACTTCACCATCACCAGGAATAACCCCAATTAACTCTACTCCTTCTGTGGAACGAAACCCACGGAGTGGCTCATTTTCTTCTTTTTTACGAAAGTCTTTAAAATGAACATGAACGATTTCGTTTTTCAACTGTTCAAATGCTTCTGTCGGCTTTTCATGGACAAGTAAAAAGTTTCCCGTATCGAACGTTGTTTTTACATAAGGATTATTCACTGCCTTTATAATTTCGTTAACTTGTTTACTTTTCCCCGCTAATAAACCGTGATTTTCTATCGCTAAATAGACTTGCTCTTTTTCAGCAGTTTCTGCACATTTTTTCAAGCCTTCGATAATCCAAGCCGATCCATTTTCATATGTGTTATCACCATGGATATCGCCGCAAAAAACGCGTACAATACTCGTTCCTATTTTTTTTGCAACTTCAATACCGTTCAATACCTTGGCCACTTCTTCAGCACGTTCTTCAACCGATTCTTTCACAAAATTATTAGTGATATCATATGCTGCCACTTGTAAGTTATAGCTTTTCAATGCAGTAAGCACTTGCTCGATTTCTTCGTCTTTATCTTCTTTATTCGCCCAATAAATATCAAGTAATTCCACCCCATCTATTCCAATACTGCTTGCATAGTCTATGAAATCGACAATTGACCACTTTTCCTTGCTTATAGTGGATGCCAAACTATACATACTGATACTAATATTCATTCGATCCCTCCACTTTAATTTTTCACTATCAATAAAATTCTGCCGGCCACTCTAATTCGAAACCATCTGCTCGTAGGGTATCTTGAAATTCTGTTAACATCTTTTTATTTGCACGGACTGTTTTTGGATCTGTGCTATTTTTTATACAGAATGCAATTAAAGCGCCACATGCTTCACCGATATTCCACTCTGTTGGATGGAGGCGATAGCATCCATTTGTTATATGTGTTGTTCCGATATTTTTACAGCCTGCTAACAGATTATCTGTATCTGTTGGAATCAGTGCACCTAATGGAATATGGTACGGTAATGCTTTTATATCTAAATAGGTTCTCCCTGCCATGCTGGGATGTAAATCGATACTATATGAGCCAATTCCTATCCGATCAGCATATAACTTCCCTGTCTTCCCTTCATTAAAATCAGGTGAAACATCTTGCTCTACAATTGTATAATCTGCTTTTATGCGCCTTGATTCCCTAATATAGGCTGCTTTTGCTAAACCATCTTCAGTTGTAAATAGATCTTTACGTAGTTTCAACCCTGGATATCCTTTACTGCCATCAGACCGTGGTGCTTCGGTTTGTAACCAGTACAGCAGGGACATGCTCAACTGTTTTGCTTGATAGATATGTTGCTCTTTTTCTGCTTCAGTTACATCATAGATATTCCCTAAAAAGTAATCACTTTGCGGCCAATTCATTAAACTGACATCACCAGCATCGACTGGCGTATTAAACTGTTGCTTATCAAAGCTACGTCGATATTCCCAGAGAGGGAATCCTGTCTTTTCACGGAAAAGCGTATATTCTCTTTTCTCTTTCGTAATCGGATGTGGCGCGAAAAAGCTTAAATAGTTATCGGGCCATATAGCTGGATGAAATTCTTTCCAAAACTCGTACATCTCCGGCTCCGGAATCGTATGATTTTCTCCTTGCCTGTACTCCATTCCTAGTACATATGTGAATGCTTGAATATCGGTAGAATCCGCGACTTTCAATGCATGCGGTTCATGAGTATCTGCTTTTGCTTCCGCACCTGTTACATAATCGACACTAGCTAATGGTAATAGATCCCCGGCTTCTGTAGCATCGATGAAATAGAGTGCAACAGCCATTTCTTCTTTTCCAGTCACAGTATTTTTATAGGTTATGTTTGTTACTGTTCTGCCATTTCTTTTAACCGAGGTAACTGCCGTGTTCAATATAATCGTAAGTTGGTTTGTTAAGATATATGGCAGAAGCATTTCATTCAATACATGCAGACTAACCCTCGGATCATGGCAAATGTTGCTGACCAATCCATTCCCTGGATTAAACAGTGTTTTAGTACCTTTTACATCCATTGTTCGTAAATAAGTGTCTCGAACTTTTCTACGATACACTTGATATCTCTGAGTCGATCCAAACTCTTCAATCCATTGATGTTCATCGGGTGGCACTCCTTGCGAGGTAACTTGACCACCAATCCAGTCTGTTTCTTCAGTTAACAACACTTGTAAGCCATTAGCGCATGCCGATAATGCTGCTGCACACCCTCCTAATCCACCACCTACGATAACAACATCTTTATCTATCATTTTCATTTATAAGTAAACTTCTCTTCCCATTTTTGCTGACTCATAGACTGCATTCAATATCCTCATGATTTGCACGCCATCAGCAACAGGTGCAATTGTTTCTTTTCCTTCTATACAACAGTCAACGAAATGATTGATTTCGTTTCTAAAGGCACCTTCAAAATCAAAACTAAGTTTATCGATTTGTGGCGTAATATTTAAAATCGTATTGTTTTTCTCTGTTACCATCGCTAACTTTGGTTCAATTTCTGCGCCACCTTTTTCCCCGAACAATTTAACGTATAACTCATCTTCTTTGGCATGAAGTGTATAGCTAACATCAATATATAAAGAAGCACCATTGTCAAAACGAATGAGGGCATTCGCTAAATCTTCCACATCGTTTACGGTCGGATCATAGTCAGCTGCTTGATAGAAGGAAAGGTTTTTAATATGGCTACGATTGCCCAACTTTGAATATGTATTGCCACTTACCGAAACAGGACGTGGTTTCCCCATCAGATACCAACTGATATCAATCATATGAACGCCTAAATCAATGAGCGGTCCCCCACCTGATTTCGACTGATCACTAAACCACCCACCGGGATTACCAAGCCTTCTTAAACAGGAAGCCTTTGCGTAATAAATTTCACCAAGTTCATCTTGTTCGATAAATTGCTTAAGGAGCTTTGTATTATCACCGTGACGTCTAACGAAACCGACTTGTAGGACTTTTCCGGTTTCTTTAACTGCTGCTTCAACAGCTAATGCTTGAACGACAGTCATACTTAATGGCTTCTCTACTAAGACATGCTTTCCTGCTTCTAATGCTGCAATCGCAATCGCTGCATGTGTATTATTCCACGTACAAATACTGACCGCATCGATTTCCGGATTTTGCAACAACTCAACGTAGTTGTTATAGAGTGCAGTGACACCATATCGTTCACCTGCTAGGGCTAAACGCTGTTCATTGCTATCACACAACGCGGCTAACTCTACTCCCTCGTTTTTCATATAGGGTTTAATATGAAACTCAGAAATAGAACCTCCACCAATAACGCCAACTTTCAACATACACATAGCTCCCTTCTATATAATACGAAAGTACTCGACTCTATAGTTCAGCTTTTCAATATACTCATTCATATATATTGAACATGAATACCTCTATAACTGAGCGAAGGTGCCTTACAAGGGATAGCGAATTCAATGGGGTTATTTATTTCAAACTATATAGTTAATAATCTTCGTCAATGCAGTTGACTTTTTATTGACCAATTCATCATATGCAGCCGGCGCATCCTTAAAGTCGACTTCATCCGTTAAAAAAGATTGGACATTAATCCGTTTGTCATTTACTAAACGTAAATACTCTGCTACATTTCTGCCCTCTGTCCAGCGTACATAACCGTATGGATAATCGATTGCTTGTTTTTCATACATTTGATCATAACGGCCCGGGCCACCAGCCCGTGAAATAAGTATTTGTGCTTCCTTCGCAAACAGTAGGTTCCGAGGGAAATCCGGTTCGATATCCCCGACAATTACAACTTTACCTTGTGTACGAACCCATTCTAAACTTTGATTTGTAAGTGTGGATCGTTTACCGCCTGCACATAAAAGAACTGCATCAGCGCCCTGGTTTTTCGTACACTTCGCTATCTCACTTTCCATTTCTTCAATAGTAGAAAAAGAACAAATACGGTCTTCTTCACGAAGCATTGCTGCCCGCTCTGCTTGAATATCGAAGGCAATCACATTATATGCAGCGGCATTGGCTATTTTAGCAATCATTTGACCAAGTAATCCCAAGCCAATAATAACAATCGTTTCACCGAATTCGAGTTTTGCAATCCTTAGGGCATGAATCGCGATTGCGCCAATCCCTGCTAAAGCAGCTTCCTTCGATTCTACGCCAGCTGGAACCTTTGCACATAACGTAGTTGGAACTACTAGACATTCAGAATGCCCTACATATGGGGCTCCATAACAGGCAACAATATCTCCTTTTTGATAATCATCTACACCTTCACCACATTCCGTAACAATTCCAACCGCACTATAGCCTAATGCGATTTCTCTTTCCCCACTAATTCCAATCAAGCTCAGCTCAGTCCCGGGTGAAATGACCGAGTGCAGTGTTTCAATTGATAGATAAGAAGGTTTAATCGTTGGCTTCGTGCGCTTGATAATATGGACTTTTTGACTCCTTGCCACAATTGATTTCATTTCAATCGCTCCTTACTCTTTCAACCAGTTGGCTAAGTTCTCTTTTACAAATACATCGTCATGCAAATGCGGATAGTCGATATACACACGATCTATTTCCTCCAATTGATTTGGGCTTAATCTTTCCTTATCAAGTAAACACCATCGTCCCTTCAGAAGCCCTTGTCTTGTTAACACCTCATTAATGCCAGCAATGCTCCCTTTAAATTCATTATTCGGATCAAAGAACGCAGCATTCGCATCCGTAATTTCTTGTCCTAAGGTTAATAATTCACTTGGAATCTCGCCTTTTGATCGAGTGTCTGTTATTTTATTAAAAATATCCACCGCTGTTTTCGTCCACACTGACCAATGTCCGAGTAGTCCCCCTACAATCCGTTTCTCAATCTTTTTACCATCTACATTAATTCGATAGACCGTTAGCAAGTCATTTACGATATTGTCATCATTTCCGGTATAAATAGCAATTTCTTCATTTCTTTTAGAATGGCATACTGCTCTTATTACATCGAGCGATTGATATCGATTAAAAGGTGCAATCTTTATACCATGAATATTAGGTATATCAGCAAGCTTTCTCCAAAAATCATAAGAAAGAATACGTCCTCCTACAGCCGGTTGCAAGTAAAATCCAATAACAGGAATAATATCGGCAATTTTTTCAGTCCGATTAAGTAGCTCTTCCTCGGAAGCACTTTGTAACCCTCCCATGCTTAACAACCCAAGATCATAGCCAATCGCTTTAATAAATTTCGCTTCTTCAATCGCCTGCTCAATCGGTCCACTAATTCCACCGATTTTTATGAATGAATCCGGAACTTGTGCCTTCTCTATCTCTTCAATCGCGAGGGTCAATACTTTTTCAAATAAATTGAACTGAGGGTCCCGAATTTCAAACTGAGTCGTATGGACGCCAACTGCAACCCCACCCACCCCCGCATCAATATAATACCGAGTAAGTGCCCGTTGACTCGTTTCATCAAGCTGCCGGTCTTCTGTTAATGCAAGTGGATGCGCTGGAATGACCGTTCCTTCTTGCAATTGTTTTTTTACAGCAGGATTCAACATTTAAAATGCTCCTTTTCGCTCTTGAAAATGGGTTGGTTTATTATATGTTTCACCCTTATGCGTCAACCATTCTGCCGTCATATCAATCATTTGTTGAAGTGTTACTTTTGGATAGCCAAATAATTGATGTGCTTTTGAGGCATTATTTAATAATGCTGTCGGCTGCTCTTCATTTACAAATAGTGGTTTCTTTTCGAACCGCATCCCAAATTCCTCTGCCAACCAACGGACTGAAATGGTCTCAGGTCCAGTCACATTTACTATTTTTGGCGGTGTATCACAATGGAGTAATGACCGCACTGCGTACTCGTTGGCATCTCCTTGCCAAATTACGTTTACACTTCCCATCGTTAAATCAATAGCATTGCCTTCTAAAACATGTTCAGCGATTTCTACTAACACACCGTACCGCATGTCAATTGCATAATTTAATCGGAATAGGAGCATTGGCGTTTCGTTATTACGCGAAAAGTTTGTAAGGACACGCTCTCTTCCTAAACAAGATTGGGCATACTCCCCAATTGGACTCGCGGCTGTCTCCTCAGAACAATTTCCACTCACCACATTCGTTAATGGATAAATATTACCAGATGAAAATGCGACAATACGAGAATTTTTAAATTTCTCTGCAATTCTGCCAGGTAAGTAGGCATTCATCGCCCACGTAAAATGCTCATTTCCAGCAGTTCCAAATTTATTGCCAGCCATTAAAATAATGTTTTTAACATCCGGCAACGATTGTAGTTGCTCGTCATTTAATAAATCAACTGCAATTGTCTCAATTCCAAAGTCCTCTAACTCTTCTTTCAAACTGCCCGATGAAAACCTAGAAACCCCTATCACCTTTTTATCCAAACCGGCTTGAGCAATCGCTCTTTTCGTCATTTTCGCTAATGTTGGTCCCATTTTCCCCCCAACACCCAAAATTAAAATATCACCCTCTACTAATTTAAGATCATTAATCAATTGTGAAGATGGTTTCGTCAAAAAGTCTTCAAGCTCTGCAATCGTTCTCATTCCATCACTCCCTATTTGTTTTAACGCAAACCAGTTAACAGATATATCTAAATTGCTATTCAATAGTATTGTATGTATACTTTCATTAAAAGACAAGTCTTTATTAGGTCTTTTAATATCGAATCTCTTTTATCTTGTATCAGCGCTGTAAATTCTCAACTTTGACAGAATTACTACAAGAAAGTATTATAAACAAAACATCAGATTAAAAGACACTAGCCCAATATATTACTTTTTCACGAGACAAGGAGGGAACTGTTCATGCATAGAAAAAATAACATACAAGACAATTCAGACATTAATATCGGAATCATCGGATCTAAAGCACTTATTGACCAAACGCGTGAAACTTTGAAAACGTTTCCAAACTTTAAGCCCGTTTTTCAAATTATAGAACCTACCAGTCAAATCAGGGAAATAACAAAGGAATTAATGAATGATGTCGAAGTTTTAATGTTTACAGAATACCATTCATACAATATCGTCAAGCAAGTTATAGATTTTATAATTCCTGTGCATCATATGCCATTAATGGGCACTGGGCTTTACAGATCCTTATTTATCATTAAAAGTGGCTACAGTTTAAAATGCTTATCTATTGATACAGTTGAAGAAAAGTATGTTGAACAAATTTTATCAGAACTTGAAGAAGTTAATTATGAACTCCTTGTCTATAAAAATCCTTCACAAAGTATAATCATTGAGGAAGTAGTCCAATTCCATGTGGACAATTACCAAAAACATAATGCAATAGCGCTCACTGGTATTCAGCACGTAGCTAACCGGTTATCAACTCTCCGTATTCCCCATGAATGGGTTACGCCTACACAACAAGATATGATTGTTTCATTAGAACGAGCGCTATTAGCAACGAATACACGAAGAAATAAGGAATCGCAAATTGTATTCGGTTTAATTAATATCGATAACTTTAAAGGCGTTACGGAGAAATATTCTTCTGAGCATGATGTTCAATTATTGAAATTAAATATCCAACAAATGTTGCTTGATTATATTAAACTGCTTGACGGACATCTGATTAATTTAGGCGGAGAAGAATATTCCTTCATTACGACTCGCGGTATTTTCGAACGTGAAACAAGAGGCTATAAATTCATTCCCTTGTTACAAGACATTAAAAGTGAATTAGGCATTACGATCAGTCTTGGTGTTGGCTTTGGCCGCACAGCTGCGGAAGCAGGCAATCACGCACGATTAGCACTTCGTCAATCAAAAGATTTAGGCGGAAATGTTTGTTATATTGTTCGTGAAGACCGGAGTGTCTTGGGGCCTGTCGATATAACGACTCATAAACAATATGAAAGATATAATTTAGCCATCACCGACCCGCATCTACTAGATAAAGCTGAAAAAGCTGGGATGTCAGCCTCCTATATGACAAAATTAATGGCACGTGTTTCCAGGCATAAAAAGATTGACTATACAGCTCAAGAATTAGCTTCAACACTCAATGTAACCATTAGAAGCGCCAACCGAATTCTTTTAAAATGGATGGATGCTGAACTGGTTACTATCATTGGCGAAGAGAAGTTAGCCCATAAAGGGAGACCCCGCCGTATTTATCGACTAAGCTTTATTGAGGAAGAAGAAAGTTAACGAACACGTTACATGCCGATGGAAAAATCACTGTAGTTTTCATCGGCTTTCACTCGACTACTAAACACTTCGACTCTTAAACATGTAGTATTTTCACTTTGAGTTAAATAATTATCATTTTTCCAGAATGACTACTTTCATTAGCCGCCTCAACGAAACGGATAACCTCCTTTGTTTCACTTAAAGGAACCCTCGAAATTCCATCGCGAAAAAAGCCCATAATCTGCTCCAATAAACTAGCATAATAAGGTTTTTGAATTAAATTAATATCGACATATTCGGTAGCTTGTTCAAAGTGAATCAATGCACCAAACTGAGTATTTCCTTTTCGATTACCTCTAACCGTTCCTATACGCCCATCCTCCCAAACACCCGTAATAACGTCATAGTCTTTGTCCGTAATGGCCTTCACCGACTTTGAACCTTGGCCTAGAATAGTAATAAGCATTTCTATCATATGAATGCCATACCAAAAGAAACCTTGTTGCTTACCCTGCAGTTCCATTGGACCAAAGCAATCAGCACCAATAACTCTTCCTTTATCAGTATTTCTAAGGACTTTTGATAAACTTTCTGCATAACGGAGCGCGGATGTACTCATAATGGGTGTCTGATTGCCAGCAGCTAATTGAATCATTTCGATAGCAACTTTTGAACTTAGACTAAAAGGTTTATCGATAAAAATAGGTTTTTTAAACGCAACAAGCTTTTGTAATTGCTCATGATGGGCTGCCCCATCGACTGATTCCAACAAAATCGCATCACTTTCATGCGCAACTTCCTCAATAGAATCCACAATTTCAACATCAAAGCTATCCCTGAGCTCTCTAGTAAAGCCTTCAATCCGCGACATGCTAAGCTCAAAATCAGGTGATCCTCCTGGAAAAGCGATAACTACTTTTCCACCTTGCACATGGTATCTTTCACTCGGATCATTTAATAACTTGGTAAATGCCACCACATGCGATGTATCTAGCCCAATAACGCCAATTTTTAAAGTACAAACGATATCCTCCACTCCTTTCTAATCATTTCTACCTATATAAGTTGAACAAATGAATATCTTATATAAACTAAAGCGAAGGCGCCTCACTAGGAGTAGCGTATTTAGTGGGACACTTTATTTCAACTTCCTCTATAAACTAGTTTCAGCCGCTATTATTTCAATCCTGACATTTGAATTCCTTCCGTAAAGTAACGCTGGAAGAACAAGAATATGAGAAATGTCGGTATAAATGAAACTGTTGATCCAGCCATTTCAATACCAAAATTCCCTTCTTTTCCAAGCATTGAAGCTAAACCTAGTGTCACTGGAAACATTTTTTCTTGTGTTAAGTAAATTAAGGGTTGAAATAAATCATTCCAGTTCGAGATAAATGAAAATGTGCCTACTGTCGCTACGACTGGGACCGAAAGCGGCAAAATGACTTTGAAAAATATTTGAATATCGTTCGCACCATCAATATAAGCAGCTTCTTCTAGATCATTAGGTATATTTTGCAAAAATTGTCTAACTAAAAACACGCCCATAATTCCCCATAGTTCTGGTACAATCAACGCCCAATATGTATTGATCCAACCGAAATTAGAAAACATAATGAACTTCGGAATAATTAATAGTTGCTGGGGAATCATGATAACTGCCATGAAAATCCAGAATACAGTTTCTCTTCCCGGGAATTGTTTCTTCGCAAAAATATAACCTAAAACTGCACAAAATATCATCTGACTTGCTACTGGAATGACGGTAATGACAACAGAGTTAAAAATCCATCTGATAAACATCCCGTCTCTCATTATATAGAGGTAGTTTTTCATTGTAGGATGATCCGGAATCCAAAATAGCGGATCTAATTGTGCGAACTGAACGTCTTTAAACGATCCTAAAATCATAATAAGAAAAGGCAATAGAAAACAAAAACCTAAAACAATTAAAGCTATATAAGAGATCACTTTTTTCAGCATTTTTTCAGTCTCCTTTCTATGGACATTTAAAAGTTAGTAATTATTGGATTCTTGTCCCAGATATTTTCGCTGTATAAGTGAAATAACAAGGATAATAAAAAATAATACATAAGAAAGGACAGCAGCATAACTTAAGTTAAGGCTTGTGAATCCTTGTTCATACAAATAATAGACAATAGTTGTCGTAGCGTAATTCGGGCCACCACCCGTCAGTAAATAGGCCGAATCGAAAATTTGAAAAGAGCCAATCGTTGTCGTTATCGCCACGTAAAAGTGGATAGGCTTTAATAACGGAAAAGTTATAGTCCAAAATATTTTAAATGCAGATGCACCATCAATCTGTGCAGCTTCATACAATTGTCGATCAATTGACTGAAGTCCTGCAAAGTAATAAATCATCGTGCTCCCGGCAACCTTAAAAATACTTAAACCTGCTAATACTGCTAATGCTTGGCTAGAATTCGCCAAAAATAATTGCGGTTCAATTCCTACAAAGCTTAGAAGATAGTTGATCATCCCCGCCTCTGTACCGCGAAATAACCAGCCCCAAATCCCTGCAATAATTACAAATGACGTAACAACTGGCAAGAAAAAGACTCCTTTAAAGAATCTAGCTGATTTAACACCAGAGTTAATAATTAACGCTAAAATTAGCCCTAAAGCCATCGTTGGAACAATATAATATACCGAAAACTTCACTGTATTCCAAATGGCCTTCCAAGCCAATGTATCACTAAGAAAATACTTCCAATGTTTAAGTCCCACAAATTCTGGGTCACCAATTACTTTCCAGTCCATAAATGTTAAATAAAAACTTAAAAGGAAAGGATATATCTGAAAAATAATAAAATGACCTAAGACAGGAATTAGAAAGATATATACAATCGCATTACGGTTCCACTCACGCTTCACCCTCTCCCTAAGTGGCAACTTACTCTTTTTAGAAGTCAATGCATTACTCAGTGTAATCACCCTTTCATATGTATGTTAATAATAGAGAGTTTGATCGAAAAGTGATCAAACTCTCTGTTTTGCTACCTTTTCATTAATTTATCTTTCCTTCAATTGCTTTCGCTGCAGCATCGGCTGCTTCTTGCGGCGTTTTCTTACCTTCCATCATTGTTTGGAGTTCTGCTTGAATTAATGGCATAATTGTACGTCCTTCTGGATGAATAACGCCAGGTAACGCAAATTCAGTATAAGTCGCTAGCTGCGCAAGGTATTTTTGCTCTCCAAAGATATCTTTTGCGGATTCCCTAGTAGGTATATACTGTGTGACCGTATTGAATTTCTTCTGATTATCTGAATTTGTTACTACTTTAATAAATTCTGCGGCAGCTGCTGGATTATCTGTATTAATCGGTGCAACAAACATCCCAGTTGTCCCATAAGTTAATTGTTCCTTATTTTTCATCGGCGGTGCAATAACAAATTCAAAAAGATTTTGGCTTAACATACGACTTACTGAAATACCTGAACCCTGAACTGCTAACATTTTACCGCCTTCCCATAGCGCATCATGTTCTAATGCTGTAATTGAATCTTTCGGAATCCATTCGTTGGTATACATCTTATTGATAAACTCAAATGCTTCTACTCCTGCTTCGTTATTAATTAATACTTCATTGTCTGCCGTAATAACATCTCCACCGGCTTGCCATAAGAAAGGATATAACGTTCCATTCATAGATCCTCCACCTTGAAAACTTGTTGCATAAAAACCTTTCTCTTTTGCTTTTCCAGCCCACTTTTCAAATTCTTCCCAAGTTGCCGGTAAATTTTCTGGATCTTCGCCAATCGCTTTGATTACATCGACATTATATAAATATGTGTACGCTTCTTGTAAAATCGGAAGTCCGTATAATTTATCTTTCCAAGTTGTTGAAACTAACGCTGTATCTACAAAATCATCAATATCAAAACCTTCTAAATAGGGATCTAGTTCTAGTAACATACCTTCATCCGCATATTGGGGCATCTGGTCTGGTATTACGTAGAACACATCGGGACCATTGTTTGCTGCTAGGGCTGTAAGTACTTTTTGATCACGATTTGCCCATGGAATTTGTTCGAAGTTTACTTTTACACCTGTTTGCTCTTCATAAGAAGCGATAATCTCATCCCACATTGCCCCTTCAGTTTCTTGATCGCCCGTGAACGGATGTGCCCAAACTGTTATTTCTCCAGAAAGTCCTGTTTCTTCTCCTGAGTTTTCGCCACTAGCTTCTCCTTCTTTTGTTCCAGCTCCAGTTTCTGTTTCTGTTTCTGTTTCACTTGCATTACACCCGACGATTAATGCTCCAAGTAAAATTAGTAATAGAAAGAATCCAAATCTTCTCATCTAAATGACCCCTCTCAATTTTTATTGATTCAATTGCAATCATCCTATTAAACTACTGCTAAATGATTTACACCCCCTTTACTATTCAACAGGCATTATCTTTTGAGAATTTATTTATATCGGCTAACTGACCGATCGGGTGAAAGCCATGTCATGTTTACCATTTTTCCATATGCTCTCTGCTGTGATTAGCGTTATGATACTTGGTAGTTGACTCTTAATTTACAATACAAATTGATAGAATAGAAAGAGGTAATTGAATTGTCCGTCTATTTTTATCAGCTTACATTAATTCTCAACAACAGACAAGTCCCTAAAGGGTCTTTAAATATCGAAAGGCAATGATTAAATTTTACGGATCATTCACGATTTTTATATAATATCTATTGCCTTTTAGATTGTTTCTAATATATAGTAAACTTTACGAGGTGATAAATTTGAGCGGTTGGGAAAAGTTTAATAGAATTTCTTACAGAATGATTGAATTAGCATATATTAATATACTGTGGATACTTTTCACATTAGTTGGACTAGTCATTTTCGGCATCTTCCCAGCTACAGCAGCCATGTTTGCCGTTACTCGTAAATTAATTAAAGACGAAGAGAAATTCGATATTTTTCCTGCATTTTGGACTTCCTTCCGTAGTGAATTTTTAAGAACAAATGGATTAGGTTTCATTTTTTTAGCCAGTAGCTATTTCTTTTATTTCGACTTTTATTTCTTACAGTTAAATAGTGGTGAATTGCAGTTTTTATTCCCTGTATTAATTTTCATACTTATTTCAGGAATCCTCACATTATTATTTTTCTTTCCGGTCTATGCTCATTTCAATTTAAAGTTCTTCCAATACATCAAACAGTCTTTCTTAATAGCAATTACTTCCCCCATTGAAGTCATAACTTTAGGGGCTGCAGCTGGAGGTATCTTTTTTATTGCTACACTATTCCCCGGAATTATCCCGTTATTCACCGGAAGTGTATTTGCATATGTAGCTACACTAATAAGTTTTAGAGCATTTGCGCGAATAGAGAGAAGACAAAAAGCACAAACATGACGCTTTTTCCAGGGTTTTCACATTAGCCGTTTGTTGGTGCTACTCTTTCTGAATAGTAAACATTCACGAGACTTTTCAAAGAAATTTTTGTGAACTAATTACTAATAAAAAAGCCAGCAGTTCAGTCGATTAGCCCGACTGAACTGCTGGCTTTTTGGCACTGTTTACAGTGATATCTGTCAATATTCGGTGCCAAATACCGAAACAACTTGTAATCATTTCAATACGATTAGCCTTACCCCTTACACCTCTTAATTATTCACCATTCCTACTACAGCCCGGCATGCCAGGAACCTTTCCGCTCGCTGGTGTAAGCCTTTTTTGTCGGCGTTGTTCTGTAAGTAGCTTTGTTAACATTCGTTGAATAATGGCTGATTCGATTGTTGCAAATGCTGGATCGGCTAGATTTGTTTTTTCCAATGGATCCTTGGTGAGATTATAAAGTTCAAATTGCTCTGGAACTGGATGTGTTTTTGTCATCGGCACACAACAACCATCTTGTTCAGTTATGACTGTATCGCTTACACCTGGATCCGTCCAAAACTTGGGGTTGTCAAAATAACGGGCGAATTTCCATATCTCTTCACTCTTATCTATTCCAGTTTCAAGCGTGGTAATCACCGCCTCAATGTCATTCGGTTCAATTACTGATTTATAAGGCTTTCCTGTAATAGCATTCGTTTGATGTGAACCTTTAAATACATCATCATCTGTCATGAAATAGATCGGTTCATTTGCACCGAAAAACTTTTCATACCCATAGAGGAGTGGTGTCAAATTTCGACCGACTAACGGAAGTGCTTCCGTGTGATCTTTTGAAAGCTTTTTCCGGATTAAATCAGCATTTATTCTCGATAATCCCAGCAATGTAGGAAGTACGTCAACATGGCTTGTTAGCATATCTGTACATTTACTATCCTTAAATAAGATTGGGCTATGAATGATCAATGGGACATGAATGGATTCTTCATACATATTATACCACTTTTGATAGAGGCCGCCGTGTGCACCCAATTGTTCTCCGTGATCAGATGTAAATACAACGATTGTATTGTCATAAAAACTCGAATTTTGAAGGGCGACTAAGACTTTCAGCATTTCATTATCGACCTTTTTTTGTAAGCTGTAATACAATTGGCGATAAAAATTATTGTCAATTATCGGCTGCAATGCTTTTGGATATGTAACACGATAACTTTCCTGGACAGATGGTTTAGTGAGCAATGACTCCCCTACTGTTGGAGCTGGGGGAATGTACGGAAGTGTTGTGTCGACTTCAAAGTTAAAATTCGGAGAAATTGCAGATAGCACGCCATATAACGCAATATCGTGTGGATTTACGAAGGAGCACTTGATAAACCAAGGGGTCTCGTCATTGGTACATTTTGAAATTTTGTCGAGTGATTCGATAAGTGCTACTGTTTCAGCCGCGTATACTTCGTCCCTTCCATTTGTGCCTATTCCTGCAGACGAACCGGAATTTCGTGGGTTCGCTCCATGGGGTTCGGGTCCAATCCAATCGGAATATCCAAAAGATTCGAGGCGGTTCGCTTTTTCATATAATTTTTCTTTCTCTTTATTTGGAACTCCAGTTGCTGGATTATAGCTAGGTAATGCGTTATGTGTACCCGGTACTAGGATATCCTCGTCTGAGGCATGCCACTTCCCTTTCCAAAAGGTATCATATCCTTCGGTCCGAAAATAATCTCCCATCGTCGGAACAGTATTAGGGTCAAGCCAAAACACATCAGGGTCAAACGAATCCTTAGCAGCACCCGGCGTTTGAGTAACCCCGTGAAGCGAAGGATATTGCCCTGTATATAATGTTGCCCGACTTGGTGAGCAAGCAGTGCTTCCGGCATAATGATTTAAAAATTCCAACCCGTTTTTCCGTAATAATTCTTGCGCAACTAAGTTTTCTATTCTCCACTCCTGCAATTCCTTTGTTTCATAGACAGACGGAAAACGTTCCTGATCAACCATTAAGAAAAGAATATTTGGCTGTTTCTTCTTATAGGAATATTTTCTTTTGTAGTAATCCATTGTCTTTGCCTTCCTTTCTAAAATCATAAGTACTTCTATACTATATGTAGAAAGGTGTCGTATTGTATGAGTGATTTGCACAAGCATACCGTACTTCAATCGAGTAGGAGGGAGTGATTAACTCCCGACCTCTCACACCACCGTACATACCGTTCGGTATACGGCGGTTCAATTAAGATTGATGACGCAAAATTTCGTAACGTGATAGTAGACTTTTGAGCCCTTGGGAACTCCAATAGGAGTTTCCGAGGGTTCTATGTAATACAGGACTTTTAGAAATTCTCCAGTAACTTTTACGCGAGTTACCCCATTCGTATGCCTTATCTTTCGGCGCACCTAATCCAATGAGCTTCCTCACCTTCGTACTTGGTTTCTTCCAGTTTTTCCACATACACATTCGAAGTCTTCTTCTAATCCATGAATCGAAAGCTCTGAAAACGCTTGGCGTATCCGCCAATGCAAAATAACCGCACCACCCCATAAGGTATTGATTTAGTTTCTTGATTCGATAATCCATCGGATAGGGTTTCTTCCTAGAGGTTATCTCTCGGATTTTATTCTTCATCCGTTTCATACTTTCTTTGGCAATCCGAACCTTTGGTTCTTTATGTAAAGTAAAGCTGAATCCAAGAAACTTCCTCTTCCAAGGGCGGTCTACCGCAGATTTATTCAGGTTAACTTTCAACTTAAGCCTTCCTTCAATAAACGAAGTGACAGAACCCATGACTCGATTTCCTGCTTTCTTTGTTTTCACATAGATGTTGCAGTCGTCAGCGTATCGGACAAATTTATGTCCTCTTTCCTCCAATTCTTTGTCTAGATCATCAAGGACAATATTGGAAAGTAATGGACTGAGTGGGCCACCTTGCGGCGTACCTTCCTCATTGGTTGTCACGATACCATTTATCATAATTCCTGATTTCAAATAGTTACGGATTAGCTTAAGCAGACGTTTGTCTTCGATTCGTTTCGAAAGTGTTCCCATTAACCTGTCATGGTTCACTTTGTCAAAGAATTTCTCCAAGTCTATATCGATTACCCACCGATTACCTTCCTGCATATATCCTTTCGCTTTCCTTATTGCGCCGTGGGCGCTTCGCTTTGGTCGAAATCCATAGCTATGTTCTGAAAACGTTGGATCATACAAAGTAGTTAATACTTGGGCAATGGCTTGCTGAATGAGACGATCCGTCACGGTAGGGATACCTAATAACCGCACGCCACCGTCAGGTTTCGGGATTTCGACCCTGCGGACAGGTTGCGGCTTATAAGTACCCTCAAGAAGTTCCATTTTCATGGATTCCCAGTGTTCCAAGATGTGCTTTCGTAGGTTTTGTACGGGCATTTCATCTACACCATGGCTCCCTTTATTGCGTTCTACCCGTTTCAGGGCAGAAAGCAGATTTTCACGCGACAGTATTCGTTCCATCAACATTGGTTACGCCTCTTTCCGTGAACAACGCTTCTTCTTATGCCAGCTCTGCTCCACCATCTCGAAGTCCCCCATGGGATTCACCACTTCCTCCTTCAAGCATGCCTTATCGGTTATCTGTGTTCTTCGCAGGTTACTGAATGCCAAGATGTTGTTCTCTCTTAATTGTTCAGCCCTTCCCATTCTGCTCGAGTTCGAATGGTACTATGGCTTCTGCTGACTTCTGATTGTTCAGCTACCCATCACTGAGTAGGTTACCAAGTGTACTCGGCGTTTCAATCAGACCTCCCCAGGTATAAATGATAGTCTAAATATGTACATAAGTGCTTGAATAGATATGTACATATCCGAGTCACTTCTTCATACTAATCAAGAGGTGATTGGTGTGTATTTGCAGCTAGATATTCAGACGGAAATTGAAGTGAAGAATCTTTTCGATCTACCAAAACTACAGCAACTAATGGGGAATTTAAAAATGAAAATAAATAAAAGCCGGTTGGCTAGAGAATTAAATGTAGATCGTCGAACGATTGAAAAATATTTAAACGGTTTCACACCAAAGGAAACTAGAAATAAAGCTTCTAAAATTGACCAATACTATGAAGTCATCGCGTTACTTTTATCCACCGATTCCAAACAAATCTTTTATTACAAGCGAGTTTTATGGCAATATCTTACGGATAATCATGATCTACAGTGTTCGCAATCTGCTTTCCGTGCATATATAAATCGAAAACCAGAATTCAAGGCCTACTTTGATGATGGAAAGCGTACAACATCAAGTGCTTCATCTGGGATTCGTTATGAAACGAAACCTGGTGAACAAGCACAGCTGGATTGGAAAGAGAGTATTCGCTATGAAATGAAAGATGGTGAAATTATCTATGTGAATGTGGCAGTGCTCCTACTTTCTTATTCAAGATTTAGAGCCTTTCATCTAAGTATTTCAAAATCTCAAAGTGTCTTATTGTCATTTATGACAGAAGCGTTTGAAGTATTTGGAGGCGTACCAAAAGTGATTGTGACAGACAATATGAAAACCGTAATGGATGAGGCAAGAACAGATTATTTCAAGGGAGTTGTGAATAACAAGTTTACTCAATTCGCGAAGGATTTCGGCTTCAAAGTCCAACCTTGTGTTGCAGGAAGACCTAGAACAAAAGGCAAAGTAGAAGCACCTATGAAGCTGTTGGATGAGATTCATGCTTATCAGGGGAAATTCAACTATGAAGAGTTACATCAATTCATACAGAAGCTCTGTACACGTATTAATCAAAGTATCAATCAAGGGACGAATAAGATACCACTATTTGCGCACAAACAAGAAAAGAACCTCTTACTCCCCCTACCACAGGACAAAGTAAAAGATTCTTACAGAATCAAGCACACACTTGTAAAAGTCAATGCTTCAAACATGATTACCTACAAGTCTAACCAATATTCGGTTCCAGCCAAATATCAAGGGAAGACGGTCGGGTTACAAGTATATGATGATCAGTTATTTGTCTACTATACCACGGAATTAATTGTGCAGCATCAGATAACTACATCGAAATTAAATTATAAAGAGACGCATTATAAAGATACGCTAGCCAAAGCAATTCCCTATTATCCAGATATCGATGCTTTAGCCAAACAAAATCTAGCAGCAATCGGTGAGGTGTATAGCGATGAAGAATAGTTATCAGCAATTAATCCAAAACTTAGAGTACTTAAAACTGAAACAAATGACGCAACATTTAGGAGAAGTCGTGGACTTCAGCATTAAAAACGAATTGTCATTTATAGATACTTTAGTCAAACTTACAAATTATGAGATTGATGTGAAAGAACAAAATATGATTCACTCAATGGTTAAAGTGGGTGCCTTCCCACACCGAAAAGAAATCACTGAATTTGATTTTGAATTTCAGCCAAGTATAAATAAGCAGCAAATTTCAGATTTTATTTCATTACGCTTCCTTGAGGCGCAAGAGAACATTGTATTTTTAGGCCCCAGCGGGGTCGGCAAAACTCATTTGGCGACATCGATAGGTATAGCGGCCGCAAAGAAACGTACCAGCACTTACTTTATAAAGTGCCACGACTTAATCCAGAACTTGAAGCGTGCAAAGATAGAGAATCGCTTAGAAGTCCGTTTAAAGCATTATACGAAGTATAGACTATTGATTATTGATGAGATTGGTTACTTACCAATTGAAGCAGAGGATGCGAAGATGTTCTTCCAGCTCATTGATATGCGTTATGAAAAAAAAAGTACGATTTTAACGACGAATATTAACTTCAAAGCATGGGATGAAGTTTTCCAGGATACCAAATTAGCGAACGCCATATTGGATCGTGTTCTGCATCACGCAACAGTTGTAAGTATCGTTGGACAATCCTACAGAATAAAGGATCACCTCAAAAAAGAAGATGAGTGATTTTGTACATTCTTAAACAAGCAAAACTGTACATGTTTAGATTGACATTTATACCCAGGTAAGAACGTAGTCTTTCCCTCCACCTATCTGCTTCATTTACTGCATATGACCTTCGGCAGAAAGGGCTTTGTTTTGTTAAGCAAACTCACCCAATCATACACAGCCTTATATGAAGTTCGTGTTCCTCAGACCGGAGGTTTGCCGCTCGCTTCCTTCAGATTCCACGTCGCCATGGACACCCTTGCGTTAAGCTAACTGTTACTTCTGCCTTCACAGTTCGGGACTTGCACCCTATAGACTACGCCCATGCTGGGCGCACTTCAAAAAACTGACGTACCCGTAAAGAGGCCGCCAGTTTTCTAAGTTTCAATCATTTTCTAAATTCCATTTACCACGTTTTCAAAAACTGAATCGTACTGATGCGTCCCGCTTCCATAAGCGCCTCTTTTGTTTCTTCGTCCATATCAAACTGAGTTGCGCTATAATCATCGACTGGGATAAAAATGATATTTCTTTCATGTTTTCGAGAAATATACTTTTCATCATGTGCATTCTTCATCGTTGAAAATAACGATTCAAATAAATCTAAGGCATTGTCAATTTTATGTCCCGGCATTTCATCTTGGCTACGGCTTAGCTTTAATCCAACAACTGGACGTTCTTTATTTCCATGCTCATCCTCAAATATCCACATCGGAAAGTTGCTCAATACCCCCCCATCCACAACGATTGTTTCCCCTTTCCCTACTTTTAATTGTACTGGTTCAAAGAAAAAAGGAATCCCACAACTCATGCGTAAAGCTCGAGCAACTGGAAAAGTTTCTGCCGATATTCCATAGCCCTCCAAATCGTCGGGAAGTACGATCATTTTTCCATGCGTCAAATCCGAAGCAACGAGTTTTAGTTTTCCTGGCGGTAAATCTGAAAATGTATAAACATTTTTTGCTGCTAGCTTTTCTAAAAACCAATTCTCTAATGCTTTTCCCTGGTATAAACCAAGTCTCCAATAGAGTAGAAACCATTTCATTAACGGTAAGGGGATAATCGTTTTTCGCGGATCAAGAAGTACCTGAAAGTCTTGTTCATCCAGCATCTCCTCAATTTCCTTAGCCGTATAGCCAGCCGCTATAAAACTGGCAAGAATTGCGCCCGCGCTCGTTCCAGCTACCCGACTAAAACGATACCCCTTTTTTTCTAACACTTGAAAAGCCCCGACTAACGCAAAACCTTTTAAACCCCCTCCTGAAAACACCCCGTCTATTAACACAGTAAATCTCCCCCATTTTCATGACTTGTTATACTGTAGGAGAAGCGGGAAGAAATTAGAACGAACTAATGGATTCATGTGCTATGTAAAGGATAACAATTTAGATATGATCGGTTGAGAACCATATAAAATCGGTCTATTTAAATTTATGATTGGTAGGGATACATATATAATCGGTCAGACCGGACATATGATTGGTCGTCTTAACCAAATGATTGATTCGAGCTGTTATATAGTCGGTCCCCATTTTAAGGAAGTTAAACGTTTCCAAAATCATATAAAAAAAGAAGAGACAAATGTCTCTTCTTCTGATTACCACTTTTCAACAAGTTTATAATTCGACTGGATTCCTGCTGACAATCTGCTGAATTTCTGAACCATCTAGCGTTTCTTTTTGCATTAATAGGTCCACAAGCTGGTCAAATTCGGATGCATGTTCTTGAATTAGACTTTCTGTTTTTCGGAGTGCATCATTAAACAGCATTTGCATTTTCGCTTCTTTCTCCTCTTTGTTAAAGGTTAACGTGAAGCCGTCTTGCAATAATCCTGTGTCTACCATCCGTTCAATGATTTCCTTTGCTTGCTGGACGTCGCCGCTAACACCAATACTGTGCTCGCCGAGATATATGCGTTCGGCAACGCCACCAGCAAGGATCATGCTAACTTGGTCCAATAATTCACTATACGTAGATAAGTGGAGCTCCTTTTGAATCGGCGCAACATATCCCAATGCTTGGCCGCGCGGAATAATCGTCGCTTTCCTTACAGAACCCGGTTTAGTTACTGCAGCGACAAGTGCATGCCCGGACTCATGGATAGCTACTCTTCTTTTCGTCTCCTGGTCGTTCATTGAACGGGAGGCACTTCCCAGAATCGTACGGTCAATCGCAAAATCAAGGTCACTCTTAGCGATCTGTTCGCGGCCATCTCGAATTGCTCTTCTGCTCGCTGTTTTAAAGAGGGAACTCAGTTCAGCCCCTGAAAATCCTGTTGTACTTTCAGCTAGCACATCCAAGGATGCAAAGACTTCATCTGCCAGCAGCTTGCCCTTCGTATGAATATCGATTATTTCTCTTCTTCCAGTCGTATCAGGTAGAGGCACTTGGAAGGAATAATCGATTCGCCCCGGGCGCAGAAAAGCATCATCTAACATGTCTTTTCGGTTTGTTGCTGCAATGAATAACACACCTTCATTATCATTTCCGCCATCCAGCTGAACGAGCAGTTCCGTTAATGTTTTTTCTGCTTCTTCGCCTCCATGGGCTTTCCGTTTACCTGCAAGCGCATCGACTTCATCAATAAAAATGACTGCCGGCTGTTGCTTTCTTGCAATTTCAAATAGAGAGCGAATGCGGGAGGCACCAACGCCTACAAATAACTCATTGAATGCCGAACCGCTCGAGGAATAGAATGTAGCACCGATTTCGCTTGCGATAGCTTGCGCCAACAATGTTTTCCCCGTACCAGGTGGTCCATATAACAGAATCCCTTTTGGCGGCTGAATGCCGACTTGTGCTGACCGTTTTGGATCTTTTACAATTGATAACGTCTGCAAAATCTCTTCCTTCATTTCTTCAGGAAGCCCACCAATATCTTCTAATGTTATATTTGGTAAAGGTGTTGATTTTGCAGCGCTATTTTTCATAGCAGAGGCACCTACACCAATCTTCCCTTTTTTATGAAGCACAAATAATGCAACAAGTAGACCAAGGAACAGTCCACCAATAATCAAACTGCTGTACTGGCTTTGATCGGAATATTTATATGAAATATTATATTTTTCTACTAATTGTTCAACTAGCTGGCTTTCAGGGCGTACTTGAGTCATGTATCGCTCATCTTTCGTCTTCAAATATAATGTCCCATTAGACGTTTCTTTGAGCGAAACAGCTTGTTCATTTTGCGCTTGAATTGTTTTTTCAAATTCGGAAAATGAGATTTCGATTCCCTTATTTGCATCAAAGAAGTACCACCCTACACTTGTTGCTGTTCCAATGACTAAGAGGACGAGAACCAGAATCTTTGTTGCAAACTTCGAAATAAGCTTCAAGCCTACGACAACTCCTTTTAGAATATACAACTATTATAAAGGCTAACAGACGATTAAAACACGTTAAATATTGGATGTTTTTGTACAAAAAACGAACATTTACTTATCTGCACTAAATTCTCATAATTTATTTTAAAATAATATTATTAACCGTAGCGGTTTTGTCTGCTACACTATATATTGTAAGAAAATAACCGAATGATAGAGGGTAAAAATGATTAAGAATATTTTCATCGGTCTTTATTTATTGGCTGGTCTACTTATTTTTTCGGGCTGTGGCCAAGGGACGACACAGTCGCCCATTCCCGATAACCTTAAAGAAGATTATGGATTATTAGAAAAGCAAGCAAATGAGGAACAGAGTGAAGTTATAGAAGTAGCAGACACAATTCCTGTTGAACAGCAAGGGCTTTCTCTACCGAAAATGAAAGTTCATTACATAGATGTCGGTCAGGCGGACGCTACATTGATTGAATACAGTCAAGACGGAGAAGTATTCACCATTCTCATTGACACGGGAGATTGGAATGCCACAAACGTTGTTTCCTATCTTCAAGCACAGAATATAACAGAAATCGATATTATCGCAGTAACGCATCCCCATGCAGATCATATCGGCCAATTAAACAAAATCATTAATGCTTTTCATGTAACTGAAGTATGGATGAATGGCGAAACATCGGATTCCCAGGTTTTTGCTGATGCACTTGCTGCCATTGAAAATAATGGCGTCGATTACTATGAGCCTGAAGTTGGTGAACTATTTGATATAGGCCCGCTCGAAGTTGCAGTTCTTCATCCAAAAACGCTTTCAGGCACTACAAATAATAACTCGATTGCAATTCGTTTGCAGTACGGCGAAATTTCCCTCCTCTTTACCGGGGATGGTGAAGAAGACGCAGAGAATGAAATGCTTAGCAGCGGCGGAAACCTCGAGGCAGATATTTTACAAGTTGGTCATCATGGTTCCAAAACATCAACAACAGACAGATTTTTAAATGCAGTTAAGCCAGACGTAGCGATCTATTCCGCTGGCGAGAACAATCAGTACGGCCACCCGCATATCGAAACAATTAATAGGCTTAAAAAAAGCGGTGCCCTCGTTTATGGGACGGATATCCATGGAACAATTATTATAGAAACAGATGGCAAGACATTTAGTGTCCATACAAATGACCAAGGAACTATAAAGCACACGCCGCCCCCTGTGGAAATAATAACAGAGCCTAATTCAGATCCCGAAATGAAAACACCGTCTGTATCAAGTGGCTCTTGCGTTAATATCAATTCAGCAAGTGAAGCCGAGATCCAGCGTATTATTCATATTGGTCCTGCTCGTTCACAAGATTTAATCCAGCACCGCCCCTACCAATCAGTAGACGATCTTACTAAAATCCATGGTATCGGACCCGCCCGGATAAAGGACATACTTACGCAAGACATTGCATGTACAGGAGGCTAATTATGTATTCAGCATATCTCGACCGGTTTACAGACAACGAAAAAGCACTATTTTTAGTTGAAGAATTACAGAAAGAATTTCATATCGCTATATCCTCCCTCCCCCCCGGCAGCACTGCGGATAAATGGTTTTTAGTGGAAGTTCAAGAGGATGAAATCATTTCCATCCAAGTAGACGTTAGAAAATCTGCGGAAATGAAACAAGAAGTAGAGAACAGAATGAAGCGATTAAAATCCAATAAAACCAGCCGGTTCAAACGCAACTAATTGTGTGGGAATTGTAGTGGTGACTGTCACCACTACAATAATTGAAACTTAGAAGTAAGGTAATGCGTCTATATCATGGTACACTTTTTCGAATGACGCCTACTGGAGGAAATTTTATGAATCGAACAGATATGAAGAAGATGAAGAAACGGAAAAAATGGCCATGGGTTATAGCAGTGATTGGTCTTATAATAGGCGGTTTTGCTTTGAGTGTTTATTTCGACTTGACGTCTACATTGAAAGGCATGTATAAACCGATTGACCGTGAATTATCGGAGAAGCGAGAAGAAGGAATTGCCTTGGGTAAACAGGATCCCTTTTCAGTACTCGTTTTGGGAGTCGATGAACGTGAAGGCGATAAAGGTCGCTCGGATACTATGATTGTTTTGGCAGTCAATCCTAAGTTAAAAACAACAAAGATGATCAGTATTCCTAGAGATACGTATACAGAAATAGTAGGTCATGGTACCACGGACAAGCTAAATCACGCATATGCTTTTGGTGGCATTCAGATGTCGCTGGATTCGGTCGAAAATCTATTGGATATTCCAATTGACTATGTTATGGAAGTCAATATGGAAGGGTTCCAAACAATTGTCGATACCGTCGGTGGTGTGAGCGTAAATAATCCTTTTGATTTTACACAGGACTCAATTCATTATGCTGCTGGGGAGATTACGTTGGATGGTAAAGAAGCATTATCGTATGTACGGATGCGTAAAGGAGATCCCAACGGTGACTTTGGACGACAAGAACGTCAGAAACAGGTGATCGAGGGTGTATTGCATGAAGGGACTTCCTTGAAAAGCTTGTTAAAATACCGTAGTGTCTTCAACGCATTGGGTGACAATGTAAAAACAAATATGACTTTCGATGAAATGGTCGACGTTCAGAAGAACTACCGTGATGCCGCAGGTAAAGTCGAACAGCTTCACTTTGAAAACGGCGAAGGCAAGCGAATGAACGGAAATATATGGTACTATATTATGGATGAAACAGAATTACTAGGAATTACGACTGCCTTAAAACAACATCTGGAACTGAATTAAAGAAAGCCGTGGAGTATTTTTAATCTCCACGGCTTTTTTGATGTTGTTATTCATGGGGAGGATCCGTGTTTTTGGGCAATTACCTGCGATTCAAAAAGCACTTTATTCCCTTACTTGCCCATTCCCACGAATGACATATTTCGTTGTCGTCAACGCCTTTAATCCCATCGGACCCCTCGCATGTAACTTCTGCGTGCTGATACCGATTTCTGCCCCATAGCCAAATTCGAAGCCATCTGTAAATCGGGTAGAAGCATTATGATACACAGCTGCAGCATCGATCGAATTCAAGAAAATCACAGCATTCTCTTCATTACTAGTAATAATGGCTTCGGAATGCTTTGTTCCATATTGAGTAATATGTGCAATTGCTTCATCAAGACCCCTGACTATCTTAATACTAACTGTTAACCCCAAATACTCCGTCGACCAATCAGATTCGGATGCAACTTGCACATTTTCACATTCCCGAACGACAATTTCGTCCCCGAAAATCTCGACATCGTTCCTCTGTAATTTATTGATAAGCTCTGTTCCATATTGGTTAAACCATTTCTTATGAATTAAGATGGTCTCAATCGCATTGCAAACAGATGGGCGCTGTATCTTTGCATTCAATGCAATATTTGTAGCCATTTCCTGCTCTGCTGTTTCGTCAATATAGATGTGACAATTTCCCGCCCCCGTTTGAATGACCGGTACTGTCGCTTCGCGGATTACTGTTTCAATAAGTGTTTTACCTCCCCTTGGAATGAGCACATCCAAGTATTCATTTAGCCGAAACAGTTTCTTTGCAGTTTCTCTGCTTGTGTCTTCAATTAACTGGATTGACATTTTTGGAATTTCACTTTTATCAAGAGCTGTATGAATCGACTTTATAAGCGCCTTGTTTGAATATTGCGCAGAGGAGCTTCCCCGTAAAATGACCGCGTTACCTGTTTTAAGAGCAAGTGCTGCCGCATCAACAGTGACATTCGGTCTTGCTTCATAAATCATACCGATAACTCCGATCGGTACCCGCTTCATTTCAATTAGCAAGCCATTCTCTTTTTCAATGGTTTCGACTGTTTCACCAATCGGATCTTGTAATTCGATTAATAAATGAATCGCGCTTGCCATATCTTTTATTCGTTTTTCGGTGAGCAGAATGCGATCAAGAATTGCATCCGTTAGCCCTTTTGCTTTTCCATCATCCAAATCCTTCTCATTTTCAGATAGAATGGACACTTGATCAGCCATTAATTGTTCGGCAATCAACGCTAATGCCTTGATTTTTTGATCGGTTGTGACGTTCACCAACGAATAACTTACTTCTTTTGCAGCTCTCCCTTTTAAGTGTATCTCGCTCATGCTAAATCCCCCCCTTTTTAAATTTGTGCCCAGCGGTTCCGGTGAATGACTTCAACTGTTGATGAAACTAATCCCCCTTCTTTTTCCTTGTTTCTGTCTTCAATTGTGTTTCTTAATTCACACGAAGAATAACTTACTTCTCCCTTACCTAAAATTCCATTCAAGCCAAACACTTCAACAACGTCACCTTTGTGAAAATCCCCCTTCACTTTAACAACACCTGCAGGTAATAAGCTTTTTCCTTTATACAAAATAGCCTCTTCCGCCCCTTGATCCACGTAAAGTTCGCCTGTCGATTCGGAATGCAATACGATCCATTGTCTGCTCGTATTAATCTTCGCGATATCTGGATTGGAAATATAGGTACCGTCGCCTCCTCCTTGTAAAATCGTTAGTAGCTTATTCGAACCTTCTCCCGTTCCAATGAAAACGGAAACGCCAAGTGATGTTGCTGTTTTTGTAGCAAGCAGTTTTGATTTCATGCCACCAGTCCCGACTTTCGATCCTATATCGGCAGCACCTTTTAGTAAGTCATCTGTAATCTGTTCGAGATAATTAAGTCGTTTCGCTAATGGGTATTTGCGCGGATTTGAATCATATAGTCCATTGATATCCGTAAGAATAATAAGGTGGTCTGCATGGAGAAAGCCGCTAACAAGTGCTGACAGCATATCATTGTCACCGAAAGTCAGTTCTTCAACAGAGACGGTGTCGTTTTCATTAATAATGGGAACGATTCCCCGCTCTACCAGTTCAGTCATCGTCGAAAAGGCATTCCTGTAGCGTTCGCGATTAGAAAAATCGATTCGTGTCAATAAAATCTGAGCTGGTACGATTCCATGCATACTAAATTTTTCAATGTAGGATTGCATTAATAATCCTTGGCCAACTGCCGAAGCTGCCTGTTTTCCTTTGATCGTTACAGGTCTTGATGAATAGCCCAATTTTGCAAACCCTGCTGCGACTGCACCAGAAGAAACAATAATCACTTCATGTCCTGCTTTACGCAGTACAGCAAGCGCTTCGATATGATCATTAAATTTCACTTGATCAATTTCACCTTTAACATTTGTTAAAGAACTGCTCCCTATTTTCACAACAATCCGCTGTTTTTCCATTCCAATACACCCGCCATTCCACATAATTTCGACAAACAAAAAAGCCTTTTCATCCTGATATTAAGGACGAAAAGGCTTAGTTTCCGCGGTACCACCATAATTGGATGCTTGTGAACACATCCCACTTAACCTCATAACGCTGAGGGCCGCGCCCATGTTTTGCACAGGACTACGAAGGCAGGTTCTACGATTGTTATGACGGAATCTTTCAGCTGATAAATTCCGCTCTCTTTCACAACTTGTTATCGTATACTAATCCTTCATCACCGTTCAAATTTTAGAAGATTTTAAACTATCATACACCAGATAACTGAATTGTCAAGCTAATAAAGAGGGTCACCTTATACTAATAACAAGGTGTCTCTCCTTATTAATTTATTGCTTCTACTTTACTAGGTGTTCTTTTATTTTTTACCCATGCGAAAATAACCGCAGCAATTAATGTGAAGCCAAGATAGCCCATCACTGGATAGACAGTACCAACAAGTTGGATGAATCCGATAAAACTTGCGCCGAATGCCACTGTACCAAAAAGTGTAACAGCTCCTTTAAAGCGGACAGTTTCCGTTTTAACTATACGAGCAGAAAATGCATATAACATACCGACCGCTGAGTTATAAATCATCCCCAATAAGATAATGGCCATGATTATGCCAATTGTCGGGTTTATATTATTTGCTAAAAACAGCATTGGCATGGGCAGACTTGCAATTTCCTTCAACTGAGTCAGCATTGAGATATTAATAAGTAAGATGAGAAGTCCAAGACCTAGACCACCAATGATACCTCCCCATGCGGCCACTTTCTCATCCTTTATAGTTCCCCCCATAACCGTAAGCATCGCTGCTCCAGCCGCTAAGTTATAGGATACATACAAGATTGCACCTAAAAACCAATGAGAAGCGCCACGATTTTGAGCGGCAACCGCTCCTGTTAAATCGGCAGATGAAAAATCGAAATGGATTACCGAGTAAACGGTGATTACGATAACTAATAACAATAAAAATGGTGTGAATGCACTAATGAATGCGATAACTTTCTGAACACTCAAAGTCACTGTCAAGATTGTCACAACCGCCATAAGAATACTTCCTATGAAACTAGGTATGCCGAATTGCTGTTCAAAAATTGCACCAGCTCCGGAAAACATGACAACTGTAACACCAAAAAGGAAAAATGTGATGACGATATCAACGATTAGCCCTAAATAGCGTCCGCAAATATGATAAATTACATTTTGATGCGATTTTGTTTGCAAACGACTTCCTAACTGGGTCAAGTTCATTCCTAAAAAAGCAAATAAAGCAGTTGCGAAAAGCGATCCAACGATACTAATCGGTCCAAAACTAGTGAAAAATTGTAAAATTTCTTGACCAGATGTAAATCCTGCTCCAACAATTACTCCGATAAAAGCTCCAGCGATTTGAAAACTTTTTCTCATAACCCATCCCCCGTTTTAGCCGCAGCGTCCCACTTTATAGTCAAATCACTTAAAATTGATTTTATTTTCTGATTTCAATAGACGGAAAGGATGATTTAATTCATCCTTTCCTACACCTATTTAGCCTTTTTATTTAGGCATCATTCAGCTTTGTAATGAATCTCCTCTACCGTGAATTTATCCATAGCTCTTAAATTCGGTTCGTAACCTATACCATAGGCGGTTGGAACAGTAATATAACCGTCCTCCACGACAACTTCTGGAGTAATAACGTCTTCCTCCCAGTAACGTGAGGATCCAGCGGTGTCCCCTGGTAAGATGAAGTTTGGAAGTGTTGTAAGCGCTACATTATGCGCACGACCGATTCCTGATTCCAGCATTCCGCCGCACCAAACAGGTATTTGACGTTCCATGCAATAATCATGAATTTTCTTCGCTTCAGTAAGACCTCCAACACGACCGATTTTAATGTTAATGATTTGCGTACTACCAAGTTCAATCGCTTTTCGTGTATCTTCAAGGGAGTGAATGCTTTCATCCAAACAGATTGGTGTTTTCAATTGTTTTTGTAATTTCGCATGGTCGATAATATCGTCTGAAGCGAGCGGTTGTTCAATCATCGTCAAGTTAAATTCATCCAGCTGTTTGAGAAGTTCGATGTCTTCTAAGGTATAGGCCGAATTGGCATCTGCCATTAGTGAAACATCTGGAAAGTTTTTTCTAAGCACGCGTATCACTTCAATATCATAGCCAGGTTTAATTTTAACTTTAATTCGCTTATATCCCTCTTCCACAAAACCACGTACCGTTTCGACCAGATTAGCAATATTTTCATGGATTCCGATACTGATACCCACTTCAATTTTATCGCGTTCGCCACCAAGAGCCTGCGCCAATGTCAATTCGTTACGCTTTGCATAGAGATCCCAAATAGCACCTTCCACAGTGGACTTTGCCATATTGTTTCTGCGAATCGCAGCGAACAATTCACTTACTTCGTCGGGATGCCCGATTTCCCTTCCTAATACGATAGGTATCAGAAAATCCCGGATCATATGTAGGTTTGTTTCCAGTGTTTCTTCGCTGTACCAAGGCGAGTGAAATGCCACCGACTCCCCCCACCCTGTATTACCCAACTCATCTTTCACTTCAAGTAACAGAAAATCTTTGTCTTGGAACGTACCAAAACTAGTTGTGAACGGGTGCTTCATTCTCATTTTCATTTTTCGGATGTTGATTTCTTTTATGATCATTCGGATTCTCCTCTATTTTTTATTGTCAGTGGAATTGTGTTTCTTTTTACAAATTGATAATAATGAACGCCTTCTTCCGACCTATTCACTCCTACTAGCGCATAGCCAGAACCAAATAACGTTTGAAAAACAGTCCTTATTTTCAATCGCCAGTCGAGCGCTAGTTCAGGTTCATTCTTTTTGATCAACTGAAATTGTTCTGGTACTGGAACTTCAACACCAACACTGTTTAACAGGACATTTTTCGAATCCACAACTAGCGTTGGATTTCCTTTATGGGATTTCTCAACTATAAATGGTCGATCATAGTCGGAAACTTGCGGTGTCCACTTGTCCTCGACCCTTTCGCTCGAAACCCACCATTCGACTTGAAGACGGTCTGATGGTAATCCTTTGTTCAAACCATCTTCCATTTCACCGTAACAATTCACTAAATAAGTATCGCAAATTGCGTACAGTTTCGACACATTTAAATAAGCATTGCGACTTTCCAATGGATCGAATGTCCAAGTAATCAAATTGTACCCCATTTCCTTGGCAATTTTACGCTGTTCATCCTTTAGCAACTTTCCGATTCCCATCAGTTGATTGTTCGGTAGAATGCCAAGCATATGCGAACATAAATAAGGCTTACCATTGGTGAAACCCGGAAAACCATATGAAAAGCCAACGATTTCATCACCTAAGAAAGCGCCTAACAATAACCCTCCATTTTTCGCTGCTGTATAGGTTTGATGAGTCGGTATCGGATCAAGACCCCAGATTGCTCGTTCAAGCGATTGGACCAGGCGCATGTCTTCATTCGTTTCTAATTTGCGAATGGATAGGTTGACGTCCATTTGGTTCACTTCCTTCTCTCTAACTGCCCGAATGAATGGATGACCGTTCGAACGAGTATTTCAATTCCAGTCAGTATACTATTTTGATTGAATGTCATGTTGGGATGATGAAGGCCTGGCGTTAAGTCGCAGCCAAGACCGAGCATTGTCGCTTTGACAGAAGGTCTTTTTAATGTGTAGTAATGGAAGTCTTCTCCGCCTGGTGTGACAAGAGGCGGTACCAAAAATTGTTCCCCGACTGTTTCCCTTATCGCTTGTGCCATCAGTTCGACAGCAGTGTCATCGACTTGGGCAGCTGCAATTTCCGCGATTATTTCATAATTAATGATAACATCAGACAGTTCTGCAACCGAACTAATCGCTTTATCAACTAAATTCATCAATTTGTCCATAACCACGTTTGTTTGGGCGCGTAAATCCAGACTAAATACTGCACTTCCAGGAATGATGTTGGCTGACTCTCCACCCGCTTGGAACATCGTCATTTTTGCAGAATGCGGGACCATTGGGTCAACGTGAATGGAGTGAATTGCCTGTACGAGAAGTGCCATCACTTCTATGGCGTTTTGTCCAAGTTGCGGTCTTGCTCCATGCGCATCCGTCCCCACGATTGTCCCTTTAATCATTTTTGCAGCACCATGCATAATGGCTGGGGATGCGTAGCCATGACCGATTTCTTGAATCGGACGGAGATGGACACCATACAAATAGTCGATATCGTCAACGATCCCTTTTTCCACAAATGATAATGCGCCCGTCCCTTTTTCCTCAGCTGGTTGAAAAATCACTTTTAGTCGTCCGGTTTTCGGATACCTAAGCTTTTTCAAAACGAGTAAAGCGCCAATTGCAATCGTCATATGCGCATCATGTCCGCATGAGTGGTTCGCTTGAAAGACCCCATCCACTTCCTGCCAGAGTGCATCGATATCTGTTCGAAGTCCAATACAAGGATTGCCAGACCCCACTGTTGCTACAAGTCCCGTTGAATCGTCGAATGTAGTAACTTGAAATCCTTCACTCTCTAACAATTGTTGCAAATACCTAGTCGTCTCAATTTCCTGCCAACTAATTTCAGGATTTGAGTGTAAATGGTTAAAAACCTTTTCAACAATCGGCTTCATTTCTTGTAACACTGCCTTCATTTTCAATCAACTCCTTCAACAAATAAGAAATCGCTTGGTATCGATTGATACGTTTCACGTCTTTTTTCGAAACTGTCCTTCTCCTGCACGGACAATCCTGCAATAATTGCATTCATGAATGAAAATAGAGAAGCCGTTGCATCGAGCGTCGACTTGTTAGGCGAATAAATTGGAAATAACAAATCACTGAATGCATGAATTGGGGCTAACATAGAATCAGTAATGCCGATAATGAAAGCTTGTTGTCTATGTGCCAATTGCGCAATTTGAATTGTTTCTTTCAAGTATCGATGAAACGAAATGGCGATAACGACGGACTTATCGTTCATTTGACTGAGCGTTTGGATTACATCCTCCGTTTCTGGTCGTAACAGTCTGACATTTCCTTTCACTAAACCAAGCGTGTATGAGAGCCAATTGGCTGCGGTATACGAAGAGCGAAGGCCAAGAATATAAATGGTTTCTGCTTGAGAGAGCTGCTCGATTGCCTTTTCGTAGTCCTCTTCTTTAATTTGTTTCATCGTCTCTCCAATCGCTATACGATCTCGCTCCATCACTTTTGTGAAAAAATGCGGTGCCTGTTCAAGTTCCAGTTTAGATTTCTGATATGTTGTGAAGCTACTCTCTTGAAATAGCAATTGTTCACGGATGACCTTTTGTAGTTCGCCATAACCAGAGAGATGCAGGCTATAGCAAAAGCGAATGACTGTCGTTTCGCTGACACCGATGCTCGACCCAATTTCTTGTGCCGTAGACATCGCAATATTTCTTGGGTTATCGATTATATAAGTCGCGACTTTTTTCTGGCTTTTTGACAGTTGGTCGTAATACTCGTGAATCAGGTCTTTTAATTTCATCTTCACTCTTCCTTTTTGAAGTTCTTCCGTCATTACCTTTTTAAATGAAGTGTTGACTTCATATTAATTATTTTATTACCTTAACATACTTGTTCGCGGAATACAATGTATTTTCTGATACCTCACCTTTTCAACGAACCTTTAGCTTCTCGAAAATTGCTTGCTATATATGTTGAATTAAAGGGTCCCATTGAATCTGTCGTGTCGCTCAATAAGGATAGAATTTTAATTCGGAAGCCACTGAAAAAGAAATTTTCCAGTTTCCTCTTAATTCGGGGAGTGGATTGTAGAACGCTTGGCGTTTTAGGGATACCTTTGCCGCGCCTGTGCTAGGGTGTTCATTATCGAGAGAAATGTAATTTTGAGATGTATATACTGAGATTTTAAGGTGATTACTAGTTGATGCTAATTCTATTCAAGAAAGACGTACTCCAGCTGGCAAATTTCATCACAGCTAATGAAACGCTCTTTCTCACATAGACCATCTAGCGAAGGCACGACTTCGTGGTAGCCAGAGTGATAAGACTAAGGAGGGATGCAGTTCAATCCCTCCCAAGCGGTCTTCTTTCTGGCTTATCGCGGGAGGCATCCACAAAGCGTCGAAGCGGTATTGGTGGGATTTCTATTTCGTTGCAAGTATTAGAATTTTTCATTGGACTCCCAAAAGCCATTGTACAGCGCATACGCCGTATTCATTTGACCAACATATATAGAGCTATCATTTAGGGTTATACATACGTTAAATATGGTAAAATAGCTATGCGAGGTGGTTATATAATGAATGAAAATGAAAAAATTCTTGGGGATGAGCGTCGCCAGCTTATCATCGATACATTACAGACATCTGATAAACCGATTACAGGAAGAATTCTTGGAGAAATGACTAATGTCAGCCGTCAAGTGATTGTCGGGGATATTACATTGCTGAAGGCAAGAAATGAACCGATTGTCGCAACAAGTCAGGGCTATATTTATATGCATGTGCAAGCGGGACCCCAGAGAATCGAAAAGACGATTGTTTGCAAACATACTCCGGACCAAACGATGGAGGAATTGAACATCCTTGTCGATAATGGTGTTACTGTGAAGGACGTCAAAATCGAGCATCCAGTCTATGGAGATCTTAGTGCTTCAATCATGGTTTCCAATCGGAATGAAGTAAAAGAATTCATCAAGCGAATCAAAGAGGCAGATGCTATTTACTTATCGAAGTTAACAGAAGGTGGTATACATCTGCATACGGTAGTTGCGGACGACAAAGCACATATCAAAAATGCGGAAGAAGCACTTAGAAAAGCTGATATTCTCGTCGAATGATGTAATGAATCGGGTGTTATATTTACAATAGGTGCAAATAGCATATAAACTTGAAAAGGTCGATTTTCTATATAGGAAATCGACCTTTCTTATTTAGTTTTCTTAAACTGAATCACCCATTAGTTCAGAAAAAGTAATTCTATAGTTAAAAAGTCTACTCATCGAGAGTGTATGCATCACTAAAGAGGCCCATCACGCATCAATTAAGATATAGCTACACTACCCACTTTCTAGATTACGGAGCTCGGATTGAAATTAATAGGACATAAAAAGAGTGAAGTCGCTCGTAGTAATGCCCAATTAAACGGTGGGCTGTGATAAGAATTTTATCCTTTTTTTAGAAACGAACTTAGCTAACTCCAAAATTCTCAGAAAGGATATATTATTAACATGCCGTATAGCTAGCTTAGTTGCAGTCGAGTTTCTTCACATTACACTCTTTACATCGACTAAGACATTTAGCAAATCGCTTATCGGTAAAAGGTCTTCTGTTGTATCATACATTTCCATTTTTATTTCAGTTATCTTCGTTCCGAGCATGTATTCACCAATGACAATTTCAAGCAACTCGAAGACTGGTTCGAAATAAGTGTCATAGTCCCCTTTGTATCCTTTGATATACAACGTAAGACAGGAATTTTTCTTTTTCTGATCTTGATTATAGGTGAAAAAGACATCATCCCGAGTCAACTCGATTCCATTGATGTTCACACCGTTGTTAAGATCTTGCCGCTGATTGAATGCCACGATAGAGAACCTGTCTAAACGTGGTGCAGCATCCACCAACCGAATTACATCCGGAAAGTTTTTCCCTATACCAGCCGCACGAATGGTGAACTCCCGTTTACCATCAATTAGTTCTTCAATAAATGAAAATACTAATTGTGGATTCACCTTCACAATCATCCGATTCAACCCTCCAAACAATTTCTCAACATCCTGTTCTCGAAATATATAAAGCTCATCTTCATGGTTTTCGAACCACTCCCAAAATGTGATAACAGGATCTTTCTTTTTAAATAAATTTCTAATCAAAATAAGCATCTCCTTAAAAAAAGATATATAAATTCAACTTTTTCAAGTTGAGTCAATTTAATACTATATACGTTGAAATAAAGAATCCCGTAGAATCTACGGTGGCGCTCAATAAAAAGAGAGTTGTAATTCGGGGTGTGGATAGTAAATCGCTTGGCGCTTTGGGGATGCCTTTGCCGCGCCTGCGCTAGCGTATTCATTATCGAGAGAAATGTAATTTTGAGATGTATATGCCGAGATTATAAGGTAATTACTTGTTGATCTTACTTATATTCAAGAAAGATGCACTCCAGGTTGCAGATTTCATCACAGCTAATGAAATGCGCTTTCTCAAATAGACCATCCAGCGCAGGCGCGACTTCGTGGTAGCCGAAGCGATAAGACTGAAAGTGCTCTCCTTTCCGGCTTATCGCGGGAGGCATCCACAAAGCGTCGAAGCGATATTAGTAGGATTTCTAATTAACCCCAAGTGTGGGGACTTTTTCAGTAGCCTTCCAAAAGCCCTTGTAAAGTGCATACATCGTATTCATTTGTTCAACATATATAGAGGATTTTGTATTAAAATCCAAACGAGGTTGATTTCCATTTCAGGCGTACGCTTTCCCACAGGAATCGCCGCCTCCTGTTACAATCAACAGACCTCATCCATATCAATGAATAATTAATTGCTAAAATACGTTAATGTTCGCATTTACATATAAAATAAGCAATCATGAAATTGATTCAGTTATCGCGAAATAAAAATCATTACATTCATAATCATAATTTTTTATCATCTCTTACCTCTGAAGAGTACCCATTATTTTAACTAGGAAAGACCCCAATCAATCCTTCCAGAATAATACCCATAAGCAACTTCAAATAACGGAAGACTCTTTCTTTTGTTTCCTTCTATAAAAATAACGCCATATATAAAATATCATCCAAGCTATTACAGGAAAAGAACTTGTAATATATTGCTGTTTAGTTTCAGCAAAAAGCATAATTAATACCCCTGCTATCATGGCTGGTATCATAATAACAAGCCATATCCTAACTTCCTTATTTTTAAAATTCAGTTCAAATCGGTCACTCATATCCTTCACCTCTTTTTTCTTTAACTTAACCTACCTGTTACTTGAAGAAGTAAGGGAGATTATTGATTCTTGAAGTAATGCACCCGTAAAAAAAGCATTCACCACTTTATACCATCGTTAAATCATAATTGTTCATCCACACTATGCCATTTTAAATCTTCACTAATAGATACATTTGTATCTTTAGGATAACCGTAGTAATAAAGTTTTTTTCCATCTTTATTATACGCGGTAGGATAAAGAAAATTTATTTGTTCACTGAATGGAAACAAGAAAGAGATCCGCTCTCCCTGTTTTATTTTCTTTCTTTCTATATTAGATCCTACACCAGCTTCTATATATGCGACTTCTTCATCGTTTGATACAATACTCAAAAAAGCGCCAGTATCATTTTCAGTTGTATAACTGATTCCACCGACCGGTTGAAGTTCATCTGAACTATACGGAATACTTGTTGATACACTACTTCGAAACCTCCCCCCAGACTTTTCGGATAATACGGTTTGGTATAACTCTTTTTCGTCACTCTTAAATAAAAAAATAATAGATAAGCCTGTATTATATTCCTCTATCAACTGTGCATCTTTTGGAAGGAAGGAGTGACTTTTGGCTGCACTTAGTGCCGTGAACCTGTATCCACTAATAAAAAATATTAAAGTATTAATTCAGTAAAGTTTGTAGTTGAATAAGGACTAACTTTCTACATTAGCATTGATAAATCATTCTCATAAATTCAAATCTACTTCCATTTGTGTCCTGTATAAATGTATCAACTTCTTTAAATCCAATTTTTCTATATATCTTTATAGCCCTTCGATTGAAGGTTGCGACTGATAATGTTATTTTTTCTGGTGTGAATTTTGATTTGGCAAACTCCAAACCTGCTTCGACAAATTCCATTCCATCTCCATTACCGGTTAAATTCGGTTTCATCCCTAGCCCAATATCAATAGTATTTTTACCAACGTTATTAAAAGTAAAGAATCCTATCGCATCGTTGTTTTTAGTAACAAAAAAGTATGAGTCACCCCGTTTTTGAGGTTCTAAGAACTCAACTAAATCTTCATTATCCGCTTCTATATCGTAAAAAGCATATTCGGCATCATAGTGCCAATTATATGCAATCTCTTCCGCCTGTTCTTGTGTCAAAATCTCAAAATGATACCCCAACATTATCCCCCTAGTAGTAGTTCTACATCATTCTCCACCTATTTCCCCTGTTCCGCATGAAAGCTATTAGTCTTCTTGCAATCTGTTTTCCACCTAACGATATGTAGTAGATCATGCATTCCAAGTTACTTATAAAATCGGCATTACCTGACTATCTACCATTACATAGAGGTAATTCCTAACAGTAAAAGCATAAGGACCGCTAAACAAACACTTAACAATAAACACAATGTGGCTGCTATAGAATTATTTTTATAATCCTTTATCCCAAAAATAAAGCCGGATAGTACTGTCCCCCACCATACTATAGTAAAAACTGATTCTGGAAGGATTCCTAATATATTGGAGAAAAACAATGTAAATACAAGTAATTGTAATGCAATCACAACTAGAACAGCCCTGCTTGGTTTATTTCGAATATTTTTGTTTTTTATTGAAAAGAGTACAGCGGAAATACTTGCAATGAAAAATATAAAAATGAGAACTAATGCTATATTCATGGTCAAACTACCCACTGGATCCATCCCTTCAATCATTTTCCACTTAGCAAAAACCGGAAACTTTTCACAAAATCTTCTTAAAATAAACAAGTGTCGTTCGTTCATTTATGTTTTTAATTTTACCTGTTTTTGAGAAGCCCATCTTTTCATATAAATAGCAATTCCGTTTTTCTTCCGCTATTGTAGCTAGTTCCCAACATACTGCTTGAGGAAAAATTTTCTCTATTTGCGTTATCGCTTTCTGTGCAATTCCTTGTCCCTGATATTTCGGCAGAATAAACATTGGACTGATCCAAAATTGAGTTTCCTCTTTCCAAAATACACAAATAGAACCTACAAGAGTAGTATCCGTTATTATTTTATACACAGCTCCCGATGGAGTGTTTATCCTTGTTAGCATTCTTTCAATCGTTTCATTCGCTGGATTGGTATTGTAATCCTCATAAATATCAAGTAAAGGTGAAAATGCATTTACTTGAATATCGAAAATGGATTGCGCATCAGATTCGATTGCCTTTTCTAACAGAACCTTCATAACTCTTACCTCATTTCTATAATTCAATAGGATTACGGTGATAAACAGTTTTAAGACATATAGTTCTTTCAATTCTCAGTTTAAAAGGATTTTTTCTTTCTTTTAATATCTGCTATCAAATAGGAAATGATAACTACAGGAAGACTTATCCAAAGCAACAGTAATTCGAAAATCAACTAGAAAAGTGACGACAAAAATTACTCAACTTTAGGGATTTGTTTTTCAAAAAAGGGATGAAACTAAATCGCTTACTATATAAGTTAACGATTCATATAAGAGAATGACTGGAAAATTGCAGTTATTATTTTCCTCGGCAATGCTCTATTAATAATTTCTTTTACGCTCAATTTTTCCATCTCTCTGATAAGCAATTGCATCAGGCATTCCGATTAACCATTTCTTCTGCATAGTTTACTAAAGTAAGATAAGATGATTCCCCTTTTAGAAATTGAGATGTTTCCAACAAAGGCAGTATAATTGCATCTTTCTTTTTCGAGAACAAAAGGCTTTGTTTTTCATCATCACCATCAAAATCATCCAGTTTTGTTGTAAGTTTGTAGATAGACTCAAATTCATACCAGTGAAAGTCTTGCTGAATAGTACTTTTTATTACTTCTCCAATATAAGCCCCTATACGCGAAGAAAAGTTTTCAAAGTGCTTACTCAATAATTGAGTGCCGTTTTCGGTATTCAATAAATTCACTGCATACTGATCGATATATCTCAGGCTGTCCATCGTGAAATCTAGCTTCTCTTTAGTAAGGTTTTCTCTGTCCCAGGCTTCTTCTGAAACGTCTTGAAACAGAAGTTTTGCAGTTCCTTTTAAATGGTCTTTTTTTAAAGTTGTTGCTTTTAGAAAATTGAACAATGTATGTAAATCCCCCTCTATCTCATTGAAAAAGAATCATTTTTATTGAGTCTACTCGAGGACTTACGTCGTTTCTTTTCGACGTTCAGCGTAACTACTCAGTCGCTGCTATCATCTTTTCCGAGTACAAGTTCTTAATTCACAAATTTCCTAGAACGAAACTTTCAGTTAGCCCATTCCATTCTACTTTCAAAACTAGCTTCTCTTCTTGCTTCGTTGAAGGGCTATTTGAACTTAAACTTTTGTTATGGTACATACCATTTTCATTCAGTGATACATTGTTCGCACCAAAATTTAGCACTCCATTGGTTGTTGTTTCAACAAAATAATCAAATGTTTTAATGCATTCTAACTCATTGCCTTTATAGCTAATCTGAATTTTATATTGTTCATCCCCGTCAGTCTGTGTAACAGTCACTTCCGCCGACCAGTTTTCACTCTCACCAACGAATTTCAAATCTTGATTTTGACATGCACTTGAGTTAATTTCATAATCCTAAGCCCTTACGTATCAAGGCTTTCAAGACATAAAAAATAGAGCACCTCCCCAAATCCTGTATAATGTAAGTTACGACACATACATAACAGACTGGAGAGATGCCCCTATGTCCATTATACGACAACAAAGCCTGTTTGACATGCATGAATTATATAAGATGGAACCCACCCATCATTTTGAAGCAGTTTTTTCAACAGTTAACTTAAATCCTATCTTGAATCTATTCGATAAACCGAAAAAAGTAGGTGCACCTAGAGAATTGAATTACGGTGCCATGATCTATTCACTTATCGCTCGCGTCGTCGAGCGTATTGTGACAATCAAGGATCTTGTCAGACGGTTGGATCGTGACCCCATTTTTCGTTATGACTGTGGTTTTCTTCATTCCGACCAAATCCCATCCGAAGCTTCTTATTCCAGGATGATTACCGTCATCAGTGAATCAGATACGATGACCCAAATTCATGACAATCTTATTTTGCTGGCCATCGATGAAGGGCATATTGGCGAAGAAAACATCGCCATTGACGCCACCCATTTCGAGGCGAGGGATCGTGCCCAGGCTTCCGAAAAGAAAGAAAAGCCGGCTTCGAAAAAGCGCGGTCGCAAGCCAAAAGCCGAACGTGAACAATGGTTGAAAGAAAAACAGGCGGCGGAGAAAGCGCGTCCGATTTATGAAAAAGAGATTGTACATCAGCTATCCGAATCAGTAGAAACGTTGTTTAAAGAGGCCCCTATCGATCCGAAATGGGGAATCAAGAAAAACAGTGATGGAAAAAACACCTTCTGGTTTGGTTATAAAGGTCATTTGGCCGTCAGCACAAAAAGCCAATATATTCTTACGGGTATGATGACGTCCGGTAGTCTCAATGACGGGAAAGCAGCCATTCCATTATTGAAGAAAATTGATCGGGACCTTCCAGCTTTATTTAACACAGGTCTTTTCGATGCCGGTTACGACTACGAACCGATTTATCAACAATTGACTGACCAAAATCTACAAGCCGTCATTCCGTATAATCGACGCAACGAAGGAGAGATGGTCGGTTACGACGAGCATTTCGCACCGACGTGTGTCGTAGAGCATTCCTATCTTTACGATAGCTTCGATCCGAAATACAAGACACTGAAATATACACGCCCGAAAGAATGTGCGACCTGTCCATTACAACACGACACCCTTTGTCAAAAGACCTATAAAATTAGACAATCCACGGATTTCAGGAAGTACACCAATCCAGCCAGGGGATCGAAAAAGTGGGATGAACTGTACAAGGAACGTACCGCTGTCGAACGGGTCAATGCGTATTTAAAAGAATTCTTCGGGCTCAATAATGTCCGTCATCGAACTGGAAAGAAAGCGAAGCTGCACTTCCAATTGGTGACGCTTGTTTATAATGCTTCAAAATTAGCCACGGATCGGATCAGAGTAGTAATGAAGCAACAGTCGTTACAAGTAGCTTAACTACATCGAAATTTTATTTTTAAAAAACTTGAAAATCATCAAGGGGCTACTCTACACATTTTTAAAAATGGCTATTATGAAATTGATTCACTTAATAATATAATCATTGAAACTATGTGAATGGATACTAACTTTTTCAAAGCTTCCCCTACCTAACTATGCAATATAGTAAAATAAAACCTGCAATTGCAATCAAAGCAATGATGTCTACGAATATACGAAAGTTGGATATACTAATCTTCTTATACGAGCACCTTCCTTTTATTTATTCGACGCTTCTTGTACTTGAAAGTTGCATATTAAGAATTATTAGATAACCAAATAACTGAAATAAAAAAGCAATTCAAATTGTAACTGAATCGCTTTCTTGATCCACTTTATTACGGGATAGTTAATCTCGAATAATTCCATGACTCGTTCCAACAAGAACTTCTTTTCCAATTTGGTTGCGGTACACAGTACTCATTGCTATTTTTTAAGTCCATCCATTTGTTCAACTTGTGTCATCGTCAACTCACACGTTAGCGCCCTTTTTCATCCCGTTCCATGTGAAAATATCCCCTACTTTTAGCTCCATTATTCAATCACTCCCTCAATGAATATACCATACTATTTATAGGCATGAATGAATTGTCACTCATTTTAATGTATTGTTTAAAGTCGGATTTCATTTGGCTTGTTTTATAGTAGCCACCATTAAAAAAATTTATCTTATCTTTAATTGTCCCAATTTCAGAACGAATTTTTAATTTTTAATATACAAAAAAGCCTTGTCTATGTAACTGTCTATTGGCTTCCCGGAATCAATTACCAAACATTCAAGATTAAAAGGCTTTTTACTAGCATCTACCTGTTCCCTGAATGCACACTCGGAGTTAACTTGACTTATTTGGCTAATCATCCGTGTGCGTTCCTTTAGCCTAATTTGAATCTCCTTAATATCATTAAGATAACATTCAACATACTTATACTTAACATTATGTTTCTTAGATAATCCAACCCCCTTTTCAACCATTTCCGTATAAAAACAGGGACTATCAAATATAACACTTAAGCCTTGAGATAAATGAAAATCTATGAGTGCCCATTCGATATCGTACGATATTTTACCCACATTATCCGCTACTACATTAGTAGACTCCAAAGATTTTAATAAAGATGATTTTACAATATCGTGATCTATTATAATCGCACCGGTTAACTTTGCTAGAACTCTGGAAAGAGTTGACTTCCCTGAACCCGGAAATCCTGACATTTGAAGAAAAAACATAAAATCCGCCTCCGTTTGTCCACGTTAGAATCTAAGATTTTTTTCAACTTATGCACCTTTTTTATATTAATTTAATCTATATCTCGTTAAGTCGCTCCCATACACTTAAATACATCCGTTCAGTCAATCTTTTCGGATTTTCTATTTTACAAATGTAAGCGTCAAATAGCGCCCACCTGTCTTTCAGGGGGCGCTTATTATATGCTTTATTTAGTTTTATTGGGAACGTGGCAATTTGTCGGCAAGGTCTCCGACCATGGAAGTAGTTGATCTAGCGCCTTTGAATCCTCCAAATCTATTAAAGGAAGCTGTTCAAATACGTGGGTTAAATAAACCAATGGATTTAACTGATTTTCTTTAGCAGTTTCCACAATGCTATAAGCAATTGCGCTTGCTTTTGCACCTTTCATAGATTGAGAGAATAACCAGTTCTTGCGTCCAATTACGAAAGGTTTGATAGCACGTTCGGCCCGGTTATTATCGATTTCCAAACGCCCATCCTGTAGAAACATTGTAAGGCGTGTCCATTGATTTCGGCAATACTTGATGGCCTGCCCTAACGCACTTTTAGGCGCGACGCGCGGACTTTGTGTTTGTAGCCAAGTTGAAAAGGCATCCAGCACAGGCTGACTGCGTTCAAGTCGCTCTTTATAGCGTTCTTCAGGGCTGTGATCCTTTAGCGCGCGTTCAATCGCGAATAATTGGTTACAGAAACGCAGCCCTTCCTCCGCAGCACAAGGAGTTTCCTTATTTTTGGCTTCCGCTGGCAAAGCAGTTAAGGCCTCATCGAATTTTCGACGCGAATGTGCCCAACACCCCACCAATTTCACCTTCGGTATATCATTATACCCTTGGTATCCATCGACGTGCAGATATCCCTTAAAGCCTGAAAGGAAGGCTTTCGGATGTTTGGCTGCCCTTGTTTGTTGGTAATCATACAACACTGCAGCCGATGCATCACGCCCCGTCCGATATAACCACATATAGGACTTGGATGTCGCTGGGCGTCCAGGTTCGGCCAGTACTTGAAGTGTTGTTTCATCCGCATGAATAACATCCTGCATCAATAGATAGGTACGGATATGTTCATAAAGATGGATTAGCCAATGAGTTGCCCCGTACATCATCCAGTTCGCTAAAGTCTGACGTGATAAAGGGACACCTAGACGTTCCAATTGTTTTTCTTGTCGGTAGAGAGGCATACCCTCTACGTATTTTTGATTCATGATATAGGCCATCGCCGAAGGCGAAGCCAAACTACCTGGATACATAGGTGCTGGCATCTTCGCTGTGACAATTGGAGTTTCAGTGCCTTCGCGTTCACAATTTCGGCAGCTGTAGACATGGCGTACATGTTCAACGACCTTCACTTGAGCTGGAATGACTTTTAACTCACGTCGTACTTCTGTACTCATTTCGTGTACTTGTTCACCGCAACACAAACAAGCCTGTTCCTCTTCTGATAAACGATAGTGAATCGTTTCAGTTGGCAGGTTTTCAAGCATCGCCTCGATTTGGCCTGTACGTTTTTTTCGACGATAGGTAATCGATTCAAGCGTTGGTTCCTCTACCTTTTCATCCGCTGTGACTTCAGCTTCATTGAAAAGAGAGAGTGCGAGTTGATCTGGATTGGTTTTTTCACTAGAAGCGCCAAATTTTCGTTGTTGGCTGAGGCGAAATTGTTCTTCTAACCAGTTGAGTTTAGCCTGTAGCGCTTCATTTTGTTTTTCCAACTCCATGTTTTTCGCTGCGAGTTCTTCAATTGTAGATGAGATAACTGCTACTGATTTTTCCATAATAAAAGGAATTCGACATGACTCGACGAATTCCTTTTTTTAAATAATGATTTTTGCAGAAACTTTTGGATGAGCTTGTTTTTGTTCATGTGGTAAGCCATCAAGTAGCCAGTGTAATTGTCGATGGCTAATCGCAAGTGGCTGGGTTGTTTGTCCATCGGGCCACTGGAATAGACCGTTTTCCAACCTTCGGTAGTAAAGCCAAAATCCATTATGATCCCAATGTAGGATTTTCAGTTTGTCGCGCTTTCGATTACAGAAGACAAATAAACTAGGGGAAAACGGATCAAGCTGAAAGCTTTCTTGAACGATGACAGCTAATCCATCGATAGATTTTCGTAAATCAGTACGTCCGCAGGCTAAATACACACAATCAACGGGTGTTTTACTTAACATGCGTTTGAAGTACCTGAAGTACTTCCCCTAAAAGTGTAGGGTTGAATCCCTCTTCAATTTGAATGGAAACAACACCTATCGCAAGTGTCAATTGGGAAGGCATACTTACCTTTGGAGCGATTGTATCAAACGAAACCCACTGCTGGGCTGTAGGTGCAGTATCTACTTTTTGCCATTCCTTTTTAAGCCAAGTATACATACTTGGAACACAGATATTATTTGTAGCACACCAGGCTGTTACACTAGATTCACCACTCGCTTTAAATGCTTCAATCCGTGCGTGCCACATGGCTCGCCGTTCGTCTCGTGTCATGAAAAAACCTCCTAACATTGTTAATGTGATTATCACATAACACGAAAGGGGTTAGAAGGTGGGGAGTATTTGACGCTTACTTACAAATGAACTCCAAGCTATTTCCATCGGGATCATTAAAATGAATTTTAGCGTGTGCATAATCGGCGTGAGGCATTACAAAGGCTTCTGTTGGTTCAAATCCAAATGCCTTTCTTGGCTCGCATCCTCGTTCCTTTAACCAACTTACTGATTCCTTCAGATCCTGCAAAGAAACTTCAAAGGCGATATGCCTTATTGACGGATGATATTCCAATTCGACTTTCTCAGTTTCCCATAAACCTAGCCAACTTTTATCTTTTTCAATCCATAAAAAAGCTAATCTATCTTCCACTTTGTGGTCAAATTGTAAACCTAATTCTTTGTAAAATTCCACTGAACGATCCAAATCCCTAACAGGTAAATGTGCTTCATATAAGCCTTTAATCATTAACATAGTCTGCCTCTCGTCTCTTCTTTTTACTATTAATCATAATCCTTATTTCATTAAATCCATTAAAAATGCTAGATCTTCCGGGTAACCGTGTTTAATACTTTGAATTTCAGAAAGTGATTTCCAGTCGACTTCTATAATGAGTTCATCAGGGTCATTAATTCCTTCGCTTTCTCCAAAATAATTTACTAGAAAGTAATAAGTTTTCACTTTATACTCTTTGAGCTTCACTTCTTTAATAAACAGTTTTTCTACTATCTCAACATCATATCCAGTTTCCTCTTTCACTTCCCTAATACAACATTCTTCCGGTGATTCACCTACTTCTATGCCACCTGATGGAACAGCCCAGGCTTCAGACCCAACGCTTTTCACCATTAAAAGATCTTTATTTTCATTTATACAAATTGCTGCGGAACCAAACCACTTTTTCATCTAATCCTCCTTTAAAATTTCATTTTATTCTATTCAATAAAAAAACCAAGCCATAACCGGACCAACGATAGACCCAATTATAGCAGAGAGCGTCATAGCGATGGAACTATAGGAGGCTTCCTGCTCCCCAAGTTCAATCGCTTTCGATGTCCCAAGAGCATGGGCCGCTGCTCCCAACCCGATGCCACGGCCAATGGCAGTATCGATGCAAAACCATTTCAAAAATGTCGGTCCTAGTATGACACCTGTAAATCCTGCAATCATCACAAAAGCGATAGTTAACGAAGTTACTCCTCCCAATGCCGTAGCAATCTGTATGGCTATAGGCGTTGTAATCGATTTAGGTATTAGTGAAAAAACAATTTCTTTTGGGAATCCCGCCAGCTTCGCAAAAAGCATACCGCTTGCCATACCAACTAGAACGCCCACCGCTATACCTCCCACTATTGGCAACATATTCTGTTTGATTAATTCTCTTTGTTTATATAAAGGTATGGCCAATGATACGATTGCTGGCCCTAATAGCAAGTCAATCCACTTTCCACCAAGCATGTATGTATCATATGGGACTTTGAAAAGAACGAGAATCAATATAATCCCAATAGTCGTTGTTAAAATTGGGATGAAAAACGCTTTGTGATATTTAAAATATAATAAGTTCATTGCAAGATAAATGGCAATTGTTACAATGACAAAGAGGATTGAATACATCATTATTTGCATGAAACTTGGTCCTCCTTCTTAGCAGATTTCTTAGCAAGAAATTGACTTATAAAACTAGAAATCCACATCGTCAAAAACGTACTGATTATCGTGAATGGTATTAGCAGGAATCCTTTTCCCGCAAAGACATGCCCGTAATTCATTACGCCGACAGTCGCTGGGATAAAATATAAGGGCAAATAAGATAAAAGGAAGTAAGAGCCCGATTCAATCCATTCAAGCCGAACTAGTTTTAATGAAAGAGCCGCTAACAAAACTAAGAGTCCAATTATGCTACCTGAAAGTGGTAAATGGAGAAAATCTTTAAGCCAGTTCCCCATCAGAACAAAAGCATATAAGCCTATGATTTGCAGAATTATTTTTATGTACTTCATAGACGGTTCTTTCCTCCTTTCGTATCAGTATAAAGATATATAAGTAAAACATCAAAGACGTTATGAAACTATTTCAGAAATAGAACGTATAATATTTATCACACCCATTTAAAATACATAAGGAGGTATTATACATGTTTTCACCTTTTGAAGATGCTATGTTTACCTTTGTTCCCATCTTTATCGGTATAGTTGCGATTATAGTTTTTGGTGGAATTATTTTCGCTATTGTGAAATCTATCAGTACGTGGAATTCAAATAATAACTCCCCGAAACTGACGGTACCTGCTGAAGTCGTAACAAAAAGAACACAAACTTCCGGCGGATCTGGTGATTCATCGGCCAGCACTTGGTATTATGCCACATTTCAAGTGGAGAGCGGAGATCGTATGGAACTAGCAGTAAACGGTTCCCAATATGGTATGTTAGCCGATGGTGATATAGGGATGCTAACTTTCCAAGGTACTCGTTTTGGTGCATTTGAACGCGTCAATAATGTGTAACTAATTATTTGTAAAGGGAATCGAAGTATTCAAGATGATATATAAACCGAACATAGGCGCCTTACCAGGGATAGCCGAAACGGATTTGAAGGATTTATTATTTCAACTTATTTATAATACAAAAATCCCGGATCTAGACTCTATTTCATAGAATCCAAGGTCCGGGGTTTATTGTAAAGAGAACTATTCGCCACTCTCTTTAGGTTTTTCTTTTTTAGGGAGCAGTTCGGGTGTCGAGTCAAGCTGATCAAGAAATGATCTCGATTTTAATCGAATCCCTACTTGCTCATCATATATTGTTCGGATTAGTTTTTTCATGAATTCTTTTGTCGTCTTCTTCAATGTTAAATTACCGACCCGATTTATGGGAACGTTATAAAAGGTCCGAATCAACTTCAATTGACTGGGTGAAATCCGTATCGCATGCTTATCTACATGGAAACACCGATGACAGATGAAACCAATTTGCATAAAGGAAAAAGCAAATTCGCCCTCTGTCGCTCCACAATTTGCACATTGATGGAGAATTGGATGGATGCCGGCGACCGGTAACATTTTCCACTCGACGAATAATGCTATGGCTTCCGGATCATATTGCTCGTTGATGGCATGAAGTGCCTCATAAAGTAATCCATAGATACCGGCAACACGCTCATTATCCTCTGTCAGCTTATCAATAAGTTCAACAACGTAACTCGCATAGGCTGTTGCTTCCAAGTCCTCGCGAATATACCGCATTGAATCGATAGGCTCTCCTTGTTCAAGCGTTCCCATCCCTTTGCCGGTACGAATTAGAAATGAACCGTGTGTGAACGGCTGCGTCACTGCAGCTAGTCTACTCGCCGGTTTCTTCGCTCCCCGGGCCATCGCCGTCATCTTTCCGCCTTCACGGGTAAATAGCGTGACAATTTTGTTGGATTCACCGTACGGAATACCTCTTAGAATGATTCCCTCCCATTTGTTCAGCGAAGCAATCACCTCTTTACTCAGCTTCAGCGGCTAGACTCTCGGGTTATAAGTCAGGCTGGCTGTGCAGCAAAATGCGCACTGCTTCGCCAGCCTGACTTATACCTGTCGTGTCTGAGCAAGCCGCTTCCGCTTTTCTTTACTTAATACTCGTCATCTCTGAATCCGAATTCCTTCAGATGGCCGGGTTTATTGCGCCAGTCTTTCTGCACTTTTACCCATAATTCAAGAAATACTTTTGAGCCAAGCAGCATTTCGATATCATGTCTGGCATTCGTTCCGATTTCTTTTAGCAAGGCACCTCTTTTGCCAATAACAATTCCTTTTTGAGAATCACGGTCGACGACTATTGTCGCCATGACATTGACCATTTCCCGGCCTTCTTCGCGTTCAATCTTCTCGATTACAACGGCTACGGAGTGTGGGATCTCTTCTCTTGTCAGATGTAATACCTTTTCACGGACTAATTCAGAAATGATGAATCGCTCAGGGTGATCTGTTACCTGATCATCGGGATAGTATTTAGGCCCTTCTGGTAAGTATTTAATCATCGTTTCAAGAAGTCGATCGACATTATTACCGTTTTTCGCTGAAATTGGTACGATTTCAGCAAAGTCATATTCGGCTGTATACGAAGTGATGATTTTGAATAAGTCGTCCGGATGAACAAGATCAATTTTATTAATAATCAAGAAGACCGGTGTTTTTGAGTTTTCAAGAAGTTCGATGATGAAACGATCGCCTCGGCCAATCGGTTCATCCGCATTGACCATGAACATAACCACGTCAACTTCTTTCAACGTATTGCGGGCAGTTTTCACCATGAAATCACCAAGCTTATGCTTTGGTTTATGGATTCCCGGTGTATCGATGAAAATGATTTGAGACTTGTCTGTTGTGACAACACCTTGTACTTTATTGCGAGTTGTCTGTGGTTTGTCACTCATAATCGCGATTTTTTGTCCCACCACATGGTTTAGAAACGTTGATTTCCCTACGTTCGGTCGTCCAATAATTGAGATGAAACCCGATTTGAAAGCTTTATTGTTTTGCTGCATATGAAAGATCCTCCTTAGAAAATGCGCCCGGCAGCAATTTCGCGACCGTTGTTTCTTCTACATCCCCTTTTAAGTTCGTAAGATAGACAGGCATTGAGCCCTCGCAAAACTCAGCAATAACTTGTCTGCATGCACCACACGGGGAAACAGGTCCTTCGGTGTCTCCAACCACTGCAAGTGCTCTGAAGGTACGAACGCCGTCGGAAACCGCTTTAAAAAACGCCGTGCGTTCAGCGCAGTTCGTCATACTATAAGCGGAGTTTTCAATATTGCAGCCATGATAAATAGTCCCGTCATCGGCCAATAACGCCGCCCCGACTGGGAACTTTGAATAAGGGACATACGCTTTCTCTCTTGCTTTTTTCGATTCAGCCAGTAATTTTTCTACATTCATAAAGACACCTCTTCAATTTAATTAAACCATTTAGGAATAAATAGGATCAGTCCGATAATTGCGCTTCCAATTGCATATATTAAAACCGCGCCAGCAGCAAGATCTTTCGCTTGTTTCGCAAGCGGATGACGCTCTGTTGTTAACAGATCTACAACACGTTCAACCGCAGAATTCATCAATTCAAGCGCTAGCATTCCACAAATCAGAATAATAATGACAAACCACTCTAACTGCGATAGGCCCGTCATAAAACCCGCTACAATGACAATAATTGCGGCTGTTAAATGGAACTTCACATTTCGTTCCACTTCTACTCCGTGACAGATTCCATTCCAAGCGTACACGAAAGATTGTAGGAACTTCTGCATTGAAGTTCACCTCTCAAGTCCGAATAAAGCAAGAATCTCCTTTTGCCTGCCGAACATCTCTACTTCATCTTCTTCAGTCATATGATCATACCCCAGAAGATGAAGGAAACCATGAAGAGCAAGAAATCCAATTTCACGATTGAAATCATGTCCGTATTCCTCAGCTTGACGCGCGGCTGTTTCTACAGAAATAAGTATATCACCTAACACGGTCGGCATGCCTTCTTCCGGCACAATTGCCACTTCGCCTTCCGTTAATTCTTCAAGTGCGAATGAAATGACATCTGTCGGTACATTTTTACCTCGATAGGTTGCATTCACTTCCTGAATGTCAGTATCCGTCATAAATGTTACCGAAACTTCCATTTCGCCCGTTAATCCTTCTTCTGTAGCGGCATGGTTTAATAGCTTTCGGATCATATCCTCAATTTTTTTATCGATTTTAGTCGTTTCGTCCTCAAAATATATTTCTAGCATCTACTCGTATCTCCTTTCATACTCACTTTGGGTATTCAATCCGGTTATGGAATATCCCATTTAGCGTTTCACAGATAATCTTTTCAGCTTTTTTTAATTCCTTCATGGAAAGATCACATTCATCAAATTGGCCGTCATTCAATTTATCGTTAACGATAGATCGAACGAGTGCTGCAATTTTTTCTGATGTTGGTTCTTTCATCGACCGAACCGCAGCTTCAACGCTATCCGCAATGGAGATAATCGCGATTTCTTTCGTTTGAGGTTTTGGGCCTGCATAACGGAAATCTTCTTCTTTTACATCTTCTCCAGATTCCTTGGATTTAAAGTAAAAATATTTTAAAGTGCTCGTCCCATGATGCTGACGCGCGATATCGATGATTTCTGCTGGCATTTTATGCTTTTCAAGAAGTTTCGCGCCGTCCTCGGCATGGGCAATAATAATATCCCTGCTTTTTTCAGGCGGCAAAGCATCATGCGGATTTTGTCCGGCATGCTGGTTCTCTATGAAGAAGCCAGGTCTAAATGTCTTGCCGATATCATGATAATAACTTCCCACTCTTGCAAGAAGACCATTCGCACCAATCGATTCACATGCTGCATCGGCCAGATTTGCAACCATAACGCTGTGGTGATAGGTGCCAGGCGTTTCAGTTAGTACTTTTTTCAAAAGCGGGTGATTTGGGTTCGATAGTTCGATAAGACGCATGTCCGATAATAACCTAAATGCAGACTCAAAAAATGGCATCAGCCCGATTGTAAGCGCTCCTGATAAAATTCCGGAAACGACTGCCGCTATCATATAATACACTAATTCATTCAAAGTATAAGATGACTGTGTCATCAATAGGTAAAATGCGATGAACATCATATTTGAAACGGACACTCCTAAGCTCGTCCTTAAGATGTTCGAACGTCGACCATTGTCGCCAAGTAAATACAGGCTCATAATCCCGCCAAAAAGTATGTACAGTGCAACTTCCATCTGAATGATTGCCGCGTATCCCTCCTGCAGAAGAATTCCCGCCGTTGCCGCTGTGATAATTGTCGTCATTAATGCGAGCCGCTCGTTCGTTAATAACTTAATGAGCATCGGTGCGAGTGCTGTCGGAAATAGAAAGGCCAATAGGACATCAAAATCCTTTTCAATGAGGGATAAGAGTTTCATCATAATCACGAGCAGGAAAAAGACAGCTAGTACAATGAGCAAAGCCTTTTTCTTCACAACCCTATTTTCATTCCATGACAAGAAATGCATGTATATAATCGCGCCAACAAACAGCACAAATAAAATGAGGCCTGCCAGCGGTTTCATGGATGACTGATTTGACAATACGCCCGCAAGCTCTAATTGCCTAAATACTTCTTTATCTATAACCTGGCCTTCACGTACTATTACTTGTCCTTGCAAGATACGGGTAGGTTCAACGGTTTCCTTCGCCCTTTCAATCCGTGCCTTTGTTGACTCCTCATTAACCGACTCTGTTTCAACCACAAGCGACCTGCTAAGTGTTGTCAAAGTTTGTAAGACAGATGCGGGCAACGAATCAGTAAGTCGGATCTTCCGCTCCACTTCATACCGGACAGTCGATAAATCAGCCGTTCTGATCGGTTTTGATAATTCCTCTCCCATTACGCTAACAAGAACTTGTTGCATTTCCAGCAAAGCATCCGTCTTTTGGGCTAAAAGACTAGAGATTGCATCGTCACTTAGCCGCAGACTAGGCTCTTCCTTTTCTAAATTGGCCAATTTAGCACGCATTTCAGCAACTTGTTCCTTTACAGGCTTAACCGGCACTTCTGATTCAGTCTGATCTGGCTCATTCGCGTTTTTCACTTCGATAAGGAAGTCAAAAAGTGATGTTGCGATTGCCTGCCTGTTTCTTGCAATGTCTTCTGAAAATACATACGCGGGGCCTACTTCATGAGCAGCGCGTTCCTTTTCCTGTTCCGTTTTCACAGTATCTTCAACCGTTTTCAGTGAACGGATGGTATCAGGAGAAATTTGAAATTCCTCTAACTCATACGTTTCTTTCTTTACACTCCCATACATAAAAGAAAAAAGAAGTATAGTCGACAATCCGATGAGGAATAATGAGAAATAAGTAAATTTAATGGATTTAAATAGTTTCCAAATTGGCTGGAACATTGAAATCTCTCCCCTGCCTCTCTATCTATTAGTAGAGCAGCTAGATACTAAAGAAAAAGCAGTCACTTACTATGACTGCTCTTGTTCATATGCTTCAATTATTTTAGCAACGAGCGGATGGCGCACAACATCCCCTTGCTCCAGATATTGGAAATGGATATCGCCGACTTTTTTAAGTATTGATTCTGCAACAATCAATCCCGATTCAGTACCCCTCGGTAAGTCGATTTGCGTTTTATCTCCATTGATCACCATTTTCGAACCAAAGCCCAGTCGTGTTAAAAACATTTTCATCTGCGCTTTTGTCGTATTCTGAGCTTCATCGAGAATAATAAATGCATCATCGAGCGTCCGTCCCCTCATATAAGCGAGCGGTGCAATTTCAATGACTCCCCGTTCCATAAGCCTATCCGTTTGTTCTGCTCCCAGGACATCGTGCAGTGCATCGTAAAGCGGACGCAGATATGGGTCCACTTTTTCTTTCAAGTCGCCAGGAAGGAAGCCCAGGCTCTCTCCTGCCTCGACTGCAGGACGCGTCAGAATAATTCGTTTCGCTGAACCGGTCTTCATGGCAAGAACAGCTAGTACAACCGCTAAATATGTTTTCCCCGTTCCAGCAGGTCCGATACAGAATACCAGATCTCTCGTACGGACAGCATTAACATATTCACGCTGGCCAATTGTTTTGGCGCGAATCGCTTTCCCTTTCATATTCCTTGAAATTTCTTCATCGTACAATTCTGCAAAGTACTCGATTGTGCCGCTTTTCACCATCTCGAGCGCTGTCGAGACGTCCCGTTGATTGATATTAATTCCTTTACGGATTACTTTCAGCAATTGTTCTAAAAGCACTTTAGCTGAACTCCTATTTTCTTCTTCACCATTGAGCGAAATCGTTTCTCCGCGTGTCATGATTGAAACGTCCAGCTCTTCTTCGATCAACTTCATATTTTGGTCAGACATTCCGAGAAGCATGACCGCTTCATTAGGGTCTTCGACATGCAGTTGAATCATTTGCTCATCCAATAGGCTCAGTCTCCTTGGGAATCAGTCTTTTGACAGCAATATTGTCATTGATAAGAAACAATATAGTCCCACTAACTTTATCATTATCGAATGTCACGTGTAAAACTTTTTCATCTAAAATAATTGCTTTTGAAAAAGAATCTGATAAAAGTTTGTTTTTTAGCAGTGGAATAAGCACTGTTTCCTCCATGCCTTTTTTCAATTCAAACTGTCCTGCTGTTTCTTTCATATACCTATCGGTCTTAACAAAGGACCAAGGAAAACGCCCCGTTTCGTCCTGCTGATCCCACGGCAGTTTAAATGTGTAGTCGACGATTTCCTCGCCTTGCAATTGGAAATCTATCTTTTTTGGTAAACTAAATGAATATTCAACCCAGTAATCTGCATATACGGCTCCATCTGCTCCGACAATTGTCGTTTTATCACCCTGTTCAAGTATGCCCGTGGCAAGCACGTCCCCTTCCTTTACAGTCTGATGAACACGTCCTACCCTTTCCCCCTTTTTTAATTCAAAACGGGTTATAACGCCCCCTGTACGTGCTACAAGATCTGATGGTGGTCCATCTTTTTCAATTTTGTCATTTGAGGGAGGAGAAAGCATAGGGATCACTGTGAGTGACGTACCCACTCGTTCAAATCGAACCCAAGATAAAGCTGGATCATCAAGCATCAGTTCACGTCGAATTTCCCCCTCATCAGGAATCGATGCCAAAGGTTTTAACGGAACAATTGATATTTTATCTAATTTCTTATCAATTCGATCCACGACTTCCGGTATATTCGATTCGATATCTACAGTCCACAGGAAGAATGAAGCACCGAATGGAATAAGACAGGCAATCAGGAATCGTTTGGAAGAAAAGATACGGTTGGAGCCTGACTCAATTCCGGCAACTTTAATCTCCGCTTTTAAACGATAATGTCTTCTGTTGCGGCGGATAACCCTAAGCCCATTACGGTCAGTCTGAAAACGCGCTACACCATCTACGACAGATAACGATGCAATTTTTGTCCTTGTTGTAATAAGTTTAGTTAACAATCCCGGCAGATTCCCATCACCTGATAGTTTAACTTCAAATCGTTTACGCATCATATGCGGATTCCCTGTCTGTACCCGTCGTCACATTCATGGAAGTAATTGAGGTGAATGTAAAGACAGCTACTTCTTCTGATAGCGTTTCGACCGTCAAGTCACTGCCTGAAGCTTCAATTCTGTATTCTCCACTGCTGATGATTGCAAAATCGGGGCCAAGTTTCAACAAAGAGTAAGGACCATTAACCCTTAAAGTAGTGAAATCTTCAATCGTAACTGATGAACCCGTATTAAATAGTTTCCTCAAAATATAAAACCCCCTATCCACATCGTATGATTCGGATAGGGGGTCAATGCTTATTGTTTTGATTTTGGCGGACCAAAAATTTCAGAGAATACAATGCCTTTCAATAGGTCATTCTGATTTTTCGGCATTAAGTTATGCGACTCCATAGCTGTGGCAGGTTGACGTTTACCGCCATGTGCAGACAATCTTCCACTATGTCGATTTACTGAAGAATCGGGACGTTCGGTGTGACGATTCGACGAAGAATCAGTCCGTTCTTTTCTCTCATTAGTTGATCTCGAAGGTTTTGCCTCTTCAATAGCAAGTGGAGTTGGTGTCTTTTGCTGTCTTTGCAATTGGCGACTAGGTGGTTCTGGGTCTTCCCCTGCCATCTCTTTCTGCAATTCACGGTACAACTCTTTAGACATCTCTTTTAATTTAGTTGTCGGGCTGTCAGGAGTACCGCCTGTTGCCGTGAATGGCTTAGACTGCGGCCCCTTTGCCGGTTCCTTTTTCTTGCTCTTACTGTTAAAAATAGATCCGACAACAGCCATAATGATAATAATGATTATCTGTTCCATCCGTGCATCCCCTTTCCAGGAAATGGCTTCTCAATTATTAGTCCTTCTTAATTTCTGAATCATCTCGATTTCCACCAAAGTTGCTAATGGAATCTCGCATTCCTGTGTCTGCCTGGATATTTTTATAATTCACATAATCCATAACACCAATATTACCTTGACGTAACGCTTCTGCCATAGCGAGCGGAACTTCCGCTTCAGCACTGACAACTTTCGCACGCATCTCTTCAACTTTCGCTTTCATTTCTTGTTCACTTGCAACAGCCATTGCACGGCGTTCTTCAGCTTTTGCCTGCGCAATGTTTTTATCGGCCATTGCTTGTTCAGTTTGTAGTTCCGCACCGATGTTTTTGCCGATGTCAACGTCTGCAATATCAATTGATAGAATTTCAAATGCAGTACCGGAGTCAAGCCCTTTTGCTAAAACAGTTTGAGAAATCATATCTGGGTTTTCTAATACTTTTGCATGGTCAATAGATGAACCGATTGTTGAGATGATCCCTTCACCAACACGTGCAACGATTGTCTCTTCACCAGCACCACCGACAAGACGGTCGATATTGGCACGTACTGTAATACGAGCTTTTGCTTTTACTTCAATCCCGTTCATTGCCACACCCGCGATGAATGGTGTCTCAATAACTTTCGGGTTAACCGACATTTGAACTGCTTCCAAAACGTCACGGCCAGCAAGATCGATAGCCGCTGCACGTTCAAATGTAAGTTCGATATTTGCACGATGTGCAGCAATTAACGCATTGACGACACGGTCAACGTTCCCTCCTGCAAGATAGTGACTTTCAAGCTGATTAATTGAAACATCAAGTCCAGCTTTATGAGCTTTAATGAGTGGATTAACAATCCGACTCGGGATTACCCGGCGAAGACGCATACCAATCAGTGTGAAAATACTTACTCTGACGCCTGCCGCCATTGCTGAAATCCACAGCGTCACAGGGACGAGTGTGAAAAATACCGACAATATGAGGATTGCCACAAATGCTATTGCAATGATTGTAACTACACTTCCTGCACCAAAAAGTTCTGCCATTATTTAATTTCCCCCTTTTCTACTGATTCCCTTACTACAACCCGGGAACCTTCAACCTTTACAATGATAACACTTATTCCTTTAGCAATGTAGCTTCCTTCAGAAACGACATCGATTCGTTCACCATCTAACTCAATTGCACCCGATGGTCTCAGCGCAGTCGATGTTTTTGCAATGCGCCCAAGCAATTCAATTCTGTTCACATTCGAAACATAGCCACTTTCTGTATCAGTTGTATCCATCAATACAACTTTGTTGAGCAAGTGCAATTTTTTACCGAAAAATTTCATAATAATCACCATCCCTATAACAGCGATAGCAACCGCGATAAGGACAGAAATCGCCATATACACAGGATTGCCGCCCGCCATAATGATACTACCAATAATTGCGAGCGTTCCAATGACCCCTGCTATACCATGGGGCAAGAAGAATTCCGCTACGATGAGAACGACCCCTATTAGAAACAGGATAATCGTTTCATAACCTGCAAGCCCGGCAACAAGGTGCCCGTAGAAAAATAAAATTAATGAAATCCCTGCCATCGTTCCAGGCACACCGAATCCTGGAGAATACAGTTCAAGTACAAATCCCAATCCAGCTATTGATAAAAGGATAGGTACCACGACTGGGTTCGTAATGAAACGCGCAATTTTTTCAGTAAATGTTTCACTAGTTGAAATGATTTCTGCGTTTTCAAGACCTGTAACTTTTCGTAATTCATTGAAAGATGCCACTGTTTCTTCACTATATCCGACCTTTTTCGCTTCATCTGCTTTAAGCGTCAGCAGTTTTCCTACTCCAGCCCGGTAATCATGTAAATCTATGTCGGGATCTGCCATCGCCTCTGCGTATATCGGTTTTCTTCCTTTTGACTCAGCGGCAGTTATCATATCTGCAACCCAGGCACTCTGCGCTTTGACACCGGCCGCATTTCCTTCAGAATCGATTACTTGTGCAGCTCCCATTGTTGCGGTTGGCGCCATATAAATCTCATCTGCATGAAGGGCAATGAAAGCACCGGCAGACATCGCTTTATTATTAATGTAAGCGATTACTCTCAAGTCACTCTCATCCATAAGCTTGGCAATTTGGTCAGCTGCATCAGTAAAGCCACCCGGCGTATTAATCTCTAGGATAATGGCCTCTGCCTTCGCCTCTTTAGCTTCAGTGAATGACCGTTGCAGAAAAGCATACAATCCTTTCTCAACCACATTTTCAACTGGAACTTTATATACCTTAGAAGTTGCAGCTCCTGTTTCTAAGAGTGGGAACGCGAACACGGAAACGAATAAAATGAACAGAAGAACTCTTCCTATCATTTTACGCATAGTATTTTTCACCTCTCTCTATATAATCTATTATATATCTTTATACGTTCCAAAAGCTCGGAAGTTTCATTTTCTTTAAAAAAGATTATGTTTCTTCATAAAACAAATAAACCGGAAAACCCATAAAGGATTTTCCGGTTTACCAAATTTTAAATTTAAAACAAGGTCGAACTCATCACCACAGGAAATCAGAATTTACGTTTCCTTGCAGCTTCAGATTTCTTTTTACGTTTTTCACTCGGCTTATCATAAAACTCACGCTTTCTTACCTCTTGTATTGTTCCACTTTTGGATACAGTACGTTTGAAGCGGCGAAGAGCATCTTCAAGCGATTCGTTTTTACGAACAACAGTTTTCGACATATCTCTTGTCCCTCCCTCCAAACACACTTCTAGAACACGACCAAGTGCCATGTACTCATAAATTATACCGCGGATTTAACTATAGGTCAATATAAAACTTTCAAATTAATAATCGGATTTAGATTCTAGCCCTTGCATAATCTGGACCCCAGAACTTGCACCGATTCTTGTAGCCCCTGCATCAATCATTTTCTTCATGTCTTCTAAGTTTCGGACACCGCCTGATGCTTTGACGCCCATATCTGGTCCGACCACTGCCCTCATTAGTTTAACGTCTTCTTCTGTCGCACCGCCTGTTGAGAAACCTGTCGATGTTTTCACAAAATCGGCACCTGCAAGGACCGAAAGTTCACATGCTTTTCTTTTTTCGATATCCGTCAAAAGGGACGTTTCGATAATCACTTTGACAATGGCTTTCCCTTTTGCCGCATGTACAACAGCTTCAATATCTTTTTTCACAGTTTCATCATCGCCACTGCGAAGAGCACCGATATTAATAACCATATCAATTTCAGTTGCTCCATTTGTAATTGCATCTCCAGTTTCGAACGCCTTAACTTCGGATGTTGAAGTACCTAGAGGAAAACCAATAACTGTACATACTTTCACAGGTGATCCTTCTAGCATATCCGCTGCTGTTTTAACCCAAGTCGGATTTACACAAACGGATGCAAATGTGTATTTTCGTGCCTCTTCACATAGTGCTGTAATTTCTGTTTTCGCCGCGTCCGCTTTTAATAATGTGTGATCAATATAAGTTGCAAAATTTGTATTCAAATGAATACCTCCTCGAGTTGTCCGTACTTCTCACATCATATCAAGAACAATTGATTTCTGCACGGAAAAAGCTGAGCTACCCATAAAAGGGCCTGCTCAGCTTTCAAAGGAATGTAATTAAACAAGCTGAGTTTCTTCCTCAATAACGCGGACAAACTGTCCTTTATTGTATGGATAGCCTGCTTGTACAATTTTCACACGAACAATTTTACCCACCATAGATTCATCAGCGGGAAGAACAACTTTTAAATAGTTATCCGAATATCCTTCATAAAGACCGCTGTCCGGATCAAGTTTGTATTTCTCTTCTGGAATAACTTCAAGCACTTCATTTTCAAATGTTGACGCATACTGTTTCGCCAGCTGATCGTTCAATTCAATCAAGCGATGAACACGTTCATTTTTCACATCCTCAGGAACCTGGTCATCCATTCTTGCAGCAGGAGTCCCTGTCCGTTTTGAATAAGGAAATACATGCAGTTCTGAGAATCGGTGGTCACGGATGAAGTTATACGTTTCCATAAACTCTTCTTCCGTTTCACCAGGGAAACCAACGATGACGTCCGAAGTGATTGCCAGTTGCGGTAGCGCTTCACGAAGTCTGTCCAGACGTTCTGCGAAAAATGCCATTGTATACTTCCGCCGCATACGTTTCAGAACTGTATCAGAACCCGACTGGATTGGAATGTGTAAATGGCGGACGATGGTAGTTGAATCGCGCAAAACATCAATTACTTCATCCGTCAGCTGACTCGCTTCAATCGAACTGATACGAAGACGCTTCAGTCCTTTGACTTGTGCTTCAAGATCACGGAGCAAACGTGCAAGATTGTAATCTTTCAGATCTTCTCCATAGCCGCCCGTGTGAATGCCCGTTAAAACAAGCTCAAGATACCCAGCATCCACAAGTTGTTGCGCCTGACGAATGACTTCTTGAGGATCGCGCGAGCGCATAAGTCCCCTCGCCCACGGAATAATGCAGAACGTACAGAAGTTATTGCATCCCTCTTGGATTTTGAGAGACGCACGCGTGCGATCCGTAAAAGCAGGGACATCTAGTTCTTCATAAACCCTGTTTTTCATAATGTTGCGGACAGCATTGATTGGCTGCCGTTCCGTACGGAAGTCATCGATTAGTCCAAGTAGTTTTGTCCGGTCTTGTGTGCCGACAACGATATCTACACCTGGAATCGCCATGATTTCTGCAGGAGATGTTTGTGCATAACAACCTGTTACACAAATAACAGCATCCGGATTTTTTCGAACAGCACGACGAATGACTTGTCGGCTTTTCTTATCACCAGTATTCGTCACAGTACATGTATTAATGACATAAACATCGGAGTCCTTTTCGAAATCACCGCGGTCGTATCCGGCTTCTTTGAAAAGTTGCCAGATTGCCTCAGTTTCATAATGATTCACTTTGCAACCTAAAGTAAATAGGCTCACTTTTCGTACGCTTTCATCTTTCATGTATAATGACCTTCTTTCGTTCTATTCTATACGTGGATTATGATAACATATTCTATTTGAAATCAATAACTAAAACAGGTGGTCGGTCGCGGCTGCCTGTTTTTATTTGCAGTTATCCACAACAGGAAGCGGATTTCTTTTTCACCAAGTATAGCCAATTAGTTTTATTTGTCGTACTATGTAACTATCAAACTTTTGGAGGAATGACAACGATGAAGAAACTTATGATGTTATTAATGCTATCACTGGTACTTGCTCTAGCGGCTTGCGGGGAAACGGAAGGTACAGATAGCGCAAGTGCTCCTAAAGCGGATGACAAGGCTCCTGCGGAAACCGAAAAAGTAGATGCGCCAGCTGAAGAGGTAGAAGAAAGCAAGAATCTGAAAGTCGGAGACGCTGCTACTATCGATGATATTACTGTTACAGTGACGAAAGTGTCAGTTACAGACGAAAGAAATGAATTCGACGAAGTTAATCCTGAACGCGCGATTATCATCGACTTCACGGTTGAAAATAATTCAGATGCAGATTACCCGGTAGGCATGGACTTCTCATTTTATGTTGACGGGAAAAAAGTTGAAACGTTAGCGGTCGGTAATGTTACGATGGACGCAATTTCTCCTGGACGTTCAATTGACGGCCAAGTAGCTTATCCAGCCGACGGAGAAAAGTTGGAATTGGAATTCAAGCCGATGATGCACTTCGGAAACGAAAAATATATATACGACATCGAGCTGTAAAACAAAAAAGGCGACCATTCCGGAATTTCGGAGTGATCGCCTTTTACTTTGTTCTTATTTAACTGTGATGTGGCCACTTCGCAAACGTCGGTGTAACAGCATTCTTCTGTTGGCCAAGTGTCACTTAACGCGGGTATCATTATTCGCGGCAGCGCCAGCAATTAATGTCGCGAGATACACAGCTTTCGAAACAGTCATCTTTCCGGACTTCACATCAGTTTCATGTTCCTCGGATGAAAATATTCCTTTCGCGCGCGCATGTTTATAAACTTTTGCCATCTCGTCTTTTTGTGATTGCGCTAGTTCCAAGTAACCTACCTCCTTTTTTGGCGCTTCCGACTTCGCAGGTTCAACTTCTTTCGGTTGCAACTTGAAGTGAGCTACCAAACCTTCTGCAATTGCTTCGCCCTGGGCTTTTAACCTGGCGTCATTTCTTAATGCATTTATGTCTGTCGTGGAATCCATGAAACCGCCTTCCGTCAAGATCGCTGGCATACTTGATTCTCGTGTCATGTGCAAATTCTTCACTTTGACACCACGATCACGCAGCCCCATCGCTTTAACGATGCGAGGCTGTACGAGTTTAGCGATTTCCTTCGACGCTTTACTGGCTGTTGGGTCTACGTATGTCTCTACGCCTCCCCATGTTCCCCATTTACCCGTATTGGCATTATGATGGATTGAAACAAGGGCATCCGCCCTCCACGCGTTGGCTTTGTCCGTGCGAGTTTTTAAGGGTATATCCGTCTTACCTGTTGAGTCATCGAGTCTAAGGATCTGCACGCCCTGGTAGGTGTTCAACTTTACTTCAGCAGCACGCAGCACCTTATCATTAAACGTCCACTCCCGTTCTCCATCCGGCGTACGCTTGCCCGCTGTGTTAATTGCGTGCCCGGCGTCAAATGCGATTTTTACTGTTTGCACCACTTGCACCACACCCTTGTCGTATTTATTTAGATCATACTGTTCTATCAATTTATTAAGTTTGATCGGGTAGTTAACGTCTGTCGCATACCCTGCCGCCTTTACTGCTGCTGTCGCTTTTTTATAATCCCTTTGATTGAGAACGGCCGCATATCTATTGTGCGATTCCCAACCCGTGCCATTGGCGTATTTATGGACCAAATCTATTACGCAGCCTTCATAACTTGGATATTTTCTAAAATCAGCAATAATTGGTTGGACATTTCCGTTCACGTCATGTTCTAAGGTCCCTTTTACGTAAGTTTCTCCGCCCCAACCACTTCCTGCCTTGATACCAAAAAGATTATTCGCATTCTTAGCCAATTCACTCGTTCCACTTGCACTTTCCAGTATTCCCTGCGCTATTATCAACGACGGCAAAACGCCGTTCGCAATTCCGTGTTTGGTAGCAAACGGCGCTAATTCATCAATAAAGCTCATTATTCGTTTTCCTTCGTATTTCCGTCATGTTTATTTCCAAGTTCGAATAACCCTGTCGCTGAAAGTCCGGCTAATCCACCCGCCCATAATCTCAATGTCAGATCCAATTCAGTGAACGGTGACGCCGCGAACCCGATAGCAATTCCGATTACAAATGCAATAAGCGGAATATAGTTCTTTTTAATGTTCATTGTTTGTTTAGCCAACTGAACTGCCGCTAAAATAACCGGCGCAAGAACAGTCGCAAAAATTAATACCGCTGCCAATGTCCTCTCTCCTTTCAATTAACAAATGATTGAAGCAGAATATAAATAATTCCGCCCGCGCCAACTAGTTTAAGGATTATGTCACTCCATCTTTCGAATTTCGTTTTAGCTAATTCTTGCTTTGACATGGTGACTTCATGTTTTTGGGAATCGCGTAGTGTAATCAACTGCCATTGCTTATCCATTGTCGTCTGAAAAAAATTGCGAGTTTCTCTATTTTCAGTGAGTATTGTGTTTTCAAGTTTCGTGTAGTTTTGTTCAACTTCGTTCAAACGACGCTCCTGTTGTTCATTGTCTACTTCTACGAGTTTCAAACGCTTGTGTTTGTCCTTATCCCACATTTCCAATTGTTGCAACCTGTCGCTATGCTGTTGCAATCGTTTATCATGTGCATCTAAGCGTTCGTTTGCAGGCATCATCTAATCGCCCCTTCCGAGAAATTTAAAAAGAACGCCCCTCGAAAAGGGCGCCTTCAATCATCTGACTTCTTTTTCATTAATTCATTAATTATGGCTTCCTGTTCCATCGTCTCGTTAAGCAAGCTGCACATAGCTTCGTTTTGCGCGTGAATTAAATCTTCTTGGGCTGTTATCACGTTGAGCAAAAGCGCTTTAGAGTCTCCTGGAACCTTTTCTCTCAAAACGTGTTCAGATAAATCAACTATGGTCATTTTTTACTCGGCCGGAACTTCTGAATCGAAGTCTTCCCCCGTGATTCTCTTGAAATCTTCTTTCGTGATTTCCCCGAATGGCATTTGTTCTGTTTTTACAACCATCCGAAGCAGCGCGACATCTGCCCAACCCCACAAGAAAGCATTCTCCCAAAAAGTCATTGCCCTACACTTCCCTTCAGCATCAATATATCAATCTTCATTTGTGTTAATTCTTGCCCCAATTGACTGATTTGAGCATCCTTCTGTAAACCCTTTGCCTTTTCTTGCGCAAGGGAAAAGCCCAAACTTTGCAGCTGGGCGTCTTTCGCTTTCAATTGTTCTTCCTGGTGCCGGATAGTATTGAGTTCCGTTTGTACAATCGGACGCATTTTATCCACTCCTTTTTAATCGAATGTAAGTCCAATCGCTTCGACGCTAATCGGAGCCGTTGAATCGTTTGCTTTTATCACCAATCTCACACCAATCGCAAAATTCGTTGCCGTTTTTTCGGTGTTCGTGAAATTATAGTAGTCCATTGATAAAAATTCCGCCGTTGCGTCTTCCCACGTCGGAGTTACGTCAAGCGCATTGTTAGAAAACTCAACTTCAATCGTCGCCTTGTTACTGCCATCCGTCGGCAATTGGTAGTCCGCCGCAAATAAGATACGGCGAGCTGCAACAACTTGGGTAGAAATCGGATTCTTTATTTGGAATTCCAGTCGGTTTCCTGAACGAATACGGCGAATAGCGGACCATTTGCCCCGTGCAAGCGTACTCGCGTCGACAGCTGCCATCCTCCAGTAGTACGTCTTGTTAGTATCGAGATCGAGCTGCATCGCGTACGTAACTGATTGGCCTTGTTGGTCGTTCTTTACGCCTTCTTCCGGAATGTCGAAGCCATTCACTTGCCAACCGGCGCGATTTTGACTGCTGCGGAATTCAAGCACCCCTACTTCAAACGATTCATCTTCCGCTACTTGCACAGCGAAGTGTTGTCCATCGTTTTCGGGATCGGTACCAATAATTCCGGCAAATGTCGGTTTTGAGCTTGTACGATAGTTATCAACAGGTCCGGTTTGTATTGGAGCTGTCGGAGTCGCGTTGGTTCGGATATACGCTCTTTCGCCGTCTTTTGAAAGACCGTTCGGGTCCCAAGCGGTAACAATTGCGTAATACGTTACACCATCCGCAAGTACGCCTTCTGGCACCTGGTGCTTTTGCAGATTTTTGTTGATCTTTGCAGAGTCATAAACCAAGCCATCGTCTGATTTTTTGTAAACGCGCAATCTATACGCCGCTTGCGCTTCCAGGTCTAAGTCTTCGAAATGCCAAATGAATTCAGGAGAAAGCCCTGCACCCATCGGAGCTTCCGGATCATTACTACCTGGCTGAACATCCGTAATATTCGGCGCTCGGTTCGGCAAGATGAATTCAGGGAACGAATACTCGCTCGCGACATCGAATTTATCCCAAACGCGCACTCTCCATTTGTAGCGACCGCCCCAATCCAGTGGAGACGGCAATTGATAGAACGATTGCGCCGATTGTTGCTTTCCTGAATCATGGATAACATTATCTTCAAGATCTTCTACGATGAATTGATACGCAGATTGCATGTCGCCAGTATCGACGTCATGGAATCCCCAAACGAAAATAGGCGTCGTCGTAGCGACTATTGCCAGGTTAGCGAGATCCCCTTTCGGCTCAACTGGCACCGCCGTTGGTGGCGCGTTAGTTTTAGTAAATGTATAAACGCGGGTCGACTTCGCTCCTTTTGAATCGGTCGCCTCGACAGTAATTGTCGATTCGACATTCAAAGGAATGGACGCCCATTGAGCTAACGTGATATTTATTTCTTGATTCGCTCCTTGTGCAACCCCTGCCGCAGTACGGATGACTGTCGTGTTCAGTTTTTCAACAACATTGACCGCGTCATTTTCTGGGTCAGAGACCTGGTAAGTCACCGCAAAAGGACCTGTTTTATTCCCGAGGTTTTGTGTTCCGCCTGAGATCACAGGGGCAGAATTCAGAACTTCAAGTGCGGGGCGCCAACCGATACTCGCACCGCGAGTCGACGACGTACCGTTGTTCCACCGACGAGCCGAACCGCCACGGACAGCGCGGTACGAGCCATTTGCCGCGTACGTCTCTTGCGCCCAAGAATACATGTAGTACCAATTCCAGAACTGGTTGTGCGCTCCGGTTCTATCAGCTGCAACCAGGGAAGAATCCAAGTCGGTTGCCACAGGTTTCGGAAGTCCTGCATAATTTGCTTCATTGACAATAATTTGATCCCATTCATTATCGGTTGGAGTTCCGCCAGCATATGAATCGCCACTTCGATAATTAGAACCGCCTGTTAATGCACGCAATTTGTACTGTTGTCCATCAATCGTAATTTCTTTACCGAAAATTAAACCTTGAGCATTCAAGTCGTCCCAGGATACCTGTTCAAGAATATTTCTGTCAGCAACTAAAAGTTTCTTCGCGCCAACAATCACTTCTCGCCACTTGATTTTATAAGCGTTGTCCGGATCTGTGTTACGTATTTCTAGCGTTTGTCCTGCGCTAAAAATAGGGATATTCCCAGCGCCTGGGGTAGACCCGCTGCGCCACGGATTTGTCGGATTCAGCTGCTTCGCTCCAGCTTTGTAGAAAGTACCTAGTAAATGCAAATCACCGTTTGCCAAATTTCTCATCTCCTTCAATTTTCACATAAGAGTAGGGCGCGAATATCTTTTTCGTCAGGTTGTAAGAGTTCGAGTGGCGAGCGTGTCCAATCCATGAATTGACTGATTGTTTCACGTCATGCAGCTCTATTTCTCCGTTCTCCAACTTCCGATTCATCGCCTTAATTCTCCTCTTAACTGCACGCTTAGATTGATCCCGTACAAGTCGGTGCGTCGTCCAAATCTTGTACCCATAGGCGTTCACACCCTGCGCTAAGGGGAATATTTGAGACTTCTTAGGGTTTTCAATAAGATTCAATCGATCACGCAAAAATAAGCACATCGCCGCCTTGAGGGCCTGTGCTGCATCTTTTCCTTCAACTACGGCAATCATGTCATCCATATACCTCGTATAATATCTAATGCCTAAATGCCGTTTTACATACTGATCGATTTCATTCAAATAAATGTTTGCGAAATCTTGTGACGTGACATTGCCAAGAGGTATGCCTGTTTCACCTTCGGGGCTGCTGTCGATAATTCGATCGAGCAACCAAAGCGTCTTGGCGCACTTTATTTTCTTTCGTAAAATCTTTTTAAGAATCTCTCTATCTATCGAATAGAAAAACTTCGAAACGTCCACAGAAACAATCCACGGTTCGAGAAATTCCCTTTCCACAATCCGCATATCCCGCTGAACTGAATGAACGGCTGCATGTGTACCCCGCTCTTCCAGGCAAGCGAATGAGTCCGAAATGAACACATTTGCATATACGTGTTTGATAATGTGGTGCGTCGCGTACTGAACGACCTTATCACGCACTCTAGGAGCGCTCACCCAGCGCCTCTTAGGCTCATATACTTCAAATCGGATGTATTCACCCACTTGGTACTTTCCCCACTTCAGGTCGTGCCACAAGTCCACTAGATTCTTGTCTAAAAGCATAGAAAAGAGGATTGCATCCTTTTGGTATTTGCGATCCCCTTTCGTAACTTGCGAAAATGCGTATTCGAGATTTTTAAAAGAAATTATTTTGTTATATAAATTATCATATTTAAAAGCTTTCGCCATAACGGCTCCTTTCGGTCGGCGCTACGACTATTCATGTGTTTACGTCAAAGACGAAGGATTACGACTCCCTTGAAGTTAAGTCAAAGCCATGTCAACACATCCGTAAACGTGCTGATCGTAAAGTGGTTCTAGCTAACAAGGCGGGGCGCCAACCGATATTCGTATTGCGATTCGACGACGTATTGTTGTTCCATTGACGAGCCGAATTGTTGCCACGGATAGCGCGGTTCGAGCCAAACAGTCATAACCCTATGCATTCAATATTTATTCGATTTCATCCAACCGCCTAAGATACGACCGATCTCAGCAATTTGTTGCTGAATTTGGGTATTTTTCTTTTGCGTAATGAATTTCTGTTTCTTGGCAACGCCAAACAGGACGAGTAGGAGTTTTAGATAAGCATCTACCTCTTCCTGATATTGCCGCCTCTTATGCCGGACGTTGTTCGCCAACATGATACAACGCATTGCAGCATAAAGCGCTTGTTTGATTTCTTGTGACAAAGCAAATTTTTCCGCTTTCGGAAAGTTGACCAGCAGCGGGTACGAAAAATATAGCAACGCTTCGGTCTTTTTATAAATAACTAAATCCGCGGATGGAAGTGACAAAAACAATCTCCTTCTTTCTTTTAAGGCAAATAAATTCGTTGTAGCTCAGTATCGTGTGCTCCGGCATTCAAGTCGATTCCATCTAACGTCTCAAAATTATCGACGAAGATATTCGAAGTGAGTCCACTTGTAACGGATGCTTTCAGCAAAAGAAATTCGAAGCGCAAGTTTTTCTGCGTGCGATCCGAATCTTCAAGATAGTCAACAACGTCATTAATTCGGTCGTGCGCAAGATCTGCTCCTGTTTCTAAATTATTACCGCGTTTAGCGGTGAATTTCACCCCTGGATGGCTGCGGTCTTTTTCCGGATCATCAACCTTATCAAACCATTCGGTGGGTTTATAGTCATATTTAGCGTCCAATAAATCTTGTAATTCAATGTTATGCTCCGGCATCTTCGCTCGCCTCCTCTTTCAATACAACAAACAACTTAATGGCGATTTGCCAGCCGTCGTCGCCTTTTTCGATGTAGCCATTTCCGGAACCCAACGACGCTCCACTTTGCGTAAACAGCTCAATACGCTCGATATTGCCGACAGGTTCGTCTTCTACTTCGAAGTAGTGTTTAAAAAAACCGTCTCGCTCAACTGTTGCAGCAATCGGATATTCGTATCCTTCTCCGTCTATCGTTATAATTGCGTAATCTGCAATGCTGGCGAACCTTCGTCGTCCTTCTTCGATGTAGTATTCATTCGGGATAAACTTAAATTCATCCATTTGGTTAATCTCCTTCCGCATAAAATTCTCCGCAAATCGGATAAACAAGATTGAAATCATATGCTTCGACGCTAGTTTCCGCTTCAAGGCTCACAGTGGTTGTTCTTTTAAACAACAGCTCTATTTCTCCGCAAACAGGGAATGCCTTCGGAAAATTATAAGCGCCGTCTATCACGCTCACATTGCCGCTATCGACCTGCGCGAATTCTTTTTCTGACAAAGGGTACTTGACGCCGTATTGATACGTATCATCAATTAGACTGATTTCCCCGCCCTCCATTTGGATGAATTCTTTTTCTCCGCCAAACTCTCCGCAAATCGGATAGAATACAGGGTAATTATAAGTATCGTCCACAATGTAGATGACCCCGCCAGCAATCACAATTACAAACCCGTCAAACCACGAGCGGAGATTTTTATAAATCGCGACCATTTTATTCATGCTCTTTCTATCTACGACGCTGAAGTTCGGAGCCATTTCCACCATAAAATGATATGGAGCTGCGTCATATTCGAACCACTCAATGACCTCCGCCTTAACGCCCACATTCAAAAGCGCCCGTTCAATAGACCCTGCTGTCCCTTTTAACATATGCAGTATCAATGAGCTGTCCAAAATATCGCGTTTTACATCAGGAAGGAAACTTTTATCATAGAAATCCACATGTGAATCCTCAGCCCAGGCATCCAATATATGATCGTCTTTAATTTTCGGGTCTGACCGAAATCCGAGTTTCCCACTAAGTGTGAATATAGAATCAGTAGAATTGTCAACGGCGAAAGCAGCAGCAATAATGTCTTCGTCTTCCCGCAAATTTACTGGAATTAAGTCATATAATTTAGAATCTCTAATGTCAATCATCTTCGACACCACCAAAAACCAAATTGACCAAACGCTCCTTCGCTACCTCTGTGTCACTAACGACAATATGCGTTGGAAGTGTCACTTCGACTCTTTTTGCCCCTGCATCCCTCAATTTAAAGATAAGTTCAGACGGATTGACGTCCCTGCCTATCTTTAATTTTTGCCACTTCAAAAACTCCTGAAATGCGGTTTCTATTTTGCTTTTAACCGCTGCCGTGTCGGTAACTTCGCTCGGAATGTAGTAAGTAACCTCTGCATCGTATACGACAGCCGATGGCGCGTGCGTTTTCACTCTATCAGTTAATGGGCGTATATCTTTGCTAAAGTGATTGTGAAGCCCATCAAGGAACCCTTGTGAAGGAAGTTCACCATCCGCCAAAAGGACATAAAGATCCACCACGCCGCTGCCCTCTTCACTCAAAGGCTTAACGTCAATAATTAACGAGCTGTACGACTTGGCGTGGTAGATATAGGCGCCTTCTGGTCCTGCGACACTAAAACCCTCCGGCGCTAAATGAACCCTCTCTCTGAACGGCTCGTCGCCCTCTTTGTCCACTCCACCTTGCGTGGCATCTAAGTTCAACGCCGAGATCATGAAAGGTAACTGCTCCACCATGACGTTGATCTCTCCAGGCGAGTAATCATTGCCGACGTCGCCAAACTCTTCGCACACGACCGGCACAATGATTTCTGATTCACCAGCATTCAATACGTAGTCTTCTTCAGTGGAGAAAAATAAACCATCGGCCGGCGTGAACCTTTGACCGCTTGGAATCAATCGAGCAGCCTGCCCACTTTGCGAAGCTGTTATTTTCATTCTAGTTTTGGCATAACCAGGCTTTCCTCTGAAGGTCTTTACACCGGAACCCAAATGGTCAAGCTTATCGCTTCTGGCGTATTTCACAAAGTTTTGCTTTCCTACATCATTGATTATTTGCCTTAACTGAATTTCTCTTAAAGCCTGGGTATAAAGAAAAATACGCATCGGATCTCCAGGATAAAGTTTCGCTTTCACTCCTGTGGATTCGAAATACGCATTTTCATAATCACTAATTATGTTATTCAGAATCAACTCCGGATTAGTTTCGACGAAATCGAAATCCGGAAGATCACTCAGCTTCAATTTGGATCACCACTTTCGGATATACGACGCCCTCAATTGCATCGTGCGAAAACTCAACAGCAACCACGGACGCCCTCGGTTCGTACCTTCTTACCTTCGTGACACATTCCACGGTGTATAGCCCTTTCACCTCGCCAGCTGGCAGGTCTAATATTTCTCCTCTGATACCGAATTCTCGGTCATAAGGAACTGACCCTTCCGGAGTAGTCAATATCACTTTTACATTTCTGAATACCTCCTCATTAAGCGTTGAATCAGCAGCAAGAATAACTTGTGTTTCTCCGTACTCCGTCATCAAAACACCTCCACGTATTCTTCCAACGTGACATCAACGTCGCAGCTATAAAGTTCACCTTTGTTAAATATGACATTCCATGCCTGGGAAACGTTTTCGACGGTCCATTTGTCGAGACCGAGCGCCCTTGTGCCGACGACTAATACGTGCGCTTCGCCCGCCCTATTCATCCGCAGCCATCTTTCAGCGTCAACACGAGGGTTCACACCATTGGCAGCTGACAGATGGATAGTGAACGTAATTACATCCAATTCAGGGCCAAGAAATTCTTTAACAGGCTTACGCCCTATAACTGCGTGCTTCTCTGAACGGACAGAAGACTCGCGTTTGAAGTCGTTGAAAGTAAGTATTCTTTTGTCTCCAGTCACGAACTTTATTGGGCCGTAGTAACCTATCACTATAATCACCCACTTTTAATCGTTCCTTTTACAAGCAAATTACCGTTTATCACAACGTCCTTTGCATTTTCGATTGTCAATTCTTTGATTCTGTAATCATATTTTATAGACAAATCATCATCCAGTTTTTTTACGTATATTTCTTTATCCTTAATTGGAGGAGGGTTTTCATCATGATAGTACCCCCCTAAACAAAATCCTTGCTCCGTCCCGTTAGGCAAAAACAAGCACAGCGCACTTTCGCCTATTCTCGGATAATTTTGCTCATGGCACATTAAAGGGATGTCCGGGACAACCTGGTCGTCTTTATCCGGAAACATAACACGCACCGTCCCTTCTTGATCGTTCGCGCCGTCTACGATGCCTACTCTGATTATGTCCGAAAGTTCCAATTCAGTATCCCCCTTTCAGGACTTTGTGTAGTTCCAACGTCGTCTTGTATCCCGCTAAAGAGTGGACCGCTTTATCGATGTAGTATTTTCCGTCGAAACTACCAAACCCTATTAAGTCGATTGTAGACGAAGAAAGCAGCCTTGTGTCCCCGACCAATTCCAGCGTGGCTTGCGTCTCTTTTTTATTCAATTTCCGCAACGTATTTTTCGCGAGTCGCTCGGCTTCTTCTTCATTCGCGACGCGTCTGTTGATTTTATGGATACGATCCTTTTCTTCGTCTATTTCCTTTGTGGCATATAAATACTTGATCGTCTTTTTCGTTTTTGAGTCAAAATAAGTCAAACGGACTCCAGCATAGGCCGTGTTCGTGTACGTCGTTTTGAAAGAATATCCCGTGACCGAACTGTCGTCTTCCCTGAATGTGGCGACTACCTTTTTCGCTTCGTATTCAACTTCTCTGAACACGATTATTTGTTTATCTGTTACCTTCAACGAAAAGCCTTCATCTTCGCACAACTTTTGCAAGAATGCAGCATCCGATTCATCCTTTTGCGCCTTGTCTTTGAAACTCGGATTCAACTTACTATCAAAGAACAATTGTAATTTGTATCGAGCTGCTATGTCCGACGCTATGGCTTTTATCGTGATGTTTTTCCAAGACTTACTTCTTTTCAAGTTCATAAAATTACTGCTCGCGGGTACAGAAATCCCGTTTAAACTAATGACAGATGGACGACCGCTATACTCCGGTTCATCCACGACGAAAAAGCCACACGGCAACCTCTTTTTCTCTCCGTCTTTCCGCCAATTCACCGTGACGATATTCGCGGTGAATGTATCCCCTTTGTCAAACATCCAATTAGATATCCATTTCCTTTTAGCGTCAGATATCTCGATTGCTACATCATCCGCAGCGCCGCCCGCATTGTCGGTATAGGTGAAAGTTTTTAAATCAGACGCAAGATCGTGAGTGATGTTGACCCCGTTATATTCCAGTTCGACGTATGCTCTTCTTGTTTTCACGGAGTTCCCCTCTTCCAAGGTGGTAAGTTGGAGAATTGTTGGGTTTCTTCGAGTTCTGGAACTATTAATTCTACGCCAGAAGAAAAAAGTAACTCACTGGCTAAGTCCGGATTAGCTTTCATAAGCAAGTCTGTATGATACTCGCTACCGTAAATATTTTTAGAAATCGTATCCCACATATCACCCTGAACCGTCACATATACCAATTAAGTCACCCCCTATTGAACGACAATCTTTCTTCGTCCGATTTAACTTCCTTCGTCCACCGCTTGAATTCTTGGAATCCTTTTCCGCTAACTTCTTCGACATCCTTTTTCGTTGCGTTCCCGTGAATAATATAATTTGGGCTATACACGTATTGCGCATTCGAGTCCCCTTTACCAGAACCGCCTAACAAAGCCTGAAGCTTCGACAAAGGAAGAACCGCTTCCTGTTCAGCCCCTTCACCAATCATCGCCAAAGTCGGTCCAGTCGTAATTCCACCTTGTGCAAGCATAGGAATTTTAGGAAGGTTGAACCCTATTGTTTTTCCGCCAATCCCAGGAACCCAATCAGGTACATTCAACTTAATTTTATTCACTCCGCCGATCATTGCGTTGGCAGCCATAACAAGACCGTTTATAGCGCCTTTCCCGGCAGCTGTAACACCTGTAAATAGTCCGCCCACAAGACCAGACACTGCACTTACTACGTTTTGTACTAAAGTTTGCAAAAAGCTGAACGGTGCAGCCATTGCGGTTTGGATATTTAAAAATACAGTCGAGATATGGCCCCAAAGCATCCCCATAAACCCTTGTATAGATCCGATGAAGCCGCTGACCCTAGCAAGTACCGCCCCTATCACGCTAGACACCGTGTTTCCGATAAATCCAAAGATTCCCGAAAAAACACCACGAATAGCCGAGACGATTGACATGAAGATATTGACTCCGAAAGTTCGTGCCATCTGGAAGATAGAAACAAATCTCGTTACTGCATCTCTAGCAACTCCCACCACTTTACCAATAGAGCTTGAAATGGTTCGCAAAATCCCTATGCCGATTTGATAAAACTTATCCATGAATAGGTGATAGTAATATTGCACGCTTGTAGCAATTCTAGGACCAAGCCCTTTCAGGAATCCCCAAAACGCTTTCGCTATCGTTGCAATGCCTTTTACCAACTTCCCCATCATCATGAGATTCCAAAGATTCCATAAAAATTGAATAGCTCCCGAGAATAATTGTTTAACGCCCGTCCAAACGCCTGCCCAATCGCCTGTAAATACAGATGCAAATATTTTCACTACACCAAGTATTATTTTTAAAGCACCTTGAATAACACCCTTTACGTTGTTCCAAACGCTATTTAGGATGAACATAATCACCGGAGCCAGCACTTGTACAACTTTATTGATTCCGGCAAAAACATTTTGGACGGCCTGCATAATTTGCGCACCGTTTTCGTTCCAAAAAACAATCAGTTGTTCGAATATCCCCAAAAGAAAAGCAACTATTTTCTCCACGAAAGGAGATATGATTGCTATAACGGTTTTTACGATTCCGATAACGGAACTAAAAACAGTGCCTACGATTTTAAAGACATTTGACAATGCGGAAATGTATGACGACCCGTTTTTATTCCAGAACTCCGAGATCTGCCTGAACACATTCAGAACTACCTGTCCGATCCGAACAAATATTGGTCGAATGTTGTTGACGATGCCTAATGCACCTTGAATGATTTGTGCGCCATTTTCGCTCCAGTAAGTCCTAATCTTAGTGAATACACCTTGTAAAGAAGATGCCGCTTTCGAAAATATCGGACTTAGTTTGCCGAAGGCTCCAAATGCGACATCCCTCACAGAACCGAGCGCTCCCGACACTTTTTTGATATCCGGTAGATAACTTGCGAACTTTTTAAAGCCTTCAATCACTTTCTCGACATCTATTTTCTTAATTATTTCTGTTGCATTTTTCAATTGTTTAATCACAATAGGCAAAATAGGCGAACCGAATTTCACCAGCATTTCGTTGTACGTGTTCTTCAGCATTTTCACGTTGTTTTCGTACGATTGAGCTTCCCTCGCACCTTGCCCAAGGACACCGGAACTAGTATGTTGCTCCAGGGCCACCATTGTTTTAATGGTTTCCTGCTGCTCTGCTGTTAGATTCGCCCACTTCTTCCCATATTCTTTCAGCCCTCTATCGCTCATCATCGATGCGGATGTATTTACCATCGCCGTGTCCACTGAAGTGTACTCGCCTTTTATCATACCCATGAAGCGAGCGGTAGTATCGGCCATTCCTTCGTTCGCAAAAGCATTAGCATCGACAGTTCTATCTAAATACTGCTGCGCGATCCCGTGTGCCTTTCCCTCTTCAATGCCTTTACCTTTGAGGATGGCGACATATTGCATATATGTTTCTTGCAATTCTACAGGGTGCTTATTCCACGTAGCCGACATAGAGTTAAGATACTTGTCCGTCGAACCCTTCATTTTCCCCATAACTTGAACGTACTGCTCCTGCTTCGCTTCGATATCCGCAGTCGTCTCAATCATTTTCTTTCCGAATTCGACTATTTTATCAACGGCGAACGCAGATGCTACAACCGCTCCGATGCCGATTATCGCGCCTTTCATCGAACCCATTGAACTAGTCAACCTTCCCGCTCGACTATTAAGATTGCCTACGTTGTTGTTCATATTACTTAAATTCTGATTGGCGTTAGCGAATGCGGTACGCATCGATGAATCCATCCGAGCACCTAGTCGAAAAGCGATCTCATATGGTTGTCTTCTGCTCATCTGCTTTTGTTCGCCTCCTCAATCTCATCTATTACTAACCTCAGCTCATCAGTTCTAAGAGCTTCGAAGTATTCGATGCTTGTGTGAGTTGACATAGAAAGACGAACACACACTTTTCTAAGTATGGGTCCGTCTGTTTGCTTTATATATTTGTCGTTATCCCGTTTGACGAAGCCTATTCGTTCAAAAAACTCATCACGATATTTTTCACTTTTAACCCTTCTCGCGCAGGAAGTCCTTCAAAGAACTCTATCGGTTTCCCTGTCGCTTTCGATGAAAGAATGCAAGCATAGCCCGTCGTCAGTTCGTTCATGACTGAAAATTGACCAATTTGGCTGAATTGGCTGTCCGCCTTAATTAAATCGCCTGTTGAAAGTTCATCAAGCTTGGACAGGTCTACTTCTTTGTAATCAGTCCCCTCGAACGGGTACGGCTTTTTAAACACAACTAGCATCTCGTTTTCTTTTTTTAACAAAATATTCTCCTCCTAATAATTAAATTAAATAGCGTTTCGTACATCTTCCATTAGGTCTGTACCGTTGACGATAAAAATAAAGTTAAGCTTATCGAGTTCTAATAGCGTGACGCCGTTTTCTTCGATTTTAATGTACAAAATTTCAATTGTGTTTGTTGTTTCTGTCGGGGTTCCCACGCCGACTTTACCGAGATTCAAACCTTTCGGCAGACCCTTTATCGTCACTTTTAAAGGTCTGATATTCGTTTTCCCGCTAGAAACGTCGTAACTTTGTTGTGCTGCCCGCAAAATGATAGTCTGCCCTCTGTTTTGAAGGAATTTGAAAGAAGGGTCGCTAATAGACCGAAAAGGAATTTCGATAGTTTGCGAACCGAAGTGACCAGGCGTTGCGGATTCATATTCTCCCGCAATGCCTGCCCCCGATATCGTTTCTGTCATCGCTTCAAAGTCCGGAAGCGTAACCTCTGCCGCGACGCCTACAAGCTTATCGGCATCGCTGTACACGTTAAAATTGACAATCTTTTCTGGAATAGTGCTCATCTTCAATCGCCTCCGAATAATGCATTATTTAATATAGTGGGGTCGAACTCAAGCACGTTGACAATGTGTTCAGCTGGTGGGAAGAAAGCCACCTTTTGAAGAAATTGAATACGGCCGTTCAAGAGATTTGTAACCGGGTTATCCTTTTGAAGGAATTCGATTTTAGCGCCAGCAATCTGCTGCTGCGATTGCAAACCATTCCCGCGAATGTTTTCACTATCTACAACAGATTCAATTAATCTCAAATTCGTCGGATCGTCCACCTTATCAAAATAAGTTTGGATGAACGTGTTCCCCCACCAGTTGAACATACGTCGAACTGGCACAAAGCGATCTTTAATGTCAGAAGTAGACGGGTAAGCACCAGTGTTATTACCCCAAGTTCTCCACCCCTTCATATTGATGGCTGTAACGATTCCTGCGCCATTTAAAAAATTCCCTTGCAATTGGTCCAAGAAGACCTCTGTTCCGTCTGCGAGCAGCGTCCCGGTAATCGGCAAGCGTTTGTTTGACGGAGAAACGTATGGCACGTCGTCATTTATCGCATCCGTGAAAGCCGTTTGCGCCGCCACCAAAGCACTCATCCAATAAACTTTGTTACCGACTCGTGCTTTCGGCCAACAAATGATGGAATCTTTGCTAGTGTAGCTGTTCATACTTTTCCACGTAGGGGCATCTTGGTAGTTTTTAACTTCTCCACTGTCGATATCTAAAACGTTCATAGCGTTAAAGCAAGAATTGATGAATCTGCTCTTAGCATCAATAACAGCTGCCACTACGGGAAGGTGCGACCATCCTGGTGCAAGAATAAGGCCTGGCACATCATTTAATCTTGGATAGACCTGATCTATCACTTCTGAACCCTCGTACTTGCCAGTTGCGACGTCGTAGCCCCCGACAATATCATTCTCGGTGACTTTTGCCGGGTCCAATTCTTTGTAACTAACATCCAACTCCGCCGCTGAAGCAAGGTCGCCCGTTTCGTCCAAAATCGTGATTACAACAAACCCATCGCGATCAAACCCTACAGAGAAATCCTTGTCTCGCTGATAACCGACACTAGCAACTTTTACCGAAATCGAATCTAGCAAGATGCCCGTCTTCTTAATTAAACCTTCGCTTTCCTTGACTGGAACAACCGCGTCATCCACTTGCGTGAAGTGGCGTGCCGGATCTAGTACATTGATAAAAATAATAGGAGCAACATTAAACACTCTAAAAGTCGCATCCATCGATTGGCATAATGTGTACTGCTCCCAATCGTCGCTGTACCCGACCTTTTCCGTCGCCTCTTTCCAATCTGTCGCCAAAATAGGTTTATTTACGGCCGAAGAAGGATCTGCAACCATGTTTACAGGAGCCGTTCCGATAACCACTTGTATTCCAGCGCTAGACTGAATCGGTGGAATAATAGAAGTGGGATTTTCCAATATTGTAATTCCGTGATTGTAAGCCATCGATTAATCCTCCCTTCCAATGTGTTTCAATACATTTCGATAAAGTTGGTAGTCTCTCGACCCTTGTTTATTTATTTTTTCCCTGGTCGAAGCTAGTTCGGAGATGGGCTTAAAAAGAAGGACAATCGACCGACATGCCTCCTCCATCGCCGCAGCGTGTTCCGGTATTCCGTTTTTGAAAACAGAAAACTGTTGAAGCCCTATCTCGGTGATAGTCGGTCCGCAATAAATCAATTGTTGGCCAACCTCTTTCTCCGGCTCCTCTGTCAGTGCTCCAGCAACCATTTCTTTTGTTGCTTTTTTATCAGTAATTTTCGTACTCATATCATTGCCTCCACATCTTCGCGTAAGGACCGCGGTATTTCGAAACTGGTTTCAATCCATGCAAAATAATAGGGATAGTTGTCTTGCTCGTTATAGAACCATTTGGGTTCTTCTTGTATTTCGTAACGCCCATCGACTTGCGGGTTTCTTCCCAAATCCTGCATGATCTTTTCAACGATATTCATTGCGTCTTGATACCCCTGGTTATCCGTTTCCTCGTCATGCGTCGCGACGATAAGCAAAACTTTTACTTTTCCATTTTCCCCTTCGTCCAAATAAACGATGACACACGGATAAAAGGTGTTTCCGGGATTTCTTGACGTTGATTTCGTTTTCCTCGGCAAATGCTGCTTAAATACTTGTATTTCCTTCGATTCGCCCTCCTGCGAAGAAAGCAACATGCCTGATAAAGCTTGTTCGATACGCTTTTTTAACGTTTCCTGCAATTGCAAAGACGTCATCCTTGCGACCTCCCAACGTCGAGAATCCTAGTGATTTCGTGTTCCAGCCGCTCCTCGAACTTTTCCCTTCCTTGCGACTCAACCACGTCTCGAATTTCTTCATTTCCGAGCATTTGAGGAACAGACGGGCCGAACAGACGCCGGATTGGCAATCTTTTTTTAGTAGAACGCATAAAAACTTTTGTTCCGTTAATGTCAGCGTTAAAAGCACCTTTTACTTTTTTCATCCCGTCTTTTTTTACAGCGATAGAAAGCAAGGATTTACGCTTCGGGTTCACCGTTTTTGGTGAAACTTTAAATTTGTCCAGACCGATCAATGGACCCTTTGACTCGACGTTGGCGCTTAAAGATCCCCTGCTTGCCCTATGTTTTTTAAGAGTAGCCGAAACGTCCCCAGCCTTGACGTGATACTCTTTGCGTATTTCCTTCTTGATGTTCGTATTGATATTATCCGCACCACGATTTAGGGCATTAGCGATTGCGTTTGGGGCTTTTTTAGAAAACTGCCCCAAGCGCAACTGGACTTCTTTTAACCGTCTTTCATCGACTTCTACAGAAACCCTCATCCGCTCACCCGCTCCGCCGTGACTGTAAGTAAGCCCGCATCTTCTTGCACCTGTGACACCTTCCAAACAACATCATCAAACCGGACGACGTTGTCCGGACGCGGATAGAAAGATAGTTTTGATTTTTCGACATAAAAAAGAAGCTCCTCATTATGGAGCTCCAACTGTTTGCCGATTTGTCGTTCGACCATTTTATCATCGTCAAGCACTACAACGACAAGTTCGTCTTCTATGGTCAACTTTGTTCCGAATTCACCTTCATTGATGAAAATTCCTAGATCACTGTTCAAAAAATCTTTAAATGTCTTCATCGAATTTCACACCCGATTCAATGAGCTTTTCTACGATGTCATCCTTTTTATCATCTGCCGAAAGATTCACATCGTTCTTTTTCGCCAATGCCTTCAGTAACGGGACCGTTAAACCTTCTAACTTCACGCGCTCCTCTTCGTCCGGCGATACAGACGCTTCCTGCGCTGCTGCTTCGCGAACTTTCGCTGAACCGCCCTGGATGAGTTTCTTTCCGAATGCATCATCAGCAGAAAAAACCTGACCAGGTGGAATCATGCGACCTGCAAACCATACGTGCGTAATTGCTTCCAATACAATAGCCATATGGACTCCCTCCGTTTAGTCAATTTTTACCCGCGCAACGGTTCCTGTTTGCGTTTTCGGTTCGACGATCCATCCAGCAGGAACGGCATCAGTTACCGTCGCTTGGATTTTCCCATCTTTAAAATAAACAGCTTGACCAACTGTTAAAGCTTCAGTTCCAAGCGCTGGTAAATCATACACTCCCATTACATTCAGAGCACCCTTTGCCCCAACTGGAATCTCAGTCGCCGCCACTCCGACGCGCGTTCCTAGCGCCACCACTTCACCAGCGGCAACAATGACGCTGGTGCTGTTGATATAATCAATTGTTTCGCCGCGTTGTACATAAATTGCTTGTGTCATTATCTGTTATCCCCTTTCTTAAACCCCATCATTTTTAACAACTGTTTGGTAATCGACAACTGTTACGCCGTAGTCCATGTAGATATCCCACAAGAATCCGAGTTGGCCCGCCGGAGCCTGTTTCATAACGATAGTAGGCATGTCTTTCCCGTTCAGGAAATCTACCTGGATCGGCGAACGTAATTTATCAGACATGACGTACCATTCTTTCTCGCCGTTTACTGTTGCGTCGTCAAGTTCCGCGTCTGAAACGACTTGGAATTGATTATAAAATGGATTCTGGATGTTCGGATTGTTTTGCGATGGATCTACAGTCGAACCAATTAACTGACCCGCTCGCGTTTCCATCGACGTCGGCACAAGCAAGTAACGCGCCGGGATGTTTAACTTCACGTCGCCGCCTGGTGCTTTTTGCTTTCGTAGCAAGCGACGGGCTTCGGAAAGTGTATCCACGGATGGCGCTCCGCCCGTTTCCATAATGTTGTTGTGATCCGCGTGGAACAGTGTCTTGCCATCCCAAATCGCCGGATTGTTTGCTAACGTCTGATACACCAAGCGATTAATGCCCAGACGTGCGGATTGTGCATATAATGCCGGGATCGTTTCAATAAAGCTCACATCATCGTTAATAAATGCTTGTCGAGACATCGAAAATTGACGTCCATATGTTAATAGTTGGCGCGTTGGTCCTTCTACGCCATTCGGGTCATCGTGTTTCAGCTCGCCGTTTTCCGAGACAAGTAACAAATCACCAGCCGTCCCGACCTGGTATGTTTTCGTCGGACGGAAATCTGTCAAAGTACCACGACGTGTCCAGTGTTGATACGTCGTTTGTGCGTCAGTGTACGCTTTCTGGAAAACAGTACGCGCCGTTTGGTCAATGATATTGGTAAAAAGTGAAGTCGGCGTTAGGTGTTGACGTAATAATTCATCATCACTCAATCGGTATGCGTTGTTCACACCTTCTATCCGTAATGTTTCTTTTGCGATTTCTCGTAAAGAAAGATTGCGCAGCTGTTCGGCTCCTTCATTCGGCTTTTCTACAGACATTCCGACGCGCAACGCTAGTCCATCCGCTACCGCATCACGAAACTTGTCGCGCTCATCCTTACCTAAATAGATTCCTGAAGGTTGTGGCGAGCGATCCTTGATTTGCTTTTCGAGTATCATTTTACGAACGTGATCCACCGAATCTCCCGCTTTAATATGTTCGTCTGCTTCCAGACCAAACTCGCGGCACAGCGTTGTGATTTCCAACGTGCGTTGACGCTCATCTTCAATCGTGCGCTGATTATCTGCCGGCGCTGGAATTGGTGGAGCTGGTGGCGTCGGGTTCGCCGCACGAATAGAGTCAATTTGGGACTGCAATTGGTCGAATTCCGTTTGCTCTTCTGTCGTTAATCCACGTTGATTTTCAGCTCTCGCAGCATCCACAATTGCTTGTTGACGCGCTAACATTTGTTCTAAAGTCATATGATGATACCTCCAAGGTTTTTATTTAATAAAATTTGTCTTTCGTAATACGAGTAATCTCCCTTTTCAAACACTTCCGGTTCATGCTCCATTTCGCGTCCTACCCCTACCGTCGCATCCGCCGGAACCGAAACAATGCTAATCTCATAAGGTTGCCACTTTAAAGCCACGCTGCAAGGTCCTGCGTGTCGTCCGTCTGAAGACTTTTTCCCCGCGGCTACTTCTTCCCACGAATCTACTGTATAACCTACGGAAACGGCACGCAGAGTACCAGACTTCGTTTTTTGATAAATGACATCCGCCTCTTCATCATCATCAAAAGTAACAGTCGCATATGCTCGATTATCTTTCACCCAAGCCTTGTCTATTCGCCCTAGCACCTTATCCCGATTATGGTTGTATAAAAGGACTCCGATTTCGTTTAGACGGCTTAAATCGACCGCATTCGGCTCATGTGACAATATTTCAGAGCCAAACCATCGTTGATATGCTTCTTCGGATGAAAAAGACAACTCAAAGTTTCGCTTTTCGTCATCCAAAGCGCGAATATCGAACGACAAATCACGTTGCATCTTCTGTTTTTTCGTCATCGGTTTCTTCGATGAGTTTGTCGATTTCTCCCGCGTCATCACCACTATTCATCACCCCCTTTAACTGCATGAATTCAATTTCTATCGCGCGTTGCTCAATCACTTCGCGCCAATCTTTCCCTGTCGACGCCGCAATTTCCGCAAGCGTCGTCAAATTGTTTTCAAGCATGACCTTGTTCGCATTCGCCTCTTTGAGAGGATCAATCCATTTCATCCCTGGAGCAATCCAGTGATGTTGCAAATACCGTTCTTTTTGGGCATAAAAATCTTTAATATGCAATTTATCTGCTAGTACAGCAGATTCGATAAAAGCCTCATATACAGGTATTAAAAAATGATCTATCAAGTATTGTTGTTGCATTAAATACGTCTTTTGGTCTTCCAGTAATCCCTGCCTAGCACTAGAATAGTTGACTTGCGACATATCACGCGCCGCCACTTCATAAGAAATACCCTGGGATGCCCCGGACAGTCGTTGTTGCAAACGAATAAATTCTGACGAGTTGGCCGCTTGCGCTGGTGGCTGCACGACATGCACGTCGTCACCCGGATTGAGCTCCATAATCATTCCAGGACTCAACATTTTCCCGTTATATCCGCTGCGCTTGTCAGAAATCCCGCGCCCAACACCATTCCCCCCGCCAGGAATCACCCGCTTAATCAGGACCGCAAGCAATGCAGCTACGCGTTCTTTTACGCTCACAGCTTCCATAAATTGATTCATATCTCTGACTCGTGGCAAAGTAGATGACAGTTCGCTGATTTCTCGTAATTGACTTGGTCGCTTTTTCTTGTATAAAAAAAGGACATCTTTCGCATCGATGCGTTCAGATGATCCGTTATAGTTGCCGTATGCATCATATTTTTTCAAATAATACGCAACAGGTCGGTTATAGGCGTTATATTCGATACCATTCACAACTTTTGATTTGGTCGTTAATGGGATCATCGTGTCTAAATCATCTACTTCATACATCTGTAAAGATAATGGTACAACGCCATCGTCAATGTACCTCAGAACGACGATAATACCTCCGTCTACCTTCTGACGACGTACAAGCATTTGGCAAATCTCCGAAAAACTTTGCTGCTGCGTCACATCGCAGTTCTTAGGTCGGCTCCATATCTTGAACAGGTTTTCGATTTTCGTGTCAAGTTCCTCATCTTCTGTCTTCGCCTGTAAATTAAATCCACCGCCAACGACATTTCTTTCAAAAGCAAGCACTACACTTTCTAAAATATCGCTATTTCTTTCTAAATCCCTAGACCGCGCACGAATCGTATCGCGATACATACCGTCTGTCGCTTCCGCTTTCTCATTAACAGCACGCCAGCCAGCGTTCAGGTGATCGTCACCCGCTGCGTCATACGACCGCATTTCATCGACTGCTCGTTTGTAGCCCATACGCTCATACGCCGCTTTTGGTGATATCCAAGCAATGGTTCTATCTAAAAAGTTCACTCCATTACCTCCTATCAAAAGTAGCAACAGACGTATTAGCCAAGACTAGACCGTCTGACTGTTGAGCTTCCACTTGCGCCTGCAACTCTTTTTGCCGCTGGTAAAGCAACGACAAATCCGCACGCTTCAACCGCCTTGAACCGATTTGGTACTCTTGCCCTCCGATTTCAATGGCAGCAATCGCATTATTTATTTGTTGTAACTGCTCCGACACATTCATCATTCTCACCTCCTACAACCATTTTTTCCCGACGTCTAACCAACCGTTGTTAAATTCTTCAGCTTGACTATTCACATCCTGCTCCGGCTCATCTTCCTGTGACTCCTGCATCAAATTCAAACTTCTTACGCCGAGCACATCGGCTACAGCAAGCGCGTATACTTCGCAATCCAAATAGTGATTATCTGCATGTGAAGTTTTCGGAACCCATACCTCTTTAGTGACTCCGGCGCCGCCTTTTACTTTAACTTTGTGTTCGGCCGTAACCTGCTCGGCGTATTCACGATCACAATCTTTATACACCATCCAGCTACCCTCACCGTTAGGTTTCATCATCCGCGAAGCGATCATATCTTTATATTTTCCGCCATCAACGAGCAACAGACGCATCCCGTAAGCGGTGGAGTGCGCTTTGTTGATTGTGCTGATTTTGAAATACGAATGCCCTCCACCTACCCCTTTCACCGGGATTGCCCACTCGCTATTTTTTGCACAAAAATCGTACACATCATCGGTCTGGTCTCCCGAGTCAACGCCACAAAGATTAACTATGAAGGTCTCTCCGTTCCGGTTTTTGAATTCCGAGTTCATAACTCGCTCGATCTCTTTCCAGCTGAATACGTGGCCATGTAGTATGTTTTGGCTCGTGATATACGGCCCCCATGCTCTTATCGTGAAATACAAACTTGTTTCCTGGACGTCAACGCCTGCTGTTAGGAACTCTGTCCATTCCGGAACTTCGAATTGCTCGAATTCAGTTTGACGTTCAAGCACCATGTCGGCATTCGTCCTTAGTTTTGTGGACTCCCAAGGTTCAGCGAGCCACGAATTTACGAAGTTTTGCAATGCTTCATCATCGTGTTTCGTGCTAAGGAACTCCTTCGCTATCTCGCTAAATCTGACGAACGGAGAATATAAAGTATTCATCCAATAAGCGACCTTTCGAGGAAACTCGGTTTTTTTCTCAACGACTTTCCATTGTCCATAACGAACCATCTGGGCTTTATGACGATCATTAATAATATTCCCGCACATCTGACAAGCGTAGAATGCATGTTCAGCTCGATCTACATCGGACATTTCATCGCCTTTAGGCCACTTCACTTGCTTAAACACCAACTCGATATACTCTCCGCAGTGAGGACACGGGACAGTATAGTGTTTTACGATATCCGCGTTTTCTTTCGCTTTCCAAATGTGGCCCGTGCGCAAAGTTGGCGTTGAAGTAATGAATATCTTTTTATTAGTGGTATAAGTCTTCGTACGCTCTCGTGCTAATCGAATAGGATCTGCTTCCTTTTTCGTAGCACCAGGATACTTATCGACTTCATCCATGAATAAATATCGAATCGGCTTCGAGGAAAGCGCAGCTGGCGAATTAGCACCCTCTAAACTTATATACATATCCTCGCACTGAAGTTCTAACTCTTCTGATTTATCGTCATAATATTTTTCACGCAGCCCTTTGGAAATTCGCAACATTGGACGCAGTCGGTTTTTCGATACACTCTCTGCAAGTTCTTTCGACGGGTACACGATCATCGTAGAGTCTGGATCTTGCATAACGATATATCCAAGTGCATTTTGTAACGCTTCAGTTCCGCCTACTTGTGTCGGCTTAACAAAAATAATCTCTTCCGTGTCTACATTATTAAATTCATCCATTATTTCAACTAAATAAGGCGTGACTTCGTTACGCCATGCCCCAGGAATAGCGCTGGACTTACCATCCAGCACTCTATGTTTCTCTGCCCATTCGCTTACTTTCAATTTCTCTGGTGGTTTTAACGATGTGAGCGAATTAGTAATAAAGGATGGCCATTCACCTTTTCGTTTTCTTTGCACTATACACACCATCCACGCTCATCTGATCGAGTGCATCAGCTATAGTTTCCGACAATTCCTTTTCAACTCGACTCGCTTCAATCGGCTCTACGTAGTCAGCTACAATTTTCGATAATTTTCGCGACAACGACATTGCCGATTTTCTAAACACCATAAAGAAGCGTGTAAGCTCCGCTTCTACCGTTTCTCTATCAATATACTTACCATCCGCAAGATCCGTTTTTATTCGCGTCAATTCCGCCTGGGCTTCTTTGTATGCGACTTCTGCCACAAGTTTTTTCTGCTGAAGGTTTACGGATTTTTTTGCAACAGGATCATCTTCATTAGCCTGAATTACACCACGCCATTTTATTACACTTTGTAAATCCCACCATCCGCGACTATGCTGCGGGCATCCTTGGCGACGCCAGTTGGTTAATGTCTTATCAGTAACTTCTAGAAATTTGCATAGTCGGTTCGATGTAATCAGCAACCTGCCTTCATCTTCACGAAAGCCGTCCATGCACTGATCCCCCCATTCCGTAGTTCCGTAGTATTTTTTTTCAAATAAAAACGGTCGATTCCCGGGACTCGTTAGCCCCGTATAGGGCCACCCCCTGGGGAAGGACCCGTGAAAAAATCCAGAGCCAATAAACCCAATGGCATCAAGGCTTTACGTTGCTTCAAAGCCACCTAATGACGCACCTATTGTCGTTACGTTCTTCTCACTCATATCCGTAGTCGCAACCCCTTTCCTATCAATCTAACATATCTATATATTCTGTTTGGTTCATGCACCTATCCTAAAGCGTTGGTAACACTGACTTTCAAATTTATTTCATCGTCAGTCTAACGCTTGATAAATTATGTTTGATTGTAGCGGAAAAGAAAGAGCACTACGGTTTATAAGTTCGTGTGCTTTAGATACTGTTCTCGTATGAAATCATCTTCTATTCCGATGTACCTTTTCGTGATCTCTTCATCACTATGACCCAGCATTTTACATAGCGTTTGGATGTCTTTAGTTCTCCTGTAATAGTTATAGCCAAACGTCTTGCGCATACTGTGTGTTCCTAAGTTCAGCAGCCCTACCTCAACGCCCGCGTCTTTGATGATCTTCCAGGCTGTCCACCTACCTATCGGCTGGTTCATGCCCTCCCGGCTCTTTATAAGATAATCGTTATCCTTCTTACCTCGCACATATACATTCAATGCACTCTTCAAAGAGCTGTTAATCGGAATCTGTCTGAGCTTCGCAGTCTTCTGTTCAATCACTTCGATATATTCCCCTCGCACATCTCGAACGCGCAAGGGTAATATATCTGACACTCGCAGCCCTGCATTAATACCGATCATGAAAAGTATGTAATCTCTTTCGTTCTTTTTCTTCAAATAAGCTTTAATCTCCCGCACTTTCTCTTTGTCACGAATCGGCATTACACGCTTCATCACAGATCCGCCCTTTCGATTCCGATACTTTCCAACTTCCTTCTGATGCTTTTAATCCTCTTAGAAACAGCTTGCCTTGTGATTCCTAATTCTTGGCCCATTTCCTCTTGCGAGAAACCTTGTTGATGCGACAGCAGCATATATATATCATCACGACTTAACACCGCCTGCGCTTCTTCTAACTTTATGAACAGCCCTTTTTCGATTGCTTTTTCTTTCGCATCAAGTATTTCGTCCTGCTCTTTTTCCTCTACTGTTCTTGTATCTTCTTCAATCACGTTCACGAAAGGCAGCCGAGCTCCTTCATCCTCGATATAATAATCCATCAAGTAAGGATCTACTGCGTGCTGGTAACTTCTCGTCCTCTTAATCTTTGTAACTCCGTTGGCTATTTCTCCTAAATTGTACGCATCCAATTTCTCAATTCCGCGAAAATGCGTATCTTTTCGGTATCCCCTTTCTAACCACTGCACGACGAATTCCAAATCGACAGCAGCGGCAGTCAAAACTTTATAGTCCTCTTCACTTTCACAATAACCCTCCGCTGTCGATTTCATATATCGCAAGCGCTCTACCTGATCCACAACGTCTTCCAATGTGTTTCTATACGTTTTCAGCAGCTCTTTCAAAGCGCTCACCGCCTTGTCAGTGAATAATTTTTCGTACTGTGAATTTCGGCTTTCGACATGTTACCTGGTGTCTGATTTCAGGCCTTTTAAAATCTATTTTAAAGCGTTGTTTCTTGTTCTTTCGGTCTTTGTCCCTCCTGGCATTCTCTTTCAATCCTTCGTAAACTTGTTCCCCGAATTCCCTTAAAATTCCCAATGCCTTGCCTATAGCCTCCGCGACAGCAATAAAACTACGCGTTAAAATCGCTACCGATTCCGTTAGATGTTCAACGCTCACTCCCGCCGCCACCGCCGCCTTTTCTATTTCGCCACGGTTCTCGTTTACCACTCTTTCAATTTCTTCTTTCCGCATTTCGATCGCCCTCCCGTTACGCAAACAGCAAGCGAGCAGAAAACGAGCGCCCCCTTGCCTTTTGCTTTACTTGTCCAAAATTCCTTTTCTGACAAAATGGTTGCGAAATCCTTCAATAAATCTTTTTCTCCTTTGCTCCCTGGCACGTTTCTTTAACCACCGTTTTTCCCTTTGTTTTCTCCGCTGCCCCTTTTTCATTCACTTCGCCCTCCCTCGTGCTACAATATTGTTGTTGAGTTGGCTGAGTTGGTTACTCGGTTCAAACGAAGCAGCTGGGTCCTTGGCGGTCCCTGGCTGCTTTTTCTTTTCAAAATAAGCTCATCTGCCCGTTCCGAAATCCTTCTAACTCGCTTTTTAATCCTTTGACCTCCTTCTTCAGTCGCTCATTCTCCTTTTCAAGCTCTAAATTTCCATCTATGACCTCTTTTACTTTGAAGTAGAACCCTTTCCCGTTCATATCTTCTTGATCTAACGACGACGGCTCCATTATTTTCATATTTATCTCGAACGTTTCGCGCTTTTGCCTCATACGGAGGTATTCTTCTTGCTGCTCCACCTGCCCCATTAACTTTTGATGATGCGGGCATAAGTGCATGTCCCCGTCTTGTTCCGCTGCGCAGTCGCTGCACATCGGCAAATTGCATTGCTCGTTTTGCGCACCGTAAGCGTTAGCCTCTTTAAAATCTTGGTACCTTCGAAAGAATATCGTGTTGTGCGCATACTTAATCGTGAAATCGCACCAACGGGCAACGGGCTTTTTCTTACAAATTGCGCATACGCCTTTCTTGAAGTCGATGTCCACCGAAGATATTTCTACTATCTCCGCCAAATCCTCCCCTCCCTTGTCAATGATTCATTACGCGCTCATATATTTTCGTTAATTCCTCATCACTTAAACTTTCCAAATAACTTTCAGAGTACATTGTCGTCATGCTGCAAATCAGAATCATTTCATCCCTTTCGATTTCAACCGCCGCCTTTCCGAAATCGATTAACGTTCGTCATCTATAGACAATCCATTTACCGATATCAATCATCTGTTGAGCGTCGTCCGGCTCTATTTTACCTACGGAGCCATCCGGATAAACAACCTCAATTCTGCCAGTAGGCGTCCCCCACTCCCCGTCTGTTTCCAGCGAAATAATCGCTTTCCCGATTGATGTGTCATGAATGAATTCGCATCCATCAATATCATCAATGCAGAAATCTTCATCGACAGCGAAGGACAATTGTTTAACATCATGCGCAACGCCTTTAAGCATCGCCTCCGATTCCGCCGCACTATAAACTTCGTCTTCCGTTTCGAACTTTGCCATCAAGCTTTCGTTTAAATAAAGTCCGTATTTCATCAATTTTCGCCACCTTTCCGAAATCTCCTCAATTTGCCTTGGTAATCATGCAGTCGTTGTTGGATATCTTTAAGTTCCCCCTTCAATTCTGCGGGTATTTCTTCATCACCCCTCAAAACCGTCGTCCCTAACGACAATTGATGAGATCCGTTCCCTAAGAACACCAAAGCCTGAAATACGAGGTCATCCGCTTTCCCCATCTCTTTAAAGCGATCCACTAGCAGCATTTCATCCAAGCGTTCCGCCGCCCACTTCTCAGTTTCCTCAAAATGATTACCCATCATTTGTCCTCCCTCACATAGCCGAATACACAGGAATGTCATTTGTTTTTACATGGTTCTAAAATAGCGAAGATAAGCTTCCATACTCCCAATCTTCCTAATACCACAATTAACAATCGTTTGATTCTGTTTAATTTAAAACTCAACGTGTCATGAATATTAATAGGAATCACTCCAGTACTTGAAACACCACATTTGAAAGTTTCACTTCTTTTATTTTTCCGTCCATTTTAACAACCGCTACCGGGTACGCGATCACTCCGCCCGAATGTCCCCCAATCATCAAAGAAGGTTCTATGACGTTTGAATACTGAAACACCCCTACAAATTCAGCCTCTACCCAATTGCCGCTTTCTTTTACATAACACTCTTTATCCAACTTGCCACCTCCTTCGCTCGATGGTCCGATTACGCACCGATTAAATCCGGATTCTCGTATTTTTTACCTACCACAACGCCAAACAGATTAATAGATGACAACAGTTGCCTCGCCATCAAATCGTTACATCGAGCATAAAAAGCACCTTGACTATAAATGACTTCCCAAACGAAATTCTCATCATCTTTAATTAAATCGCTGTTATATATTTGATTGCCTTTTATATCTACCAATCCCGTACCCTGCCCGACTGAACCTGGTTCTACAGCAGCCCAAAATTCATGATTTATATACTCGTCAGTCGCTTCCGTGAGATCACCAACGATATAAGGCTTTCCGCCATTTGTAATCAAATTTCCGACCATCCACCCATCTGCATGCTCAACGCCTATCATGTCTAAATAATCGATTGGCATAATTGACTTACCGCGAAACTTAGTCTCTATCATTCTCAAAAACCTCTCCTCCAGTCTGCGTGTTAAAGTTCTTCATCCTCTTCATCAAAAATATCCCCGTCAATCATTGTTCCGCATTCTTTGCATTCATAAATCCCTTGATTCCAATGCTTCATTTCTTCTCCGCAAGAAGGACATAAAATTTCGTCCATTGTTTTTCCTCCCTCACTTTATGTGCCACATGTTCAGTAAATCAGCCGTAGTTGCCCCGCGTCATCAGATATAAAATCAGATGCATAATCACCACTTATCAGCAATTCAAAGATTGCTTCCAGCACCTGAACATCAATACTGTTGCCGGCAAGCGCGTATAATGTCGCGCTCCGATAAATTTCTTTGACAGGAAACTCCTGAAGCATTAGATCAAAGTCTGCATCATCAAAGCCCATCAAGCGCCAATACTCTCGTTCCGTTGGATAACGATAACGACCATCACTTGTCTTCAATACTCCCGGACCCGGACATCTATCCGGGCGCTCGGTTAACGTCCCGAAATGCGTTTTCACTGTCTCGACGTACCGGAATTTGCTTTTGTTAGCCTCTATCAATTCAGGCGTCGCTAAATCAGCTAACCTACTGAGCATAGAAGGGATTTTGACGACGTATTTTTCAAGATCAATTTCATCTTCGTCTTGCAAAAACTCATCTAACGGACGCATCGGGCGTTTTCTTAATTTCGAAAAGTCGAAAACTGAATCACCTAATATCGAAATACAAAATAATCGCTCTCGACTTTGCGGAATACCGAAATCCAACGACGACAACACATCCCATGAATTTGTATAGCCCATCTTCTCCATTTCTTCTAAATACTGATCGAAGATAGGACGTTTCTTTTTGAACGTTGCCCCTTTGACGTTTTCCCAAATCACGAACAAGGGACGCCATTCACCCATTTCACTGATGATTCGGAGCGTTTCAAGCATTAGTTGAGAACGCCCTTTATCATCATTTAGATTGGCCGCTGAATTATCCTGACACGGACTACCATGGACAAGGATGTCGGGCTTTAAATCCCAGGTTCGCACGTCTTGTGTTTTGTAACGAAAAGGATTCATAGCATTGTAGGCTTTGACACGATTCGCTTTCCACTCGACATAATCAATAGTTTTAACTTCTTCACCCAAATTTTTCAGCGCTTTAATATCAGCCCCTATCCCGCCAAAGAGTGATAGTAATTTAACCAATCATTTCCCCTCCCACTGTTACGCCTAATGTGTCTTGATTGAAGCATTTAATTGGTCGTTGGGCGCTTCTATCCTATGAAGCTCCTAATGCTTGGCGTGCTTTTTCTCCACAGTCGCGTTCAATATAAATTTCTGTTTCACCATCATATCCCTCTATTTTTTCGTACTTTGTTTCATCTGCATAAAACTCCAACGCTTGGCGTAGGTGGGCGCTATGACCTCGGGCAACTAGCACATCGCGATGTAAATCTACGAACTGCGCCTTGATTTCTTCTACACTCATTCCATCATTGCCACTCAACATCTTTTCAAGTTCTTGAATTTTGTCTTCTAGCGCTTTTTTCTCCATCCTTAAATTTCCTATTATTTGCGCCTGCATTTTCTCCAAGTCCGGCATTCCGCTCCCTCTTTTCGTTGAATGTATTTCTGCCGCCTTACGCAAATACTTCTTCGTAATCTGATTCCCACATGAAATATCCTTCTTTTCGCGACTGTACTTTACCATTGCAACGATCATTCAATGCCTGGTGGCTCATGAAGCTCTCCAATGCCGCCTTACGAGCTGATTCCCACCAATCGACAACCTCCAAGGTCCGTTGGTCTACCAATACAACCGCTTGACTCCTCGATTTTCCGCCTGTCTTCCTAGCAACTTCCGTCCTGGACATTCTCGCTATGTTCCAAACGCTGCAATCTCCATAATTCCCGTTCTTATGCACGACGCACTCTTTGCCGTCTTCTTTTTTCAAGAATGTATCTGCTATGATGTCACGCAGCCGCCTTTCTTCCCGTTTCCCACCCTCTTCAATCTTCACGACCATATACTTCTTTTTCTTGTATGGCAGAAGTATGGCCGTAGTGGTTTTGTAGTTCTTCCTGACTCTTCCGAAGTTAGACGCTTCATAGCATGTATTTTCATACCGTTTCCAAACTTCCCCCTGGTATATCTCGCTGTTATACAGCTTCCTTTTTTCCGCAAGGGTAGGTTTTTCTTTGAACACATAGCAATTTATATTCTTTGCTTTGCCTCTTCTTTTTGCCATCCTGCTAATACTTGATTCGCTTGTCCCGTTTATTTCCGCAATTTCATTTAGCGACATTTCTTTCAAAATGTTTGTACATGGATCGTATAACCACATGAAAGCTCCCTCCCGTTAGAAATAAGTACATACGATGTGCGGTTCGTCTAAATAGGCCCGTTCAAGTCTCACGAATCCCGTTGGTATCTTGCCGACAACATCGACTTCGTGCGCACCCTTTGCGTACCACTTTGTTGGTTTCACTCCGTCAAATAACCGCCCTACAAATTCCCCTGGAAAGTCTTTCGGATTTTCATAAATGACAATCACCGGTATTTCGACCTTTCCGAAATCCATCCCCACAAACGTTTGCACCTCACTCATTCCGCTCTCTCCTTTCCGACTCGCTCCGCCTCCGCTCCACAAACTTCGCACAACCTAGCCCCTCCGGTGTGAGTCATGCCGCAGCACCAACATTCCCATCGCGTCACTTCTGAAGACAGAAATCCTTCTTCTTCGCTTACGCACCCGCGTTCCATTTCAATTTTCCTTTTAGCAATGGTTTTGTTACATTCCAAATGCAGATGAAATCTCATATGCTGCTCATCCTGTTTAGCGGTAATGCACACTGCCACTTCACCTTTATCGACCGTCTTCAGGCATCCGAAACATTCATGCTCCTTGCGAGTCGTCACCATTTTCCTTTTTGTGATATCCAGCATCGTTATTCCCTCCACCCTTTTAAATGTTTCAAGTAATGCAGCACAACGCCGCCTTCGCTCCTAATTAAGTCACACCGCTCGACAAATGCGCTGTGCGGTATAGACTTTCTGCCGCCCGCTTCACGGGCATTCCAGTATTCTTGCAATATCTTAAATGGCAACAGATAGATTTCTTCATGCATTTTCGCGAACTCGACAACCAGGAAAGCAATGGCGCCTTTTTCATGCCAAGACTTTAACAATTCGTATTGATGTTCTTGCAAGTTATCCAGCGGTAAATTTTTCACACTTGTTTCTTTCGCGTCGAAAACGATGGTCCGGCCATTGTACACACCAACATAGTCCACCCACTCCCCACGCGTTACATATCCAGTAATGTTGCCTTTGTTATTACTCTTGATTTGTACAGGCGTCGGAACTTTCCTGATGTCGGCAACGCCTTTGTTTTTATACTGTAAATGTGTCATATCAAGCAGTCGTTCTAATCGCTTTCCTAGATTGGCCTTAGATTGGTTATATGTTTTTCTCATAATGCCCCCCGTTTCTATTTTCGAGCGGTCAATTCATCAAAAATGGTCACTTGACGCTCTTCAAATTCCTTGTCCGCCATTTCTTCCGGCTTGGGCAAGGCTGCCTCTATTTTCGCCACTAAGTCAGACATTTTTTTACTGTATTTAGTGCGCTTCTCAGGATCGCCCACGTCATTCAATGCTTCAAGCACACTCGCAAACTGTTTTACTAGCGAGCCGAAGCGCTCTTCGAACATCTTTTCTGCGCCCTGGTTACTCTTTTCAACAATAATGTCCGCAATCGGCTTCGCATCATGTTCAGCCCGCTTCTCTTTCGCTGTTGTCGGCGTCAGTGGTTGTCCTTCCTCTTGCTCTGCAACCACTTCTTGCTGCTGTTCTTCCGGCAACCTTGAAATTTCATACGCAGTCGTGATATTGACGTTGCCCTCCTTGAATTCCTCTTTCAATTCAGGCACCAGCTTATTGTTTATACTTTCCATCCGTGCGACTTGCGAGGTAGATACGCCCATTAACTGCGCAACAATTTCCCGCTTTCTCCCCTTGATTTCATGCCCTCTATCTTGCAATTCTTTCAGCAATTCATATAGTCGCTTCGCCTGGTATGTTTTTTCGTAGTCCGTTAGTTCTCGCGAGGTTGAATTCGCAAGGATCAACTGCAATTCAGCTTGAATGTCGTCCGCCGCTCGCGTAATTTTGCACGGAGCCGTCTTGAATTGCTCGTTCCCCTCGTCATATAGCTCCACCATCGCTTTCAGCCGCCTGTGACCACTCAATACTTCGTATCCATCCCCTTTTGGTCGTACAAGCAAGTTTTGTTGCAGCCCTGTTAGTTCTATGCTCGATTTCAACTCTCTAATGTCCTCGACGATGTACTTGTTCATCTTTGATGGGTAAAGCTTTTCCAACTGAATGTGCTCTATCTTAAACGGCGACTGTTTAGTTTCCGCCGCCCCCTTCGACTGCTCACTCATTAAGTCCGTTAAGCTAAATTTCGCCATGTCGAGCACCGCCTTTTGTGTCCGAAACTAGCACTTCCCCCAAGTATTCTCGCACTAGACTTTCATAGTCCTCTCCAGCGGTTGACTTCCTGGTAGCAAGTAAAGGCAGCCCCTCAAATGTCGATTGATCTACGCGAACAGTCTTGCGGATAACTGTGTTGAAAAGTGGATAACTTGTGTGTTCACGCAAATACTTGTCCCCTTGCTTATTCACCGTGTTTCGCTGGAACATCGTGACGAAGCATCCGCGAAGCACTAATCCGGAATTGAATTCTTTCACATCCTCAATTTGCTCGACGAGTTGTTCCAATCCATCGAATGTGAAACGGTCAATCTTTACAGGCACCAATACGTCATCTGAAGCCACCAACGCATTAATGACGCTCATGTTGATATCCGGCGCGTTATCAATCACACAATAGTCGTATTCGTCCTTTATTTGCTCTAAGGCTTTTCTCAAACGTGTTTGTTGCGGCCTGGAAACATCCAACAATATTTCTTTGTCCGCTCTTAGCAAATTCATGTTAGCGGGAAGGATATACAGTCCCTTGAATTCTGTCTCCTTTATCGCGCTTTTCACGTCGAAGTTTCTTTCTGTGAGTACATTCGCAATGCTTGGTTCATCGTAACCATGCACCTTAAAGAATTTTGATGTGTTTCCTTGCTTATCGTTGTCGATTAACAGCACTTTCTTTCCGTGTTTCGCCGCCAATGCGTGCGCTATATTGATTGATGAAATCGTTTTTGCGACGCCGCCTTTTAAATTAATAATGCTGATTGTCTTCATCGTCGGACACTCTCCTTCTTTTTCTTGTGAAACCATCTAAATGCTTCATGCGCACATACAAGTACGCCCCTGATACAAACTCACTAAATTTCACCTGTATGTCATTGAATTTATAGCCTTTGTACATCTTTTCGAAAGTCTCCTGGGCTGAAACTTCTTCCGTCGCGATCTTCCCAGCACGCCTACGTGTCAATTTGCTGTCCGCTATTGTTACTGTCGGTTTTTTCAGATTACGACTCACGGTATAACGCTTTGCCGGATTATCTCTTTTATCTTTCAGGATGTACCGAGCTAATCCCTCGAACCCGTAATCATCTTGCTGCAATCTACGTGTTTGCGTGCGTCCGCCGCCGTTCCATAACTCCTCCAATGCGTCTCTATCAGGGAAGTTAGTTATCATGTGATGATGGACGCGCACCTTCCCCTTCTTTTCGTCGCTGCTATGCTCGGTCACGTATATATATTTCAATTCGAAGTCCTTGTATTTCTTTTGTTTTTTCAACGACCTTTTCATACGACGGATAAGGTTTGTCATATCCTTTTTCGCCTGCTCGGGATCTGCTGGCAATCTATCATTCGTATATGTGAAATCCGCCTTAATATCATCTTCCGTGAAATTTGCATGGATCAATCTAATTACGTGTTTTTTTGTATTCTTATCGTTCAGATTTTGTTGCGCCGTGCTGCTCTCATTCCCTATCTTTTTACGCTGCCCTCTCGGAATGTTCCAAAAAGGATACGCTTCGACTTCCAACATCGGTCCGCTTTTGATAGTCTTCACACGATACCCAGCCAATTGCACATCGCGTAATTTCTCTATGCACTCCTCTTGGCTGTCCTCGTATTCCTTCTTTACCATCGCAAACAATTCTTCGTAGTTTTCCCTAACGTATTTCATGGCTATCTCTCCTGCTGGGGTAATCTATTAGTCTTCTTGCTAGATATTAGTCGTGGTCGTAAATCTAATATCCATTACAAGGACGCTAATTGACTGTTTGCCATGAAAGCTGTTATACTAGCTTTAGGTTGTTTGGCAATAGTCAAACTTGCCGCATTCGCTTCCCCAAGCTGATGCGGCTTTTATATTCACGCGAAAACCTCTGCATTTTTTTTGCGGAGGTTATTTTATTTCGAATTGGATATATCCTCGTTCCCACTCTTCGACAAATTCGTAAAACTTCCACCCTCTCTCTACGAGTTTCTGTTCCACAAAATAGTTTCCTAGAATGTCTAGTACGTGGTCCGGCATCAACTTTCACCTACTTTTCTCCTTTGAACGGATGTCTCGCCACAACTTTCTTCGGAAGTCCGAACTTTTCCTTGATTTCTTCGCGTTCCATTCCATGCGTTCGACAATGTACCTTTGTGATAATTGGAGCAGCATGTCCACAATCAGGAACCGGACATTTCAGCAATCCCGAACCCGCTGCGTACCAACCATTTGTTTGTTTTCCGCCAAGTATCATCCCGCCACCCCTCCTTTATCGCCTAACTGCATCCAATCTCACCACGTTCGCTTTCCAGCCGTTCCGGTTTAACTCCCTGGCGACTTCGAACAGCTTATTTCGGTTTTGCTCTTTCAGCTCATTTTCTAGCACTTCGATGTAATTGATACTTTTCTGCAAATCGTTCATACGGGTTTGCGCCAAGGGATATTGCCTGTCTTCCAGGTGCCTGTTGATCGCCGTCATGACGTCCCGACAACAAGCTCGCTCCTTATTTATTTCGAGTTCGATTTCTTCCATGCCGCCCCTCCTCAATACCATTGGCGCCCTGGCGTATAGTGCCACCATTCGCCGTCTGCATAATGCACTTCTAGCGTTCCTGGCTTCGATTTTGAACGTTTCACCTTCACGACGTTTGCGAGATTGTATTTCTCTCGCATTGCTAACCCCATCGACCGATTATGCGCCGCATACGTTTCGAGTAATTGTTTGTACTCTTCTTCCGTTAAGCTTTTTGCGACTGGCAAACGTTTATTACTACCGACAAATTCCATTGACATATTCCCACCCACTTTTATAATTTAGGATTTGAAGCAGCCATATCTATACAGCCGCTTCGCTTCCGTTTCGCACAGATACCATACAGCCGATGTTTAGGGGTTTCATTTTTTTAACCGCCTCTTTTAGTTCCGCCTCGGTATGAATTCCGTACTTTGCGAGCGCCTTCCAAATCTTTTCGACCTGTTGCGCTTCGTTCGCATTCGTTTCATTCATAACCTTCATCCCCTTTCAAATTCACTCAACGTTTTTCCTGTACGACAAAGTTCATGGATATTTTTAATGATCGCGATCTTTTTATGCACATTCGTTTCTTCTTTCAACTTTCGTAATTCTTTATTGATTATTTGCACTAATATTTTTCTGTTTTCCTGAAATGTTGCTGCTACGTCCACTTCTTTTGTATCTTCATTCAAATCTCCAGAATTCATCGGAGCAGAATCCAGAACTTCAAGAGCGGGGCGCCAACCGAGACTCGTACCGCGACCCGACGACGCACCGTGGCCCCACTGACGAGCCGAAAAGTAGCCACGGACAGCGCGGTACGAGCCAAGGTTATCGTATGCCTCCTGGCAAATGCTGAATGTGTATGCCCAATTCCAAAATTCATTATGATGGCCATTAAAGGAATCTTTGTTCACATACTCCGTGAGATCATAGTCCTGCGGTGTCGGCAGTGATTCCAATTCCGCCAGGTTTACGATGAAAGCATCCCACTCATTCGTTTGCGGATAGCCACCCAATTCTGCGTCACCTTCATTTGCATTACTGCCGCCTGTTAAAACGCGCAAATTGTACCGTTCGCCACCCAACTTAACTTCGCGGCCGAATATCAAGCCTTGTTCATTTAATTGGTCCCACGAAATTCGCGTGAGCAAGTTCCGGTCTGCAATAAGAAGTTTCTTTCCATCTTTCTCGACCGGAACCCATGAAATTAATGCTTCCGGATCATCTGATTCAACAATTTCAATAAAGCCGCCTTTGTATTCCGGAATATCTCCTGCGCCAGTGGCGTAATCACCTTCATAGCCCCAAGGTTTTTGGGTATGCGGCAAAAACAATCCCTCTACACTAAGCGCCCCTAGCTTCACCTTTTCAATTAACATTTCTGAAATCACCACTTTCTAATTAATCTTGCAATAGATGAGCGTTTCCGCCGTTATCACGCAGTACCTTGTACATCTTCGTGCGCTGTTTTTTCAACATATCGACGCGCTAGTTGGAAGCCGCGCAATACATCCCTAACCGATTCTTGTTCACGTTCCGACATGCCCTTTAAGATGTGAACCATTTCGTCGAATGCTGTTTCTTCTTCGATTCTATAAATCGTTTCCATGTTTCCCGCCCCCTTTCAAAGTAAATTGGCGTTGCTACCGCCGTATCAGCTATCAATTCGGATATTGACGTTGCTACCGTCGCGTTAGCTATCAGTTCGAATAAGTGACTCCAAATGAACCCTTCGTGACTCTATGAATCAAATATAATCCTCTTTGAGTCATAAGTCAACACTTTTAAACATAAAATTGTTGCAAAGAGTCATATTGTGATATACGATAGATTTAGGAAGGAGGGACGCAGCCTTGAATGAGCGATTGAAACAACTAAGAAAGCAGCTGTCGTTAAATCAAAACGAAATGGCCGAAAGAATGAATTTGTCTCGCTCTCACATTTCTTCTTTAGAAAATGGAGTGAGGGAAATCACAGACCGCATCATTAATGATGTATGTCGAGAATTCGACATCAAGGAAGAATGGATTCGCACTGGCAAAGGAGAAATGTTTGTTCAATCAGAAACGTTTTCGTTGGATGAAAAAGCACAAAAAAACAATCTCACAGAATTGGAGATTGATATTATTCAGAGTTATATGGAGTTAAACAAGGAAACGCGGTCGGAGATTATCGGTTGGATAAAGTCTAACTTCGCTAAACATGCGGAGACGGCTGCGACGGTAGAAGTCGATCCGATTGAAGCGAAGGTTGAAAGCTATCGTCACGAACTGGAAGTGGCGAAAAAAATCGAAACGTCATCAGCTTCACGGATAGAAAGCGAGCCAAGTTAAAAAAATACTAATAGAGAGAGGAGCAGGCCGTTGCCTCGCTCTTTTTTCATAGATAGGGGATTCTTTATGACATTCATGCCACCAGAGAAGAAGAAAAAGGCAGCCTTATATGTACGCGTGAGCACACACCACCAGATTGACAAGGATTCCTTGCCATTGCAGCGTCAAGATTTAATTAACTACGCGAAGTATGTACTACACATTGAAGATTACGAGATATTTGAGGACGCAGGATATTCCGGAAAGAATACAGATCGGCCAATGTACCGCGAAATGATGGATCGCATTCGTAAAGGTGAGTTCTCGCACCTACTTGTATGGAAGATCGACCGCATTTCAAGGAACCTACGAGACTTTTCGGACATGTACGACGAATTGAAGAAATACAAGGTAACGTTCATTTCCAAGAACGAGCAGTTTGACACCAGTACCGCGATGGGCGAAGCAATGCTAAAGATCATCCTGGTATTCGCGGAATTAGAAAGGCAACTAACGTCTGAACGCGTGACTGCGGTCATGTTATCGCGTGCAGAACAAGGATTGTGGAATGGCGCGACGGTCCCGATTGGCTTCGCGTGGTCGGAGGAAGAAGAATACCCTGTTGCTGATGATGAAGAAACGGCAGTCGTCCGTTACGTTTATGATCTATATGAGAAATTAATGTCTACTGGCGAAGTGGCTTTTCAGCTGAACGAAGAAAACGTAAGAACAAAACGCGGTGGGCAATGGACCCCGAAAACCGTTCGCGACATTTTACGCAATTCATTTTATATCGGCACGTACTCTTACAACAAACGCGAAAGTGATGGCAGCCATCGTTTAAGACCTGAAAGCGAGTGGATTGTTAAACCGAACAATCACCCTGCTGTCGTTTCGGAAGAGCAATTTGAGCGCGTCAATAAGATTCTAACAGACAACTTTAAAGGCATTATCGGCACGCAGCGCGAGAATATCCATACGCACGTCTTCGCTAAAAAGTTGTATTGCGGCGTTTGCGGATCTCTTTTGACTGCTGGATTAGACGCAGCGCGTGCGGACGGCTTTCAACCATCGCGTTATACATGCTCGACCAATAAGACAACGCGCAACATTCACAGTTGCAACAGCTTTGTAAGTGACATCTTAGTAGCTCCGTTTATCCTGAACTATGTTTCTAATTTGATCCGGCTGCAAGATAGCTCAAATCCGAGTGCCGCTTCCAAACGTTCATTGACGGATATTAGTCGCATGTTGCTACGTGGCAGCGCATTTATTGACGTTGCCGGGATTGATCGCGAAGCGCTCCAAGAAACTTATTTAATGTCGGTTGATGGCTATCAGAAAGAGGCATATTCTATGCCGGAGGGCGAGGAAACTGGTGGTAGTCTAGCATTGGAGAAAGCTAAGAAGGAGCGCGATCGGCATACGAAGGCACTCGAACGATTGGACGAACTATATTTGTACGGCGAAGAGGCTATGAGTCAAAAGGATTTCATATTAAAGAAAAATAAAATCGTCGAGAAAATCGAAGAAGCGGAAAGCGAGATTCGACGTTTGCTAACAGCTTCCGGCGTCATTACCGATCACTCATTTTTAAATGACGCACGTAATTTCCTGATTGCGCAAGCACTGAATCACAGTCGAGACATTGACTTTAAAGAGTTGATCGACGGAGTAGGTAAAGAAGCACTCGCGGACTTCGTGGATTCGGTCGTAGACAGGGCTACAATCTCCGATAAGTGCGTAATGTCTATCACGTTTAAAAATGGTATTACACATAGCTTCACCTACTTTCCGAAAGAAGAACGAAAAACGCAGATACAAGAACGCGGAAAGTATAAACAGTTTATCGACACGGTGTTGATATACCTAAAAGAGCAAGGCCCGGCGTCGCGAACGGATATTGAAAAGCTGACGAATTTAAAAAGAAGCAGCGTATACACGCTACTTCAAGAATTGATGGATCAAGATTTAGTTGTTAAAAAAGGCAATTCGGTTGCCATCAGGTACTTTTACAACGGAGATGACGCCTAAAACGGCCATTTTAGGTGTTTTCTCCACAGCGCGCGAAGCCATGCCCCGCGTGAAGTCATACGCTATCATGAACGAGTATACACACGCACAGCCCAATGTATGGAAAGCGACCGAAGACACAACTGCTCACCTCTTTCACTCAAATTCGTAAGACATTGCAGACAATAAATACAGTGGTGCCGTTTCTGTCCGCAGTATTCGCGGACCCAGCGCTATTGGTAGAAAACCTGCTAAACGTAGTGTTTCGGCTTCTAACCTAGACAATCCGCCTTCAGGTCCAAATACAACAAGTACCGTTTGTTCATGGTAGACGTTTTTCAGACGGTCCGCAATTTTATGCGGCTCCCCACTTTTTGCGTCTTCTTCATCCGCAAATAGAAGTACATCAAATTTTTCTGATTCTGCGATTAACTGCTTAAAAGAAAATGGAGTCCGCACTTCTGGGATAATCGTACGATGACATTGCTCTGCGGCCTCTTTAGCAATTTTACGAAGCCGTTCAACTTTTTTATCACCTTTTTTGTCATCCCATTTAACAATAGATCTTTCGGCTTGAAAAGGGAAAATCCCTGCCATACCAAGCTCTGTTCCTTTTTGAACGATTAAATCGAGTTTGTCGCCCTTTGGGAGGCCACAAGCAATCGTTACTTTAACAGGCATTTCGTTTGTCTGAAGGGGTTCCCCTTTGCGCTGAATTACAACGCCGTCAGGCAAAATTTCTATGATTTTCGAAACGAAAGCTTCACCTTTAGTAACTGCAACGACGTCATCATCAACTGTCATTCGCATAACACGCACGATATGTTTACCGTCATCTCCAGTAATTATTGCATTACCTTCTCCATTAAATGTAGATTGCAAAAAATAGCGTTGCAAACCGTTACACGCTCCTTTTTCGAGCGATAATAGCAACCCAATCTTCCATTAGAACGGATTCGACAATCTCAAAACCTTTGCTGATCAAATCTTCTTTAACAAGATCGCGTTTCTGTCCGATGATTCCCGAAACAATAAACAAGCCTTCTTCCGGCAAAATTGAATATGCATCCTGTGAAAAGGAGATGATAACTTCTGCAAGGATATTTGCAATGATAATTTCAGCTGGCTCTTTCACAGAATCCAATAGATTTCCATGCATTACTTTTACCGTTTCCTCAACATGATTCAGCGCAATATTTTCTTTAGCAGCTACAACTGCAACCTGATCCAAGTCAAGTGCATGGACACGCGATGCCCCAAGGAGGGCTGCTCCAATTGCCAGTACTCCCGAACCCGTTCCTACATCGACAACGGTGTCACTTGGCTTGACATACTTCTCAAGCGCTTGTAAACACATGACCGTTGTAGGATGGGTGCCCGTTCCAAACGCCATGCCTGGATCAAGTTCAATAATCAATTCATCTGATTCAACAGGTTCATATTCTTCCCATGTCGGTACAATCGTAAAACGGCCGGAAATTTTGACAGGATGGTAGTACTTTTTCCATGCAGTTGCCCAATCTTCCTCATCTACTTCATTTGTTTGAATCACATTTTGACCGGCGTTGATTCCAAATTCCGCCAATCCATTGATAGACTGATCAATGTCTTTCATCGTCTCGATAAGGAAGCTATTAACAGGCAAATATGCTTTTAAGATGACGCCATCTTTAGGGAAATCATTTTTGTCGAGTGCCCATATTTCACCATAACGGTCTTCGTGGATCCGATTAGGCTCTGCCGAATCTTCGATAACAACTCCACTTGCACCTGCTTCGTGTAAAATATTTGCTACTGCTTCAGTTGCTTCATGCGTCGTGTGAATAGAAACTTCCGACCACTTCAAATGAATTCATCCCTTTCAGTCGCCTTTAATTGAACGTTTGATTTTATCGAACAGTGAACTTGAATATTCATCAAGTGAGTCGCCGCTAATCGCTGCAAATTCACGCATCAGTTCCTTCTGTTTTTCAGTCATCTTCTTAGGCGTCAACACTTTCACAACTACGTGCTGATCTCCGATACCGCGACCATGGACGTTTTTAACGCCTTTGCCTTTCAAGCGGAATCGTGTTCCCGTTTGTGTGCCTGCTGGAATTTTCAAATTTACATTGCCGTGCACAGTCGGCACTTCAATTTCATCGCCGAGTGAAGCTTGCGGGAAGGAAAGGTTCAGTTCTAAATAGATGTCATCGTCTTCACGGATAAATTTCTCATGCTGTCTGACACGGAATACGATATACAAATCGCCCGCAGGTCCTCCGTTATGACCAGCTTCACCCTGTCCAGACACCCGAAGCTGTTGACCGTCATCGACCCCTTCAGGAATCGTGACTTTAATTTTCTTCTTGTTCGTCACTCTACCTGCACCATGGCAAGTTGAACACTTTTCAGGAATTATTTTACCAGTTCCTTGACAGTGCGGACATGCCCGGCGGTTGACCATTTGGCCAAGCGGCGTATTTTGTGTAACACTGATTTGCCCTGAACCACCACAATGTGTACACGTCTTAGGCGTAGTCCCTTTTTTGGCACCTGAGCCATCACACGTATCACATGTTTCTTCTTTCGGTATTTCAACTTCCGTTTCCTTGCCGAAAACAGCCTCCATGAAATCAATATTCATCGAATACTGTAAATCGTCTCCTTTTCTTGGGGCATTCGGATCACGTCGACGGGTATTTCCACCGAAAAACGTACTGAAGATATCATCGAAACCAAAGCCATCAGCTCCACTGCCACCACCGAAACCGCCAAATCCTTGATTAGGATCAGTATGGCCAAATTGGTCATAATTCGCTTTTTTCGAGTCATCGCTCAATATCTCATAAGCCTCGGTCACTTCTTTGAATTTCTCAACTGCATCATCCGCTTTGTTCAAGTCTGGATGGTATTTTTTCGAAAGCGAACGATATGCCTTCCTGATTTCATCTTTTGAAGCGGATTTTGACAATCCCAATACATCATAATAATCTCTTTTACTCATTATTTCACTCTCCCGAAATACTTTGGATATCGCCTATTGTATCATTAAATATTGAAAAGCGTAAGCGTATGGTTAGCCCCGAAATGTAGATGGGATGCAGTTCAATCCCTCTCCATTATATGATTCAAATCGTATGAAGTAAGGTGCTGAAATCTATATTGCACAATAAAAATCGGAAAAGCCAAAGCCGGAATATCGGACTTTGACTTTTCCGTCAACAATTACTCTTATTTATTTTCTTTGTCGTCTACTTCTTCAAAATCAGCGTCAACCACACCATCGTCCTGAGGTTCGCCTGCATTTTCAGCGCCTTCAGCCGCTGCTTGTTCATACAACTTCATAGTCATTTGTTGAACAATTTCATCCAGTTTTTCTTTCTTAGTACGAATTTCGTCAAAATCAGCTGCTTCAAGCGCAGTTTTCAACTCTTCTTTCGCTTCTTCGACACTTTTCACTTCTTCTTCGGAAACTTTTCCTTCGAGATCTTTTAATGTCTTTTCAGCCATGAATACAAGTTGATCTGCTTCGTTTTTCAAGTCCGCTTCTTCCTTACGCTTTTGGTCAGCTTCAGCGTTTGCTTCTGCATCTTTCACCATACGTTCGATTTCTTCGTCACTTAGACCTGAGCTTGCTTGAATTGTAATATTTTGTTCTTTTTGTGTACCAAGATCTTTCGCTTTAACTGTAACAATACCATTTTTATCAATATCAAATGTTACTTCGATTTGTGGAACGCCACGTGGTGCTGGCGGAATGTCAGTCAATTGGAAACGACCAAGCGTTTTGTTGTCCGCAGACATTGGACGCTCACCTTGCAATACATGAATGTCAACCGCTGGCTGGCTATCCGCCGCTGTTGAGAATACTTGTGATTTGCTTGTCGGAATTGTCGTGTTGCGTTCAATGAGTTTAGTGAATACGTTCCCCATCGTTTCAATACCAAGTGAAAGAGGTGTTACGTCTAGAAGAACAACGTCTGTAACGTCTCCGCTTAAGATTGATCCTTGAACAGCTGCACCAAGAGCAACTACTTCATCCGGATTAACGCCTTTATATGGCTCTTTACCCGTTTCTTTCTTGATTGCCTCTTGGACTGCTGGAATACGAGTCGATCCACCAACAAGAATTACTTTATCAATATCAGATGCAGCAAGCCCTGCGTCTTTCATTGCTTGACGTGTCGGTACCATTGAACGTTCAACAAGGTGAGCAGTCAATTCATCGAATTTCCCGCGTGACAATGAAATTTCAAGGTGAAGTGGACCTGCATCGCCTGCTGTTATGAATGGTAGCGAAATTTGTGATGTTGTTACACCTGAAAGATCTTTTTTCGCTTTTTCAGCAGCATCTTTTAAACGTTGCATCGCCATTTTGTCTTTTGACAAGTCAATTCCGTTGTCTTTCTTGAATTCCTGAACAAGATAGTCAATGATAACTTCATCAAAGTCGTCTCCGCCAAGTTTATTATCTCCGGCAGTTGATTTAACTTGGAAAACACCATCGCCAAGTTCAAGGATTGATACGTCGAACGTACCGCCTCCAAGGTCATACACTAGAATTGTTTCATCATCATCTGTTTTATCAAGACCATATGCAAGTGCTGCTGCAGTTGGCTCGTTGATGATCCGTTCTACTTCAAGACCAGCAATTTTACCAGCGTCCTGTGTCGCTTGACGTTGTGCATCGCTGAAGTAAGCAGGGACAGTAATAACCGCTTTTGTCACTTTTTCACCTAAATACTCTTCGGCATAGCCTTTCAAGTACTGAAGAATCATTGCAGAAACTTCTTGAGGTGTATATTCAGTGTCTTCCGCTTTCACTTTGAAATCCGATCCCATATGCCGTTTTACTGACATGATTGTGTTTGGATTTGTGATCGATTGGCGTTTCGCAACTTCTCCGACTTGACGCTCGCCGTTTTTGAACGCAACGACAGATGGTGTCGTACGGTTACCTTCCGGATTTGGAATAACTTTCGGCTCTCCGCCTTCATAAATTGCTACTACTGAGTTTGTTGTCCCTAAGTCAATACCGATAATTTTACTCATAATCAAATTCCTCCTATATATGTGCTACATTTTTATTCGTTTACTTTAACCATTGCTGGTCGAAGAACACGATCTTTCAACATATAACCAGCTTGCATTTGTTCAAGTACAATTCCCGATGGTTTGTCTTCATCTGACCCTGTCATAATCGCTTGGTGGAAATTCGGATCGAACTCTTGATCCAAGGCTTTGATTTCAACGAGTCCTTCATCTTCAAGGGCTTGAACGAATGTACGATAAATCATGTCTAATCCCGCCATCATCGTTTGCGCTTCTTCAGTTTTCGCTTCGACGGTAAGTGCCCGTGCAAAGTTATCAAGAACTGGAATCAGATTTGTAACGACACTTTGGGCGCGATACTTTTGCAGTGCTTCTTTATCAAGCGAAGCTCTTCTTTTGTAATTTTCATAATCTGCTAGAAGCCTGAGCCGCTTGTTTTCCTCTTCTTTCAGTTTTTCAGTTAGTTCTTGCACAATAGTGTCTTCCCCGTTTTCAACGAGTTCAATCTCTTCAATAATTTCATCTGGTTCGATTGTTTCGTTTGCATGTTCGGAAGTTTCTACTGCAACCTCTTCATTTTCTTCAATTTCATCGTTTACATTTGTCATTAGTCGTTCCTCCCTGCTGTTCCGCCGCCGATTGTCAGCCTTGCCAATTCTCTGGACAAATCACTACTCATTAAATCAAGCATCGTAATGACTCTTGCATAATCCATCCGTTTGGGACCGATGATGGCGATGGAACCCGTCATATTGTCGCCGGCCGAATACGTCGCTGTAATTACACTGCAATCTTCCATTGCATTGTGATTATTTTCAGAACCGATACGGACATGAATGCCTGTCATACCTTCCTGGAAAAACGTCATCGCTGGTGCACCTTTGTCCATTAGCTCGAAAAACGTTTTCATCTTGTGAATGTCATTGAATTCAGGTTGTTTCATCATGTTCATTTTACCGCCAAAATATAGGCGTTCCTCCGGTTCGATTGAAATCGCCCGTTGAAATGATGCAAACAAATCGCCTGCGTGATGAATATGACGTTCCAATACCGATTTCGTTTCCATGGCAAGTATCCTCTGAATATGGACTAGCGGAGTACCGATAAGCCGTTCATTCAGGATGTTCACCATTTTTTCGATATCTGATGCGGTGAAGCCTTCTGGAACATTGAATAACCTATTCTCAACACGACCGTTGTCCGTGACAATAATGGCTACAGCTGTCTTCTCATCCAATGGAACGATCGAAAAACGTTTCACCGCATGGGACGATGTATCGGGGCCGAGAAGAATTGACGTATAATTCGTCAAGTCGGACAAAATTGTTGCCGATTTGCGTATTAACTCTTCCGTCTCAACGATTTTTTCCCGAAATATCGAACGTAAGTGGATGCTGTCTTCTGTGTTCAGCTTTTCAGTCGATAATAGGTGGTCCACATAAAATCGATATCCTTTTTCGGATGGTATTCTGCCGGATGAAGTATGGGTTTTTTCGAGATAACCCATCTCTTCAAGGTCAGCCATTTCGTTCCGTATTGTCGCAGGACTAAATGGAGCTTCCGGCTTTTTGGATAGCTGCCTCGATCCGACAGGTTGTGCGGATTCGATGAAATCGTCAACCGTCAGTTGCAAAATTAGCAATTGTCTGTTCGTCAACATAGTCATCACTCCTGTTAGCACTCTATAACTGCGAGTGCTAATACTACTGATAATTTAACAAATACAGATCGAAGTGTCAACGGATTGACTCAAGATTATTTAAGAAATTGCTGGAACACATCGTTTCCTCTGTAAACACCACGATGCGTTAATTTGACCGCATCGTCCAATTGCTCAACAAGCCCATCTTTAATAAGAGAGTGCAGAGTTTCCCCGTATACATCTTCTAGCGATTTCCCGAACTTTTCTTGGAATAATGAGATGGATACTCCATTTGACTTGCGTAGTCCAAGAAACATTTCTTCTTCCATCGCTTCTGTTTCTGTCACTAGATGCGTCTGCTGCAATGGACGTTCTCCCACTGCTGTTTTCTCCATATATTTAGCAATCGGACCGATGTTGGAGTATCTTATTCCATTTACATACCCATGTGCACCCGCTCCGACACCTGCGTATGTTGCATTTTCCCAATAGATAAGATTATGGATTGATTCATGGCCTGGAATAGCAAAGTTACTAATTTCGTAACGCTTGCGTCCTTCACGTTCCATCTGCTCGATTAACAGTGTAAACATTTCCGTTTCAATATCTTCCCCCGGCAACGGCAATCTGCCTTTATTCATCAAATTATAAAAAACTGTTTTCGGCTCAACGATGAGTGAGTACCCAGAATAATGGGGAAGATCTAGGGAAAGCGCCTTATCAAGCGTATCTTGCCATTGCACGATTGTTTGCCCCGGCAAACCGTAAATTAGATCAATACTTATATTATCGAAACCAGCTTTTCTTGCTTCCCCGACAACACGTGTGGCGTCATTAGGACCATGCGTTCTGCCGATTTTCGTTAATAGTTCCGCGTCAAATGACTGGACCCCGATGCTCAGCCTGTCCACTCCGCCATTTTTTAGGACAAGTAGTTTGCCGTACGTCAGCTCGTCCGGATTTGCTTCTGTTGAGAACTCTTTCAATGAACTGACATCTACATATTCGTGGATAATCTCAAGCAGCCGTTCTAATTGTTTTTCAGACAGCGAAGTCGGCGTACCGCCCCCCAAGAAAACCGTTTCAACATCTTTGAATGAAATGCCTTCCTGCTGCATGATTGCTAGTTCCTGCCCCATTGATTCGATATATTCATCGACAGGCTGATTTTTGAAAAATACTTTATTGAAATCACAGTAATGACAAATTTGATGGCAAAACGGAATGTGGATATACATACCCCTCATACCGTCACTTCCTTCCTTTAGTTAGAAAATCGTAAACGCCTTATATAAGAGGCTTATGGCCCCTAGTTCTTAGACTTTGGAGTCCTTACACGGAAAAAAGAGGGCTCGACGCCCCCTTCTCCGTTTATTAATTCCTTTTTCATCACTAATACAGCCATAAGAGCATCTTGTTAATTAGGCTTACTAAATAGTATCATACAGTATTATGAAGTATCCTACAAACGTTGAGCTGATAAGTGTTTACGACGCTCTTTATTATCAATCATCACCGTGGATATTTACGTATAATTAGGTTTATTTGCGTATGTAGCTGAATACTTTTTTCATCCACTAATAGCCAATTTTCACTTAATGTCGTACCATATGTCTAGAAGATATCTATTAATGAAAGTGCTCATTTCTTTTTGTATAAGTACATGACATTCATTGAAAGTGCTAAAACAATTTAGCCCTGCATTCGGGTTATCGTCGTATCATTTCTCGTAACAATTTTCCTTTTTGAATCTGAGGAAGCGAAAGAAGTGTTTTATACCAACTTAGAGGAGATTTGTTTATGAAGAATCAAAAAGTCACATTGGCCATCTTACTAATGAATTTATTTATCGCTTTTCTCGGCATCGGCCTCGTTATTCCGGTACTTCCTACGATTATGAATGAGCTTAGGATCAGCGGTGAGGTCGTCGGGTATATGATGGCGGCATTCGCAATTACACAACTTATCGTCTCACCGTTTGCCGGGCGGTGGGCTGACAAATACGGTCGCAAAGTAATGATTGTAATCGGCCTATTTGTATTCGGTTTCTCAGAATTTTTGTTTGGATTCGGTAAATCAGTTGAAGTTTTATTTGTCTCGCGAATGCTCGGCGGAGTCAGTGCAGCATTTATTATGCCCGCTGTAACCGCCTTTATCGCAGATATTACAACGAACGCTACAAGACCAAAGGCAATTGGCTATATGTCTGCCGCTATTAGCACAGGTTTTATTATCGGGCCGGGGCTTGGTGGGTTTCTAGCTGAAATTGGCACTCGTATACCATTTTACTCAGCGGGTGTACTCGGAGCGCTTGCTGCGATTCTTTCATTTATCCTATTAAAAGAACCCGAACGCAGGGCTGAAGAAGCACCTCTTCCAGGACAAAAAACTGGATTTCGCCGTCTTTTCATACCGATGTATGCCATTGCGTTCATTTTAATTTTCGTGTTGTCGTTTGGTCTAGCGGCTTTTGAATCGTTCTTTAGTTTATTCGTCGACCACAAATTCGGCTTCACACCAAAAGATATCGCCATCGTCATTACAGGCAGCGCGATTGTCGGTGCTCTTGCACAGCTTTTACTATTTGATCGCCTGTCAAAAAGCATAGGTGAAATCAATCTTATTCGTTACAGCTTAGCTATATCAGCCATCCTTGTACTACTGATGACCTTCGTGAGCTCATACTTCACGATTTTACTAACTACATTCTTTCTTTTCGTTGGATTTGATTTGATTCGTCCAGCCATTACATCGTATCTATCGAAAATTGCGGGCAATGAACAAGGCTTTATCGGTGGCATGAACTCAACCTTCACAAGTATTGGCAATATTTTCGGCCCAATCGTTGGTGGTGTTTTATTCGACGTCGACTTAAACTACCCGTACTATTTTGCAGCAATCGTATTGGCACTCGGCACGATTATTGCGCTGTTCTGGAAGAAGCCAAAGCATGTAATTTTATAAAACAGAATCGACATTCGATATACAGGACATTTTCAGTAAAAAATAAACGTAAAAAATGGCGAGCAATCCAATGGAATGCTCGCCATTAATTTTATACACTTTACCAATGTACAAGCACATCCCACGATGCTGTATTCTGACCAAAAAAGTAGCTGCAATGACTCCAATCTTTACAAAAAATTGATTTCTTCTTTTATGATTGAGTACATATATAGATCATCGAATTTACCACAAGTAAATTCATATCGTCTTAGCAAACCCTCTCTTTTAAAGCCTTGCTTTTCTACTAGTTTTTGTGATGCTAGATTAGATGGTTCAATTAAAGCTTCAATTCTTTCTAGCTGAAAGTGATTATAACCATACTTAACAACGGCTTCCAATGCTTCACTGGCTATCCCTTTACCCCAGTATTCTTTGCTTAATTCATATCCAACTTCGGCCCGATAATGTTTACTTTGCCTATTAAGAAAACCGCAACTTCCTATAACCTCACCAGAATCTTTTAGTGTAATTCCCCATCTAATTCCCGTATCCTCTTCGAATATCGATTTATACCATTTAATTTCATCCCATACGTCTTTTACCGTTTGGCAAGGTACCAATCCCATCGGTTTCACAACATCTTTATCGGATAGATAGGTAAACATTTCAGTTGCATCCTCTGTTGTTACTTCTCTTAAAATCAATCTACTTGTTTCAATTATAGGAAATACTTTTTCCATAAAAATAACCTCCTTTTAAATTCCATTAATAGAACTAACAACAAGTATCCGATTCCGTTATTTATTCTTTTAAGTGATTCAATCATTATCTAATTAAAACCATTTATCAACTCTATTTTACTGATTGAAGCCTATAAACCTAGATAAAGGTGCTTTACATGTTGCCTAACAAAATAATCTGCTTAAATTTACACGGTCATTTCATTAGGGATAATTCGCCTCGCACATGTTCGTATTGCAAGCAAATAAAGACCGTCAGAAGATAATTTCCTGTTATCCAACTACTGTGCCTGTTTTCTCGCATAAGAGAAATACTCTCATTTACACGTAAAGGAATATCTATTTGTTGGACTATTATGTATTTCTATTATGACTTCTTCACTTTTCTCATAACATCTATTCATTTAAATATTTTATAACTTCACTCCAAAACAATGAGATTTTTTCAGGATTTTCCAATTCAGAAAATATCCATTCTTTTTCTTGTTTTAAAAATTCGCTAATTAAAATTGCTGCCTCTTTGTGAGTATCAACTGTATTTTTATTTAGTATTAGATTTAATTCATCAACAATTTCTTTGGACAAACACTTTTCGACCGTTTTCAAGCCTAATAGCGCTCTTTTTGGACAATACCGATACAGCAAAATAGATACTAAATATGTAAACGACAAATGCAATAAATGACAGCACCAAATATCATTTCTACGCTTCGAAGATTGCATATATTGATATAGAAACCAAATAACATCATCTACTGCGTCTACAAATTGATCATAAGATAAACTAAGTGACGAATGTTCATGGTAATCTTTCAATAAACCCTTTGGGTCATATAAAATACGTATTTCATCATTTTTATTTATAGTTTGCTGAGTAACTGTATATAAATCAATATGAGTAAAATCCTCATATACAGCTAAAATTTGTGGCGCAACAATAAAAATATTATCCAGAAAAATTAAATCCTTGTATTCCTTGAGATGCTGAATTCTTTGCGGTAAGAATTTTTCTAAATCTTCCTCGTTCACGAGGCAATATAAGTCAATATCAGAGTAAATATCATGTTCATTTCTAGCCATTGACCCTTTTAAAAATATCGCCTTTACTAGAGTGTTTTTCTTGAAACTTGAAACTAATATTTCTACAATTTGTTCCAAATTCATCGCCAAACCCACTTCCTCTATAATTCTGCCCTTTAGTTAAATAATAAATCTTAGTAACCCACCCGTTTTATATTCAACTGAAAACGGAATTGGTATTTTCCTCTATTTTAAAATAACCATTACTTTATATAAAATGCTACACTAGTGAGTATTTATATAAATTTTTAGTGGTCTATATTGAACTGATCCCGTCGTTAGTTCAAGAAGTAAATCTGTTTTGCGTATGACTCCCAATCTTTATCGTCAGTATTTATTTCAATTGTAGGAATGATTGAGTTTTCAGCTTGATTTCTATATTCTTGTTGTTGTTCTAGTAATAAATCACAAGCCACTTTCATTTCTTTTGTAGTTTTCCCAACCCATTCATCGGGATTTCTACTACTTATTCTTCGCTCTATATTATTGGAAGATACAGTTAACAATGTGCATCTTGCTCCCATCCCAAACAATTCGGCTTCTAATTGCTTGATTTCGTCTGATATATGATGCGAGAATGCTACCCGATGATTTAAATGAAACCTTTCCAATATAAAGAATAGACCTTTTGAACGTGGGGATGATTGGCTAATTTCCCTTGCCCAATTGTTTAACTTTTTCAACATCATAACTCTTTCATTTAAGAGTCGTAAGTGCTCCTCACGACTCAACCATTTTAGTTCATCATTTACTTTGTATAATACTTGCGAATAATGTTCACTGAGAATAATGACACTGCGTTCCGCCTCATCACATGCCTGAAGTTGTTTCAATGATTTTAAGACTGAAGTTTTTCCAGCATTCGAATAGCCTTCTAGGATTATTCCTCTAAATCGACTCATTTGCTCCCCCCCCTAAATTACTGCTGTTTCTAATTAAAGAACGGCAAGCGCCATTATTGTTATTTCAGTAATGCACCCGTTAGCCACACATCGCCTCTGAAGCAGCCACAGTCTATTCAAAGAGCACTCGAATGTTTCATGCCTGGGGTAATGGCTATAGATATTGTCCACTGCATCCGCTAGGGGCAAAGCGCCACTGCGATACGGATCCAGTAATGCAAATCGGCTAGCTCTTCCTCATTCTACCAATAATAGACGGATTGAAACAAACTCGCACAATGTTTACATCCAACTATAATCCCTCTCCAGACATTATAGTGACCTGGACGATGAATTGAGTATTGTTCGAAATAGAGTTCACAGAGTCATCCAGGTAACTTTTTCTGAATTAGAGAAAATCTTCACTAATAAGTCCAAGTTGTTTCTTAATGTAGCTAAACTCTTTCCACATCCGAATATCGTCCTTACCTATCCGAAGACGATTTTCAAAAAAACTTAAACACCTCCGCTAACAGATCTGTATTTGTGAGCGTATTATTTCCTAGCTTGTCCGCCTATGATGAATGAGCTCCCACCCTCCTTTGTTTTTGAATAAACAAAAAGAACGCCTGGGTGGACGTTCCTCTGTTAATCGCTTAGTACATGCAGTTATTTGTTTTTGATATAGTCCATACCTTGCGTTGTTATAGCTAAAACTAGATTATCTGTCCCTTGCCCACTATCTGTGGCATATTCCTTTTCGATAAGGTTTTCAATAGCTAGTTTGCTTTTTACGTCGGCATTTATCATTGCTTTAGGTAAATTATAGCTTCCCCCATTATTAGCAAAATGATAATCATACAAACTTTGTAACAGCATATCAGATAGTTGATCTCTTTCTTCATTAGTCATGAATAATCCCTCCTCCTTTGCATTATTCTACAAAAGAGGAAGGAATCCTTCAAATGAAAAGAATGCCCTGATGGACATACCTGTTTTACCATTCAATATTTACAGTAAACACCACGTAGTTTTATTCCGAACTATTCTCAATAATTCTAATCCCTTAAACATACCAGTTTCTTAATTACAACAGCAAGAAATTGGGCTATTGTTCTTATTATGATTTTCCGATTAGTGCTATATTTTTAAATTATCTATATGAATCATGAGTTGGATGAAACAAATCTTCCTCTGTGCTTCTGACAATTGAAAAGTGTTCTACATTGTAATGACCATGAAGAGTTTCATTATGATGCTTTATAATTTGTTCTGCACTTAAAACATCACTGTCTGTTGTTGAATGTCCATCACTGACTAATGTGACATCCAAACTACTAACAGTAGCTGTTCTGACTGCGCTATCTATGCAATGTTGTGTTGCACAGCCCATAATAACAACGTGCTCGATCTCTTGAGATCTTAAATGATTTAGAAGTCCTGTTCCATGGAAGGAATTTGTTGCAGTTTTATCGAAGATTTCTGCATCCATAGGTACATTAATTTCATTGTGAACTTGAAACCCCTTTCCTTTGCCTGCAGCAACATCTAAATCCCTTACAAAGACAATTGGAACACCGAATTCCTTTGCTTTTTCAATCACTAAATTGATATTCCTAATAAGTTGCTCTTTATTAAAAACCGCTCTTTCTTCTTGGTTCCCGTCAATTAATTCTTGTTGGGCATCAATAATTATCAATGATTGATTCAAATGATTTCCCCCTTTCAAATGTGAGGCAACGCTATCTAATTCTGTTGAAAAAATGAGTGCGGCATAGGCGCTTTACAATGGATAGAATCAGAATTCCTGCCAATACCGCTTCGGCTCTTTGTGGATGCCTCCCTCGAAGTCGCGTCTTCGCGGGATGGTCTATATTGAGAAAATGTATTTTGTTTTCGGGGATAAGATCTACTACCTGGAGTGCCATAAATCGAGCGAATGTGATCAACAAATGTCCCAATACACGAGGATAGAATTAGAATTCCTGCTAATATCGCTTCGACGCTTTGTGGATACCTCTCGCGATAAGCCAGAAAGGAGATCACTTTCAGTCTTATCGCTCCGGCTACCACGAAGTCGCGCCTTCGCTGGATGGTCTATGTGAGAAAGAGCATTTCGTTAGCTGTGATGAAATCTGCAACCTTAAGTGCGTCTTTCTTGAATCTAATTATATATGTTGAACTATTGAATCTGGTGTATAAACTGAGCGAAGGCGCCTACTCGGGGGTAGCGGTTCAATGGAAATTTTTTCAATTTATATAGTATCAGATAGTAATCACCTTATAATCTTGGCATATTACATCTCAAAATCACATTTCTCTCGTTAAGGAACACCCTAGTGCAGGCGCGGCAAAGGCATCCCAAAAGCGCCAAGCGTTCTACAATCCACACCCCGAATTACAACTCGCTCATTATTGAGCGCCACAGTAGATTCAATGAGATTCTTTAATTCAACATCTATAATTAATTTATTTAGACGTTTCCCCTTAGTAGGTTTCAAGCCTCTATATTTTTTATTAAGAGAGTTTCGTAGTCATAAACTTCTTCACTAAACTACCCTTTACTTTAAAAACAGAAGTGTGGATTAATCCTTTTTGCGTTATGAATTTAAAATTCCAATCCTATAAAACTGGAATTTGATATCCTACTTTGCTGTTCTGCCACGATATACAAACAGGGTAATTGCATTTAATATGATGGTAACGATGAGAAGAACTGCCGCGACGAACGCTACAGCACCCGTTGTGTCCATAAGAGCAGACCAATCCTCAATCTTTACCAGATGATAGTTATAAAAAATCTGAAAACATAACGAGATAGCACAAGCACTGATACTCATAATGGATAGGGCGGCCCAATTCCTATAGTTATGTTTTTCATGTCGCATGAGGGCAACTACAGGAAGTATCCAAGCAATTACCCCAAGCATTAGGCTTCCAACATTAAGCAAAACAATCATATCTGATCCCCCTTTGCATTTTTATCTATTCTTGTTCAAAATCCTGTCCGTTAGCACAATAAGAAAACATTTCTGCCGTTCCAATAAAGCCCACGTTATTTAATATAGGTTTGTTAATCTTTAGTCAAATTATTTAATAAAAATATTTCCGACATACTGAGCACTACCTGCCAAAGACGCAAAATTAACTTCTAAAACGTATTTGCCCTCGTCTGTCGGGAAGCGAAATTTATTAAAATCAATCAGTTCCCATTCTAATCGTTGATTGTCTTTCCATAGTGCAACAGTAATTTTCTCATCTGTAAAAATATCTCCACCATTTTCATTATTTTCTTCAAAACTTAAAGAAACTTCTTGGTCTGGAAAAATTTTTATTTCATCTTTTGATAATGCAAACTCCTGAATATCGTCTATCTACCTAGCAACGTCTGCAACAGGTACAGCAACTGGTTTCGGTGCTTCTGTGCTAATCATTGATGACTTAATCAAAAACTCCCTTGAGGCCTACAATGCTCTAACACTTATTCTCGTTCTGATTTTGTCCGAATATCCATTGTGCAAACATGACAGCTGTTCTGGACTTGCCATAACGAGGTGGTACGTTAACGATTAATACGTCATCGTCCGATTCATAGAACACCTGCATCTCATTCCAAAGGTCAATTAAGTACTGACGGTCTGCCGCATAGAAGTCTGGAGCAAGCAAATGGCAAAAATAAAAGAACTCACGGTTAGCGAGTTCTAACTTGGCCATTTGTTTTATTTTCTCTAAATCAGTCATTTGTCTATCAGCTTCCTTAGTTCCTCTGTTGTGAGGCCCTTAACTGGGTTATTGATGTCCATATTGCCACTGTGTTGGATATCCTGTTTATCACGCCAGTCTTTCGGTTTGCGGTTCTTCAGCCAGAAGATTTGAGCGGTCGTATCTGGATTGACTTCTTTTGTGGCAATCTTTGTTACTGGCATCTCATATATCCCTAGTTCGTCACTCCATGTTTTTTCTTGTGTAACTTCGTTGTATTGATATCCAAGAGCCCGTTTAAGCAACGCATTCTCAACTTGACGGTCAACAACTTCCTTGCCCCTTTTTAAGGCGTCCGATATGTCCGAATACTTCTTTTTCCATTCATTCAATGTCGAACGACTAATACCTATGTTTGTAGCGATCTGTTCATCTGTTAAACCATCGCGAACCCAACCTTCAATCTTGATTAACCCTTCTGGTTTTAACCATTCAACGAATTTCCCTCTGCTTCCTCTTTTCTTTTTCTTCACATTCAATGGCATCACCTCATTATGCTAATCGCTTAATTTTTTTCGGCATAGAAAAAAGCACCCAATATATGAGCGCTTAATTTCATTTCTTATTTTATGGCTTATTCCCAAAAAAGAAATTTATTAACTTTAGTTGGAACAACTGTGGCTTCTTTTTTTCTTCTCTTGGATTAAAAAATAGTAACATAATCACCAAAATGAAGAGACTTAAATATAAAAGGTATCCAACTGATAAACTAATTATTTAAGTAATTAGTAACAGAGAACGCAAATTAGCGTTTTCTGCTACCAAGAAGATATTATTTTGTTGAAACCATTATCATTATGCTTGAAGCATATTTTTTAATTCTTTTACTGCATCAACAGAAAGACCTGTCCCTAATGGTCCCTGTAATAATAGTGCCACGGCAACAGCTACCGAAACAACATCGACAGTATTTGTAACAGTGATTGTTGGACTTCCAATATTTTCGAAGGTACTTGTATCAGTATCAACTTGAGCTTGAGCTTGTTTTTGATCTTGATCTTGATCTTGATCTTGATCTTGGAATTGATTTTGATACTGACCTTGCCACTGCTTTTGTTGTTGAAGTTGTATCAAAATATCTTCCAATTTTGCTTCCATGCGTCTAAAATCCATGTCATTATCAGAGTGATGACAATCACATTTTTTTGAATAAGATCCCATTTTTTTCACCTCCTTCTCAATTACAATATGACCCTAAATCTTTCGCGCAAGGGTGATTGTCTTCCCTTGTCCTTAAAATAAATAAATAACCTAATTCAAATTAGGAATTAAAAAGGAGATTTTAATAGATGGCTAACTTTGTAGGATCACTTCTTTTCTGATGTATTACCATTTGTTGCTGTAATACCAACAGTTGGTCCCTTGCCTAACTCCCCGAATCCCATCGTCACTCTAGAAGGTGGCTTGATACCGATATTGAATGATGGAAACAGTACACGAAATAATGCTTTAAGAAATGTCATTATCATCACCACCTTTAATTTTATGTAGAAGAAAAAGCCCACTCGATTGAATAGACTTTGAATGCATTAGTTATTCAGTAGTAATTGCTCTTGCTTCGTCCATACTTTGTTTAATTTTTGCTTTCAGTATATTTTCTTCTAGGTAGAATCGCGAAGGACCAATGTATCGTATTAATACATGTAGCTTACGCATTTCCTTCTGAAGCTTTAGTTTCTCAGCACTTGCATAGTAAGTAAGCAACGAATGCCGTTCTTAACTTTACGCGTAAGGAACTTATTGATTGTGAATTCCTTTTTACATCCTGCATTGCAATGTGCAGCTATTGGTTTGTTTGTCGTTTTCATCACCATCCTTTTATGTAATAGAAAAAGCACCTCAGAAGAGATGCTAAAACTAATTCGTACCCTAATACTTTGATATTTGAAATAGATCTATTAATTTCTTTTCCTATCGCACCACCCACTGTTTTTAAGCTTTCGTGTTTATCAAGTTCAACATCATTATCAATATGGATTGTTTGATATCTATCGCCTTCAGACACTAACATTCCTTGACTAGTATCAAACAGATGATATTTAACTTTCATGCGCATTTTCCTCCCCCGCTCATACGACAACATTCGCCAAGTAAGGTGTAAATCATTTTAATCTCACTTTTTTAGGTATATAAAAAAGCACCGATCATTTTAGAATCGATGCTTTTTCTGAATCAATTAATACAATGGACAAGGCGCTTTTACGCACGATGTTGGTGGTGGCTTTGGAGGATCGGGATCAAAATCAACTGGTTTTGCGCCTGCACTGCTACCAAACGATAAACTTAAAACTAATAAAATACTCATGATAGAAAACGTCGACTTTTTCTTTTTCATCAATTCCCATCTCCTTTATTTAGATATTTCTTCGTACACCGTTATATTCTGCTCTATTTACTAAAACCCTTTTTATTTTTTTATTTTTTCGAATATTTATTTTGTACATTCAAGATACTCAGTCTAAACCAACTAATTTTTTAATTACCTATGTATCAGGGCTGGTAAGAGGGGTCATGTCGCTCGCACGCACGCACCCCCTCTTTTATTCTCCACCTATACGGATAATCGGATATAAGGTAGAATTACCTCATCATTTACTCGGAGTTGATTACATTGGCTGAGGTTGAAATTGTGTCAAATCAAATCCTTAAAGAACGAAATATGACTCAACTAAAACTTCCGAATTTAACAGACATCCGTTACGAATCTATCTCTAATCTTAATAAAAATAAAACTGAACGCTTATCACTTATCCACCTCCAGAAAATCATGATCTTACTTGAGATAACTGATGTCGGGATGCTATTGAAATTTGTAGACAACACTGTTGTCGAGCCTATCTTTGAACCTGTCGTCGAAATCAAACACAATCCACTAGATGATGAGATCGAGCTACTGAATTTACCGCCAGTCGTCTTCAACAAAATAAGGCGCCACGCTACTTACGTTGGGGATCTCATGAAAATAGATTGCTCAAAAATCCCTCTCATGGATCCGAAGAATTTAGAGATATTGAATGTTGCGCTTAAGGAGCACCTAGTAAAACATAAATAATCACTTGTATGTAATGGGGACGTCGGCGTAGTTAAAACCACAAACGCCGCTTTCGGCATAGCTGCCTCCAATCCATATTGAGCCGTAAAGTTCCACCAACATCATTCAATCCCTCGCGCATTATCTTCACACTATTAATCATCCAGTGATAATCTTTCAACAACTGCACAATCTGCTTCTCCGTCATAAGCCCGAACCCTACTATCGTTTACGAATTGACCCGTTAACCCTTTTGCACGTTTGCCGATTTGTACCCATCAATTCAGCCCATTCCCTATCAGACAACTGTTCCGACGACTTACCCCTTGTCCCAGTATCTTTTCGCTCCACTTCGCCTGTCCGAGCATCAGCGGATCCTTTTTCAACCAGTTCAGTTGCAACGATTTCATTTCTCTCACTCCTTTTTTTGAAATAAAAAAGAGGACAACAAATGACACAGCGCAATGCTGTAATCATCGTTGTCCTCTAGTTGACTTGCGGGGACTATTTTTTTGATTCCGGAATGTCTTTCTTTTAAGTAATCCATCATTTCCTTTTGATTTTTGATATTCAAAAATTCCTCGTCTACTATTTTATCTATACTTTCCAAACTAGCAATCTTACTTAATACTTCATTATACTTTTCCTTCTCTTCATTGAATATTTTAGCTTGGTCAGTTATGATATTCACAATATACAACAGCAGGTATTCAGTCTCTTCCATATTAACAGAATCATTTTTACTAACAATAAATTGAATTATCGGTATTAAGATTGATACCAGAATAACATACGAAGCGAAAAACATCATTTTTTCATCAATGGTGAAATCTTTGCTGTTATTAACAAAACCTAAAAACGCTAAAAGGTGAAAAATAACCAGGCCAACCATTAGATAAGAAAACAATTGGGCAATTTTGTCGGAATTTTTCGTTTTTTTGCAACAATACAAAGATCTGTCCATCCGAGATTGTGGATCGTTACGGAGAAACTTTAAAACACCTTCAACATCGTTTGAATTCTTATTCTTTTTCTTTTATTCAAAATAGCTCCCCCTCATCCCAATTAACACAAGTTACTATCCCTTTATACGTCTTGATTATCGTATCAGCATGTGGAGGTAATTCTGATAATTTGACTTTACCGTCACTGATTACAATGACGCATGATCCCGATAGTTCCTTTGTATCAAAATTCAAGACTCCGTTGGAACTAATCTGTAATTCTTTCATTCTCATAAAGAGATCCCCTTTGCTAGTCAGTATCAAACCATCTAGGTGTTGTATTTTTCAAGGATTTCGCTATTTCATTAAAACCGCTCAGCTTACCGTTCGATGGCCTGTTTGAAATAAGATCCCCGCAATAAACACTCTTAACAACTTGAAGTAATTCCTCTTTCTAGTAATCCAGCTAAACCATGAATACCCCGATGTGAAGTTTTAGGTGAAATCCGGATATAACTTCGAACTGCAGAAATATCAGCAGATATGTTATTTAAGTTGTCGAATTCACCATTCGCCATCACACGCTCATTGACCTCTTTGAATAAATCAGCATCACCATTAGAAGCGAATGAGTATAAGAAACCTGTTGGATCTGGATTATCCAAATTTACTTTATCAACAAAATCAACGAACGTTGGATAAACTACGTGAGTTTCTGTTGCACATGCGTTCTTGATGTAGTTTTTTAACTGACCAAGATATTCTGTTAGCGCTAAACCATCACTAGACTTAGACGCATGATGCATTGCGATAGGATTGTTAAGTGTCTTGTTACTTAGCTTTCGACGGTACTCGTGGCCAACCTGTTTAGCAACTGTGAAAGCAGTTCCACTTAATTGAGATGTCGTAGCATATCGATCAGTTACAGTCCCGGTCCCAGACGCATGTGACATCCATACTAATGCCATAGCTACGTATGAATCGTAACCACTTGAGCCTAAGAAACCTCTCATATGATCTTGAGAGTAATAAGTATTGCCATCGCTTGTACTGGAAGAGTTCAACTGAGAAACAGAAGAAACACCAAGTTCAGTAAGACGAGCCGCAGATATTTGAGATGAAATAAGAGCGAACGTTTGACTTACACCACCAACACCAAGAGCAAGACCAGCTATCGAATCGAAAGTTGTTGGATTACCGATCTTATTAAGGTAGTCAGGAAATTGTTCGAAGTATTGATTTAATTGACCAGTGGTTCTAAGTCAAATGTTGGGGTGATGTGATTTGCACGTCACCCTTTATCCTAAATGAACACCGATATCTTTATACTTAATGTTCAATAATATCTTTGCTTTAAAGTGATCGAAGCGCCTAAAACCATACGCGTTACGCTTCATCACTTTTGTTTTGTTATTGATTCCCTCTAAAAAACCATTCGAATACGGGAAGATAAAACTATTTAAAATCTCCACTTGCCAGTTCTTAAACGTTTTTATGGCCTTTAGAAACGCTGGGATCTGAGCTTCCTCTACCTTACGGTAAAATTCCTCTAGTCGGCTTTTCACTTCTGCCACATCTTCTGTCGTTTTAGCCCAATCAAACCATTCACAGTAAGCCTCTTTCAGTTCATACGCCTTCTCCAATTCTTCAGACATCCCTAAATAGCGATCTAAATACCATCGATTCTTTTCGGTTAATTTTTCACTTCGCTTATACAATACATGACGCATTCGTTTACATTTCTTGCGGTCATACGCATGCCACTCTTTCTGTACTTTCCGTCGTACTTCATCAATGGCCCAGTAAATGTACCGACAATAATGGAAACGGTCCGCGATAATCAAAGGGCGTCCTAATACCTGTTTCACCGCTGCTTTAAAGCTTGGGTTCATGTCCATCACGACTATTTCAACATCCGCCCCATGCTGGTAGAGATATTCTTTAATCGTCTCTTTTCTACGATTTGGTAAAATATCAATGGGTTCATGCGTTTCCGCATTTGCGATAATCAGTTGGTACGTTCCAGCATCGGTGTCACCTTTATATTCATCAATGGCAATGATTTTTGGTAAACGAACTCCGCTTGCGATACGGTCTTTCGCCACCTCTTTAAAACGACGTATAACGGTCGAACTAGATGTCCCTAGTACTTCTCCTGCTTCTTTAAAGGTTTTCGCTTTAACCGAACGAATACGCACTACTTGATTCCATTCTTTTGTGTAGCGCTGATATTTATCCACGAAAGGAGATTTCTCTGAGAAGCGTTTTCCGCATGCGCAAGCATAGCGACGACGTTTATAGAAGAGAACAGTCAAGCGCTCGAACCATTTCAAATGCTTAATTTTTTGCATACGATAGTCATGGACTTTGGTTGTCATTTCACCGCAGCTAGGGCATTTATGCGGTTTTTTAGGAAGTGAAACATGAAGTGCGGTTCGTTCTCCAACTTCCTCTATTTTTTCAATCACTACATCTTTTAATCCAGGAATATTCATGTTAAGATTCATATGCACGTATCACCTTTCTTTTACTTGTTTCTAGACAATTCAAGTATAAAAGAACCGGTGATTACGTGCATTTTTTTCTTTAAAATTGTATGGACACCCCAACAAATATTATAGAACCAATATAAAAAGTTCCCGAAATGTTCACTAACTTTATTTTCTGCATAAAAAAATTCCTTTATAATGGATAAAGTCAGGTGGTAACCCGTCCAAATCCACTAAAAAAGGAACTACTCATGGACAAGATTACACGAAAAACTTCATTTGGACAATGGTTTTCACCTATTAATATTCAATTAGTTGAAGAAAACGTGAAAACAATGAGATTAGATGCTTATACGAAGAAACTTACGACAGATTCATTCTTAAAATTACTGCTTTTTGCACAGCTTCATGAAACGGAAAGTCTGCACGCGCTGAGTGATTGTCTTTTTAATAAACATCTTCAAGTCAGCACAAACCTTGATTCTATAAGCGTTTCTCAATTATCCCGCAGGCTCAATGGAATGAATCCCGTGCTATTTCAACAACTTTTTCTTGATTTAGTCGCGCAAATTCATCAAAAAACAAATTATGCCAAAATCACTATGCCTTTAAAAATCATTGATTCGAGCACATTGCCACTCAATTTAACCAATCACCGATGGGCTAAATTCCGCAAAACGAAAGCTGGGGTAAAGCTTCATTTACGTCTTGTGTTTATGGAAAAAGGAACGTCCTATCCTGAAAAAGCTGTGCTTACAACAGCGAATGAACATGATCGTAATCAGCTTGAAGTCATGGTTGATGACAAGGAATGCATGTATGTTTTCGACCGTGGATATTTAGATTACGAACGTTTCGATCGCATGACAGATGACGGCTACTTTTTCTTATCCAGACTACGTAAAAATGCAGTAATCCATGAATGTGAAGACTTCCAATTGCCAGAAGGCACAACGGTATTATCGGATCAAGCGGTGTTGATTGGTACAACTCAAAATCGTGCTGAAAACATCTTTCGCTTACTCAAAGTAATAGACTCGAAAGGGAATGAACTACAACTCATCACCAATCGGTTTGACCTGAGTGCAGACGAAATCTCCGAGATGTACAAATCACGCTGGGCAATTGAACTGTTTTTTAAATGGATCAAACAACATTTGAACATCAAAAAGTTCTATGGTCAAAGCGAATGGGCCATTCATAATCAGGTATATATCGCACTCATCGTATATTGCTTGAATGTGTTGGTGCAAATAAAGACACGGAGTAAACATAAAATCTTGAAAATTAGTCGCTATTTAAAGGCTTCTCTTTGGAAACCTGCACATATTTGGATTCGTAAAATCAAAGGGACAGCAGTCCCGTAACAACTAAACTGTCGTTGCCGCAAATGTCTAATTGTAAATAAAAACCAAATGGACGGACCACCTTTATTGGAGTGTATATCTTTTTGGCTCAACGCCGTAAAAATAAATAGTAAGAATTTTAAATCATTTTTTATGCAACACTAGTGATCATAAAAGTATTAATTACCAACCAATTCCAGCACACCTCAGCTAGTATTCCACCCCGAACTATACCGTTTTCATCCTTAAGATATAAACTAATTTCTTCGTATCTGCCCCCTAAATCTACTGGGAAATGCTTTAAGTTAAACTTATAAAGCTCATCATCAATATATTGTTTATCCTTCTTATTTAATTCTTTAGTAATATGCAAACTCATTATTCATTTCTCCTTTTGTATTAGAATTATATATCTAATAAACCTATTTTTGAGCATATTCTTTGTTTTTCAACTAACCTACCATTTTAGTTCAATAAGAAAAACATTACTATCCTTCCACTGAAGCACCCATTTGTTCAATATTTCAATAGCCTTATTGATTATTTCCACTTTTCCAATCTTCTTTGCTAAGAGTGTAATGATAATGCGTTTGGTCTTCAATTTCAATATCACCATTAAAATGGAAACCACATTTTTGAATAACTTTACTTGAGCTTATATTGAGGGGCAGAACAGCTGTATTAAGTTGTTCTACATCTGTATTCTCAAACAGATATTTTATCAATCCTTTTACTGCTTTTGTTGAGTATCCACGATTTCTGTAATGTTTTGAAATAGCATAAGCAATTTCCCGGTTTGGTTCACTTAGCTCTTCTTTAATCCCAGTATTGCAAAAACCTATAAATTCGCCAGTTTCCTTTAATACAATTCCCAATTTCAAATAATTTTGACCATCGATATTAGGGACGGCTGACAAAAACTCTTTATTGGATGGTATTTCATAATTTGTAACCCAGTTCAATCGTTGTTCTCTTGTTGAATGCCAATCAGGCAGAAATTCATAAACTTCAGGTTGTGAGGTGATTTCATAAATCCTATCTACATCTTCAATTCTAAACTCTCTCAGTAATATTTCTCCACAGTCTATTGTAAATAAATTGTTCATATCCATCTCCTATCTTCTCCTTTGTAAAAACTCATTTTGCATTAAGTTAAATGATCCCTTCTTCAACAATTCTGCCACTTTAGTTCAATAATCTAGATAGACTAAGAGTGAGTATTCAAATACTATTAGCTAGTTGATTTTCTCTCATCATTTATAATAGTTGATTAGATTATATCCCCTTTACATTACTGAAAAAACCTCATACTCATTTTGTAAAAGAAAATAAGCCAATGCGGCATAAAACCACATTGGCTCACTTCAAAAGTTTGCTCTTTTTTCTTTAAGTACAATTCTTTGAATACTCTTTGATGACAAATAATATTTTCTACCCAAAGTATCCATATCCATTCCCGTTAGATAATCGTTATAAATATTACAATTTCTCAAATTCAATTCCCTTATTGTATCAGTACTGGATCCCCAACTCTTTTTATTATCTTCTATTCGCGGGATATATATATATTCACCGTCCACATAATTTTGTATTAACTCTACCAACTCGGCTGGTAGTAGATTCTTTGCATTTTTATAGCTCATTTCCGCACTCCTAAATGTTAATATTTCTTTTAGGAAGAGCAAAGGCTATTTTTTCAATTTATTATGCAATAGCCTTTGCTATGCAAAAATAGTTTTCCTTGTCATACAATCAATCCTCCTTGCACTTCAGCTTATTTTTTTTCCTATAACTCCGTTTTAAATTTAATCCACACTATACGATATTCATTCAAATCATGTTAGAAACCGAATCCCTTCATCCATTTCAATTTAAGTTGTTTCAAATTAAACTTTAACACTTTGTTGTTAACTAACTTGTCCGTTAGTTGAATAAGAACAAGGCACTCTATATACTAATACCGATACCGTATGTATGGTTTGCCATAACCTATTGTCGGCAACAGGATGAAAAATCGATAATTTCATAAATACCTCATACTACAAACCCCATATTTACAGTCTTTATCTTCGTGCAGCTAAGGCTGTATCTATATAGATCATATTCATATTAGAACTTGATACAAATAAGACTATGAAAAGTATTTTAAAGACCTTACTCTTTAACTTCAACGATGATCTTCTCCGACCATTATCCCGTGAGTAGAATACTGGTAGCTAACAAAGTATTTCTTACCATTGTTTCCGTCAAAGTATACGATTCTACCTATCTTAGCAGATTCATCTATATACCCTGCAATAGTTACTTTAGATATTCCTGATGCTTTCTCTATTTGATTTAATACAGAGTCATAGTACACTGAACCTTTTGCTGATAGTTTTCCATGATAAGCGCCTTTAGGCATGAGAGATACTAATTTATCATACTCAGCAACTTGTATTTCATAAGTAACTCCTACTGGTGTAGGTACTTTGCCAGCTCCATATTTTCCAATGTAAGAGCTTCCGTAGATAGATCCTTTTTCCGATTCAGTAATCCCTGCTTTATAGTTCAATGTACGATACAAAAAGGCAGAATAGTGAGCACGAGATAATCCTTTGTTTTCTCTGAATGTATTATCTTCAAAGCCTGTTGTTACTTTAGAGTTTACTAGAACTGTGACAGCGTAGGCGTATTTAGAAGATACATCTTTAAGTCCATGCTTTTTTCTTTCATCTGTTAAGCCTGCAGCGCGTGATAAAGCAATTGCCATTTCTCCACGTGTGATTGTATCACTTGGACGAGCCTTCCCATTAGGCGCTTCTAACCAACCATTACCCACTGCTTGTACCATATCTTTATAATAAGAATTCTTTGTAGACATGTCAGTGAATTCTCGTGTATAGTCTCCTGATGGTTTGAAGGCACGCGCTAATAGAGCTGCTGCATGTTGACGAGTAATTAGTTCATTGGGTTTAAACATCCCATTCTCGTAACCGTGGATAATGCCTTTACTTGTCATCTCCGAAATCTCATTGTAGTATGCGTGAGATGAAGGAATGTCCTTAAACTTTTTTACCCCTGCAGAATTATCTGCATGTACTGGTGTCGATATAACTAAAGCGGGAATAGTTACTGCAGTTGCCAGTGTTAGAAAGAATAAGTTTTTCTTCATTTTTACTACCTCCTGATTAACCATTATGAATTCATGATACAAGAGTATCTAGTAATTGGCTATACTTGGCTGGAATGGCTAATAGCTAGCTTCGTTTTGAAATTACCCTCAAATTTAAAAGGCGACCACTCAGAAATGAAGTGACCCTGTAGTTTCGTGCTCTTTCTATAAAATGTTAATCTATTTGTTGGTAGAAAACGTCTGCAATCATTTTCGTAGCCTTTGTGATGAGTTCATCATTAAAATTGGCATCCTCTTCATTGCGACTTGATATGATCGCAATAATAATTGGTTCTCGATTTGGGGGCCACACAATCGCTATATCATTTCGAGTTCCATAGCCACCGGCTCCACTCTTATCTCCCAACCTTCTGGTACACCAGCTCGAATGAGGGAATTACCTGTAGTATTTCCCTTTAGCCAATTTGTGAAAACTTCTTGCTTATCGGCAGAAAGATACTCACTGATTCCAAACACCCCAAGGGATATTGCCAGTGCTTTAGGGGTACTTGTATCCCATGAATCCCCAGGAATAGATTCGTTCAATTCTGGTTCAGCTATCTTTCCTAGACTCATCCTTTGTCCACAAAGTCTTCTGTAATCGGAGAATAGTTAACAATATCTTCATTAGTGAATGTCCTTATTTCCTCAAGCACTGCTATCGGATTTTGCTTTAATAAAACAGCTGTGACTAAGTTCTTGGATGTAGATGCGTACGCAAATCGTTCGTCCTCACAAAATTCCGTGGTTTCTTTTGCCGTTATATTTTCTGACGTTTGATTGGTTCCCTCTTTTTGTTCTGTTGCTGATTGTTGTACAACCTGTTTTTTCTCATCTGAGCAGTATACAGCCATAAGCATCAAGCCTATCAGTGATAGTATTTGATAAAACTATCTTTTATTCAAGTTGTAAACCCCCTAATTATTTGATTAGACTCTTATGTACGAGTGGCTTTCCCTTCAAGAGGATTAGACATTTCATCGGTACTGTACCCCCAACATTCATTGATATAAAAATAAGCTATACAATTGTTTTCCTAATTATCGTTTCTTCCGGAGTTAGCCCTCTGCGTTATCAGCTTACAACGTTGCCAAAACTTGTCTCGCTACCCCGATAGTTGAGTAAAAACAGAGCTTTGTTCTTTATTCGTCCTTATTCATACGAATTCCTCTTTAATTCGACAAACAAAAAAGCGACACGTTCAAGCATGGAATGGTCTTTGGCCGTGCGACGATTCATACGATCATATTTCGTGGCATTCATACGATGGTGGATGTGGTGCCTTATTAGAAGGGTATTCTAGATTTTGTGCTATTTGTGATTCGACCTCAACATACAACCAAGAAATTTTATTGGAAAAAAGGGAGGATGAAAAGAATGCGAAAAAAGAAAATATGTGCGACGAATTTCGAAAGCACTGAAAGAATTGGGACTACCGATTTGATATGGGGATTGTGGATTGTGGATCGTGGAAGGCAACAAGTTGAAACAGTCGTAGGGCCAGATAAAAGAGAAGTGGAACGGACAATACGTGAAGCGATTTCTAATTACGAGAAAACAGGAATGTATTTTGAGCCTTCCACAATTACAATGGCGACTTCATGGATTATTGGCATCAAGAATATACGGAAGTAAATTTGAAACACAACACGTTACTTGCATATGAGCGGGCAATTCGACTGCAAATTAAACCAGCGCTCGGAAAATATCGAATCAGATCATTGACCGCCGCTATCTTGCAAACATTTGTGAAAGATTTATATCGCAAGAATTATTCAAAGAGTTCCCTTGAGATATTCGTATGCTTAGTAAATAACGCCTTAAAACACGCTGGACACCCGTGAAGCTATCTCAAGGAGAATCCTATGCAAATAATTCATTATGCCGAAGTATGTCGTAAGATATAAATGCTACGATATTTATGTACAAATGCGCTAACTTAAAAATGTACACTTTTGCCTCATTTTCTAGCATACTAATCATGAGGTGATTGGTATGTACATAACGCTAGATGTTCAAACGGATTTTGAAATCAATAGTCTTTCAGACTTAACAAAATTCAAACAGTTAATGGAGAATCTAAAAATGAAAATTAACAAAAGCCAATTGGCAAGGGAAATGGGTATAGATCGGCGGACGGTTGATAAATACCTAAGTGGATTTACACCAAAAGAAACAAAAGAGAAAATAGCGATTTTAGATGAATACTACGAAATAATTGCAGCACTTTTATCTGAGGACTCGAAGCAAGTCTTTTATTACCGACGCGTACTTTGGCAATACCTAACGGACAATCATGGGTTAAAATGTGCTCAATCTACTTTTCGTCGTTATATTTCAAAAAAGCCAGAGTTCGCTGCCTATTTCACAGAGCAGGTGCGCGTGCCTTCACCTAAAGGGACGACAAGATTTGAAACACCGCCTGGCCAACAAGCACAATTCGATTGGAAAGAAAGTATTCCATTCGAAACAAGTGATGGAGAAAAAATAGAGGTAAATGTAGGAGCGCTTGTGTTAGGGTATTCACGTTTCCGCGTATTCACTCTTACATTACGAAAAACACAAGATGTTTTATTCTCCTTTTTGACGGAGGCATTTGAAAAAATAGGAGGTGTTCCGAAGGAAATCGTAACTGATAATCCAAAAACGATTATGGATGTGCCACGAAGAGAAGATAATCCAGGGAAAGTAAATAGCCGGTTCGCTGCTTTTGCGAAGGACTTTGATTTCAAGGTTAGGCCGTGTATTGCAGGTCGTCCCCGTACGAAAGGGAAAGTAGAAACTCAAATGAAATTTATAGATGAAATTCATGCCTATCAAGGTCAGCTGACCTTGAACGAACTCTATCAATTCATTGAAAAGTTGATGAATCGAGTCAATCAATCCTTTCATCAAGGTTCAGGGAAAATCCCAGCATTTGCGTTAGAAAAAGAAAAGAGTTCCCTTCTTCCGCTACCAGCAGAAAAAATAAGGAACTCTTACCGTATCAAGCATCAGCTTGTACAGGTGAATACATCAAGTATGATCTCCTACAAAGCCAACCAGTATTCAGTGCCCACTAAGTACATCGGCCAAAAGGTAGGGATACAAGTACTAGATGATCAATTATGGATTTATTATAACATGGAGTGCATTGCGCGCCACCCTATATCGAATCGGAAATTAAATATTCGTCCTTCAGATTATAAAGAAACGCTGCAAATATCAGCTCCCCATTATCCAGACATTGAGGCTTTAGCTAAAAACAATCTAAAAGCCATTGGAGAGGTGTATGACGCATGATGCAGCAAACAAATTATCAACAGCTTCTGAAGAACTTGGAGTATTTGAAACTGAAACAAATGGTAACGTATTTAGACGAAGTCATCGACTTCGGTATCCACAATCAGCTGTCATTTATCGATACATTAATTAAACTGACAAACTATGAAATCGATTTACGTGAAAAAAACATGGTTCACGCGATGGTAAAAGTGGGTGCATTTCCAAATTTAAAAGAGGTAAAGGATTTTGATTTTGAATTCCAACCCTCGCTAAATCCACAGCAAATTCAAGATTTTCTTACGCTACGTTTTATTGAAGGGAACGAAAACATCGTATTTCTGGGACCTAGTGGAGTCGGAAAAACATTTTTGGCTTCAGCGATTGGCATCGCAGCCGCTAAAAAACGTACTAGCACTTACTTTATTAAATGTCATGACTTGATTCAGAACCTGAAGCGGGCCCGCTTAGAAAACCGTTTAGAAAGCCGCTTGAAACACTACACAAAGTATAAGTTACTCATAATCGATGAGATAGGCTATTTACCGATTGATGCGGAGGATGCAAAACTATTCTTCCAGCTGATAGATATGCGTTATGAAAAACGTAGCACAATCTTTACTACTAATGTTAACTTCAAATCCTGGGACGAGGTATTTCAGGAAACCAAGTTAGCAAATGCGATATTAGATCGTATTTTACATCACGCAACGGTGGTTACCATCGTTGGAAATTCTTATCGTTTGAAAGATCATCTAGCTCCAGAAGGTGAGTGATTTTGTACATCATTAAGTGAGCGTTTTTGTACATAGATTGGTTGACATTTGTAGTAAGGCAGAGAACTGTGAGAGATTTAAAGATACTTCCGATGAAAAGCTTGCAAAAAATTAGCGAATACTGCATCGAGGGACATCCCCTTGTAATTCCCTTCTTCATAGGGCTACACGCAGGTTTAAGGGTAAGTGAAGTTTGTAAGCTGCAATGGGAACATGTTGATTTAGAGAGAGGAACGCTACGGGTAGAACAAGCAATGATAAGTCAGGATAGTGAATGGGTATACGGAACGACAAAAACAGCAGCGTCCAAACGACAGATACAATTAGGTGTATCTATCATCAATATATTAAAAAAGCACCGCATTTGGGTTATGAAAAACAAACTCAAATACGGCACTCACTATACTGAATCAGATCATGTATGCACGAAAGAATGTGGGAGCATCATCACGCCGTCTGTTATAAAATATAATACACGAAAAATGCAAGAAAAACTTGGAGTTGAATTCAACTTCCATTCGCTACGCCACACCCATACAACAATGCTCATGGAGAGCGGCGCAAAGGTGAAAGACATCCAGGCACATCTTGGTCACAGTAGATCCGCCATCACAATCGATTCGTACTCCCACTTAACACAAAAGAAGCAAAATGAATCGGTGGATATATTTGAACAAGCCATGCGCGATTTAGATTAACTCGCCCCCGACTTTTTCCTATGGGTGCAACAGGGGAGCAAATCACTATATTTCCAATATCGCCGTAACCTTAAACGTGATACCTACGCCATTTAATCCTCGTCCATCTTCAAGACAGCCATAAATGCTTCTTGTGGTACTTCAACTGATCCTACTTGTTTCATACGTTTTTTACCTTCTTTTTGTTTATCAAGAAGTTTACGTTTACGTGAGATATCTCCGCCATAACATTTTGCTAGGACGTTTTTACCCATCGATTTGATTGTCGAACGAGCAACAATCTTTTGTCCGATAGCTGCCTGTACAGGCACTTCGAACTGTTGTCTCGGTATTAGTTTTCGTAATTTTTCAACAATCGCTTTTCCACGGTCATACGAGAAGTCTTTGTGAACGATGAAACTGAACGCATCGACTTGTTCGCCATTTAAGAGGATGTCCATTTTGACGAGTTTCGATTGTTTATAGCCAATTAGTTCATAGTCAAGTGATGCATACCCTTTCGTGCCCGACTTCAGTTGGTCAAAGAAGTCATAGACGATTTCTGCAAGCGGCAATTCATAAATGATATTGACACGTGTTGAATCCAGATAATCCATTGTCATGAAGTTTCCACGTTTTTGTTGACACAATTCCATTACAGATCCGACATAGTCATTCGGTACCATAATAGATGCTTTTACATAAGGTTCTTCAACATAATCGACTTTTTGTGCATCCGGCATCATTGCAGGGTTGTCCACCTTTAACTCAGAACCGTCTGTCAGAATGACATTGTAAATAACACTAGGTGCAGTCGTTATTAAGTCGATATTGAATTCGCGCTCAATCCGTTCCTGGATAATCTCCATATGCAATAGTCCTAGGAAACCGCAACGGTAGCCGAAACCGAGTGCCTGTGATGTTTCTGCTTCATATTCAAGTGCTGAGTCATTCAACTCTAATTTCTCAAGTGCATCACGCAGGTCATTGTATTTCGACGTATCGATCGGATACAGTCCGCAGAATACCATTGGATTCATCCGACGATAACCAGCTAGCGGTTCACTCGCTGGATTTTTCACACTTGTAATCGTATCCCCAACACGTGTATCTCCAACATTCTTAATCGAAGCGGATAAATAGCCGACATCTCCGACAGTCAATTCTTCTCTAGGTGATATTTTCGGTGTAAAGACACCGATTTCGAGGACTTCGAAATCTTTGCCGGTCGCCATCATATGAATCTTATCGCCCGGCCTAACTGTACCTTGCATGATTCGGATATTGACGATTACACCTTTATACGGGTCATAATGCGAGTCAAAAATCAACGCTTGGAGCGGAGCTTCCGGATCACCTTGTGGCGCAGGGACTTTCTCTACGATTTGTTCCAGAATATCTTCGATTCCGATACCTGCTTTTGCAGATGCAAGGACTGCTTCGGATGCATCCAATCCGATAACATCCTCTATTTCTTTTCTCACACGTTCCGGATCTGCTGCGGGCAAATCAATTTTATTGATGACCGGTAATATTTCAAGTTCATTATCAAGTGCCAGATAAACGTTTGCCAACGTTTGTGCTTCGATTCCTTGTGCCGCATCGACAACAAGGATTGCACCTTCACAAGCTGCAAGACTTCGTGACACTTCGTATGTAAAGTCGACGTGGCCCGGCGTATCGATCAGGTGGAATGTATATTCCTGCCCGTCTTTAGCTGAATACGTCAACTGTACTGCATTTAATTTAATTGTAATTCCACGTTCTCTTTCAAGATCCATCGAATCCAACGTTTGAGTCTTCATTTCTCTTGAAGTTAACGTTTGGGTCTGTTCCAGAATACGATCCGCCAATGTTGATTTCCCGTGGTCGATATGAGCAATGATGGAAAAGTTTCGGATATTCTTTTGACGTGCTGCTCTCTGTTCATGATTCATAGTCAGTTCACTCCTATTTTAGCTATATGAATTATACCAGATATCCGTTCATCATGTTATATATTTGTGTTAAAACCTTTATGGAACGGGATTTAGAATGACCTGACTTGATAAAATTTATACTGTTTTATATGGCTTTATATAACTCATGGCACCAAAAATGGCATCATGGCATCAAAAGTATTTATCATCCTGAATTGAAATAGCCCATTTTTATCAAGTAATGTTTTCTACTTCGGGCTATTTCATTTTTATCAACTATAAAATCGACTTTCTATATTCTTGATCACACAATCAAAATCTTGCCTATAATCCATTCGTTTAACCGTTCGACTTCCTCCTGGTAAAGTACATTTTTGCAATACTTCTACTTGCAGCTTAGAAACGCGTGAAGTATCTATGAAGTGATCTACTTGTAACTTGTAACTCGTAAGCGTTGCATAGCAACTACCGAGCGCTTGTTCAACGAGCTAAAACTCCACCTAAACAGTTGCTTGCTCATCTTTCATACGGTCGATTTCTCTGGATATCTTAGGATTTCTTAGATGCCTGTATCCTTCAACCATCCCAGTCGAATTCGCACATCCATAGGCCTTCTGATAAGCCTTATTAGCATTTAATTTAATGTAATGAATAACAAAAATCCGATGTTTTTTAGTCAGTTCATCCGACCAACAAAAGGCTCTTTTATCGCTTTATTCGGTTACATCCTTTTTCTCTTTAGTTGCATCTTTATTAGATGGACCTCTTACCAAGCTTCACGGCTTTTTCTACTCTTCAATGTCCCAATTTTCACATTATGGTATTCCGCTAATGCGCCAAAGGTTACTCTTGTCGTTTCCCATTCCTTCTGAATCTCTTCCCAATTAGGCACATCACATCATCGTCCGCCTCCTTTGTTTTGCATAAAAAAAGGCACCCCGCTTGAGATGCCGATGTTTGGTTTCACAAAACTAAGGTTCACTTCACCAGAATTAGTTTGTATTTATTTTCCAGCAAAAATGTATCCCCCTCACCTCTAAAGTTAAGTTGTTTATTCCAACCAAATGAGGATTCAACATCCACTATATATCCTTCTGCAGGCATCCCAATGCTTCCGGGATCTTTCATTAATGCATACTCAAACTTTTGGTTATCTCTTGTTTTTACTCTTCCTCTTCCCCCAGAAATACTTAGTTCAACTAATTCCATAATAAAAACCCCTCCTCACTGACACATTTCGCCAAAGATGGCGTAAATCCTTTTTTGTGCGTAGAAAAAGCACCTCCGAAGAGATGCTTAAATTAGTAATCAAGTTCTTCAATAAGTTGATCATGTTTTAATGTTAATTGTGTATGTATATCGAAGTAAATCATGTGAAGTGCAAAAGCGAATTCTCTATTTTGCTTAAGATAGAATCTATTAAGTTCCATACGTTTTTCAATAAATTTCACGTCTTCCTGCATTATGACGATATTAGTCTTGTCCATAAAATCGGTATTGTCATTACCTATTGTTTCGTCTCTAAAATCATGCAATTTCAATTCAGCATTGTTAAGCAGGTTCATCCCTAGTAACTGAACATTACTTTTAAATTTCAGGTACATTCGATAAGCTTCCGAATCAATATAAATAAAATCTTTTTTTAATTCTTTCGGAACCGTTCCGGTGAATCTATCGAAATCACTAGAGCATTCTATATTAAATAAATTGGTTAAAGTAATAAATTTCTTGGTACCTGATTCAAAGACCAAATCATTTTCGATTATCTTACCTAATGTATTAAGCGCATTCTCAATGTGATTAATTTTATCTGGCAAGTCATCCTTAATCCTTAACTTTTCATTATGATTAATCGACAATACTACACCAACCAACGTAATCGCACCTCCAATAATGGCACCGAAAAAAGCGATCACCCCAGCTATTATTGTATCTTTATCAACAAAAAACATACTTATGATTCCTGCGCAAAGCAGAAGATTCATTAATATAATTGATATCACTATTATGTACGGTATCGATTTATCGATATTCCCTTTAACTTTCAAATAATAACTCTCCCTTCATCGACAATATTCGTCATGAAAGGCTCAATATCCTCTATCAAAACAAAAAGCTTCAATAGGGACGCCTTATCTGCCCCAAGTGATCGAAATCTCTTTCCATATTTTCGACTTCATTGACTTCATACTCGATTCCTGCAACATCCACTTTTTCCGGTATCAATGTATCACCCCTATCATGCTAGTTGCATTTCTGAACATAGAAAAAGCACCCCCGTCTGTGGATGCAGTTCGTCATTGTTGCATTAAATTCATTAATAAGTTTAACGCTTCATCTTTTCCATCGAACCATTTCTCGATTATTTCATCTGTCGTTAAAACAAATAAATCTCTAACAAATTGTCCTTCTAAATCGTTTTCACCAGGTGATATATAGTCCTTCACAGTATATTGAACCCTTTTGTGATTCGCTTGGAGTGACGCAAGTGGTAATCTAAGAGCCATTTCCCCAATTCTATCTTTGTTGAGTTTTTCAAATAACATTATTTCCCCCTCCCCATCGATTACTATACACCAAAGAAGGCTTAACCTCTCAAATATTATTAATATCGACCGTATGTATCGGGGCTGTTAGGAGGAGGTATGTCGCTCGCACGCATCCCTTCATGCTAGTTGCATTTTCCGATTGAAAAGCCTACACAAAATAGTACATATTTTTCCAGTAATTCCCGAAATCTATATGAGAAGTTCATTTACTAACAAGCCATATTTAGTTCTATCTAGTTGAACTTGTTTCAGAGGAATATTTTTAGACTTAGCGATATCTACTATTAATTCTTTATCTTCTACACTTATCCTAGAACCCAAAATGATACTTTTTGGTGTCACTAATTTACTATTAAAAGATTCATTATGTTTATCTTCAAATAAAATTATTCTCCATTCTTTTTCATACTCCCACTCCAATGATTTTGATATTGCAGCAAGAGTAAGGATAGACATTTTTTTTCGAACCTCTTCTGAATACTCGTTTATGTCTAATAAATCATATATATACTTTACCGGATGGAGGTCCCATACTAATTTATTTTTGAAATCAAGAGCAGCAAAATCATACTCGATACACATACCTGTATGATTCCTTGCATAATGACTCCACATTAACATCGAATCATCTTTCTCACTAAAACAAGATACAAAAATCCTTTGTTGGTATTCCAAACTAATATCAGAAATGAACTTATCGTAAATATCTGAAGTTCCATTTTTAATTCTATCGACTTCTTTTCGTATACTTTCAGCTTGCGAATCACTGGCATCAAGAGTTTTCATTAATACAGTAATACTATCATCCAAACTCAAGCAACTACATATTTTAGCAATTTCTTCAAATTCAACATTAAATTTCACGCTAAATGCCTTTAAAAAGTCTGCTTTTATTTTTTTATAATGAACCATTTCTTTATTAATTGTTAGTCCACTGTCATATGGATCATTGAATTCAGTAGCTTTGCTAAACCATGCTGTATCATTTTTCAAGTTATCTATTGAAAATTCGTTAATTGCTCTGAATTTGAACAATGATGGCGGTATCTTGGAGTATTTCAACATAAAAGCTTCTGTTGGATTTATCTTCTGAATATCTTTAGAATACATTAATTCATGATAGTCTTTTTTCCACATAACCGCACCTCCACTTCACAAAATTCGCCAAGAAGGGTAAATATCCTTTATTTATCACTCGTATGTATCGGTGCTAGTTTCTTCAATTACTGCCTGCCCTCGAACCGCTCTTTCCTACGCCTTATGATCGTATTGCGTATTAATATGAAATATATACCGTAATACACTTTTTCCATTCAAGGTTATCAATATGGGCTTCTTTCACATCAGATCAGTGCGTTTCACCCCTTCGCTTTGGAGTTATAATAATCTTTGCAAAGCATACACTAGAACGTCACAAACCCCTTTGAGTAAGGAGGTGGAAAAATTGAAGGTTTTTTTAATTAGATTAATTTTATTAATTACCGAAGTGTTACTAAATTTGATGTATTAACAAATCCTTCAACGAACAATCCAAACCAAGGCAAAACGACTTGGTTCGGACTAGGAATTAAATTAAAATATGAAATGTATACATACATAACATATCAACTGTTCAATTGCTCAATCGCCCATACGTATATCCCGACAGCATCAACAGCACGCTTGTTAACAAAAAAATGGCGACCACGGACGGGTCGCTTCTTACACATTCAAATGTGTAATGATACCCACTACGTACTGTCAGTGACATTTTTCATTTTCACGTATTCCCCCAAAAACGAAAAGCGCTTTAAACTTGTTCTATCTGAACCTAGATTCCAGGAGGACGTTGATAAAGGCATTAAAAAGCCTTCCTATCAAGCTTCTTATGGGGTCTTGAGTAAAATATATGTAAAACTTTATAAGTCTTATCCATTATAATTATTTTCCGGAAGAACCCCTATTCCCCAAAGTATTTGAAGTGCATAGCTCAATAAGTTGGGATGATATGAAGCTAGTTGATTTGAATTCATGAAAAACACATTCGATTCAAGTTCTTGTAGATGCTCATCTATTTTCCGAATCAACTTCTATGTTAATCATTCTTCTTCACCCATTCATTCAACCACTCAATGTCCTCTTGCGACAAGCTCTGTTCTTCGGCTTCTCTATCTACTACTTTGTGCCAATTTTCATCTTCCCATTCTAAGTGAGCTTCCCACTCACGCATTACTCTTCCTGCCTTTTCTGTTTCCAATTGTTGTTTCGTTTTGAATCGAATTATCTGAGCCATAGTTACCACCTCATCGTCCTAATATGTTACTTCCATATTAGATGTTTCAATAGGATTAATCAAAAATAAAAAAGAGCCAAAACCGATTTGGTCCGTAGCTCTCTTTGACATTTGACAAAATTCGGGTGAACTCACAATCAATATAATTTACCAACTATATTTTTCAACTTTACGTCGAGTATGTCTAGTTTTTTTCAAAAATCCTGATTTAATCAATTTATGTAGATCTCCCGTAGGTCTACTTTTGATAACGTTCGATATATCTTCTTTCTCAAAAGGTTGACCATCATTCGAATAACCCAATTCATTTACTTTATTCGCAACCTTTTCAACACTACCTATGTATGCGTACTCCTTAATGATTTGCTCTTCCAGCGTCTTCGGATGGAAGGATTCAACTAAATCAACAAACCCTTGTAATTTCTCGATTTCTTTTTTTGCTTGTTCTACAGTTTTTAAGTTCTTCATCATCTCTCCCCCTTAATCAGAATATTCTACACGTAGTGCTAAAAACCCTCTTATTTATTTATATCTCTAATTCCCTAGTATTTAATTTCCTTGAATGAATCTCGTCATAAAAAAACTGCCTCGAAGTCGGAATTGACTTCTGAGACAGCACTGTTTTATTCCCTTTTTTATTGCTCTGACTTCTCGCAATGATTAAATCGTTACGGCTTGCTCATCAATACCAAGCTGAATCATAGCCTCTGCAACATCTCTCACGCTAAGTTTTAGAGCATGAAAGATTTTATTGTATGTTTCTGTTGATAAATTATCAAAACCGCCTTCTGCTCGGGATATAGTCTTTTGTCCGACGTTCGCTATATCAGCAAGTTCTCTTTGAGAGTAACCGAGTGCAATCCGACGGGAGAAGATAATTTTTGCGTAAACGGGTGATAACCCGTCTAAAGTTTCTTTCAAGTCGGGATGACCCTCTTTTAACATCGAGGTAGTCATGGCTAAGAGATCTTTTGTCCGTTTCAATTCAATCAGTCCCTTCTAAATAATATTCAGGATTAAGTCGTACTCTTTTGTACATTTCATAGGTTAGGTCTCTCATATTATCAGTTTCATCTACATTTGGGATCAATGTTTTTTTGAAGTACTTCACAAAGACATAATTGGAAGCCTCTTTATAAAGGTATGGAAAGAACAAAAATCGTAAATGTTCATTTCGATTCATTGCGTATCGAAGTTCATAAATCGGAACAACTTTCAAAGGTTTTACCAACTCATATCTTTTTGTCCTCGGATAGCCATTGAATGTAATTGTTATTTCCGTCATTGTATTAAGAAGATTTTCTAGCGGCTGCACACTCAATAAGTTAAATATACTTTGCAAAAACATTAAATGAAGTTTTGCATCCTCAGAGTATTGAGATTCCAGGGATAATTGAGAAAGAAATCCTCCCACTACATCTTGACTGTTTTCATCCAACAACGTGATAATGTTATGTTTATCTATACTCATATTATGCGTATTGTATCACATATGACACCAATTATCTAACAACTGAAGTCATAAGCGACTCCTCCTTTTTCATTTAGATTTCAAATGCAGTAAAACTTCCTTCATCATCAAAGTCTTTGACTTGTACAACTTTATCGGAAAACTGTTGCACCGTATTTGTACTACTACCTATTACAAGGGAAAGCACTTTGAAGTCTTTCTCTTTTTTCTTCTTATTGAATGATTCTAAAAATGAATCCCTTAACCTGTCTTCGCCGTCCGTAACAAACACGATATCTGCTTGTTTAAAACGGCTTTCGTTTATGACATTCATCGCCTTATCCAGAGGAAGTGCAAAGTTCGTACCTCCACCTAAGAAAGTCTGAGCAAAACTAACCATATCAGAACCTTTAATTTTCCCTTTCTCATATTGAAAGATCTGTGTACGCGTAGAGAACAAGATTAAGCAAAAATCTCTTTTTTGTTTTCTTGCAATCGACATAAGAGCTAACGTAAACCCTTTTGATTGAGTATCAAGTTTGTGCATACTGCCCGACTGGTCCAGACAAAGTACGATCGGCCCTTTACCTAGAACTTCTTGCCCCTCCTGTTCATACATCATTGTCTGACCTTCGACAAAGCGACGCAGGAAGTCGTTCTTCGTTATTGGATGTGTGTATAAGCCTAATTCCATCGGTAACAGTCTTTCAATGTCGTTACCTAGCGTAACTCCGCTTCTTTCCATTGAATCACTATGCTTAGATTTTTGCTTTCTACGAGCTATCTGTTTAAATCGACCAGCCCAATCTGCAATTTCTTTCATCTGTTTATTAGATGCGATTTTTTCAGCTAAAGAAATTTGGTCCCGTAAAGGAACCTTTTTCAGTTCTGCATCCCCACTACCAGCTCCAGAGCCACCAAGTAACGATTTCAGACCATCCTTCACCTTTTTTGTTTCCTGCATGGCTTGAGCCATTGCCTCTGAAAAGCTGTGACTATTGTTTTGGAGTGTTTGTTGCAGCTGACTGTCTAAGTCAGCCATCGCTTGTGCAAGGTCAGCTTGAAGCTGCTCCACGCCATTTCCTGCCCCTTCTTGCTGTTCCTGCTTTTCAAGTTGTCTTTGCATCGCCCGGATTTCCTGCATCTGTTTTTGCAGGTCTTCATCCTGTTCTCTTTGGTCAGCCAGCCATTGGTTCGTCTTCTCTCCGAATTTCAATGTGCCGATGGCTGACGACAAATCATCCAACCGTGTGAAGCTTCGATAGTTTTCAAAAGATTCATCCGTCATGATTCTTTCCATCAGTGATTTATTAACCTGAAGATCGCCATCAACGTCCTCTTCCGTGATTTCCGGTTTCATCTTATATAAGGAGGCCCAGATGTCAGCCAATAATGGCTCGTACGTTGGCAACTCTCCTTCAAGGCTTATCTTCTGGAGTCCTTGTGACATCTCATAAATTTCTTTAAAACGTCTTTTATCGAATGCGTCCGTATTCAATACAGAGCGATTTTCATTTCGAGTTGTATTTCTTATCACGAAGAACACTTCCTTTCATATTTTGAAAAAGATGCCGAAGAACCCCCCTCGACATCTCATACTTTCACTCAACATATTTAGAACGGCATCTCGACTGCCTTCTTTTCATTTGGAGTATCAAAATCCATCGGTTCTAAAATACTGTCGAGGATTTCTTGTTGCATCGATTTTACTTTATTGAGTATTGGATCGATGTCCATATCTCGACTCTGATTATGCTTTTTAAGCTTATTTAAATCAGATACTAACGATTTCAATTTCTGAGTCGCTTCCATACCAGCATCTGTCGAATTATCTTTCAGCATGGAATTGAATACTTCATTTGCTTCATTTTGTATGGAATCAATTGCCCGAGTCACTACATCTTGTGCATGACTACGAACAATGAGCGATACTGTATCCTTTTGATCAACTGTTTCCCACAGTGCATTTTCTAGGATGACAATATCATCGACCTTTACTACTTGCCGTTGGTTAATTAGGGCCTTCGCTTGTAGAACACTCAACGATTGCTTGAACCGGCGATCTGATGGGCGAATCCCTTCATCTCTTAATGCCATGCGGATTTTTGAAAGTGTCTCATAAACTTCATCAGGAATGGCTACCATGTCAGTAAAAAACTGAAGTTGAACCAGTTCATCCATCGTCATAGAAGACATGACCAGATTTTGACCGCTCCCCTTCATCATAGAAACAAAATTCGTTTCATCAGCAATGTAGTCTAGTTCGAACCGAAGTAAGAACCTATCGAAAAGCGCTTCAAGACCTTCTCCTTCTTCCGGGAATTCGTTCGAAGCTCCAATGACAGACATCAAAGGAACCTGAACAGGCGAACCATTATTATAGAAAAGCCTTTCATTAATAAGGGTCAACAAGCTATTCAAAATTGCACTGTTCGCTTTAAAGATTTCATCCAGAAAAACAAGATTGGCTTCCGGCATTTTGGTTGCAGTATTCCTCTTGTAAACGCCTTGTTCAAGGTCTTTAAGCGATAGGGGACCGAATACCTCTTCAGGTGTACTGAACCTTGTCAGCAGCCACTGAAAGTATTCTGTACCTTGCACAATCTTTGCAAGTTCAACGGATAATGCAGATTTCGCAGTTCCAGCTGGCCCAATCATCAGCATGTGCTGCCTAGAAAGTAGAGCAACAAGAATTCCTTCAACTTCCTTCTCACGTTCAAAGAACTTGGCATTGAGTGCATTTTTAATCTCCTCTAACTTTGCAAAATTAGTGTTTGTCATTTTGAATAACCCCTTTATTTTTTAGTTTAAATAGAAAAAGGAAGCCGGTTTCTGTTGCAACCGTACTTCCTTTCATAAGAATTATTTTCAATATTTCGCTGAAAGAATAAACAATTCTTGTTCTTTTATCGATAACTCCCTCATTTTCATCTGCAATTCTTGTTCTTTTAATTCATTTGAACGTTCGAGCTCTTGTGCAATCTTTTTAACATATTGCACACAATCGACAACATCCCTTTCATAGAACTTTCTCCCCATTATTGTTTGATAAAACTCAGTCATTTTAATCTCTCTATTCCGCTATTTTTAGAGATCCGCAACCATTTTCGAAACTGCAGCACGAATCGTCATAATTTTATTTTCTAGTGTTCCTGCTTCACTCGCGACAATGCCTTTGTAATTTTGATAGTTCGCAATTACAGACTTAGCGTTTTCGATAATCTCTTTCACTTGCCCCTTTTTCAGCCTTGAACTCGATTTACAATCATTTAAAATGGATTCTAAATGGTCATTTAGCTTCGTGTTCACCATTTGTCGGTTATCGAATGTATTAACAACAGGTATCTTGAACCCTTCACTATTCTCAAGAGAGGACGTGAAGCTTACAAGCTGATTCAGCCCTTCCGTATGTGAATCTGGGACAAAGTAAATCCCCCCGTTTGGGCGTACAGGTGTGGGTGCTAAAGACTGTAAGATTTTATTGACCATTACTCTTATTTGCTGGGCTGAGTAATGGTTCCTATAAATATTAAAATTGCGTTCCGCTTCATAGCACAGCCCTTTTGCAATTTCGTTCTCCGTTATAAACGTTAGAGAACTATTCTGCTTATCTAGCGTGATTACTCCCGCTTCACTGTTGTAATCAAGACGTTTACCTGCCTGATTTACTGTTTCCACTACAATGTTTCTTTGGACGTGGCTCTTGTCCGAGAACACTTCACGTATAAGGAAGTTCTCGAATATCCCAACATGTCCAGTAGATTTTCTAGTCTCAATCTCTTTAGTACTTCTTCGGAAAGCATCGGCTGGACGAATCGCATTCGGCATCCATTCAACAGGTAATCCTGATTGAACAAGTGCTTTCTTTAAATCATCCATTTTGACTAATTGCTTGCCAACCGAGAACCACATGAGATGACCGAGAATACCGTCTTGCCGCTTGTTTTGAACAGCCGTCATATTATCGAGATTAATTGACATACCTAACAACCCTTTCTAGTTTTTTATTTTGAATAAATAAAAAAACGCATTTACACCTAGCGATTGCTAAGTACATGCGTTTTAAAATAACCCGATTTGTTCTATTTCAATAGATTCTCTTCCATCTCCCTTCAATATCTTTTTGAAAGCAAAAAAACCGACATCTCCTGAATAGGAAAAATCGGTTTTAATATATATCACGCAAAATGCGTAAGTATCTCTTTTGATATGCCAAAGCAATTTTCTGAAGTGTAATACGTCTGCCTGACTTCTCTCTTAAATAAGGAGTACAAAGGCTAAACATTTGCGCCGAGTCACTTTCTAAAAAAGACAAAAAGTATAACGGCTTTCACTAGTAGAACAGTGACTTAATAAGATGAAGAATATACTTTTACTTTAACAAAACCCTGGGCTGATAGCAAATTTATCCGAAATGACCACCTAACTTTATCGTGGATTTCTAGTTAAGTTAAGCGTCTTAAATAATTATGATTACTACAAAAACGCCCCCCTTTAGCTTAAGAGGAAGTTTGGGTGAATCATACTGGTTTTTAAACGTACATTTGAAGTTTATTTCCCATAACTATCAAGGAGTAATAACGCCTGATGAGAATCAATCGATAGAAGCTCGGTTTTTTAAATTAGATCAATTACCAGAGAAAACAAATCCTTTTATTAAGAACAAGTTATTTGAATTAAAACGGCAACTTAAACAATATGCATCACAGTGAAATCTCCGTCATCTTATAAACGGCCGATGAAAGAGGAGGTCAATACTTTATAGGATATTACCAACAATATCACGTATTTACCACACTAAAATAGTTTCGATTTAAAAAGCCGATTTCCTTACTTTAAGGAATATCTGCTTTATTTGAATTAATATTGCTATCCTGCACAACAAGATAATTTGGATACATCTTTATCAAATGTAAGGGCTGCTAATTTCAATCCTTCTGCCATTGCTAAATAGGGAGCAAGAGTTACTCGTAGATCTTCTATTGTCAATCCGAATTTTACAGCTAATGTTGCCGCATAGATAACCTCTCCTGCGTTTTCTGCTACTATATGAACCCCTAACACTTTTAATGTTTTTGCATCTGCTACTAATTTAAAAACACCTGTTGTTTCCCGATTAACGAGGGCTCTTGGTACGGCATCTAACGGCAAGACAGACGTTTTAACCTCAAGACCTTTTTCTATTGCTTGCCGTTCAGTTAAACCAACCGTTGCAATCGATGGAGTAATAAACGCAACGCCTGGAACAACTTCTAAGTTTACCATTTGATTTAGTCCTCCGATTGCATTACGCGCAGCAAGTCCACCTTGATATGCAGCTACATAAACAAATTGTGGACCAAGAGTTACATCTCCGGCTGCGTAAATTTGGGAATTGGTCGTTTTTGAATATTCATCAATGACGATTTCACCACGAGGCCCAACGCCAACACCTGCTGCATGTAAGTTCAGAGATTCTGTATTTGGTTTTCTTCCTGTTGCTACAAGCAATTGTTCTGCTTCAATGATTCGCTTCTCACCATTTATCTCTACATGAACTTTTTTAATGTCTCCATCTTGTTCTACGCGTTCATAGGTTGCTCCTGTAACTAAATTAATTCCCTATTCTGTTAATGCCTGAGTAATAGCTTCTGAAATTTCAGGATCGGATTCTTTTAATAGACGCTTGCTTCTTTGTATCAAAGTTACTTCTGCGCCTAAATTATGAAATAGTTGTCCTAATTCCAATCCGATATATCCAGAACCAAGCACCGTAAGACGCTTTGGAACCCTCTTTAATTCAAGTAAAGTAGTGCTTGTTAAATAATCTACTTCATTCAATCCAGAAATATTTGGAACAGATGGAGAAGCACCTGTAGCTATTAAAATTCGTTTTGCAGTTATTTGGTTGCCATTCACTTCAACTGTATTCCCATTAACAAATCTCGCTTCACCATTTATTAGTTCAAAACCGTAATCGTCAATTAAATTCACATATTTTTCATTTCGAAGTGTACTTACTAAATCATCTTTTTGTTTTACTAATGAGGCTAAATCAACATCTTGTGCTGTAGTGTGTAATCCTGTAAATGGATTATTTTTTGCTAAATGATTGATTTCCCCTACTCTTAACAAGGTCTTTGAAGGAACGCATCCGATATTAACGCATGTTCCCCCAACCGTTCCACGTTCGATCATAGCAACTTTTGCGCCATAACCCACAGCTTCAATGGCAGATGAAAAGGCCGCTGCACCAGAACCAATGATGATGTAGTCATAATCATCTTCGCAACTTAAATCAACTTTTACTTGCGATTGTACATCTTCAACTTCACCTGGTTGATATTTTGCTTCTGCAATCGCATTTTTCGCGGTTTCAACCTCTACGTCATTTTGAAGCTCAAATACAGCTTCTCCAGTACGAAAATCAACTTCAATACACTTCGCACCTATATTTTCCAAGGCAACTGAAACGTGATGTTCACAACCTGTACAAGTCATTCCTTGAACGTTAATCCGATATCTTTTCAATACTATTCCTCCGTCCTTAAATTTCTAGTAAAGTTTCAATAATGGGGCATTCATAAATATCTTTGTTTTCGGGACATCTTTCTTTTAGGTCGATAAGCATTTGTTCGATTCTTTTGAGATCTTGAATTTTCCGTTGAATGTCCTCTATCTTATAAACTGTGAAATCATACATATCACGGCACTTTGCTTCATCACGATCTACCACACCTAAAAGCTTATCAATTTCATTTAAAGTAAAACCTAATTCCTGGATGCGCTTGATGAAATTTAACCGGTCAACGGTTTGTTTTGTGTATATTCGATATCCTGACTCTGTACGAGAAGGCTTCGGAATTAATCCTAATCGTTCATAATATCGAATGGTTTCTTTATTAACATTACATTTCTCGGCTAGTTCTCCTATATGAAACTCCATTTGTTTCACCTCATACGCAGTATAAACCCTGTACCTAAGTCCATGGTCAATAAATAGCTTCCCCAAAAAAATAGCACCACCTAAGAGGGATGCTAATTCGTGTTCTATTTTGACATTATTTGGCTTGGTAATTCAAATTTAGTATTTCTGAAGTTAATGTGTTACTGATAATGGAAGGTCCATTTTAATTTACCCTTTTACAGATTTGACATCACCAAAAGGGTATACTTCTTATGTGAGCAGGTATTTGAAAAAGATTTCTCGATTTTTTAATGCATCTTTGTTCAATCTTTATTTAGCAGAAAGTTCACTTTCCGTTACCCATTCATGATTCATAACTTTTTCCCCGCCAGTAGTAGGAGTGTAGTCAACCATATATACAGTAGTTTTTTCGGCTGAATCAATTTCCGCTTTTGCCCCTTTCATCCCTTCCATATGGTCTGCCTCTATGGTAACTTCAGTTCCTTTTTCTAAAGTTTTGTCACCAGCATCTTTAATCTCTTCTTGGATAACCCATTTATGATTTGTGACTCTTTCTCCGCCAGTTACCGGGGTATACGATATAGCGTAAGCTGTAGTATCATAAGCACCCACGATTGTTGCCACAGCACCGTTCATCCCTTCCATATGATCCGATTTAATAATTGCTTCGCTTCCGACTTTATAGGTTGGATTTTTCGCCTCTTTCAAATTTTCAGGGACTTCACCTGAGCCAGAATGGTTCATCTCCATCTTCATGTCTTCCTTTTTGGTTTCATTAGTGTTATTTGGACTTTTCTCGTTGCTCGTATTATTTCCACATCCACTTAGACCAATAATTATTGCAGCGCCTAAAAAAAGTAATTGCTTTTTCATTTGATTTACACTCCTCTGATTTTTTAAACTTTATTAATAAAATTGGTCTGCCAGGTATTCATATAAAACCAATCAATAGTATTGATTAACATATCAAATCCGTTTTTTACTACTCATGAATTAGTCTGTTCATTATCAAGATGTAAACCTGCAATACATCCTGGCTAATCCATAAATAGAAAAAAGCTATTCCTAGAAATATTTTCAACTTCTTGAAATAGCTCCATCGCTGGTTACATTTTCTGCATATCGATTAAGCTACCATTTGTCGGCATGCCTCTGCACACCTTCGGCAAGATTCAGCACAGCGTTGGCAATGACCGTGATCATGTTTAGCACACTCTTCTGCGCAACGTTCGCAAATTTCTGCACAGAGGGCTAAAATTTCGTTTATAAATGGACTATTTCGCGTTATAGCTTGCGCTGTAAAGGCACATATATCTGCACATTCACGGTCCAAACGGATACAATCGGCCATCATTTTCAAATCTTCCTCTTTTAAACATGCGTCGAAACAGGTGTTACATGCCTCTAGACATTCTAAACATGCTTTTAGGCATTCTTCGTATTTCTTATTCATTTACTTACCTCCTGTCATATTTGCAATCAGTGGTATTTTCCCCTTAAAAGTCGTTTTAAAACTAAAAATAAGAAACTCCTTAAAAAGTCCTTATTTTTCTTTATGTGTTGGACTCCCAAAAAAATGATTACTTTTCTCTGTGCCAGTAATAGTCACTAAGTACACTAGCTAATGCTTCTGTAGTCCGATTAAGTTCTTCTAACGTATTATCGACACCACCAATTTCTACAATAACTGAGCTTGGAGATACATCTTGATTATAAACTCCGTTCCCTTGACTGCTATCTTTTTTAAGTATTCCTTTTGACAACCCCGGATACTGAGTAGCAAGAAGTTTATCCAAGCCTTCTGTAAACGAAAGATTGCTTGCATAATTTTCATGCCCAGTACCAACAACAAATAACAGACGTGCAAAATTTTCTCCATTCATTTCTTTAGTGGTAGAATCTTTACGCAATGAATCGCGATGTATATCCAAGAAAACTTCCAAGTCTTTGTTTTCTGCACGTGCAGACCGTACTCGTTCCCCCGATACCTTGTAAGAACTATTAAAGTCTAACCCTCTCAAACTTAATTCTTGTACAATATCAGTTGAATCCACTTTCGTCCCTACTCCTCTTTTTTCCAAAGCTTTTCCAAGCATTTCACCTACTAACGTAATATTCGCTTTCGAGTGGTAAGCATCCTCCGGTTTATCAGTTTCTTTAAAATACGGTAAAAAAGATTCCCTACTATGGGAGTGATAAATATAAATGACATCCTTGCCAAAAGTAGAGTGCAATGAATCTTTCGGGATTATTTTGGGTGATTTCATGTTTTCAAAAATCGCATCGAAACTCTCCCTGTCAAAGCTTCTATCTTTTAAAAGGTCTTTCATAGCAGGTTTGAATTCATCTCTATCTGGTTGATCCAAACGAATTTTCGGCTTATCTATTCCATTGAATGTTCCGTCTGAAGAATCGTTTATTTTACCAAACGGATTAGGTATACCTGACGAGCCCTTCAACGTATCCATTTTGAAATCGGATATAAAATACAGTTTATCCAGCAAAGAATTTTCTTTAATTTCTTCACGCGAAAAAAAGAATGTTAGAAATAAGACTATGAGCAACCAAATAACAAATAGAATAGTTGCTATATATAGTAAAATTAGTAGTAGAGCCTTTTCCTTCTTATCTTTCTTATTGTCTTTATTGAGTGTTGGAAACATTATGTAACTCACCTTTATTAAAGAACAATGAAAACACTGACCTTTTTATTTTATTATTAATGCAAATTTAAAAACAGCCAGTGTGAGCTAATACACACTGGCTGTTTTAATAATGAATTACGTCCTTTTTCTACATGCTTTGGCGTTAATTTTACGGACTTCCACACATTATTGGATTGAGTTTATTCCACCTTTACCTGTCCCATCATGCCATTGTCCTCATGTTCAAGAATATGACAATGGAACATATACACGCCCTTATGCTTAAACTGTATTGCGATTTTCACTCTCTCATCCGGCTGTATGGATATACTGTCTTTCCAACCTCGTTCATTTTCCGGTGGCTCTTTCCCGTCTCTTGAGATTATTTTAAATTGCGTTCCGTGAATGTGGAACGGATGGTTCATTCCGCCCATCTCGTCCGGTTTATTGTAAATTTCCCATACTTCCGTGACCCCTTGCTGTTGTGTGAAGTCAATTCTTTCCGGATCAAATTTCTTTCCATTTATCGTTACCTGATCCATCATCCCAAACAGTTCCACTTTCTTTGTGACTGGCAAATTCTTCTCTTCTTCCGTCAATGCAAAATCATTCAACTTTTCCGGAATTCCACTAATCACTTCGCCTTGATCAGAAACCTCAAATGGTAAAAGGATAGATCCATCCTCATTTACTAGCGCCAAGCCATTTACTGTATTAAGCTGTGAAAAGTCAACAATAATTTCCGCTCTTTCTGAAGGCGTAAGTGTTACTTCATTTAAAGTAACCGGTTCATTCAAGAAACCACCATCCGTTGCGATTTGAACAAAGGAATCCTCTGTATTCAATTTAAATGTGAAATTCCTCGCATTCGATCCATTTAATAAACGGAGACGTACTTTCTCTTTGTTTACAGTCAACTTGGGATTGAGTGTTCCATTGATTAATAACGTATCCCCGATTGTTCCGTCATCATTCATTGCGGTGCTGTAATTCAATTGTTTCTTATCATCAAATGTTTTATCTTGAAAAATCAACGGAATATCATTCTTCCCATAATCATTTGGTAATCCAAGACTTGTCGAATTATCATCTTCGATATAAATCAATCCTGCAAGACCGTTATATACCTGTTCAGCGGTTTTCCCTTCTGGATGGGGATGGAACCATAGTGTTGCCGCTTCTTGTTCCACTTTAAATTCAATGATCTTTTCTTCTCCCGGTTTAATCACATCATGCGGCCCACCATCTACATCTGCCGCTACTTCCAGTCCATGCCAATGAAATGTTGTATTCTCATCGAGCTCATTTATCGTTCTAATTTTAACTGTATCACCTTTATCCAAACGAAGCATCGGTCCTAAAAACGTCCCATTGTAGCCATACGTATTTGTTTCAATACCATCAAATATTTCAGTTTTCCCTTTTTGTGCTCTAACAGTGTATGCGACTTCTTCCTTATTATCACGTTCAAGCATGGAAGGGATTTTTAATTCATTTTCCCCTGTTGAGTCGTTTAAACTTACAACCTCATCATGACTCATATGCTCATTTTCCATCATGTCGTCATCCATATCCATCATTGAATGATCCATCTCTTCATCATTCATCATGGAATGATCCATTTCCTCATCTGGTTGTGAATTAGCATTACTACAACCGCTGATAACCAATATACTAATCGCCAACGCGGTAATCTTAATTTTTATTCCCATTACTTATTTCCCCTCTTCTCTTGATTATTTCTTTTGTAGTGTAACAAAAGAATATGAAAAAAGTATGCAGATTAAGGGTGTGTATGAAAATCGTCATAATAAATGCATAGATTTTGCATATTTTATGGGAACGCTAAAAGGCAGATTAAGCCCTTAAATACTTGGGGTATAAAGGGCACTTTGTTTCATCTGATGCAATATTGAATGAAGGTAAGATTTACTGCCCAATAATAATCGTTCATAATTTTGTCTTATCTTCTCCATGGAAAATGGATATATGATAGATATCATTATGTATAAGAGGGATACAAGGAAATAAATCCCCAAACAAATAGGAGGTATTCATTTTGAAAAGATGGTTATTGGCAACAGTTTTATTAAGTGTTTTGTTTGTTCTTGCTGCTTGTGGCGGAAAAGATACAAGTGACGAAACGGGGCAGGTAGATAATACCGGCTCTACGGAAGGATCAACCGCTAGTAATGAAATAAATATTACAGCAGTAAACTTTGAATTTAATCAGGAAGAATACACTGTCAAGGCTGGAGAAGAGATTAAAGTAATATTTGCAAACGAAGAAGGAATGCACGGGATTACTATCGCTGGTCTTGATGTTGACATTAAAGGCGATGGAGAGACAACTTTCACACCTACCGAACCAGGTGAATATACAATTTATTGTAATCTTCCCTGTGGTGCTGGACATGCCGATATGAAGTCAATACTTATTGTTACATGAATTTTATTCGATTTTCGATAAAAGGAATGTCAAGTGCAATTTTAGATGGGGTTCCGTGAGTGATTTTCTTAATTTCTTTGGTTGAGTCTAACACAGCTTCCCGTCTCCTTTCTTAAGTTATTAATTAAGTGATCAGTATTCGTTTTAGCAAATATTAAAATAGCCAGTGCGAACTAACACACTGGCTATTTTAATATTTATTTTTTGCATATTTAGTGTTATATTGGACCATCACATATTTTTGGATTGAAGTTTATTCCACCTTTATCTGAGCCATCATGCCGTTGTCTTCATGTTCAAGAATATGGCAATGGATCATATACACGCCCTTATGCTTAAATTGTATAGCAATTTTTACTCTCTCATCCGGTTTTACGGAGATACTGTCCTTCCAACCCCGCTCATTTTCCGGTGGCTCTTCCCCATTTCTTGAGATTATTTTAAATTGAGTTCCGTGAATGTGGACTGGGTGAATCATTCCTCCCATAGCGTCCGGTTTATTGTAAATTTCCCAAACTTCAGTGACCCCTTGCTTTTGTGTGAAATCAATTCTTTCCGCATCAAATTTCTTTCCGTTTATCGTTACTTTGTCCATCATTCCAAAAAACTCCGCCTTCTTTGTAACCGGCAAGTTCATCTCTTCTTCTGTTATTGAAAAATTATTCATCTCTCCTGGAAGGGTGCTGTCCTCTCCGCTTTGATCAGAAACCTCAAATGGTAAAAGGATCGATTCATTCTCATTTATTAACGCCAAGCCTTTTTCTGTATTAAGCTGTGAAAAATCAACAATTATTTCCGCCCGTTCAGATGGGGTCAGTGAAAGTTCTTTCAGTGTCACTGGTTTATTCAAGAAACCTCCATCCGTTGCAACTTGCACAAAGGAATCCCCTGTATTCAATTTAAATGTGTAATTCCTCGCATTGGACCCATTTAATAGACGAAGACGAACCTTTTCTTTCTTTACAGTCAGTTTCGGATTCAACGTCCCATTGATCAATAACGTATCACCGATTGTTCCGTCTTCATTCATTGCCGCACTGTAATTCAATTGTTTCTCATCATCAAATGTTTTATCTTGGAAAATCAAGGGAATATCATTCTTCCCATATTCATTTGGTAATCCGAGACTCTTTGAATTGTCATCTTCGATATAAATCAATCCTGCAAGTCCATTGTATACCTGTTCAGCGGTGTTTCCTTTTGGATGGGGATGAAACCATAATGTTGATGCCTCTTGTGAAACTTTAAATTCGATCAACTCTTCTTCTTCCGGTTTTAGAACAGTATGTGGTCCACCATCTGCTTTCCCCGGTACTTCCAGCCCGTGCCAATGAAAAGTTGTCACCTCATCCAGCTCATTTATCAATCTAATTTTCACCGTATCACCTTTACTAAAACGAAGCACCGGTCCTAAAAATGCCCCGTTGTAACCATACGTTTTCGTTTTAGTACCATCGAATATTTCAGTCTCTCCTTTTTGGGCTCGAACAGTATATACAACTTCTTTTTTATTATCGCTTTTAAGCACGGGAGGCATTTTCAATTCATTTTCCCCTGTTGAGTTATTTAAACTCACCACCTTGTCGTGGCTCATATGCCCCTCCATCGTGTCTTTATCCATCTTGGATTGATCCATTCCTTCCATATCCATCTTGGAATGATCCATTCCTTCCATGGAATTTGAGCCTTCTTTACTCATATCCATATTTTTATTTGCTTCATTCTTCGTATCGGCGTTATTATTGGGGGCTGTTTTATTTTCATTATTTCCAGCACAAGCCGATAAAACAAGAGCTGCAATTAAAGTTAATTAGAAATATTGTGAATTTTTTATTTCCCATTATTCATATCCTCCATTCATAAGATGATTCTCTGATGGTATCCGCTAGTGCAATCATTCAATCACCACCTCTACATTTTCAACTGGATAAACATCTGTTACTCCAAAGTTTCCTACCGTTAGTTTTGCCGTTTTATCAAAGACGATTCGGTCCAGTTTATGGGAACTCTTAAAAGTCACCCGATTACGAATTAGTCATCCTTTTTTCGCTGCGATGGAAGTAGATCTTGAAGTTCTAACGGTCCAGCTAATCCTAAAGCATGAGGGCATGCGATAATCAAAACGGTAACCATACGTTCCAACGCAAACTCAAAATCACCTGTTGTTGCCCAATAAGCCAGTATAATATTTCCAGACACTACTGCAACATAAAACAGCCATTTCGCTGTAATATCTGCATAACCTTGCGCTTTTGACTTTGTATTTTCTGCCTCGATTACCAACTGAATAACCTGTGAAAGATAGGTATTATTACCGGTTTTGCTAACCCTTATTTTTAATACAGCAGAACCGTTCACGGAACCACCAATCGCTTCCAGAGCCTTTTTGCAAAGTTGGACGCCTACTTTTCGAGAAAGTTAAATTAGAAAGAGCCTATGCTAACTTTTAAAAAGTCAGCATAGGCTCTTTTCTTTATTAATGCCTTACATTTACCTTCTGAAGACGCAGCGCATTCAACACCACGGATACTGAACTGAACGCCATCGCTGCATCTACAGTCGCGAAATCTTACGCTGTTGTTGTTGCTTACGCAATCCATACCAGGTCATCCCTCGCGGTTTGTATACCGACAGTATCGTTATCACAAGCAACACCAGCAGACCGACTCCGGCGTGAAGGAGTTCCCCCCTCATCCCGAGGAGTTCGGTACTTCCCGTTTCTGCCGCTACGTCTGCTAGGAAACTCACTGTCTGCATGTTCAGCAACAAGACGACGGTAGAAATGATAGTTAACAGGAGTTTAAAAAGGACCCAATAGTGCCGAAACAAACCCCACTTAGTACCTAGTGACATGACAAGTCCGGTTAGCAGCGAAACAAAGGCCAAAGGGACGATGGCGAACCAGCCAATCAACTCCATCGCGATCCAAGCTGCATGCACGGTCTTAGCATCTTGGGTAGTCAAAGCGGCGACAACGAGTACTAGAAAGCCAACGACCGCGCCGATCCAGCCGACTGAGGAAGTGACATGTACGGTGAGAGCGAACTTGCGGAGGCGAGGTGTCATCATCATAATTGCTGCATCTCATTTTCTATAGGTGTCATTTGACTGCCAGTATCATCAGACTTAAAATGGCGACCTGGACCGTGATCACCACCGCTAATGAGCATTATGATGACAACGAGCAGGACCACGACGATTGCGATGATTCCAAACATTTTCACCCAGCTTGGTGTGTTGCTGGTCGATCCGCTTCCTGACTTGTTCTTATCTGTATTGCGTCCTGATTTTAATTTTCCCATTGAGAGATCCTCCCTTTTTTTCAAAATCTCTAAGTAGGTAAAATCAGTATAGCAATGTAATATGAACGGAAGATGAACATAGCGTTTCCCTTTTTCATGTCTTTACGATTTGTTCTTAGCAATCGGGAGCGTAAAGGTAAAAGTAGTTCCTATTCCTACTTCGCTTTCCACTTGAATGTCGGTTTGATGAAGGACTAATAAGTGCTTAACAATAGACAGTCCAATGCCTGTACCCACCTTTTTAGTACGGGGCCTATCTGTTTTATAAAATCTTTCCCAAATGGATTGAATATCCTCTTGACTGATTCCCGTCCCATAATCCCGAATAGAAACCACCGCTTGTTGTCCTTTTTTCAAAATAACTTCTACGGAACTACCATTTGAGGAAATTTGCACTGCATTCTGTATCAAATTAACGATTACTTGATCAATCCGATCCGGATCAGCATATACGTGGATGTCTTGTACTTCCTCAGAAATCAATTCCACATTCAGTTTTTTATTTACAAATTCAGTTTCCATACGAGCCATGACTTGGCGAACCAACTCTGACAAATTAAAGAGTACAGGGCGAATTTCTAACTGCCCCGATTCAATTTGAGCCATATCGAGAAGATCATTGACCAGCTTAATCATTCGCTCAGTTTGTTCTTTCATGATGGTAAAATAATGATGCTTTCGATCATTGGGGATTGTATCATCCAAAAACGCCCTAGCAAATCCATGAATCGAGGTAAGGGGGGAGCGTAAGTCGTGGGAAACATTGGCAACAAAGTCCTTTCTCATCTGGTCTAAGCTGCCCAACTCCTGTGCCATATAATTAAACGTCTCGCCCAATTCCCCAAGCTCGTCACGCGTCCCGATGTTGACTCTTTGATTAAATTGTCCCCTAGCGATTAGAAGGGCAACCCGATTCATTTCCCGAAGTGGAGCAGTAATTCTTTTAGTAATGTAGTAGGTAAATAAGCCTGTAATGGTTATCGAAATAATAGAGGATGATATAAACAAGTATTTCATTTGGTTAAAACTTTCGGAATTTAGGTGCATATCAGTTAGGTTGTTCTGAAATAACAAATATGAAGCGACAGCAAAAACGAAATGCGACACAATTAATATGACGATATATGTGATAAACAGCTTCAAAAAAATACTTTTTATTCTAATCACTGGTTGTCCACCTCAAATTTATATCCAACTCCTCTTATGGTTTTCACCCTCCAATAAGAGTTGGGATCTCCCAATTTGTCTCGAATCCTTTTGATATGCACATCGACCGTTCTAGGATCCCCCTCAAAATCTAAACCCCATATTTGTTCCAACAGCTGCTGACGTGTGAATACTTGATTCGGATGTATGACAAGAAAATGCAGCAACTCCATTTCTTTAGGTGGCAACACAATCTCCTTTTTATCATAGATTACCTTGTATTGTTGAAGATCAATCTCCAACAAGGGAAGTTCAATAATCTCATTTGTACCTAACGTCGGATTGGCTCGCCGCTGTACCGCTTTTATCCGTGCCATTAATTCGTTCGGATCAAAAGGCTTCACCAGGTAATCATCTGTTCCTAGGTTGAAACCTTTTAGTTTGTCGTAGCTTTCGCCTTTCCCTGTCAACATAATAATGGGCGTTTTATCATATCTCCTAATTTCCTTACAAACTTCCCAACCGTCCATTTCAGGCATCATAATATCCAGAATAACAAGATCAGGGGGACTATTAAAAAACATCTCTAATCCTGCCATTCCATTGTTTGCAATGCTAACTATATAGCCACTTTTTTCAGCGTATAAAATAATCAAATCACAAATGTAAGGATCATCTTCAATGACGAGAACTTTAATTTGCTTGTTCATTCATCGGCCTCCTAAATCATTTACATCTATATTAGCATCTTTTTATGAACGAACAGTGAACACAATAACAGACCGCCAACTTCGGCCTACTAATAATCGTCATAACTTTGTCTTACTTTCTCCATAGATAATGGATATTTGATAGCTATCATTATGTATAAGAGGGATACAGGGATATAAATCCCCAAACAAATAGGAGGTAGTCATTTTGAAAAAATGGTTATTGGCATCAGTTTTATTAAGTGTTTTGCTTGTACTCGCTGCTTGTGGCGGAACGGGGAAGGAAGATAATACCGGCTCTTCGGAAGATGCAACTGCTAGTACCGAAGTAAATATTACAGGGAAAAACTTTGAATTTGATCATGCAGAATATACTGTCAAGGCTGGCGAGAAGGTTAAAATAACATATAAAAACGAAGAAGGAATGCACGGGATTGCCATCGATGGCCTTGATGTGGACATAAAAGGCGATGGAGAGGCAACTTTAACACCTACAGAGCCGGGTGAATATACAATCTACTGTAATATTCCATGCGGTGCGGGACATGCCGATATGAAATCAACACTGATTGTCACGTAATCTAACAACCAATCAAGAAACCACATATTCTTATTAGGTAATTTCACCAAATTATACTGGAACATAAAATGGGTGCACATCCTTATAAATAGGATGTGCACCCATTGCTTGAAGTTAGAAGATTCATTTGTCGAAAATTACGCTAAATACAGCAGCAGAGAATTCTGCAAGGAATGTTTCTTTTTCTGGCTTAAAGTTCGATTTTTTAAATACTTTTGTTTGATCAAGTGTCTTTAATGCACTGTGTAATAGTCCCAATTGAGCTTTACACATTGTATCAAAGAAACGCATTTTATTCGTAGAGTATATGTCAGTGTGAAAATCCCTTTCACATATTGAAAAGAAGTTAAACCGAAGTAAATCCGCTAGTTGGGATGTAAATTTCCACATATAAAGATAAAGTAGTATTTAGGGTTGGGAATAATTGATTCCTCATTTTCTCATAAGTTTTTGGAATGTAACTAATACTTCATCTAACACTTCTTCATCTCCAGCTTGGAGACGTTCCAGTACACAGGTTTTTAGATGCCCCTCCAGCAGTATTGTCGCTACGCTATTCAGGGCAGCCTGGGCAGCTGAAATTTGGGTTATTACGTCATCACAATATATATCACGCTCAATTAAACCCTTAATTCCTCTTATTTGGCCCTCAATCCGGTTCAATCGGCTGGTTAAATTAGACTTCACTTTTAGAGAATGGTGACTTCTACGTTCATTTTTTTCGCAGGATGACTCTTCGCTCCTAATAGACTCCACTTCTACAATTTCCATTCTTACTCACTCCTTCTTCCAACATTCTAATTAGCATCATTTTTTTCAAATACAATTGCATTGTCCAGAAAATCTTGTAAACCAATTCGTTGAATAAATTTCGAAAAGGCCTCCCGACGCCTTCCATTCTGAGCATAATAATGTATCATTTTCTCTGCATGTTCAAATAGTTCTTCCGGGGTTAACTTCTCATATACAAGCACCCCAACCGAAGCATCAAGGCCCTTTGATTTACCACCGACATAGAGGTTATAGCTATTCTGCATTTTCATTACACCAAGGTCTGCAACCATTGGTTCTCCGCAACCAATTGGGCACCCTGTATATGCTGGCTTAAGTGTAAATGGTACAGGTATTCCTGCAATTCGACGATTCAATTCGATTGCAACAGGCATGCCTTCTTCCTCATAACCCTTGCAAAAATTACAGGTTCGCAAACTCTTAACATAATTCCCTACAGGATAACAGTACAATCCTTCTTGCTCGAATTTCTTAATTATTTCATTTACTCGTTCTTTAGGAACCCAGATATACAATTGTTGGAAAGTTGTTAATTCAATTTCCGTGTCTATAGAAAGATACGTGCTTAACATTAGTAATTGTTGAGTGGTCAATTTTGAGCCAAAAGAAATTCCTCCATTAACTGCAATTTGAACCGAATTCGAAGAGGTCATGTTGAAAGATGCTCCATTTCTTGTGAAAGATTTTCATGGAAACTTTGGTGAAAATGGCAGGCGACGGAGTGATTTTCTGATAACGTCTCCATGATTGGCAATTTTGAATGACATATATGCTCCTGGTTCGGACACCTAGATACGAATATACATCCAGATGCTCTCTTCGTAGAATCTACTTCACCATCCAGAATCATTTTCTCGCGATTTTTAATGAAATGATTTAAATCTTTCACAACCGAAACTAGTGCTTTCGTGTATGGATGTTTTGGAGAATTTATAATTTGCTGAGTTGATCCAATTTCAACAATACTCCCCTGATACATAACAGCAATTCGATTACACATATAACTGGCTGTAGATAAATCATGTGTGATTAACAACATCGTCAGTCCAAATTTATCACGTAAATCCAAAAGTAAATTGAGAATTCCGGCTCGAACAGAAACGTCTAACATAGAAGTAGGTTCGTCTGCCGCAATGAAGGAGGGCCTTAAGATGACAGACCTCGCGATGGCAATTCTTTGACGTTGCCCACCACTTAATTGATGTGGATATCGCTGTAAGTAATCTTCAGCAGGTATCAATTCAATTGCTTCTGTTATTTCTTTTACTTTTTTATACTTCCCTTCTCTTGATAAACTCGATTCATGCACATTCAGTGGTTCCATCAAGATATCAACAATTCGCATACCTGGATTTAATGTGTCATAGGGATCTTGAAAAATCATTTGCATATCTTTTCGAATCTTTGTTATTTCCGAATCAGATGAAGCACATAAGTTCTTTCCATTGAAGATAATGTCCCCGTTCGACTCTTTCATAAGTCGCATAATCATTCGAATTGTTGTTGTTTTACCGCAACCACTTTCCCCAATAATACCAAGTATTTCTCCTTTTCTGATTGAAAAAGATATATTATTGACAGCATATACATCTGTTTTCTTTCGTTTAAACATTGACCCTGTTTTTTTAATAAAAACTTTTTCCAGTTCTTTCACTTCAAGTAGCAAGGGCATTGTCATAATCCTCCTCTAGAAAACAAGCAGTAAAGTGACCGGTCTTTACTTCTTTAAATTGCGGCTCTTCCACGCGACAACGATCAAATGCATAAGGACAACGAGTATGGAATCTACAACATGGCTCAATGTTCACTAAATTCGGAACTGTACCTGGTATCGATACTACTCTTTTTTCTGGATTGGCTAGATCTGGAGTTGCATTCATTAATGCTTTTGAATACGGATGTCTAGGAGCATTCATAATATCTTCGGTTGCCGCCCATTCGACTATTTTCCCCGCGTACATAATGGCAATTTTATCTGAAATAGATATTACCATCGGAAGATCATGTGAAATTAACATAACAGCCAAATCCATTTTCAACTGTAAATCTTTTATCAGTGCAATGACTTGTGACTGGGTCAGAACATCTAAACCCGTAGTTGATTCGTCAGAAATGATCATTTGGGGATTGCATGCGAGTGCCATTGCAATAGCTACTCGTTGTTTCATTCCTCCACTGAATTCATGTGGATACGACTTCCAACGTTCCTTATCAATTCCGACCAATTCAAGTAATATCTTCGTTCGTGCCAAAGCGTCTTTTCTTGGAACTCGCTCATGTAATAGAATGGCTTCCATTACTTGATTACCAATAGAGTAAACAGGATTAAGTGCATTCATTGCGCTTTGAGGAATCACCGATATCTCTTTCCAACGAATATTGTTTAATTCAGATTCAGTTGCATGCAGCAAGTTTTTTTTATTTAAAAACACTTTTCCTGAAACCACTTTTCCAGGGTACTCAATCAATCGTAAAATAGATTGTGCGACCGTTGACTTCCCGCAGCCTGACTCTCCAATAAGACCTAAAATCTCACCTTTGTCCACTGTGAATGAAACATTTTCAACAGCTCTTGAAATTCCTTTATCAGTTTTATAATAAGTGGAAAGATTCTCAACGGAAAGGACAGTTCTGTTCATCAATTAACGCCCCTTTCTCAAACGTGGATTTAATATCTCTTCCAATGAATAACCTGTAAATGCAAATCCAATGATTAGCATCGTAATAAGTAACCCCGGTGGTAGAATCCACCAAAGCCATGCATCAGTTAGAAACGCACCCCGAGCTTGTGCATAATAAAGGATGGTTCCCCAACTTTTTGTAAATGGATCGCCTAGGCCAAGAAAGCTTAGTGAGGCCTCAATTAAAATAGCATTACTTGCAGCCATAACAAATTGAGATAATGCAATCGGAATGATACCAGGCGTAATATGTTTGTACATAATCGTTGACATCTTAGTTCCAATTGATTTTGCCGCTTCTACATAACCCTTAGTTTTTAAATTTAACACCTGTGAACGTATGACTCGTGCTGGAGACGCCCAGGAAATTAAACTAATGACAAGAATAATATTCCAAAAGCTTGGTCCAACAAACGCTGCCAATAAAATCATTAACGGTAAAAATGGGATAACTAGTACCAGATCAACCACCCGCATTAGGAAAGAATCTACCTTTCCACCATAATATCCGGAAACTACCCCAATAATTACACCTAATGAGATGGAAATTAGTGCAGCAATTATGCCAATCAGCAATGAAACACGAGATCCATACAAGATCTCACTTAATATATCTTGCCCTATATCATTTGTACCAAGTAAAAACTTGCCGTTCGGTTTGGTAAATGGAACACCTACTCGATCCATTGGGTCAAAGGGAGCCAAAAATGGTGCGAAAACAGCAATTACAAGAAAGAACCCAAGCAAAAAGAGTCCAAGAATACCTAATTTACTAGAAGATAAAACTTTCCAATAATATGACCATCTATTATTTCCCATGCTATTTCCCCACCTTTGGATCAATGAGCGGATAGAGTAGATCCGCCAATAGATTCGCAAATACCACACTGAATGTAATAATTAGAAATGTTGCTTGGATTAATGGATAATCCCTACTTAAGACAGACTCGAACATTAATCTTCCGACTCCCGGATAAGCAAAAACGGTTTCGATGACAGTAGCTCCTCCAAGTGTGAATCCGAGACTCAACATGAAAACTGTGGAGACCGGAAGCAATGCATTTCGCATTGCATGCTTGTATTTAATTACTTTATCTTGGACGCCTTTCGCTTTGGCCATCATAATATAATCCTCACCTAAAACAGTCAACATGGAGTACCTCATTGTCATGAATGTACTCGTCACGGAAATAATGACTAATGTCGCCAAAGGTAATACTAAGTGATGGATAATATCAATCCAACGTTCTACACCCAAAAAGTTTGCCCCTGGAGATTCAGCACCGAAAACCGGAAACCAGCCTAATTGTGCAGAAAAAATCGAAACCAAAATCATTCCTACCCAAAAAGAAGGCATCGCACTTAAAAACATGAACAACGTCAAGAGTTTAGCGTCAGTAGATGACCCTCGTCTCCATGCGGAAATTGTACCAAATATGACCCCGATAACTGTTGAAATAACCAATCCAAGACCGGTCAGTAGTAATGTCCACGGTAATCGTTCTTTCAATAAGTCGGAGATTAAACGTTTTTGTTGATAAGAATAGCCAAAATCACCCGTAACTGTATTCTTAAGATAAGTAATATATTGAATTCCAATTGAATCATTCAAACCATGTTTATCTAAGATTGCTTCCTTTTCAGCCGTGGACATAAATCCAACGTCTTCTCCTGCCAAATACATTAAAGGATTCCCTGGCATTAATCGTGGCAGTAAAAAATTCAGGGTCAGCATCAGTACAATGACGATAAAATATTGCAAAAGTTTATTCGCAAAAAACTTCACCATCTTTTCACCCCCCAAAAAAATTCAATCGTATTCATGCACAATTTGTGCAGGAATACAAACGAAACTCATATATCAAATTCATCTTTCTTTGTTTCTTTCTTTTTATTTCTCATAAACATGTATACTACGATTAATGCTACAATCAATATCCCAAAAATATAAATAAAGTTGTTATTACCGTCGGACCCAGTTTTAACTGCTACATCTGTTTTCATGTCCGTTTTGTTATCGTCGGGCTTTATAGAATTCGTAGCTACTTTTCCACTCCAATCTCCAGATACAAAGGACAGTTTATTGATGATCCCTTTTCCTACTTGAAACACATATTGATCGAAAACTTCTGGATTAAAGGCATTTACAAGTTCCTGATAATACAAAGTGATAATCGGTGAATCTTTTGCAATAAATGCTTGCATCTCCTTTATGACTTTCCCACGTTCTGCTTCATCCAATGTATCAATCAGCTTCTGACTTAACTCATCGAATTTTTCACTCTTATAGCCTCCAATATTTGTAGATCCGATAGTAGGATCTGAATGAAAAAGATCAATCATACGATCTGGAAATAACTGCATTGTATTAGACCAACCCCATATACCTATATCGTAATCTCTGCCTTTACTTACATCAAAATCAGGCCACATTAACGAGTCTACGGTTGTTGAATCCATTGCTTTTACAGTATTTTTAATTCCAATAGCATTTAGTCCTTCCGAGATAATCTCCGCTGTACGAATCCTAATAGGATTCCCCGCATAAACGAGTAGCGTCAAGTCAATTTTCTCGCCATTTTGACCTTCTATGAACCCGTCACCATTCGTATCTTTAAAACCTGCATCCGCTAGCAGCTTTTTCGCTTCTATCTGATCGAAAGAAGCTTTCAAATCAGTATTATATGCTTGTGATGACGGATGGATAAAGCCTGGACTACCTACTTCTGCAAAACCGAGAAGTACAGTATCCACCAAGTATTGCTTATCAATTGCATTGTCGATTGCACCGCGAAATGCCGATTCTGACATTGGATACTTTTCTGAATTAATTTGGAATAATGTAGTCCCATAACCTGGGCCTCTTGCAACTTGTATTTTCTTATTCGATTCAAATTGTTCCACGAGTTCTGGTGATATACTGGCAGAGACAACATCAATATCTCCTGTTTGCAGCGCCGTAAACATAGCCGTGGTGTCTTCAATTATAGGGAAAATAATTTCTTGAATATGTGGTTCACCTTTAAAATAGTCTTCATTCGCCCCAAATTTGTAATATTGCCCTGACTTGTGTTCTACAAATTTGTATGGACCACTTCCTATATTGTTAGTTTCATCGTCTGGAGCTGTAATAGATGACCAAATATGTTCTGGTAAAATAGGTAGATCCGCCAAAGGTTGTATCATGAAGTTTGGTTCTGCTTGCGAAAGCATCAATGATAACTTAGAATCTCCATCTACCTCAATTGATTCAATCGATTTTAAAGGATTTGTAAAACGTGATTTTGGATATTTAATAAAGTACTCCATTGTAAATTTGATATCGTTTGCGGTAAGTGGCTTTCCGTCATGCCACTTCACATTTTCATGCAGTGTGAATTCATATTTCATGCCATCATCACTTATTGAAAAGTCTTTAACGAGCCAAGGAATCGGTTCATTATTTTCATCCAACTGAAATAAATTATCATACAGTAAGCTAACTAGATCCAATCCCGGATATCCTGTTATATAAGTATAAGGATTTAATGAATTTTCATCTTTCGTAATCCCTACACTAAGCTTTTCAACACTTGGGGCGGCTTGTACAGGCATAATTGTAAGAGCTAACAGTATTGTTACCGTCAAGAAGCTTAACAAATTCCTCTTCAAATCAAGCACCTCTCTTCCTTTTTATTCAGTCAATTGTTGCAAGTGAAAATTTCCTTCGCGTCGATATGCTTCAGCTAATGCAAAATTCCCATGTGACGGAAATCCATGGTACAAGTGAACAGCTTTATCCAACGCTTTATGAATAGCTCTCCCTTTATCTGCATGACTCGTTAAATCCCTATATCCCGGAGACAAAATTTCAGCTGTTTTACTATCAAGCATTTGGTCGAAATGAGCCCCACTAAATGCCAATTGACTTTCCAATTGCTCCATCGCTTTTTCTTTCTTATCCCAGACTTGTGAAATGTCGACAACCGTATTCGGATGATGAGGTGTCATATAATAAATGGTCGGAATTGAGTGGGGTTCCAGACCCTCCATTTCATTTAATGCAAAATCACGCGATGCAAGTGCTATTGACTCAAGTATTAATATCATTGCTGGACGACGATCCGGATCTAGATCATGATAAGAATGCTCTGGATCTTGGGTAATGATAATATCAGGTTTAACTTCGCGAATACGGCGAATTAACTTCACTTTCGCTTGATAGCTCAAATCTACCATTCCGAATTCGAAATTTAAAAAGGTAACATCGACATCAAGTTCAGCGGCTGCCTTGAAAACTTGGGATTGACTCGTTTCACTACATAACATGATGGATGCATAGGATTCTCCACCATTCAATACATTCTTTGCTAACGCCCCTCCACACTCCACTACTTCCATGCCATACACACCTAAGAATAATAACTTTTTACCCTTCGACATCTTTCTCATCCCCCCTAATATACAGTACCCTCCTATAGTATAAAGAGTGCTTGAAAGTATCTTACCACCTAAAAATCCTAAAGTAAATACAATTTTTAGAATAAGTTAAACATTCCGTGTATAATGAAAGCACACTTATCCTTATCGCATAAAAAGTGGGTTTATCTAAAGGAAAGCCTATTTTTCCCTATGCTACTATCAGAAAGTCGCTTCTACTTCATTCATAATACTGGACATGTATTTTGTAAAGTTTACTTATGCCAGGAAAAGTTGATAGAATATCTCCCCTGTGGAGAATATATTCTATCAATAGGAGGGATAAAAATGAGTGAACATCAGCATGAATATAAACACCGATAACAAGTTGTAAATCGCCTAACCCGCATTGAAGGCCACGTAAAAAATACTTTAAGTAATGACTCAAAATGAGCGTGACCATCCCGATATCTTACTGCAAATTGTTGCCGTTAGAAAAGCGTTGGACAACACGGCAGAAATCATTTTTTCAGATTTCATAGAAGGTTGTATAATCAATGCTGTACATGAAGGATACGAAAAAGAAGTTATAAAGGACATAAAAAAAACTTTAGACCACTATATTTGCTAAAGGTTGTGGAAAAATGGCTTTAGAGAACCTTGTTAAAGAACAGTCCCTGAAACAGAAAGTTATGGTTGTTTTAGCTTTGGCTGTACCCGCTATGATTGAAAATATACTTCAGACCGTTGTTGGATTCGTAGATACCTTATTTGTTGCTCAATTAGGATTAACGGAAGTGACGGCTGTAGGAATAGCTAACGCAATCATTGCTGTATATATCGCAATTTTCATGGCCATAGGTATTGGCACATCTTCTTTAATTGCTCAAAATATAGGAGCAGGAAACATTGCTGGAGCTAAAAGAGTAGCTAAACAGTCGACAATTATTTCATGTATAACTGGAATACTATTTGGTAGTTTAACATTTTTTTTCGCCGAACTATTATTGTCCATAATGGGAGCCGAACCTAATGTAATGAAAGAAGGAGTCACATATTTACGTATTGTCGGGGTTCCTTCTATATTTATTGCTTTAATGTTTATATTCGGTAGCATATTACGGGCTAGTGGAGATACGAAAACACCTATGAAGGTTAGCCTGTGGATCAATATCCTGCATGTAGGGCTTGATTTTTTATTAATCTTCGGAATCGGTAGCTTTGCTGGTTGGGGAGTAGCTGGCGCCGCCTGGGCTACAGTTATTGTACGAATTATTGGAACTGGTTTGTTATTTTATTATGTACAACATTCAAGTGTTTCTTTTTCCTGGTCTCGACAAAATCAAGGTGAATCTATGATGACTTCTATTTTAAAACTTTCAACACCCGCAGCGGCGGAGCGCTTATTCATGAGAGTCGGTCAAGTTTTGTATTTCAGTTTAATTGTACACATTGGTACAGAAACATATGCTGCTCATACCATTGCTGGGAATATTGAAACCTTTTCATATATGCCCGGCTACGGTTTAGCCATTGCTGCTACAACCCTTGTTGGTCAATGTATCGGATCTAAAAAGTATCAAGAGGCCTATGTATATGGCTTATTAACGACCGGCATTGGGGTCTTATTTATGAGCGTGATTGGGGTTTTTATGTTTATTCTTGCTCCTTGGTTAGCTAGCTGGTTTACTACAGAAGCTAGTGCCATTAAAATGGTGACAATTGCGCTACGAATTGACGCTTTTGCGCAACCTGCATTAGCTGTAGGTCTAATTCTGACGGGGGCTTTGCAAGGGGCTGGCGATACCAAAACCCCGATGTATAGTACGGCTGTAGGAATGTGGGTTGTTCGCATCATTGGTATTTATGTGTTAGGAATAAAGTTAGATATGGGGATAGCGGGTGTCTGGCTTGCGATTGCTTTAGATATTTTTGTTCGTGCAATCTTTTTATTTTGGAAATATCACAATCTCTTTCAAAAATTTAATCATTCAATATCAGGGGAAAAAGTATCAAAATAGAGTAGGTGCATGAATAAATTCATGCGCCTACTCTATTTTGTGCTAATAATACCCTAGTATCAATTTAATAAATCATTTTCATTTGATCTTTTATTTCTTCAAATTCACTTTCTGTAGACGCAACGCATTCAACACCACGGATACCGAACTGAACGCCATCGCTGCACCTGCTACCCAAGGGGCTAAAAGGCCAACTGCTGCAACTGGTATCCCGATTGTGTTGTAAATGAAAGCGAAAAACAGGTTTTGCTTGATGTTCCGCATTGTTTTTCGGCTCATGATAATCGCATCCGCAACACTATTTAAATCTCCCCGCATCAGTGTAATGTCAGCTGCTTCTATGGCGATATCCGTTCCGGTTCCGACCGCCATTCCGACATTTGCCATCGCAAGTGCTGGAGCATCATTGATACCATCCCCGACCATCGCTACCTTCTTGCCTTGTTTCTGAAGCTTTTTTATCTCTTCACTTTTCTGTTCCGGTAACACTTCCGCAATGACGTTAGACAGACCGACTTGACGGGCAATGGCCTCTGCGGTACGTTGGTTGTCACCCGTAAGCATGATGACCTCCAGACCCAGCTCCCGCATTCTGGCAATCGCTTCTTTTGATGTATCCTTCACTGTATCGGCTACAGCGACGACACCCGCAAGTTCTTGATCCACAGCAATAAGCATCGCTGTTTTTCCTTCGCTCTCTAGTTTCTCCATCGATGCTTCCGAATTCAAGATTACGATGTTATGCTCATTCATCAATTTTCTTGTTCCAACTAACACTTCCCTGGCATTTACTTTAGCCCTTATTCCATAGCCTGGCAAAGCTTCAAAATCAGTTGTTTCAAGAAGTGCAATGCCTTTTTCTTTTACGCCATTAACAATCGCCTGCGCCAAAGGATGTTCGGATTGGTTTTCAGCTGTTGCAATCAATTGGAGAACTTCCTCTTCTGTAAAGCCGTTAGCCACCGAAATGTCTGTCAATGCAGGTTCACCTTTTGTAACGGTTCCTGTTTTATCCAGGACTACGGTATCGATGGACTGCGTGTTTTCCAAATGTTCGCCGCCTTTAAAGAGAAGTCCCATTTCAGCAGCTCTACCTGAACCAGCCATAATTGACGTCGGTGTTGCTAGGCCTAATGCACACGGACAAGCAATAACTAGAATCGAGATGGTTGGAATCAACGCGGAACGGAAATCACCTGGTGTTACTGCAAAATACCAAATAAGGAACGTGGCAATTGCAATAACGACAACTATCGGTACGAAAACTCCGGAAATCCGGTCTGCCAAACGTTGAATATTCGCCTTTGATCCTTGTGCTTCTTCAACCACTTTTACAATTTGTGCTAACGCTGTATCTTTTCCTACTTTTGTCGCTTTGATTTGCAATGAACCATTTTTATTAATAGTTGCGCCAATCACTACGTCACCGGCGACTTTATCAACCGGAATACTCTCACCTGTAATCATCGATTCATCGATTGCGGAGCGCCCTTCGATGATAGCTCCGTCCACCGGAATCTTTTCACCAGGTTTCACAAAGATTGTATCTCCTGCTACGACTTCCTCAATCGGCACTTCTTTTTCAATGCCATCTCTCAGAACTCGGGCTGTTTTAGCTTGCAAGCCTAGCAACTTTTGAATAGCTTGACTCGTTTTCCCTTTTGCACGAACTTCAAATAACTTACCAAGTACGATTAATGTGATAATGACAGCAGCTGCTTCAAAATAGAGCTCAGGCATTCCTGTGCTACCTGCCATCATCCATTCCAGCGTAAGAAAGAGGCTATAGAAGTATGCCGCACTCGTACCAAGTGCAACCAATACGTCCATGTTGGCACTTTTATTTCTTAAAGCGTTAAAGGCACCTTTATAAAATTGTCTCCCTACGATAAATTGAACGGGTGTTGCAAGCACAAGTTGTACCCATGGGTTCATCAGAATAGCAGGCATATAAATGAATGATAGAAATTCAAAATGGGCAACCATCGTCCATAGCAACGGAATCGTCAAGATCAGTGAAAATATGAACTTTCTCTGTTGCTTTTTGATTTCCTGTTCTTTATGATCCATCTTTTCTTTACCATCTTGCTTGGGAATCAATTCATAGCCCATTTTCTTAACAGCCGTAATCATTTCAGCCGTTTCTACTTGTTTACTGTCATATTCTACCGCAATCGTTTCTAGCGCAAAGTTGACGTTTGCGTTGGAGACACCATCCATCTTATTGATTCTTTTTTCAATTTTGGTTGCACATGCCGCGCAAGTCATACCTGAAATATCAAAAGCTGCTTTTTCTTGAACCACACTATAACCGAGCTTTTCAACTCTTTCCTTAAACTCATTGACATTCGTTTTAGCTGGGTCATAGACGACTGTTGAACGTTCCAATGCAAAGTTGACATTTGCCCGCTCAACGCCTTCTATTTTGGAAAGCCCTTTTTCAATTCGGTTTGCGCATGCCGCACAAGTCATTCCATTAATTTGTAGCGTTTTTTCTTTAGTTGCCATTTATTATCACTCCTATACGTAATGGGGGTATATTCTTTTGAAAAAGAAAGACCATACCAGAAGGTACGATCTTATCCACCGCCTTCTACCCCCATGTGGTATAAGCGGAAGATTCTTTGTTGACTAAAACCCTCTAATACATAATGCACGAAATCAGACGATGTCATACCCTTGCTCTTCAATCGTCTCCTTGATCTGCTCCAATGTTGTTACCTGATTGTCATACTCTAATGAAACTTCACCACTACCAAGATCCACCTTTACGGAAGAAACACCTGAAAGATTGCCCACGCTTGTTTCGATTGAATTGACGCAATGATTGCATGACATCCCTTGTACTTTTACTATATCTTTCATTTTGACGACCTCCTGTTTAGTTATTACTTTAAATTTACTATACCCCTGTATAGTATGTCAACTATTAAATAAAAAGTTCTTTCTATAACCTTTTATTTCGTCATCGTTTTCATGACATCCATCAATTCCTTAATCGCGTTTTCACCGTCTTGCCCTTTAATCGCATTCGCTACACAGTGGTGCGTGTGATCTTCAAGCAAGGCCAAAGACACCTTATTCATCGCTGATTGGATGGCACTGATTTGATGTAAAATATCCACACAATAGCGGTCATTATCGACCATCTGATGGACACCTCTCACCTGCCCTTCGATTCGCTTTAATCGATTGAGAAGCTGCTGTTTATTTGGTTGAACGGTTGTTTTATTGGTCTCCTGCATGTCTACTCCTCCTTGTAATTATTTTTCCAACTCTCCTGTCCATTTAGCAATACCGCCCTCGAGATTATAAACTTGCTTGAAACCGTTCTCTAACAAGAGATTCCCGCTTTCCATTCCCATACGCCCTGTATGACAAACAAAGACAATTTTCTTATCATTAGGCAGTTCAGTATATCTCGACGGAATCTCCTCAAATGGGATGTTTATTGAGCTGGGTACTCTACTTTGCGAAAATAATTCCGGTTCCCTTAAATCGACAATAACCATATCTTCTTTACTGTTGATCATTTTCGTAAGCGTCTCCGTATCAACTATATGTGGTTCAGTAATATTTTCTGAAACTCCTTTTGATGTTCCATTTAAGGAGGCCACTACCGCAATAACAATGGCTACAATCAATCCAGATAATATCAAAAGCCTGTTTTTTCTATTCATATACATCGCTCCTCACACGATACAATATACCCCATACCCCATACCCCATACCCCATACCCCTATATTATCATTCCCCTGTTATACGGTCAAGTATTAACTGGTGGTCCAGGTAATTCATGACTTTAAAGTACCAGAGGGTTCCCATGTCTTGTCGAATCAGATGGTAGTGATCGGAAGCACATGGAATAGGGCAGAAAACTATTTATGTTTACCTTTTGTTATGCAAGGAGTGCAGGCGAATTGTGATCAACGCGATGATTTTTTTAAACACGATACAAAAAAGGGTAAATTCTGTTTTTACTTATGCAATGCTAGTGATCTCTTCCCACTTTACAATTTCTATATGCCCTTATCCGAATGCCACATCGAGTATCATCATTACTGTAAATCCTAACATCAAACAAATTGAAGCTAGATCTTTATTTCCGTTTTCTTGTGAGCCTGGAATAACCTCTTCTACCACTACAAATATCATCGCCCCTGCCGCAAAGCTTAAAGCAAATGGGAGAAGTGGTGTCATGAACGTTACTGCAAGAACGCCTACCACGGCAGAAATCGGCTCAACCATTCCCGAGAACTGACCATATAAGAAGCTTTTTCGACGAGACATCCCATCTCTTCGTAAAGGCATTGATACAGCTGTACCCTCGGGGAAGTTCTGAATCCCTATACCAATCGCTAAAGCAATCGCTGCTGGTAAAGTAGCAGACGGAAAACCCGCGGCTACAGCACCAAAGGCAACGCCAATCGCAAGACCTTCAGGTATATTATGAAGTGTAATGGCTAGAACAAGCAGTGTGCTGCGTCGCTTATTTTCAGGTTTTATCCCCTCTGCGTCTTTCATTGGGGAAGTAGGATGTACGTGTGGAATAATCTTATCAGCCCCCCATAAAAAAAAACCACCCAATAAAAATCCAACGGCTGCTGGAAACCACGAAGGCAAAGAACTACTTTCTGCCATTTCAATGGCAGGCGAAAGCAACGACCAAAAACTCGCTGCAATCATAACACCTCCTGCAAAGCCTAACATTCCGTCCATTAACTTTTGGTTTACCGTCTTAGTTGTAAATACTAAGGCAGCCCCAATTGCGGTCATTCCCCATGTGAATAAGGTTGCTATCAATGCCTGGGTTACCGGACTTAACGCCGCAAAAAATTCAATCATATTTTTGTCCCCGCACAGAAAATACATTGTCTGTCATTTATCGATCCTCTTTCTTTATCAATTGTAGTGTCATTATATGACAAGTGTTTCCCTAACGCAACACTTTATTATTTGAATATTAAAACATAATGTTACTGACATCCTTTCTTCTAGTTCACCGAAACACAAAACGGGCGCACATCTCTTATCATAAGATGTACGCCCGTACTCTGAAATAAAAACTCATTTGTATGAAATTGCAGTGAATACAGCTGCGGCGAATTCTGCACGAGTTGCTTCTTTTCCTACGTTAAACCCCGGTGTCTGAAAGACTTTTGTCTGATCAAGTGTCTTCAACGCATGAATTGCTTCTGAGGCCCAGTGACTTGTTGGGACATCATTATAATTTGATGCGACTTGTACTTTTCCATCTATTTGTCCTTGAAGATCAAATGCTCGATCGACGATGGCCGCAAGATGTGCGCGTGTAAGTTTGTCGTTAATGCCGAATTCACCTGTTGCATATCCTTGAAGGATTCCTGCTTCATTCAAGGCCGCTATGTCAGCCGCAAATTGGTGATTTGGAGCGACATCCTTAAATGTCACTTCGGTTGATGCTTCTAATTTAAGCTCGCGATTTATCATTGCAGCTGCTTGTCCACGAGTAATTGATTTTTCCGGTTTGAATGTGGAGTCTTCGTAGCCAGTTATAACGCCGATTTCGTTTAGCGTAATGATTGCCTCAAAAGCAGGATGTTTTATCGATAGATCTTTAAATGCTTCACTCATATGCTCAGCGGGTTTTACCTGTACAGGCTCAAAAGCTACTTGGGTGTTTGATAGACGTTTTGCTCCTGCATATTTAGGAGCCCAATAAGGATCTGTCTTTAGATTTGCTTTTAGGACTCCACGGCTCTTAGCCGAGATGAACTCGTTGTTCCCTAAATAGATTCCCGTATGTGAAATACCTTTTTTATATGTATTTGCAAAAAATACAAGATCCCCAGGTTGCAGATTGTCTTTACTTATCGTAGTTCCCACCCTAAACTGATCCTCTGATGTTCTCGGTAGGCTCATGTTGAAATTATTGAATACATATCTGATATAACCCGAACAGTCAAATCCAGACGTAGTTGTCCCACCAAATTTATATGGCGTTCCATATAAATTTTCAGCATACGTTGCAATCTCATTCGAAGTTGCCGCACTAACCTTATTTGACGACATAAAGGGTATTGTACTAATAAGAAACACAGCCATTAGTATTTGAATAACGCGATTTTTCATTTTCCACCCCAACTGTTTTATTGATGTCTTTTTTTCTTTGTTCGACATCTTTATTTATCACTTCCTGTATAACTTTAGCATAATAACTATGATTATAGTTTTACAATCACAATACATTCGCATTACAAAACTAAGGATTAATTAAGGAGAATTAGTGCAATGTTTTAGCAATTCATCTTGCATTTTCGATATGGTAAGCACAAAAAAACGCCTAGATTCATAATCTAGACGATTTTTATATCCACGGGATCAGAAAGTTTCAACAATTCCTTAATCGCTTCTTCCATATTATTTTCATTGACGGCGCTCGCCACACAATGTTCCTCCCTTGTCTACTAAACGAACAGAAAAAGAATTTTATAATAGGTAAGATACTGGCTGCATTTAATCAAGATTATCAACAAGTTCTTTTATCGTTTTTTCGTCCATCGGGCCAATAATCTTATGCATAATTTTCCCATCCGTGCTAATCATATACGTCGTCGGAATTGGCAAAATATTATACAAATCCATTACTTCACCATCATTGTCAAGTGGAATTGGAAATGTTAGACCATAAGCATCGACAAACTTCTCGATACCTACGAGTCCACCCCGCTCTGCCGTAGTCAAATTAACCGCAATGATTTCTACGTTCGCAGAATCCTTATTTTTTGCATAATAATTTTGCATATGTGGCATTTCCGCCTTGCACGGACCACACCACGACGCCCAGAAATTAAGAATAACTTTTTTTCCTTTATAGTCCGTCAGCTTTACCATGTCACCCGAAAGCGTAGAAAGTTCAAAATCAGGCGGTGTATTTCCTTTTTCAAGTCCAGGCTTATACTCAATCGTTGTACTATCCGCTCCAGCAAAAACTGTATCGATTGGCTCCGCTGTTTCTATATTCGATTTAACCATCATAACAATCAACGTACCGATAATTAAAGCTGTTATTACAATACTTACGGTTCGTTTATTCACAATTGTCCCTCCGATTCAATTTTTCTGTCTCAGCCCCGCAATAATAATTTCACGAAAACCAAGGCGATGAAAAACGTCGACATGACAGTTTTACCCGTCAGCTCTTTCGGTTGGAAAGAGGCTGCAAAAAGATGTATTACCATGAACAGGAGTGCAGGTTGTTGTGACCTACCGACTGCTTTCCCAGTGTTCAACCATACGAGTAAAACGCTAATTGTCAAAACAATATTTGTTCCAACCTCTGCACCCAACCTATTTCCATTTAATATCACCATCAATAATTGATAACTTGCTTGCAAAAAAACCTTTCTTAAAAAATAAAGAGTGTAAAATAAGCTATCACAAATCCAACCGTTGGCGCTATCCACGACACTTAATTTAAACCATCTCCAGGTAATTACCCTATACACTGATTGAATTATTGCATTGTAAATACAATTGAACAATATTCGGATTCATCATTTCGCTGATCGATGCATTTACGAAAAGCAAATTACTACTTTTACAATATATTCTCCTCCTTCAAATTTGAGTTTACTCGGTATTTATGCATTTTTAATGAAGAAGGTAAGACGAATAGTAAAGAACCTTCTATCGAACCAATATTGAACTACCGAACTCGTATGGTTATCTTTAATATCAAAATAAATACGGCCATTCGATTGATTTTGCAATGACATTTATACCGAGTAGGAAGAAATCAAATACACGCGAACATATCCTCAAGGAAGTTTCAACTTTCTTTTTAAGCTTTATCTTCCATACATATCACCATTCTCTTACCAATAAATACCGAAGATGAAATTCTTAAAGCCCTCATTATCTACTTTTGTAGTTACTGAGGGCTTTAAGAGTGAAATTATTATCTACTGTTTTCAACTCAAGTGTTGATCCTCCATCGATGAGCATTCATTCCGATTGAAGCTATTTGTATTATTGCAGGGTACAAGCGCAATTAATTTCGGGTTAGATCTTCGCTAAGTAACATCCGAGAAACAGCTTTTGCGAATACAGCAGATGTCCTATTTAGTCCCGTTTCATCATTTCCAATTCCGCCTATTTCAACGAGCATATGACGCTTATGAAGATCCTGATTATATTTTCCATTCACGCCAAGATCTAATTTGAATACGATATTCTCTGTTATATTTAGCACTATCTGTTCCATCCCGGCCATTAGTTTCTCAGCTAACTCTTGATTCAATTTAAAATTAGCATGATCACCAACGATAACAAATACGACTTATGCAAACTTTTCCCCTTCATAAGTGACTGTCGTCCTATCCGCTTTAAGTGAAACCCGATGAATCTCGAGTATGATGTCGTAATCCTCATCGTTCAACGCTTTCTGCACATATGGCCTAACAATATCAAACGTTTTATGAAAAGGGATTCCTACCTTATTCATTTCTGCTGTAATGTCAATGTCGATAATATCTGCACCTACTCCATAAAACTCCAACTGAGTATTTATCTTTTCTCTAAGACTCATAATATTCTCTTCCGGATGGTAAACCGCAATTTCCCCGTCATGTTTTAGAGTGATGGGTTTCAAATGCTTCATGTGAATCTGTAGTGTATAAAAGTGCACTTATTCCTGTTTGGACTTCGGGTTCCATTTCGATAATATTTGCTGCTTAAACTAATTTTCGCTCATCGATTTGAACAACTAATTCCTCTACCGGTATTTCACGCGGAATCTTTTCCAAAATGATAGGGAATTAGAAGTGCGCGAAGATTAGTGAACTCCAGATTTTCAACGACTTTTTCAAAGACTACCCCCGGCAACTAATATATGTAGCTTAGGCAGGTTAAAGTATTTAACTTACAATAAATTGTCCAATCATCCCTAGTTCCTTATGCCCTGGGACGGTACAATAAAATTCATAAACTCCAGATTCAGTTAAGGTAAATGTTAGTGTCTCCGTATTTCCAGGTGTAGCATGTAGATGCAACAAATCTTTATTTCCCCCATGATTATGTTTGGATCCCATTACCATGTTAAAGGAGGAAGTCCGTATTTCAATGTCATGCTCAACCTTATCCCGATTTGTGAGTGTTAATGTGACTGGTTTATCTTTCTCAACAATAATTTCATTTTTTGAGTACTTCATATCGACGGTTTCCAGAACAATCATTTGACTTTCACTATCGGAATTATCGGTTGATCCTGGCATCGCTGAATGATGACTTTCTGGCATCTCTAATTCCTTTTGATTTCCATATTTCTCAGCAATAGAATTGCCGCCTATTATAAAAAAAACTACAAAAGTTGAAAGTACCAAAGGTTTTAATAACCACTTTTTAGTAAGCACTTTCGAGTTTTGTGGTGTTTTCAAAATAGCTATAATAAAAATTGTACTGATGGATAAAAATAAGAAAATCTGTATCAAACTTATCGACTGATCTACACGAATCATCTCCCCTACCATTGCCCCCATCATGCCTCCCATTAACCCAGCCATTAATCCTTCTAATACAGAGAGGATTCCAAAGCATAATCCGCATAATGAGCCTGCAAGCACACCAATAGCCATTGAAAGTATCGTTGAAAGAAATAGGTTACCTTGATAGGTAACACCTAATAGAACGCCGGCAGTCAATCCCACATTCATCCCAAAGAACATTGAAATCATCATTCCTTGCATCGTTCGAAATTTTCTTTTCCAGATTATCGCTGCTATAACGACTACAAGTGTTAACAAACCAAGTGAACCTAATACAAATAATTGATAGTTCCCCACTAATCCCCCACCTTTTTCTAAATTGAAATAATGCTTATGTTTACATATTGCATGTAATGGTTATATACCTTATAAGGGTATGTAGCATGACCGATCTTCATGAATCGTGCGTAGGAATAATCGTGCGTTTCTTTAATATAGAGAAAACGAAGATTTTGCATAATTCCTGCATATTTAATGGGTATATTGACGATATACCTATAACCCGGTAATTATGAAAGGAGCAAATCGCATGTCTAATCATTCACATCATCACCACGAACCGGAAAAGCATATTGCAAAAGAAGAACACAAAGAACAACATGGTCATGAAGGTCATCACAATCATCACACCCATATGGTAGAGGATTTCAAAAAACGTTTTTACATCTCATTGATCGTAACGATTCCTATTTTGGTCCTTTCACCGATGATTCAAATGTTTCTCGGCGTTGATTGGCGTTTTAACGGAGACATGTACATCCTGTTTGCGCTATCTACATTTGTATTCTCTTACGGTGGTTGGCCATTCCTTACTGGTGCAAAAGATGAGCTGAAAAATAGAAATCCAGGTATGATGACATTGATTTCATTGGCAATTACCGTTGCATATGTTTATAGTACAGCTTCCGTATTCGGCTTGGCAGAAAACGATTTCTTTTGGGAACTGGCTACTCTCGTTGACATTATGCTACTTGGCCACTGGATTGAAATGCGTTCCGTAATGGGTGCATCAAGGGCTTTGGAAGAGCTTGCCAAATTGATGCCTTCAGAAGCCCATCTCATTGACGTTGACGGAAATATTAATGAAGTTGACGTAACGGAGTTGAAACAAGGGGATCATGTACTTGTCAAGCCTGGCGAGAAAGTACCGGTAGATGGAAAGATACTAGAAGGTAAATCGACAATTGATGAATCGATGCTGACAGGTGAATCGGTTCCAGTTGAAAAACAAGCTGGCTTAGAGGCTATCGGTGGGTCCATTAACGGTGAAGGATCACTTATCATTTCTGTCATGAAGACCGGAAGTGAAACGTATCTCTCGCAAGTCATCACCTTGGTTAAAGAAGCTCAGGAATCCAAATCTCGGGCGCAAGATCTTGCCAACAGAGCCGCGAAGTGGTTATTTTATGGCGCACTGGCAGCAGGTCTGATAACTTTCCTAATCTGGATTTCACTTGGCTATCCAGTTTCATTTGCGATGGAAAGAATGGTGACCGTTCTGATCATAGCGTGTCCACATGCATTAGGGCTGGCAGCGCCATTAGTAGTTGCTGTCTCAACATCCATAGCGGCAAAAAATGGACTTCTCATACGAAATCGGGCAGCTTTTGAAGGCGCCCGAAATATTGAAGCGGTCGTTTTCGATAAAACAGGTACGCTGACAAAAGGTGAATTCGGTGTTACGGACATTTATCATTCTATAGATTTCAGTGAAGAAGACGTCATTTCTTATGCAGCTGCAATCGAAAGACAATCCCAACACCCCCTTGCTAAAGGCGTTATTAGAAAAGCAGAGGAAATGGGTCTCACTCTTTACCCGGTAGAGGATTTCCAATCATTGACTGGTAAAGGTCTGAAAGGGAATGTTGATGGAAAGATGGTCTTGGTCGTCAGCCCAGGCTATGTAAATGAGCTGAAACTAGAATATGATAATGTTCAATTCGATGAGTGGTCTTCGGAAGGGAAAACGGTGATCTTCACGTTAATCGACGGAAAACTCGCCGGAATGATAGCCCTTGCAGATATTGTCCGTGAAACGGCAATAGAGGCTATTAAGAAACTTAAAGAAATGAATATCAAATCAATTATGCTAACAGGCGATAATTTGAAAGTAGCACATTATATTGGAAAACAACTCGGTATGGAAGAGATTTATGCCGAAGTGCTTCCACATGAAAAATCCGAAAAAATTGATCATATCCGAAAAGTTGAGGGTCTTCGAACTGCGATGACCGGTGATGGTGTTAACGATGCACCCGCTCTTGCAAAAGCTGATCTCGGTATTGCAGTAGGCGCAGGAACAGATGTAGCCATTGAAACAGCTGATGTCGTCCTTGTAAAAAGTAATCCACTTGATGTTGTAAATATTATTAAGCTTTCAAGGGCTACCTATCGTAAAATGACGCAAAACTTATGGTGGGCTACTGGCTATAATATCCTTGCAATCCCATTGGCAGCCGGAGTTTTTTATAATTTCGGTATAGTTCTTAGTCCGGCAGTTGGCGCTATATTAATGTCTCTGAGTACAGTTATTGTCGCAATTAATGCCCGCTTGTTAAAAATTTGATTTAGAGGTAATGCAAAAACTCGATGGAATAACATTCTCCATCGAGTTTTTGTATACATAGAAGCTATCGCTTATATTTTATTAACTTCCCATTTCTCCTTTTCAAAATTATGTTCCCATTATACTTTAAGAAATTTACGCACTGACATAAAACTGCCCCAAACACCTATAAAGATTCCCATGAATAGGATTAGTCCATTCAATTGAAAAATGAATGGTGTCGTGTTTAGCAATTGGAATAGTTCTCCTTGCAATTTCGGTTCCCAGTATTCAAATAGCTTGTAATAGGATATGGAAATGATGAGCATTGGAGCAATAGCCCCTAAAATGCCAAGCCACATTCCTTCCAATAAAAACGGAATACGCACGAAGTTATTCGTTGCTCCGACCAATTTCATGATTTCAATTTCAGTTCTTCTAGCAACGATTGTTATACGGATTGTGTTCGAAATAAGGAACATCGCCGTGAATAACAATGCCAGTATCAATGCAAGACCAACATTCCGGCTTGTGTTCAATACTTTAAAGAGCTTTTCTATTTTTCCTTCGCCGTATATGACCTCATACGTGTAGTCATATGTATCGATTTTCTTTGCGATGGTCGCGGTCTGCTGCGGGTCCTTCGCTTTTACATACAGTGCATCGCCAAGCGGATTGCTCTGTTTATATAAACTAAGTTCATCACCAAATGATTTAATCATCTTGTCCAACTCTTCATCTCGCGACGAAAAGACTACTTCAAGTATTCCTTCTGTCGAACGGACTTTATCTACTAATTCTTTAATTGCCGACTCGTCTGCCGCAGGATCTGCAATGACTTTAATTTCCACGTCATTCTCGATACTTTGCGCCAGTTGGTTTAAATTCATCATAATCACAATGAATACACCGACAAGCAGAAGGGTGACAGTAACGGCGCTGACTGACGCGAATGTCATCCAGCTATTGCGTCGAATGCTTTTAAAACTTTCGCGTATATGCCGACTAAGTGTTCTAGCCTTCATAGTATTCACCTCCGTATTCATCACGGGTAATGAGTCCGCCTTCTATCGCAATGACACGGTGTTTTATTGTATTAACAATTTCCCTGTTATGGGTGGCCATGACAATCGTCGTACCACGAGTGTTGATCTGTTCGAAAATCCTCATGATCTCCCATGATGTTTCAGGGTCAAGATTTCCTGTCGGTTCATCTGCAATAACAACTTTCGGTACATTGACGATTGACCTCGCGATGGAAACGCGCTGCTCTTCTCCACCTGATAATTCGTTCGGGAACATCCGCGCTTTTTGCGTAAGTCCGACAAGCCCAAGGACGTCATTCACTTTTTTTCGAATCTCTGCTGGTGATTCTTCGATTACCTCGAGTGCAAACGCAACATTCTCGTAAACATTCAATTTAGGTAAGAGCTTGAAGTCTTGAAAAACAACACCAATCTGCCTTCGCAAATAGGGTATACGCTTATTCCGCAATGTTGCTAGATTTATGCCGTTAACAATAACATCTCCGCTTGTTGGTGCTTCTTCACGATACATCATTTTAATGAATGTCGACTTACCAGCACCACTCGGACCGACTACATAAACGAATTCTCCTGGGTCGATTACGACGTTAAGACCATTCGCTGCAACCACGCCATTCGGGTATTTCTTGTACACATTTTTCATCACAATCATGATAAGACCACCTGAAGTTTCATATCCTTCATATATTTTCCCCTATCCCATATTACGGAGCAGCCGCTTCTCCACTCTACTTTTTATTTATCCAAGTATTTCACATCAACTTTTTGCACAAATCTTCTTACGATAAAAATTACTACTGCAGCAACGATTGTGACGACTGATACAAGCTGAGCAGCCCGAAGTTCACCGATGACATATAAGCTGTCCGTTCTCATTCCTTCGATGAAGAAGCGTCCGGCAGAATACCAGACAAGGTAAAAGAGAAACATTTCGCCGCGCTTCAAATTCACTTTGCGCAACAGAATGATAATGATAAGCCCCACAATATTCCACATGGATTCATAAAGGAATGTCGGATGATAGGTTACACCTTCAATAGTCATCTGATTCATGATCCAGTCTGGAATAATCGTCGTTTCAAGAAACTTTTCCGAGACGGGACCTCCGTGTGCTTCCTGATTCATGAAGTTGCCCCAGCGACCGATAATCTGGCCGATTAAAAGTCCAGCCGCTGCAATGTCAACTACTTTCCAAAACGAGATACCTCTGCGTTTTGTGTAAACATACGTTGTTATGAAGGCACCAATCAACGCGCCATGGATTGCTATGCCGCCTTCCCAGATTTGAATAATCTGTCCCGGGTGATCTTTATAATAATCCCATGAGAAAATAACATAATAGATTCGTGCACTGATAATCGAGATTGGAACAGCCCAAATGAGCAAATCCGTCAAAAGGTCCGGATGCATCCCGCGCTTCACCATTTCCTTTTGAACGACAAGGAATGCAAGAACGATCCCAACTGCAATTATAATGCCGTACCACCGGATTGCTAGTGGACCAAATGAAAATGCAATTGGGTTTATTGCTAACAAATCAAACATAAATGTATTCCCCCCTCCTGCCAGCTAATACGGCATTTGACTAATTGTCACATCTTGCTTCTATGTGAATTCATCTACAATAGTATTTCATAGCCTTTTTATCCGGTATTCAATCCTACACAAATAAATTTTATTGAAATCTAGACCATTGCATTTTCCAACCATAACCCATTAACAACAAATGATAATATCAAGTTGCTTAAATCACATTTTTTCAATATCCTCAATTTTGCTGGATGCAAAATCATTCATTTCCCCAAAATAAAATTCTTCAGTCCACATTGATACTAGTGGATATCTAGTTTAGCTAACGAAGTCGCTAAAGCAGAATAGTATCATGCGTATGAATGCAGCCCTGCGATAATCAAGTTAACAGCAATCAGATTAAACATAATAATAACGAATCCGATAACTGCTAGCCATGCTGATTTTTCCCCTTCCCAGCCGCGCGATAAACGTAAGTGAAGGAACGCTGCGTAAAATAGCCACGTAATGAGTGCCCAAACTTCTTTCGGATCCCATCCCCAGAACCTGGACCAAGCTTCATGTGCCCAAATCATAGCGAATATGAGAGCACCCAGTGTGAAAACTGGGAATCCAATCAGAACGGCACGGTAACCGATTTCATCCATCAGTTTGGAATTTGCTTTTTTAGCAAAGGGTTGTAACATAGTCGCAACTGGACGGCGTAAAATAATCCGTATTATTAAGTAGAGTACAATTCCTACCAGTAAAGACCACACAAAAGTCGTCAGTGTTTTCGCATTCACAATAGCTGGCATTTCTGCGAACGGTTTCATTGTATCTGGTGTGAGCGACTCGGATTCGTTCATACCAAATAGCGGCGGATAGTTATAAACGATTTGAGCAGGATTATCATTTTTATCAATAAACGAAAATTTGGCTTCGTAACCTGTAATAGTAAATGTTGTGGATGATAGAACAAAACCGAATACAAGAATCAACGTGAATATGATTGATTCTAACCAGAAACGTTGTTTAGATTTTTTAGTCAAATCAACATTTTTCAATAAATATACGAGTCCCGCAATCGCACTGATTGCGAGTATTGCCTCACCTAGCGCCGCAGTAATGACATGCACCGTCAGCCAGTAACTTTGAAGCGCCGGAATGAGTGGTGCAATATCCCTCGGGAACATACTTGCGTAGGCAATGATGATAATTGCAATCGGTAACGCAAACAAGCCGAGTGACGGTGTTCTGTAAAGGTAAAATAGGAGGATGAACGCACCCACGAGCATCATTGCAAATGCAGTAATAAATTCGAACATATTACTAACTGGAGCATGCCCAGATACAATCCAGCGTGTGATGAAGAACCCGACATGGGAGACGAATCCAATAGACGTAATGACGATTGCAATCTTTCCCCATCGATTACTTTTATAGGATGCCTCCGATTTCGTACCTTTTACCGCTCCACCGAAGAACAGTGTGGCGACAAGATAAGCGACAAATGAGATAAGTAGCAAGTTTGCGCTTAACGACGCAAGTTCCATTATGAATTATCCCCCTTCTGATGTTCAAACGACTCGGTATCATCCCGGTCTTCATACTGTGGTAAGTTTGCATAATCTCTAACTTGATCAAGTTCTTTTCTCAAAGAGAACCAGTTTTTATTTGTATGGCTGGCGAGGAGAAGTTCATTGCCTTCGCCTTTTTGAATCCATATTCTTCTATGGTTCCAATAAGACCCTTGCGAAACGCCAATCATGAAAATGATGCCCCCAAGGAGCAATATATACAATGTCTTGTCTTTCCGAACTGTGAGACCTGAAATATCACGAGTGTCAGCACTGACAAACGACACTTTGTAATCATTTACTTCTGTTTCAAGAGTTTGCTGGATTGCAACGAAACTCATTTCGCCTTTTGGTTTATCCGATGTCACCATTTTAAAAATAAATGCTGGATTGTTTGGTACAGGTGATTTTGTTTTTGGCTCACCATCTTCAATTCCATCGTAATCTGGGAAGTAATCCTTTAGTTCAACACGAGCACCTTCCTCGAGCTCGTATGTAGGTTCTGGATTAGTAAGGTCTACAGTGAATTCACCGAAGGACCTATCCGTGGACTTTTCCGTCAAATGAAATGTCATTGATTTCAATTCATCAAGACGATAGTCCATTTGAAAAACATTATACCCTTCAAAGTTAAGTGGTTTATTGACAATTATCGAATAATCTTTAACAAATTCTAGTTTGTCTGACTGTCCTGGAAGTGCATCTTCCGCTTCTTTATACAATGTGACGTCAGTCTGATAATTTTTTACGATCGTACCTACTCGGTCGATTGCTTCTCCAAACGCCTCGTCTTCTTCTTTCGTGTATAATTCGATCTTAAAATCCTGGTTCTCTATATAGAATCCTGGGGCTCCAGGGATTGCACGCATCTCCCCTTCACGAAGCCAAAGTGTTTCATCTACATAAAAACCTGGGAGTCCTCGTAATAGAACACCAAAAAGAAAAATAATCAACCCTGTATGATTAACGTAAGGCCCCCATCTAGAAAAGCGACCTTTCTCTGCAAGTATTGCTCCATCTTCTATCTTCACATTATATCGGAGTTCCTTTAGTTTCTTTTCCGCTTTAGCAAGTGATACATCCGTATCATTGACCGAACCTATTCCATAAATCCGTTGCCTACTCATGAAGGAAACATGGCGTTTTGTTCGTTGTTTTTTTAATGACTTGTAAAGTGGGATCACTCTGTCAAAACTGGCTATGATGATTGATGTACCAAGCATCCCGATCAGTGTAATGAACCACCAACTATTGTACATGTCGTAAAATCCCAGTTCATAATAAAGAACGCCTGGGACTCCATATAACCTTTCATAATAAGCAGCAATTTCCGCCTCCGTGACAGCAGGGACATATAACTTTTGCGGGAACAACGTACCAAATGCGGAAGTCACGAGAACTGCAACAATAATACTGATTCCAACCTTGACACTTGAAAAGAAATTCCATACTCTGTCAATCATTGACCGTTTATATGTCTGTGATCTTCTTGCTGACCCTTCATAGCGCATATCGACAAGTTTACTTTTCTTTGCTTCGTCCGTCTGCGGCCTTCCGCATCGCTCACAAAGAATTGTGCCAAACGGGTTTTCATGTCCGCAAAGGCATTTGATATTACTCATTTTATATTTACTCCTTATGCAAATTCCATATTTGTATGAACTTCAATTTTTCTAACCTTCTTCGTGAATTTTCTATTAGAAGGCACCTAAAATTAAATCAGAATCCCATAAATCCTCCAAAAATCGGACTAAGCCATATAATAATGTAAGTTAGACCATCGAAGAATAGGAGCACACCAAGTGCAATCATAAAGTATCCCCCGACCTTCGTAATTGTCCGGTTGTGTTTTTGAATCCAAGAAACCCGTGTTATGAAAAGGGACAGAAGGAAAAATGGGATTGCGAATCCAAGAACGTATGCACCCATATACCATACGCCCGAACCTGGATTTTGGGAGGCAATCATAAATACAGCCCCGGTAATTGGTCCGGTGCATGGGGTCCAGCCTGCAGCGAAAGCGAGTCCTATGAGGAACGTGCCAAAATAGCCGGCTGGACGATTCTTAAATTGCAATTTTTTCTCTTCCATAAGAAACTTTGGCGCAAAGAAACCCAGAATCATCAAACCAAAAACTACAATGAAAATTGCACCGACTTGACGAAGGAGATCTTGGTACTGGAAAAAGAACGTTCCAACAAACGATGAACTGTATCCAAGAAAAATGAAGATAACTGAAAAACCCATCAGGAATAAAATTGTATGGACAATCCCACTTTTGTTGAACTTCCTTTTATCGGATTTCAGTTCATCAAGCGACATCCCCGTAATGTAAGAAATAAAAGCAGGATATAGCGGCAGTGTACAAGGCGATATGAAATTAAGAAAGCCGGCACCAAATGCAATAAATAAATTTAAATCTGTAAACATCTATGTAATCTCCTTTTTTGAACAATTCATCAGAACAAAATCGTCTTTAACACCACTTATTGGCGTAACAACCATGATGCTTCAAATCCCCCAAAAAGTGATTGTATCTAAAACGCCAATTACCACGAGTACAAAGCCGGCAAAACGTTGTATAACTCTTCCGACTTTCATGCTTCGCTTCATAATTAGACGCTTTGCATCGAAAACCCAAATTAAAAAGAACAGTAATAGGAGAGGAAGTGAAGTCGCGATACCAAAAACAGCTGGCAGAACTAAACCATACGATGTTGACACAACGACGGGCATAAGCCAAAAGAAAAAAATGACGAACATGGTCGGACAGAAGGCAAGGGAAAAACTGGCTCCCAACAAAAAAGAGCCAAGCTTTCCTTCCCGCAACTTCATAGGAATACGCATTGTTATGCGTTGAAGAAATCCTAGTTTGAGAACACCCAGCAAAACAAGTCCCGTTATTATTATGAGCGGACCAATCGCTTTACGGAACAGAGGAAAATACTCCGTCATTGTTGTTTCAAACGATTGGCCAAATAGCCATGCCAGAAAACCAAGGGAACTAAATACAGAAATTTTCCCGGCAATAAAAGAAAGAATTTCTACCCAGTCGGTCTTCACTTGAACCGTACGATTCCCATAAAAAGTGATTGCGCTCATATTTCCGGTCAATTGACAAGGAGCAACAGCACCTATTAAGCCCAATAAAAGCGCATAGATAAGCGGATCATCTGCAAATGAATGTACAAGAATCGTAAGCGGTTCACTAATTGTTTGACTGATTTTCGACATCATTCCATACATAGATGATGCACCTCCAAACTCCTTATTTTGCTAATTCACCACTTACTGCGAGCGTATTCCAATTGAGTCCTTCATCTTTTGTTAAATAAATATCATTATTGTGAGTAGCGATAACAATCTCTTTTTGGTTATCAGGATTCACCGCGATAAAGGCGATAGGTTCAATCTGTTGTTTTTTTGGTAACTGAATTTCTATTTCTTGATCACTACCAAATGCAAATGATGTAAGTTTTACTGTTTCATTTTCGAGGTTTGCATATAATCCACCGGCTTCAGTCAATGTCACGTATGTGACCATTTCCGCTTCATTGAACAAGCTGAACTTTTCACCATAATCTTCCGAGAGGAATAACCCATCTTTACTGCCAATAGCAATCATTTCCTTACGTGTGGGATGAGCGGCCAAGTTCGAAATAAATTCGGAATTGAATTCTTTCATGGATGATTCTTTCCAAGTGGTACCCTCATCCGCGGAATAATGAAGTCCCGTGGGCATCTCTTTAGTTGGTGTTTCATTCAATACATAAATCGCGTTTGAATCATAACCAGCAGCAAGGTAATGGAAATCGATTTCTCCGTAGAATGCTAATTGATCAAAACTGGCACCCCTGTCCGTGCTTTTGACAAGTCCGAGAGGATTTTTATAGTTAGAGCCAGGTTCCGGATGACCGCTTGAAAAGAATCCTTCACGTATTGCCTGGAAACCCATATAATCATGTTTTTCACTATTTGCTTCTTTCCATCCGTCTTTGCCATACTCATAGAGCCCGTCATGTGTGGAAATCACTATTCCGGGTCCGCCATTTATATATCCCATTCCATGTAAATGATTGATTTTACTATTTTTAACTTCTTCAAATGAATATGATTTATTACCAGTAGTGCTACAAGCTGATAATATAGCAATTAGTAGTAACAGCCCTGCATACATTTTGATTTTCTTCATCTTAATATCTCCTTTAGTTCCACTTATATCCGATTCCCCATACAGTCTGTAAAAATTCATCACTAGGGAATCCAGCGGTTTTTAATTTTTCTCTTAAATTACGTATGTGTGAGTCCACTGTTCGAATATCTGTGTATGTGTTATATTCCCATGCCGAAAACAATAACTGTTCCCGTGTGAAAGTCTTATTTGGTCGTGAAATCAATGCTTCAACAATATAAAATTCTTTCAATGTGAGTTGTACTTTTAAATCATTAAATTGTAGGGAATATGTTTCTTTATCTAGTTTGAAATCACCGTAAATAATCATTTCTGCATCTGATTCATCTGCTGGGATACGGCGCAATAGCGCTTTTACTCTTGCAACCAACTCTCCCTCGTCAAAAGGTTTCGTAATATAATCGTCCGCGCCTGTGTCTAGCCCTTTAACCAAATCAAGTTTGTCGGATCTCGCTGTCAACATAATGACGGGGACGTCCGAGAATTCGCGTATTTTCCTACATACTTCCCATCCATCGATTTCCGGCATCATGATATCCAATAGGACAAGGTTAATCTTCTCATGTTTAAGTGTCTCAATCGCTGCCTGTCCGTTTGTCTCTTTAATGCATCTAAATCCATGTGGAATTAGAAACAATTCAATTAAATCTAACATCCTCTTCTCATCATCAATTAGTAAGATCGTCCGCATGTCATCTTCAGGCCTCCCATTAAATTATAACGGTGAACATACTTCCTTTTCCAAGGCTACTTTCCACTTGAATACTGCCACCGTGGGCTTCGACAAGTTCCTTGACGATTGCCAGACCAATACCTGATCCCCCAGAAGTACGTGAGCGTGATTTTTCGACCCGGTATAGTTTCTCGAAGATAAATTCAATGTCTTCGGGTGGAATTCCGATTCCGACATCAGTAACTGAAATGACTGATTTCCCCTCATTTTTATACACTTCCAACGTAACAGTTGTATCTTCTTCTGAGTACTTATAGGCATTGTCCAGTAAATTCAGGACAATCTGTTCCAATCGCAAGGGGTCAGCGTGGATTTGGAAATCCTCGTTACATAGTAAGTCAAGCCTTAGTTTTTTAAGTTTATAAGAAGGTCCAACTAGCCTATGGAGATCCTCAATGAACGGACGTATCCAAAAAAATTCCTTTGAAACAGTGAAAGTTGTCTCATCCATTTTCGCTAAATCCAATAAGTTTTTAACGAGATCCTTCATTCGGTCCGACTCTTCCGCAATAATTGTAAGATAATGCTGACGTTCATCAGTATTCAGCCCTTGTCTCATTGCCACTTTCGAATAGCCAATCAAGTATGTTAATGGCGTACTTAGCTCGTGGGATATAGATGCCAGGAATTCATTACGTTCAGTTTTTAACCGTTCCAAATCACTCGCCAGTTTTCGGATTGCGCCCGATAACTCACCTAGCTCATCGTTACCGACAAAAGGAAGACTTACATCGAATTCTCCTTGGCTCAATTTCTCAGTCGCTTCCTTCATACGGATGAGAGGGCGTGTTAGGAATTTAGAGAGGATTGCATAGATGATGAACAGTGCGATTCCGCTTGCCCCTCCCGCTAATCCGAAGTGTAAGTTTAGCTTACTGATTAACTGCTCAATTGAACGAGTACTTTGAAACATAACAACGTATCCCGAATGACTTGAATCCACTTTATAAGGATGAGCGCTAATAATATACGCTGACTCTTTCCAGTCGGAAACCAAAATCCTGTCTTCATCCAAATCAAGATCCATTAATAGGGAAGAGTATTGTTGTATTATCGAATTGTTTTCATCAGAGCTACTGGCTATGATTCCTTGGTTGTCTGTGATAACAACTTCCCGCTCACCCTCAATCTCCATCAATGCTATATGTTTTAACGTCATATCAGAATAATTATCTTCCAACACATCTCGGTGATTTGAGCCGTTCGCCAATAATCGAGAGTATTCTTCATCAATCCTTGCGTGGATGATATTCTGATGGAGATAAAAGATTAATGATGTTTCCATTATAAGCACAGAAATAAAAAAGTAAGCGGTCAGCTTTATAGAGATTCTGTTCATCTGAACTCTCTCTCCTCTCAAAATTAGTATAGAGAATATATATGAAGAAATTATGCAGAGAAAACTAAACATGACGAAAGGTAACGATTTCATTGAACGAACATGACAGCTTTGTGTCTGCATAATTTTTTGATATATCTTTAGTATAGTACTTATCATAACAAAGACATTTCAAGCATACCGATAGTGGCTTGTAGAGACTCGAAAGGGGCAACCGAAAGATGAGTAACAAAAAGAGTAATCGTTTTATCACTCGCTTAATTATTTTAGCAGTGTTGGCTGGTGCCGTTGTCTTTTCAATATACAGCAGCTTCACAAAAGAAAAAATTGATATATTGAAGGTCGGGGACGTTGCACCGGATTTCGCATTAGTCGACTTAGACGGTGAGAGTCATCAACTGTCGGATTATAAAGGTCAAGGTGTGTTCTTAAACTTTTGGGGAACTTGGTGTGCACCATGTAAAAAGGAAATGCCCGCGATGGGTCGGCAATACCAAGTTTATAAAGATCAAGGAATTCAAGTATTAGCGGTTAACATCGCAGAATCGGACTTGAAGGTTCGAACATTTGCCGAGCAATATGGGATGACTTTCCCGACACTAATTGATAAAAATAAAAGTGTTATGCAAGCGTATAGCATTCGACCATTACCCACCACCTTACTTATCAATCCAGAAGGTAAAATCGTGAAAATTATAACGGGAGAAATGAGCGAAAAAAGTATTCAAGGATATATGGAACAAATTAAGCCCTAAACAATAGTCAATGAACACTAACGAACAACGATGTTTCCCCGAGTTGAATACCTTCTTCGAAAAACACAATACAGAATCCCCAAAATAATGAAGAGGCAGCACCCAAGGTTTTCACTTGGGGCTGCCTCTTCTGAAATTCATTATGCTTAACCTGAACCATCATCCGTTGAAGACTTCATGACAAAGCCGTTAATCTTTTATCAATGATTTATTTCCTTATGGTGGATTAACTTACATATGCGCTACTATCTAACCATGCTTCTTCATTCCTACCTCAACTGGTTGGAATTTCAGGAATGACCAGGCGCTTTATTTATTCTTTAAATTGATTCTCTTACTGGAGAACATTTGAAACAGCTTTTGCAAGAACAGCTGATGTTCTGTTCAGTTCTGCTTCATTATTACCGATCCCACCCATTTCAATAAGTATGAGACGCGGATCAAGATCTTGGTTGTACTTTCCGTCTACACCGTGTCCTGCTTTGAAAACAAGAGGCCTAGTTATACCCGGAACAATTTTTTCTAATTCAGCTGTCAATCTATCGACTAATTCCTTATTTAATTTGAAATTACTATGCTCACCGCCAATAACAAAAACGATTTTTGCATACTTTTCCCCTTCATACGTGAGTGTCGTTCTGTCTGCTTTAAGGTAATCGCGGTGTATGTCGACTATGATGTCATAATCGACTTCTTTTAACGCCTTTTGTACATACGGCCTAATCACATCGTACGATTTGTGATAAGGTATCCCCTTCTTAATCATTACCGAGGAAGTATCGACATCAAGAATTCCAGTTGATATTCCATTGAATTCCAACTGGGATTTTATCGTTTCATTAAGCTTCATAATATTCGCTTCCGGATGAGAAACCGCAATTTTTCCATCGTATTGTTGAGTGATTGGTTCAAATGCTTCATGTGAATGTGTAGCAAATAAAAGCGCGCGCATTCCTGTTTGGATTTGTGGTTCTGGTTCTGGTTCTGATTCTGGTTCGATGAGATTAGTCGCATAAACTAATTGCCGGTTATTCATTGGAGCGACGACTGCTACTTCTTCTGGGGTTTCACTCGGGATCTGTTCTAAGATAATTGGAAATATGAAAAGAAAGAAGATAAGTGCAACCCAAACTTTCAACGACTTCTTCATAGACATTCCTCCGTCAGCTACTATATGTAGCACAATGTCGGTTATAGAAGTCTTTTTAATAATTAAAATTTGTTCCATTACAAGGATTGTAATGAACGTATCCTTAAAGTCTTTGTTTTTATAAATCATTAAAAGCAAGAAAAACTCCTCTATTACTGTTAATCGCTTTTTGTAACGAAGACGCTCATAACGAATTTTACTTGGGCAATTTTATTGGATCAAGTTAAGGAGGTTTATATGACCAGGAATTCACATAATGGTAATGATCTATTTTTCTTTTACTTTAGTTTTAAATAAATGAATGTTTTCTAAAGCTGCTCCTATTCCGATAGCTACACAATCGAGTGGATCATTAGCTACTAGAGTATGTATTTGAGTTTCCTCACTAATAACTTTATCCAAATTACCCAACAATGCTCCGCCACCCGTTAATCTAATTCCATTGTCCATAATGTCAGCAGCCAGTTCTGGAGGTGTATTTTCTAATGTACTTTTCACTGAATCGATAATGGAATAAATCGTATCGCTTAATGCATTCCGAACATCCTCTGCCTGAATCTCAATGATTTTTGGTAGTCCGGTTAGTTGATCCCGACCGCTAATTTCCATATTCACAATTCCTTCTATATCTCCAACCATACCGATTTCCATTTTAATACTCTCCGCTGTACGTTCCCCAATAATCAAATTATACTTTTTTCTAATATAACTAATGATTGATTGATCCATCTCATTACCAGCGACACGTATGGATTGGCTAATCACAATTCCACCCAAAGAAATGACTGCGACTTCCGTTGTGCCGGCGCCTATATCAACAACCATGCTCCCAGTTGGTTCCCACACTGGTAAACCAGATCCAATTGCTGCGGCAAACACCTCTTCAATCAAAAAGGCATCCCGCGCTCCTGCTTGTTTAGCTGCATTGATGACAGCACGCCTTTCTATCGTTGTTACCCCAGATGGTACACAAAGCATTACATAGTGCTTATTACGAAGAATACTTTGTTTTTGTGATTTTTTCATAAAATGATTCAACATCATTGTTGTAGTTTCATAATCCGCAATAACACCATCTTTCATCGGACACACGGTAACAATGTTTCCCGGAGTACGTCCAATCATATTCTTCGCTTCATTTCCAATCGCAATAATTTGATTTGTCTTAGTTTCCATTGCAACAACGGAAGGCTCCCGAACGACGATGCCTTTCCCTTTAACAAAAACAAGAGTGTTTGCTGTTCCTAAATCAATTCCAAGATTTCCTGCACCCATACCAAACATAGTTTTTTCTCCTTATCCTTCATCTAATTGTTGAAAAACCGAAAATGTTTAGCTCGTTTTCTGCCTTATTTATAGTTTTTCAAAAATAAAGGTTCAGCATTTACTGTACTTTAAAAGTTTGCAGGAATTATGGAGATTGAGAATCAATATTATTTCTTCCTTCTTTTGTAATGCAATTAAATTTCATTGATAATCCGATTTAAGCAATTATTAAAAAAAAAATGTGAATCTGAATCAATACATGAAATTATAATGTTGCAAAGGTAGATTGTAAGTGGAATTCCACGACATAGTATTTCGTCAAAAACGAAGTGACGACAACAAAAAAGAGTCCACTTTATTTAGAGGCACTCTTTATTATTAATATACTAATAATGATTAAAGATGAAATTCCTAAGATCACTTTTCCCTGCCCACTCCAATTGAGCATTTGCTGTGTAGAGTATGCTTCTATAACAAGAGCAGGTATTTTCCCAAGTGTACTGGCTATAGAAAAATTCAGCATTCCAACGTTGCTACCCGCACTTGCCAAAGTAACTAAACCTGATGGTACAAACGGGAAAACCCTGAGTGCTAAAATTAGTAAAAAAGCTTCCATTCCTTTGCTTTGTTGTAACCTATTTAAATATTTATTGTTAATTATGAACTTAGTTTTTATTTTGTTTATACCTTTTCGATATAGGTAAAAGCTTATCATTGCTCCCAAAGCCTCTCCTAGAATAGAAAGAATTAAACCTTTCCCAAACCCAAAGAAACTAATATTTGCTGCCGTTATAAATACGCTTGGTATAAAGCCCAAGACACTAATACTAATATTTAAAATGATACTTATCCAAACAGCAAGTAAACCACTATTTTCGAACCATTGCAGAATCTCTTCTACCATACACACCACCGGGTTTCATAAATTGTGATAACCGTTTATTTTCTGCATTCAAGTTGTTTGTAGAAGGTGGATTTCATCCTTGTTAAGAGAATCCGCTCGGTGTCGTAAATATTATTAAACTCCCAAGGGCGACCAATTGGAAATGAAACAGAATCTATGGTGGACCGCCGGTAATAATACCCTCGTCATCAAAGCTATATTAATGTTATTGAGCATTGCAATTTTCGCCATTAATACAACCTATTGCGATTAGAAGGAACAGTGCCTATAAAAATAAAACTACACGATTAGTTACCATGTCTTTTCGCCACCACTATGAAATTCTTAACCAAAATACTTCTTATGCCAAATTAGGAACGAATAGATTGTCCATACTTTTCGTCCATTATTAGCTTTACCATTATAATGTTCATTTAACAAGTCCATAATTGACTGCTGATTAAAAAATTGAGCCGCCTCTACACTTTCAAAATAAGACTTGATTTTCAAATAGTATTTTTCCTCACGAATCCAATGGCGAATCGGAACTGGGAAGCCGATTTTTTTACGGTTCGCATATTCTTCTGGCAACGTCCGTTTTGCAGCGATTCGAAATGCATATTTCGTATCTATATTATTTACGCGGTATTTTGTAGGTACTTTTGAGGCGATTTTCATTACTTCACGGTCTAAAAATGGCATCCGTACATCAATAGAATGTGCCATACTCATCTTATCTGCTTTCAATAAAATATCATCCACTAACCAAAGGTTTAAGTCTAAATACTGCATTTTTGTAACATCGTCTTCGCCCTTCACTTGGTCATAATATGGTTTAACGATTTCTTTTACGGTAGGTGTGTTGTTATACGAGCTTGTTAAAATTTTACTCACTGCTTTTTCTTCAAATATTCTTGCTTGTCCAATAAACCACTCTTCTGGTGAAAGACCACCTTTTATCAAGAATTTCTTTCCTCTTACTTCTGGTAAATGTTTTGATAGTATGCCCAAAGGTTTGCGAACTGAATGTGGAAGTTTTTTATACTTCTTCATTAAGACTGTCGAATCGTACTCATCGTATCCGCCAAATAATTCATCAGCACCTTCTCCGGAAAATATGACCTTTACATCACGGCTTGCAAGCTCCGCCAAAAAATACAACGGCACGATTGATGGATCTGAATGTGGTTCATCCATCATATATTGAATGTCCTCCAACTTCTCAAAGCAGAGGTCGGGATCTAAAATTGCATTGCTATTTTCAATTCCTAATTCGTTAGATAGTTTCTTTGCATTATCGATTTCGGAGAAACTTTGGTTACCAAAACCCACCGTAAATGTCTTTTCTGGCTTCAACACAGATGCAACATAACTTGAATCAACGCCGCTTGATAAAAAGGAACCAACCTGTACATCACTAATTTGATGTACATGTATAGATTCTCTTACCACTTTATCAAGTTCATCTACAATCTCTTCCAAAGGTTGATCTGTTGGGTTGAATTTTGGAGCCCAGTAACGCTGGATATTAATTTGTCCGTCCTCATACGTCATATAATGCGCTGCTGGTAATTTAAAAACACCTTTAAAAAATGTTTCGTTTAATACCGAAAACTGAAACGTTAAATAAGGCTTCAAGGCATTTTCGTTTAATTCTTTATTGAAATGAATATGTGGCAGAAAGCTTTTAATCTCAGAGCCAAAAAATAATGTACCATTCATATGTGCATAATAAAATGGTTTAATGCCAAACATATCACGTGCGCCAAATAGTTTTTTTCTTTTCCGATCCCAAATAACAAATGCGAACATCCCCCGTAATTTACCAGTCAGACTTTCCCCGTACTCTTGGTATCCACGGATCAATACTTCGCTATCTGTATGGGTTTTGAATACATAACCATTAGAAATAAGTTCCTCCCTTAACTCTTGGGAGTTATAAATTTGCCCATTGAAAACCAAAACAAGTAATTCTTCCTCTTTGTAATACGGCTGGCTCCCATACTCTAAATCAATATTACTTAAACGACGAAATCCGAGTGCTGCTTCGTTTTCTATAAACATACCCGACGAGTCAGGACCGCGATGGATGATATTGTCCATCATGCGCTCTAAAACAACTGAAGCATTTTTTGTTTCTCCAATAAACCCAGTAAATCCACTCATGCGTTGTAACCCCATTCGTTTTGTTTAAACTAAGCACCATTTTTGGGGTGCTAAAAAAGTATACCTTTTTAATGTGCAAAAAATTTGCAGAAGAAGCACCCAATTTTGTGGTTATATCTTAAGATTTTCTTAAGACTTTCTTAAGATTTTTCAGTAACGAAAGTGTATGTAAACTTTTTTCGGGACCCAATGATCATAAACGATCGTGATTTAATACAAATTCGTGCCTTTTACGTATTGAAAAAACAAAAAACTGCAAAGACTGGACTTGTCATTGCAGTTTTACACAAATATAGTATTTTATTAAACACTAAATATAGATAACACTTTACATCCAATTCTATTTCTGAGTAAGTTCTTGGCTAAGTGATTCAATATTTTTTTTCATTAAACTTAGATAATCTTCGTTAGATTCAATACTTTCTTTAGAAATCGATTCAAGATTATTTAAAGTCAAAGTTTCTAATCCTGTTTCTTTTTTTACAGTATTAGCTATTTTATTCTTAACATTAGGCTCATAATAAATGTATTGTAAGTTGTTTTCTTTCACAGATTTTATTATTTCTACTATTTTAGATTGAGAAGGCTCATCAAATGGAGATAAACCACTGATAGCAATTTGATTTAAGCCATATGCATCTTCCCAATAACCATATGCAGAATGAGAGACAATAAAAGTTTTACCTTTTGAATTATTAATCATATCAGTGAATTCTTTATTTAATTGCTCTAAATCCTTCTTTAAAGAATTGAAATTTTCTTCAAATACCAGCTTGTTTTCCGGATTTAATTCAATTAATGCATTTTTGATATTTTCAGCAATTATTGTTGAACGAATAGGATCTAACCATGCATGTGGATCGACAGCTAACTCATCACCATGTTCGACATGAACATCTTCATTTTCTTCTTCACTATGCTCATCCGAATTTTCTTCTTCCTCATTATGAACATCAACTTGTCCATTAATTAATTTAACATTCTCTGTGGCATTGATAATTTTCACATTTTCATTTTCCATCGCATTAATTACAGCTTTAGCAAAGCTCTCTAACCCTGTTCCTGAATGTATGAATGCATCACTATCTGCTAATTTCTTCATTTCCTTCATCGTGATGTCTATTGAATGAGCATCGGCCCCAGGAGGTACAATACTTTTGGTTGAAACAGCTTTTCCCCCAATTCGCTCTGTAAAATATTGAAATGGATAGATGGTTGTATATATTTCCAGCTTACTTTCATCACTTTCTTCGGAAGTTGGTAATCCCCCATTACTACAAGCAGTTAAAATCAATATCCCAATAATAAATGATATCGCGCCAAAAAATTTATTATTCACTGTCTATTCTCCCCTTTATTCTAATTAAGTGCTTTTTCACCTTAAACGTAATCATTACTATTTGCAAGTGGATAAAAATAGGCTCTGAGTCAAATGTTGTGGAGAAGGTATGTTTAGATTAAACTTTATATCCACTTTCTAAACCTACAATGACATAAGTATATGAAAAAAAGTCCACACACGGACCATGTGTTATCCAGGTATGGACTTATAAAATTTATTGAAAATTTTCCATTCTTCGTAGGGGTTAAGTGTCGGACAGTCACTTTCTCTTGCTTCTTTAAAATAATTGTAAATCATGTGACATTTTATTATTTCTTTCTTAGCTCAATGATTACAGCCAATGAAATGTACCACCCGCGACATCCTTTTTACCATGTAATGACAATAAATGTTCCAGAAAACGACAGGCGTTTACCACTTCATACCTTTATATTAATAGATTCCTGCGTGCGAGAGACATGGATATACAACGACTGGGGAGAGGCTGCCGATTCTTCCGCTTACAACTTTACACTGAGAGGCGGGCATGATAGCCTTATGCAAAGTAAGTAATTATGCTAAGTAACAGTCAAAAAGCCTATTACTAAAGGATATCGTCCCTATTTACTTTGCATAATATATTTGATTTCTTACTCAAATAATCCCGAAAATGTACTCGAATTGCTTATATAAGTTCTGATTATTGTGCTTTTCTTGTTTTAAGAGGCTAGACTCCAGCTCTTTTCGGAAATCATTATGCAAAGTAAATCAAATTGAAATACCGTACTTACAAGGTTTTCTTAGGTTACTTTGCATAATCATCTACTTTGCATAAGGGGGATTATGCGAAGCTTTGCATAAACCTCCTTGGCGGGGCAAGCCAGCACGCGCTGCTGGTTTCCTGGCTTGGGACTCATGCCCGTAGAGGCTCGGTGTCAAGTTGTTATCCAGCGCATGCCGCTTTACGGTCGTACTGTTAAAAACCACTTTTTCCCCAGCTGGTATGCGTCTCCATGTGTTGGTACACACGGTGGCATTGCGTGGTAATTTTCTTGGCGTTCAATGGTAAAAAAGATGTCATGAGTGGTAAAATCGAGTGGCCGTAATCACTAATGTAACCGTCAAGTAGAAATGGTTACATATATCTTTTCACCAAGTTTGCGTAATAACCTATGTCGGAGACATAAGGGGAACTGTTGAATCTAGTTTAACGTTTACATCTAACTAAATAAAAATAACCCTACAATCACTCTCACGGAGATGGCAGGGTCATAATCTTAGAAGTAAAATATCTAGCATTTTAAATTATTGTAAGTAAGTGCTTAATCCCAAACTATAATTAATTTCTCCGATCTGAGAATATACTTGAGTATAACCCCCACCAGAGCCCTTATTAATACCTAAATATTGAAAGCTATTATACATAGTTCCCCCACTATCGCCACCAGTAGAAGTTAGGTTAGTACCTCTCAATCCCGAAAAGGCAGCCCCAGAGATTGTATAACCTACATTTTTACTTTTAAGTGTTCCGCATTGGGATTTTCCAGTTGCGTATCCAAGTTTACATACGGCTTGTCCGACGGTATCACCATCTCTAGCCTGTGAAGAGGTCATTTTTCTTACTGCTCCATTAATATTAATATTACTATTTGCATTACTTGAACTTACGGAAATAGTAAGTGCATCTATTTTTCCACCGAATCTAATTGAGTTTACATTTCCTAAAGAGGTGGTTTCATATTTATAGGTGTCAGAAGTGTGATTTGTTACTACACCGGTGCTAGCGTTATAACTTCTACTACAGTGACCTGCAGTGATTAAATAATGATTACTTCCACTTTTCGCATAATAACCAGAAGAACAAGCACCACCTCTACTATTTACAATTTTTTCACCACCATAAGAACCCCTATGATTATTTGGAGGATCTACTTGAATTACTTCTAAAGGGAAATCTTCAAATGCTAACCTTAGCTGTCTTTCTTTTTCTAATGTATAATCTATAATCCCTACTATTACCTTTTGATTAATCACATCTACGGAGGTCGAATCAAAGTCTAAGTTCTGCTGGTCTTTCTTTCCCCATATTTGTTCAGAAATTTTATCCAAATCCGATTCACTATAGTTTCCATCTTCAACTCTGTAGCTAAACATTGGGCCTACACTTTTTAATTCATTTACCATAGAATCTTTTTGTACAGTTGCTTTTTTATGTTCACTAGCCTGCTTTAATTTTATTACTATCTCGCCTTTGTTTTCCTGGTTAATATACAAAGTGAAATCTTCATTTTTGTATTTTTCATCCAGAAATTTTCTTATTTTAGGAATATATTCATTCTGTACTTTGAATCTTTCTTCCAATTCTTCCTCTTCAACTTTCGTCAAAGGAATTTCAAAATTACTTTCTTCATGTAACTTTATGTTTTGATTAAGTGATTTAATTTTGTCTATATTTGTTTCTAATCCGAACTCTTTTCTAAATTCAATTTGTTCCGAGAGATCAGGTGTTATTTCTGTAGCATTTGATGTTAAACTACCTAAAAATAAAGTAGTAACTATTATTGTCAAAGTAGATAAAACTTTAAAGGATTTAATCTTTTTCAATGTTTAACCCCCTCATATACTCAATTTAAAATTTCTACTTTACTACTAATTCCGTAAGCAGGATTCGAAGTGTCTAAGCTTTCAATCCAAACCTTGACCTTGTTACCAACTTTCAGATTCTTTACTTCCTGTTTTAATTCAAAATAAGCCGCACTTTGCGCTTTCTTTATCACTTCTTCTTCTGCTAACGCTTTAATTTCCTCATTTGTCACTCCCTTCACTACTAATATCTGATTATCCTTTACTTTTGCTATAATTCCTTCCATAGTTGTTTTGTCTTCATTGTTAGTTGTATCTTTTGAACAACCAACAATGAAGGATGCAAGACCTGTAATTAAAATCACAGAAATAACTAACTTTTTTTTTATTTGCAGTCGAGTTTTCAAAAATAAATCAAGCTCCTTTCAATTTTATTATAAGAATACATGACTAGCAGAAAGACTATTAAACTAATATTCTATATTATGTTCAGAAGTCCTTCTTTCTTCGATATAGAAGCAAGCATAAATAAATCTTCTCCAAAAGGTGGGCAGATTCTACGTGATGATTTGAAGGTTCTGAAATGTCACTTTAAGAGGTAATTTGCGCTTATTTTAAGCGTTATTTTGCATAACCAAATTTAAAATTCAGCTCACAGCTTGGATAAGTGCTTTTATTGTTTAGAAAAGGCTTACTTTGAAGTACAAATTACCGATTAAAGTGGCGTCCTTTTTTCTGGGAATATGTTTTCGGATATATCCGAAAAAGTGTCGATAAAAAACCTTCCTTAGTAACTAAAGGAAGTCTGATGTACTCTTTGCGGGTTTTTACTGCTACAGCTACTACAGGGCAGTTTTTCTTATTGAGTAATGGGTTAACTACTTCCGTGAATGCACTATAAGTAAATAAGTAAATAGAAAAAAGCCCAATTTCTCAGTATTAAAATTGAGAAATTGGGCTTTTTGCGTTACTTCGTAAAAGCGCCCGGTTGTGGAAGTTCAAGAAATTTCACCAGATTGCTGAAAAAGAAGGATTCTGTAAATTAACACATGGTTTCGATTAAAATTTTTTTAAAAACGACGCATCTTTATTTCACATCCACAACACTATTGAATATCTAATGCTACTACATAAATAGCTTTACCATTATCCCAAGTAGCTACTATTCCATAAACCGTTTTACCTTTTTCTTTTACATCCTTAAAATCATTATAAGTTGCAAACACACTATTATTTTCGTCATAAGCTACAATTTCATATTTAATTGGTTCGTTTTCAAAATTAAGTTTTATTGTCTCTTTTAGATTGATACTAACAGCATTTTCAACGTTAATAATTTCGGTAGGTGGTAAAGATTCTGCTTCGACGCCAACCGTTTGTCCTGTTTTTGCGTCAAAATAATTCCAATTATATCCTCCTTGTTGTGTTTTAATTATTTCTTCGCCAACCGTAATTGTTAATGAAGGTGGTTTTTTATTATGAGTTAAACTAACTTCATGATTTTTTTCATTACTACTTGAACCATCATTTTGTTCAGTCTTACTCTCGTTTGAATTACTACAACCGATTAACCCACATATCATAACAAATGACATACATATTAGAACAGTTTTTCTCACGAATTACACCCCCTTATATAATTCGACGTATTGTACACAGTATTCGTTACAAATATAGTATAGGAAAACGGAAACCACATTAAATGTAAATAGACTGTAGGCAATAAATAATACAAAAAGCGTTAATCCAGTGGATTAACGCTTTTTGTATTATTTCACTGCCTCTTTAGCACCTGTTATATCATAAGTTGTTGGTGAATAAACAGTTCTATCAGAGACTCCATACATTATTTTATTTTTATTAGTACTATTATATAGACGGTATTAAATGTCGAAAGTAAACATAATTGGAAAAGTTTTATTTATATGTCACCAATAAAGTAGTTTTATAGAATGGCGAGTTCATCAAAGTACGCAAAATTATCCATAATTCAACAAGAACATCAATATTTGTTCAGTATCCTTCTCAAGGCTCAGTCTTTTTTCAAAAAAACTTTTTCTGAGCTTTTTTTGTTATACATTTTTATAGATTTTGAGCGTTTTTTAATTTTCATGGGAGTTTAAGTGTCATCCTTCACAATCTCAATTACATTATCTAAATGCTTGTTTATTTCCCTCAATAATATAACCCCGTTGCGGAACAAAGTTAAAATGCACTCTTTATCAAAAAAGTAACCTTCGAATAATTTTAAAACCCAATATCTGTTCCAAAACTCGTCCTTTTCTGAACACACACAGATCCCCGTTGAAATGAATGCTTTTTATGGCTATAGACGTTACAAAACCCTGTTCATTATTCTACGTTCAATAACCTAATAAAATCCATCTTATGTTGCAATGAAGAAACCCAGATAATCTTCTCATGTGAAGTTAGTCAGTTTTTTAAAGTTATATGTGCAAAATAACACTTGAAATAAGCGCAAATTATCGGTCAAAGTGCGGGCTGCCCCCCTGTGTTACACTAGTTGTCGCATAAAACCTCTTCAATTATAGATTCATTTTTAAAGGAGATTCATTTTCTCCAGCATTTCTTTTTTGGTAGGGTTCGTATATAACATCGTCGTATGGATATTTGAATGTCCCGCTTGATTCGCCACTTCATGAATACTCATACCTTTCTCAATCGCATTTGAACAAAAGAAATGACGAAGATCATGCGGAGTTATATCTTTTCCAATCTTGGCCGAATACGTATTAAACAACCTATTTACGACAGTACGATCCAACCTTTTGTTTCGGTTGCTCGGGAAAAGAAATTCGCAATCTATTTCTTTTTCCTTCCTCTCCCGCAGCCAAGACTGCAAGGCAATCTTTACTTTCTCCCCCATAAAAACTGTTCTAGATTTATCCCCCTTCCCGTCTACAATAAGTATTTCACGGGAAACCAAGTTAATATCAGTCACTTTTAAATTGAGTGTTTCTGAGATGCGTAATCCCCCATAGGCTAGCACAGTCACGATTGCATAATTTCTCGCCTTTCCACTATCCAGTACTAACTGACGAAACATTTCTGCATCCTGAAATTCAACTTTTGCGAGAGACGCATACTGCTGCTGAACTTTAACGAAATCACTTCTTTCGATAACCAGATCCAATTGTTTTTTGTCATGAATTAAAAACTCGTTGAATTTTACTAAACCGCTCAATTTCGTATTAATCGTTTTAGGTCCTACCGCTTCAATTGTTTTAAGATAGGATAGATATTCGCGAATATTTTCCCGGTGCAGCTTTGTAAATGAAACACCTTTTGATTCATCAAACCATTTTAGATATCCATTAACGGATTGAGTGTACCCTTTGATGGTATTTTCACTTAGGTCGCTTGAATTTAAATATTCCCGGAAAGTTTCCATCATACTATCATCTCCTGTAAATTATGTTGCATTTACTTTTTATTATAATTAATAAACTATGTTGCATTATACCCTTTATTATATATCAATAAAACAGAAAAATACAACATAATTTATATTATGTTGTAAAACGAAAACGCTCACTAAGGTTACGCATAACCCTCTCACTGTTCAGCTATAAAGCATAGAGGGTGATTATTTGGGGCGCGTTGTTATTGGATTCACTAAGGAGATTAGGCAGATGTTAAAATCACTGACTCCCCCCTTTTCCTGTCAACTTCTGATTATTCAGCTGTCCATCACTAGACAGGTTACCAAGAGTACTTGGCGTATCAATCAGACCTCCCCAGGTAAGAATGTAGTCTTTCCCTCCATCTATCTGCTTCATTTACTCTGTACAACCTTCGGAAGAAAGGACTTTGTTTCGTTTGGATAACTTATCCAATTACACCTAGCCTTATATGAAGTTCGTGTTCCTCAGACCGGGGGTTTGCCGTTCGCTTCCTTCAAATTCCACGTTGCCACGGACACCCTTGCGTTAAGCTAACTGTTACTTCTGCCTTCAAGCTCGGGACTTGCACCCTATAGACTACGCCCATGCTGGGCGCACTAAAAAAAGCCATCATATTTTGCTTCCAAAAACTTCGACTTGCCCTCCCACTCTTGTGTCACATAGGGAAGCATATCCCACATATTTTGAATGCTTTTTTCGTACTTATTCCGCGTGTCTAGCTTCGCGACATTGACGACTGTATTTAGTTTAGGTTTACTCATGATAAAGTCCTCCCCGTAAAAAAGCACCTCAAATGAGATGCTCTAGAACAACAATTAATAACCTGGGATCCATTCCTTAATGGCTTTGGCGAATCGCAATGCCTTTGCAGATAATGTATTGTCCTTCAGGGTTTCAATGCCAAACATCGTTATACACGGATCAATCGCCTTATATGAATCGTAAGTTTGACCAGGAATTGGAACTGCCGTTAAGCCAGTAAGATACCCTTCTTCAATCATGATACTAAGAATCCTGTTGTATCTCGGTTCGCTAATTCCTAAAGCCTCAGCATTCACTTTACTGAAATCAATTCGTTCATCATCCATGGAGTCTTCTAAATACTTTAGTATTGCAAGTATGACATCAAAAGTATCATTAGTTATAAGTATTCGCCCCTTCCTCTGCAAATATTTTCACCGCATCCAGCGGATTCACTACCGCTTCAAAATCATGATTATACATGTGATTTTTAAGGTTCATAACAAACCATCTGCTTCACTGAATATGGGGTCAGCTTTATTGAATACTGAATCTATCAGCCAGCTTCTCAGCTCTATCTAGGATATATCCTAATTTTTCCAACTCTGATAGATTTTCATATTCATCAAGAAGTAATTTAAGTGATTCTTCCACTCCTGGCCTTTCCCTTAGTAACAGGAGAACTCTTTTGACACTTTCGGACAACGCGTCTGCAGCTATCTCAGCATCCAATTGCCTTGGGTGGTTATCCTCTAAGACTTGTACCGGGTTCAATCCTTGATAGTTCAAATACCGCTCGGCCAGCTCAAAGAACTTTTCTTGTTGTACTTCCGTCAGATTGCCTTCCGGCTTATATGCATTAAAATCAAAGCATTCTGCAATTAAATAAGTAAGATCTTGCAATCTGAATTTGTCTACTGCCTTTTTTGGAAACACTGGTATTTCGAACTCTTTTCTGACTCCGCTTTTGACGGTGGCAACACGGAACCCAGAAATTACACCTTCATGGGATATTAGAATTTGATCGCCCCCTCTTTTTATTAACCAATAGGAAGATGGATCTCCTTCAAAACTTATTCCCTTATCGCTAAACATTATCTTATTCACTTCGAAACTAGCATCTACTTCTTTTAATAGCTCCGCATGTTTTAACGCCATTTCATGAACCATTGCTATCACTCCCCCTTTTCAATCATACTTCGACATAAAGGGAGCCAATACCTTCTTAGTAGTCAGTTGTAATGACAATGCTATGCATTTACTAACTCTCTCTACTTGACAATGGTAACATCACCTGGAATGCGTCCGTGATATAACGACTTCGTATAGTCATCGAAAACCTTGGCAATATTTGAATTTCAAGTCTGTTACAGAGAATTTTCTATTTTCACTTTGTCGGTGTTTTTCAAAAAACTCAATTTCAATTCCTGTGACTCTTCAACGCACCTTCTTTTACATCATGCTTTTCAGCAAGTCCTTTAAACGTTATTTTCATTGTTTCCCATTCTCCCTGAATCTCTTCCCAATTAGGCACATCACATCACCACCACCTCCGTAATTTTTAGGCATGAAATAGAACCCAACTTAATGAATGCTTTAATTAATCGTTTATTCTTTATACTTACTCGGCAAATGACAGCGTATATAGTCATCGACATCATACAAAAAGCTGTAAACATTTCTTTGAGTCAACTGCCCAACTGTAGATACATAGGCATCAGCTACTCCTGGTTTATAATAACTAAAAAATAAATCATGATTTTTGTATACTTTTTGTATTCTCTGCAAATCATTGTTTTTGTATTCTTCTTTCAATTCGTTCCTGAGTTCTCGAGCTAAATCCACTATTGCTTTTTTGTCATGTTCGTATACTTTCATAAGTTCATTAGCTCTTTCAATAAAATACTTCATCTTCTGGATTACTACTTCGTTCGACACTTCTGTCCTTCCGTCAAATAAAGGCTCACTCATTAAACTCCCCCTCAATAGACTGTTTCCAGACAACATATCGTTCAATTATATCTACAAGTTTCCCTAGACGTTCCCTGTACTCCGTCCTAGAAAGCATAGGCTTTTCAGTGAGATAGTTTTCATCTTGCATTATCTCTTGGATTAACGACCAAGCTTTATCTACCGATTCGATTTCTGTCGATAATTCCAGGATTTCAGCTTTATAAAGGTTGAATAGGTCATTGAGCACTTCCGCATCATCAGAATTTACTCGGATAGAATCATTCATCATCCTCATGCTTAACCTTTTAATATCACTAAGTTTTGTGTTTTCGATAGTTTTTTGGATTTCTGTATTTTTAATACCATCATTGCTTACTGGCTGCTCGTTCCTTTTTGCCGCTTTCGCTTTTTCATTCAGATGACCGTGTTGATAGTGATTATACATCGATTTCGCCTCCCACTAACAATATTATCAGAATAGGATGAAATCTCCTAAACAATCACTCGTGTGTATGGGGCTGTGGGAGAGGTTAAGCTGCCCGAACACATCCCCTCTTTTATTTTCCCCTTCATATATGCAGACTTCGTATATCAAGCGTATATCATAGAATCTTTTTCGACCCTTTGTTTAATCTTCTTTTTGGCTCTGCGTATGGATTGCTGGACCATACTCTTACTAACCCCCAATTCGTTTGCGATATCGCTCATACTTCTCCTTGGTGCAACGTGCATTATATAATACTGTCGTTCTCTTAGTGAAAAAGAAACGAAGATATCCGCTAATATAATCTTCTCTTCCTTAGTCATATACAACTGCTTTTCTTCTTCGTTTTCCAATTGCTCTGCAATATCCGGAATCTAGTCGATATTCTCATACGACCTACGCTGATAAACAGCCTTTTCATCGACCCCTCGATAAGTACCTGGTTGCTTTCCCCCTCTATATATTCCGGTATTAATTTATCCATCCAACTTAGCAAAAAAATCCACTCCTATCGTTGTCTAAAACCCCGCTCCTTTTGAAATACAAAAAGAGGACAACAAATGACACAGCGCAATGCTGTAATCAATTGTTGTCCACTAGATGATGGCCGGAACTTACATGCTAGTAAATTCAGATAGTTCCGTGAATATACTTTGAATCTTAATGTTCTCGTACTCTTTTATTCTACGGTAATTCTTTTCCTTTATTTCGTACATCACGGGCAGTACAAATAATTTAAAGTCGCTCATCAATCCTAAATACTTGTCCAATTGATCTAAATTTAAATTATCTGTTTTGACTTCACGAAACTTTCTATACTCATCAACAAAGTTTTGTCCAGATATTCTTCTTGCTTCGAGAAGTGGTTTAGTTAATCTATTATACTCATCTAACTCGTCGTCCGGAGTATATTGAGGTCCGAATTCTCCTTCACTAACTTCAACCATCGGGACATCTTGCATAGGATCTCTAAGTTCATTATAACTATTATCTATAAATAGAATTGATTCTAACTCCTCAAAAAGATTTTTTGAATAATGATTTAAAATCCTCAACACTTTATTCGATTGTTCCACCTCTATGTCTCGTAGTCTTCGAGACTCTTTTTGGTTTATACGAAGGGCTAATAGACCTGTTAACCCCGCGCCAGATAGTGCGCCTAAAAAGGTTGAAGCGGGACCCCAAAACGTACTTTCAAAACCGATAAAAAAAGTAAAACCGAAAATCGAATTGATCATTCCTGAAATTAAAATGTATAGCACTAATATTAATGCCAAGATGATAGAATATAATACATTCCTTTCAATCTTGTTATCACTCAAAATATTTCCCCCTCATCCCAATTAACACGGGTCACTATCCCTTTATATGTTCACAGCACGAGACCTTCTATAATGTCTTTATGACCCTATCATACGACACCTTAAGAATCTTAATTCTATCAGCTTCGCTTTTTGGTGTCAGAACTTAAAAGTTCTGACACCAAAAATAGATAAAAAAGTCTCCCTTTTGAAATAAAAGAGAGACTTTTTACAATTCTAACATATTTCTATTGTGTTAGATTGGGAAGGGGGTTTTTTGGATATATTTTAATTCATCCCTACTATCCCGTTTGATTAAAGGGATACTGTTTATAGGATATAAAGTTAAGTGCGAGAAGTGATTTCAATGATCAATCAGGCTTAATTTGCTCCATATATCCTTGAATATCCTTTTCAGACATTTCTCCTGTGATGATTTTTACAATCTTACCTTCTGGGTTGATAAGAATAGTGGTTGGTAACGGTCGAATGTTATACGCTTCCATTACATCTTTTGTTTTATCAATTAAAGTAGGGAAAATCATTCCGTATTGGTCAGCGAATGTTTGAACTTTCAAGTTCGACTCTGCGATATTGACTGCCAAAACCTGAACCCCTTGATCTTTATAAACCTGGTATTGTCTACCCATAGCAGGCATTTCTTTTTTACATGGAGTACACCAAGTTCCCCAAAAGTTTAAAAAGACCCCTTGACCTTTATACGCTGATAATTGATGTTTTTCCCCATTTAAATCAACAAGTGTAAAGTCCGGTGCATAATCCCCGACTCTTAAAACATCATACTTCTCTTTTGCAAAGCTCGTGTATATTGCAAAGATAATGGCAGCTGCCAATACTGCCAATATTATTACTCTCAAAATTAAACGATTTTTCTTTTTTTTCTCCATTTTATGTATTCTCCTTACTAAGGTTTGTTGGATTTAACTGAATTAAAACCCCGTGAATCCTCCAAATATATTGGTCAAAAAAGCAATAATTATTGTCATCATATCGAAGTACAATAGAATACCCATTAAAATCATCAGTGCACCGCCAATAGACATGAACATCGAGCTTCTTTTCTTTAGAAAATTCATTTTATCTATAAACAAGGACATTAGAATAAATGGAATTGAAAATCCTATGACATAGAAAATCATATAAAGCATACCTTTTGAAGGATCTGACACTCCTAATGCAATAACTCCTGCGAGTATTGGACCGCTACAAGGTGTCCAACCTGCTGCAAAGCCAAGTCCAATTAAAACAGAACCTATGTAACCAGATGGTCTTTTCTTAAATCGGATTTTCTTTTCCGACATCATAAAATCAAACTTCAGAATACCAGTAATCATTAAACCGAAAAATACCATTACAATGGCGCCCATTTGTCTAAGTAAATCTTGATGTCTAATAAAAAGGGTGCCTATTAAAGTAGTGGAGAGTCCTAACGCTAAAAAAATAATTGAAAAACCAAGTAAGAATAGCAAGGTATGGATAAAAGCTTTCCTTCTGAATACACCCTTTTCCTGTTTTAGATCATTTAATGATACCCCGGTAAGGTAAGATAGAAAAGCAGGGTATAAAGGGAGGGCGCAAGGGGATAAAAAAGATAAAAATCCAGCGCCAAATGCTAAGAATAGGTTAAAGTGTTCCAAAGTATTACCACCTAACATACGAGTTGAATTTCAAGACCTAAGCAAAAACCATCATTAAGTAGACCTGAGGTTATAATGTGCTTACTATTGCATAAAAAAAGAGTCATATGACTCTCTCTTCCACTCTTTTACTTAGTGAAGAGAAACAGGGAAATCAATATGACTCTGTTTGATGGTGCTGCAAAGTGTAAATAATTCACAAACACGATTAGTTACCTTTAATACTTGAATCTTATTAGTCTAAGGGAATTCAATACAACAATCACAGTAGCGCCCATATCCGCGAAAATTGCCATCCATAACGTTAACCAACCCGGAATGACCAAGAGAAGGGCGATTAATTTAATGCCTAATGCGAATGAAACATTCTGCAAAATAATGTTTAGTGTTTTCCGGCTTAGACCGATTGTATATGGTAACTTTTCTAAGTCGTCAGCCATTAATGCAATGTCTGCGGTCTCTAGAGCTGTGTCAGTACCCGCTCCACCCATCGCAATCCCTACGGTCGCACTAGCCAAGGCAGGGGCATCATTGACACCATCACCAACCATTGCCACCTTTCCAAATTGTTCCCGGAGAGATTTGATTGTATCCAATTTGTCTTGGGGCATTAATTCTGCTTTCACTTCAGAGAGGCCAAGTTGGTTGCCTATGGCATTCGCTGTAGCTATATTATCTCCCGTAAGCATAATCGTTTTTTTAATTCCTAATTGATATAACTTTTTAATAATCGTCAAACTGCTTTCTCTAACCTGATCGGCAACTGCGATCAAGCCTTTCACCTCATTTTTGATACCTACCAACATCACTGTTTTTCCTTCTCTTTGAAGAGTTTCAATTTGTTCCTCGTATTCCTCAGGAAGTGTTTGTAATTCCTTGAATAAGTTGGGGCTCCCTATATGGACGAGTTCATTCTTAATAGTCGCTTTGGCACCTTTTCCTGTAATCGACTGAAAATCATCAACAGGCATTAATTCTAAATCTTGTTTATCAGCTTCTCTGATGATGGCAGAAGCTAATGGATGTTGTGAGAATTTCTCAACAGACGCTGAAATCCGTAGTATTTCTTCAGTGCTCATATCCCTAAAAGAAACAATATCAGTTACCTCAGGCGTACCTCTCGTAAGTGTTCCTGTTTTATCAAACGCCACAACTTTCAGACGTCCGGTTTCTTCCAAGTGGATTCCACCTTTTATGAGCACACCATTCCTCGCTGCATTTCCAATCGCCGTCACAATTGCAACAGGAGTTGAAATTACCAACGCGCATGGACATCCTACAACAAGTACGACGAGTCCTCTATAAAACCACTCACTCCATACTCCCCCTAAAAATAGAGGTGGGATAACAATAATAAGAAGGGAAATGATCATTATTGCCGGCGTATAGTATTTAGCGAATCTGTCTACAAACTGCTGGGAAGGAGCCTTTTCGGCTTGGGCCTCCTCTACTAAGTGGATAATCTTGGAGATTGTAGTATCTTCCACTCGTTTTGTCACACGTACTTCTAATGAACCTTCCTCGTTTATTGTTCCCGCAAACACCTCGTCACCGGAAATTTTATGGACAGGAACGGATTCTCCGGTTATGGCTGCCTGACTGATGTAAGAGTTTCCTTTTACAACTTCTCCGTCCATTGCTAGCTTCTGACCGGGTTTGATAATCATAATATCGTCAATTTGAATATCTTCAACATCAACTTCAAGCTCATTATTCCCACGTCTGATGATTGCTGTATTTGGTGCAATGTCCATTAGAGAACGGATTGAATTCCGAGCCTTATCCATCGAATAACTTTCAAGGGCTTCGCTTACTGCAAAAAGAAAGACGACAAGTGCTCCTTCTTTCCATTCCCCGATTATGGCCGCACCAATCACTGCAATTGTCATCAGGGTACTCATATCGAATTCCAATTTAGTCAGATTAACAAGCCCAACTTTAAACAGACTATATCCTCCGACAAGAATGGCTGTAGCAAAGAGAAGGATGGATGATATGCTACCTTCTCCCGTAAGTGAAGATGTAACAATGCCAAGAATCAACAGAAACAGTGATGCAATGGTTGTTTGATTTTCTCGTTTTTTCCAGAATGGCACTTTGACTTCAACAATTCGTTGCTTTTCAGGATAGACTTTGATTCCATCGAATGCTCCGGCTCTTTCTAATTGTTCTATAGATGCACCTCCCAATACAGTTATTTTTGATGCGCCGAAGTTCAATTGGACATCATCAACTGTCTCAATCTTACGAATATTTTTTTCGAATTTAGCCGCACAATTTGTACAAGATAGTCCTTGCAGTCTATACACGTTTTTGTCGGAACTCATTTAGACCACCTTCTTTCGAATGCTCTAGAGCAATATTCACTAATTGATGCACGTGTTCATCAACCAAAGAGTAAAAGACAAGTTTTCCTTCTTTTCTATATTTGGCCAGCCCCATATCACGTAAATAACGCAGGTGGTGTGAGGCGTTCGCACTGGATGTCTTTAAAACATTGGCTACATCGCATACACACATTTCCTCTTCAAGCGTAAGTGCATAGGCGACCTTCAAGCGATTGGCATCAGATAGTGCTTTAAACAACAATTCGACCCCACTAATTTCGTCGATTCGTTGACTGACACGGTTAACGACTGTTTCGTGATAACAATACGTTTCACATGTATCCGTTGTGGCAGATACAACTTGCTCCTTAATTTTCCCCGTCATCTTTCCACCTCATTCAAATTAGTACTTGATTGTATATATCATATTCATCCGTTGAAAAATTGTCAATAATAACACTCAAATGGTTGTTTTAATGTATGGCTGTTCTGTTACAATGAATTCAAATTAACGTTATTACTACTGTTATTGAAAGGAAGAGAAAAAATGAAAATGAAGAGGGTTATTAGTGCAACACTGATTTTGTTGTTCGCATTTACATCTGCTGTCTCTGCACATACCGGTTTAACTAGCTCTTCACCGGCTGATGGGGAAATCGTCGCTGAAGACGTTCATGAAATTGTATTAGAATTTAATTCGAAAATTGAATCGACGAGCACTGTAAAAGTCTTTAACGAAAATGAGGAGGAAATCATCGTAAGTAATACCCAAACGAGTGACAAGAAAATGACGGGAGCCTTCATGTCACCGTTGGAGAATGGTACATATACAGTGAACTGGAAAATAATTGGTTCGGATGGGCACCCGATAGAAGGAACCTATTCATTTGTAGTTAATCAGGAAGAATCGTCGACTCCTGTAGATTCCGAAGAGACTCCAAAGACTCCAAAGACTTCAGAGGTACCAGCTGTCCCTGTTGAAAATACTAATGAGCAGCCTATTGAGGAAGCGTCCAGGATTGCTTCGAATGATGTCCTTGTTGTAATTCTTATTGTTTTATTTACTATAGCTGGCGGATTTTTTGGCTGGATCATAGGAAGAAGGAAAAAGTAAATGGTCTGGATTTATATTTCTGAAAGTCTTTTATATCTCTGTTTTTCGCTATTAATGGGAGCATTTATCATTCAATTGATTCCTGAACGATTAAAACCGGAAATAAGCATCCCTAAACGCTTAATCCAACTTTCGGTGTTAGGTATTATTTTCTTTTCTGCTGCGCCTGTAATTCGCATCATCTTGTTTCTTTATGAAGATATTGGATTAGCGTTAACGATGCAAAACGTACTCGGTGGTTTTGAAGTAGGGAAGGCTTGGAATGTCACTGTAATACTTGCAATTTTCTTTTACCTGTTTGTTTCGTTGTTCCCGGTATCGAAAAGCAGAGTACTGTCCTGTATTGCACTTGCATTCACTTTCATCCTTTTATTAGCATTGGGATGGGCAAGTCATGCAGCGTCCTTGACTGATTGGAGCGGATTCTTTGTTCATTCGTTGCATTTTTTAGCCGTTACAGTTTGGGTTGGCATACTCCTCATCGTCGGCTGGTGTTCAAGAAATCAAGAGAATTGGCTTTCGTATTTAAGATGGTTTACACCTTTGGCGATTGGCTGTTTTCTCACGATTATGGGAACTGGATTCTTTCTTATGACATTGGTGATTGATATAAATGAGTATGGAGACGCATGGATGTTGCCTTACGGACAGGCTTTATTAGTGAAACATCTGTCTATCATCCCTGTTTTATTTTTTGCTTTTATAAATGGATTTTGGATTAGACGTAAATTGAAGCGACAAGAGAAAATTAACCCAATAACGTGGTTAAAATTTGAAAGCATTCTACTGTTCATTACTTTTGTTTCGACAGCAGTATTAGGACAGCAGGAACCTCTTCATAGTATCGAGACAACTCTTGGTGGTAGCGGTCCTTCGGCAATCTTCGATTATTTTTATTCAGGGACCATTGATCCTTCAATGCATGTGCAATTCGGGTTAAATACAATAAATGCATTGTTTTTCATGGTGGCGTTCATTTTCATGTGGCTTATCGTATACAGCTTTAGGAAAAATACGCCCGCAGTTATCTCTTTTTTCATGGGGATGTTCTGTATCCTTTCGCTATACTTCGGATTCATGGCAAGCATTCAATAATTGGAAAAAAATAATAGAGAAGAGGTATATGATGAAACGAAATAAGAATTCAAACATGAAGTTTGTAGTTGTGTTAACACTTTTGGTGGTAGGTATTTTGGCTGCAGTCGTTGTATTCAGCAATAAACAGGAGTCATTACCAATAGAAATAAAGCAAATCGATGTAACCGGGCAGCCCTCAATTGGGGAGAAAGATGCTCCTGTGACGGTTGTTGAATTTGGCGATTTTAAATGTCCGTCATGTAAAGCATGGGGTGAAATGATTTATCCGAAATTAGTAGATGATTATATCGAAACTGGACAAGTTAAATTTTCCTTCGTAAACGTATTGTTCCACGGAAAAGAATCGACTTTAGCATCAATTGCCGCTGAATCCGTATTTGAGCGGAGCCCGGGTTTGTATTGGAACTTCCATCAAGCAATGTTTGATGCACAGCCAGTTGAAAACCATGATGGGCCATGGATAACTCCGGAAAAAATTCTTGAAATTGCAAGCGCTTTTCCCGAGATTGATCAAACACTGTTAAAAGAAGACATGGAACAGGAAGCGACTATGGAAAACGTTAAAATCGATGATGATTTAGTTAAGAAGGCAGGTGTATCAATGACTCCTGCCATTGTAATAAACGGGGAAATGATGGAGGATCCCTTTGATTACGAAGCTATTAAGACGGCAATAGAACAAGGGTATAAGGATACAAACTGATGGGGAATAAAAAATCTAAATCCAAACTGCAGGGATCCTTATTATATGTTGCATGGGTTGTTTCATTAGTTGCAATGTTCGGGAGCTTGTACTTCAGTGAAATTAAAGGGTATATCCCGTGTGAGTTATGTTGGTATCAGCGCATCTTCATGTACCCCCTTACTTTGATATTAGGGATTGGAACTTTCCAGAATGACAGTTCCGTTAAAAAGTTCGTAATTCCGCTAGCACTTATTGGAGGAAGCATATCCTTCATGCATTATTTAGAGCAGAAGATACCCGGCTTTGGTGGAATCAAGCCGTGTGTGAGTGGTGTGCCTTGCAGTTCCCAATATATAAATTGGTTTGGGTTTATTACAATACCATTTTTAGCGTTAGTAGCATTTGTTATTATTACTTTCTGTATGTTTTTAATAAAATCAAAGAAATCAATTGAGTAAAGAACATTTCTAAAGAAGCCAAAGAAGCCACTGTTGTCGCGACTATGGCTTCTTTGCGTTTAAAAATCATTTCTTAAAGGGAGAGAACCTTATGCGGTATGAGACTATTGTTATTGGTGCAGGGCAAGCTGGACTTACGATGGGATATAATTTGAAACAAAGCAAAAAAGATTTTTTAATTATTGATAAAGGGCTGGCTTTGGGTGAAGAATGGAAAAATAGATACGATTCTTTAAAGTTGTTTACACCTAGAATGTATAGCTCGTTACCCGGGATGCCATTAGATGGAAAACAACAAGGGTTTCCAACAAAGGATGAAATTGCAGATTATTTAAAGGGATATTCAGAAACATTTGCAATACCAGTTCAACTGGATACCGAAGTTCTCAGTGTAACAAAAACTGAAGATGGTTTTTGTGTAGAAACAACTAAAGGTAAGGTTAATACGACAAACATCGTGGTTGCAACAGGACCATTTCAAAAGAAGCGAATACCTGCATTTTCGAGTTTTCTAAGCGAAAATATCCTACAGTTACATTCATCAGAGTATATAAACCCTAGTCAGCTTCAACCAGGGAATGTTCTTGTTGTCGGAGGTGGAAATAGCGGTGCTCAAATCGCAGTAGAATTGTCTGAAGGAAAAGATACATATTTGGCAATAAGTGAAAAACTACATTATTTCCCATTAACGATAGGTGGGAAGAGTGTGTTTTGGTGGTTTGATAAATTGGGGATATTAAAAGTAACGAGCAGGTCATTTATCGGGAATCAGTTACAAAAAAAGGGAGACCCTATCTTTGGGAGTGAATTAAAAAACGCCATAAAAGACCGGGCAATTACGTTAAAAGGGAGAGTTGTAAATGGTATGTACAATCAGATTACCTTTGAGGATTCAACTACCCTTGAAGTAAAAAATATTATTTGGGCAACTGGATTCCAACATGAGTATGAATGGTTAAAAGTTGACGGTGTAATTGATAACCAAAAGAAAATTATTCATCAAAGGGGTATAAGTCCAATAATAGGTTTATACTTTTTAGGTTTACCATGGCAATCACATAGAGGTTCCTCTCTGCTTCAAGGAGTAGGTTATGATGCCGAGTATATAATTGAACATATGAAGAAAACAACTACGTAAAGGGGACGCATGAATGGGAAATCATCAACACAATCACTTTGCGGAAAAACGAGCAGGGAATAAACACGGTCTCATCATTGCCTTGTCGATTACAACGTTCATTATGTTTTTGGAGTTTTTCGGTGGACTTTTCACAAATAGTTTAGCCCTACTTTCAGATAGTGGACATATGCTTTCGGATGCAAGCTCAATGGCTTTAAGCCTTGTGGCAATTTGGTTTGCAAGTAGGCCACCTTCCTCGAATAAAACGTACGGTTATTATCGATTTGAAATTCTTGCTGCCTTATTTAACGGAGTTACGTTATTTGTGATTGCTGGGTTTATTGTCAAAGAAGCAATTCAACGTTTTAACGACCCACCAACTGTCGCAAGCGGAACGATGATTATTCTTGCATTAATCGGTTTATTGGCTAATATTCTAAGTGCATTTTTTCTTCTAAAAAAAGCCGATGTCAAAGAGAATATTAACTTAAAAAGCGCTTACATACACATAATCGGCGATGCTTTAGGTTCTGTTGGTGCAATTTTAGCTGGACTGTTGATGCTCCTGTTCGACTGGTACATTGCAGATCCAATCATTTCAGTCATAGTCGCTTTATTAATCTTGAAAAGCGCTTGGGGAGTGCTCAAACAAAGTATTCATATCTTAATGGAAGGCTCTCCGGTGACGGTCGATAAAGAGGAAGTTTTAGCTATGTTGAAAAATATTGAAGGAGTAAAAAATGTACATGATCTTCATATTTGGACGATTACCTCTGGTCTAGATACTTTGAGCTGTCACATTCTAATTGAAGAAGGGAAAGATGAACAAGTTGTTCTTCAACAGGCAATTAATCTGATACGTGATAACTACAAAATTGAACATACTACGATTCAAATTGAAAAATCAAATCTGCAGCATCGGGAATTGAGTATATAATCATGAAATATTTTGTAGGGAAAAGGGAGTTTTGTGAATAAGAAACAAAGTTGGTCCTGTATAAATAAGCATTTAGCATAATATTAAATCAATATCCATATAAACATAGAGACACAAAACTGAAGGATGGTTTTTTGACTCATGTATGGTTTATTGGTTTTTTATCAACTTTTGCTGGAATTGGCGTAGGTGGAGTTATTGCATGCTTTATTACTGGTTTTAAAAGAAGTATTGGTACTATTTACGCGATATGCACAGGGCTAATTTTAGGTTTAATTAGTTTTGAAATCGTTCCGGAAGCTTTACAATTGGGTAATTGGATTGTTTTAGCGATAGGTTTCTTGGCTGGAGTTATTTTATTCGAGCTCATCCATATGGGATTTCATAAGAACTCTGTAATTACAACAGGATCACGTAAACTTCATAATATAAGGACAGGTTTATTCCTAGCTTTAATTATTTCTATTCATAATCTTCCTATGGGAGTAGTTCTTGGAACCAGTGAACATTCTCAATTCAGTATAGCCTTATTACAAGCACTAATATTGCACAATATTCCCGAAGGTATGATACTATTTACTCCATTATTTATGGCTGGAATTAGATTTTATTTGTTGTTCCTTCTCTCTATTATCGTCGCTGTTCCCGTTGCGCTCGGGGCTTTCATTGGCGAAATGATTGGTATGCATAATAATCTTTTGTGGGCATTTTTAATAAGTTTGACAGTTGGAACTATTTATATGGTTACGATTAAGGAAATCCTAACTGAATCAATTAGGCAATCATCCAATATTTATAGCTTACTGGTTGCATTAATTGCTTTTTGTCTGATGGGTGCATATCTGGTTTATTAATAAGGATGATGCAGTCAATGGTTCATCCCTTAAATCTAACATATTTCTATTGTGTTAGATTCGGATGTTTTTTTGAGTACACTTTAATCTTCAACCTTTTTCTTACTTTCCTTCGAAACTTAAAGCCGAAGCTATTGGTATGCACCTCGTTTTTTGTCTATAGTTTATATGCGTCAAGCAGAGTTAAAATTCTAAATACATAAAGTCGTTCCTATGGCTTTGAATTAATCAAAGGCGAAGCGAAATTCGTGGATGAGGTAGATTATTTAACAAGTCGGCATGGAATTGGGTCAACTCTTCCATAACCTATTTTCATAAAGTTCCTGAGCGGAAAATTGGCATGAATTCCTTAATATGCGCCCAATTTTCACTTGCTGGAGAAAGAATGCCTAATACAATCGACACACGGTAAAAACAGCAGGATGATAATGAGTACTGCACCGATCGTCCACCCGTTCACATTAGCTAAATGCTTGTTCATGACAATACCCATCCTTTACCTTTTCCGCAACAAACCCCCTACCAAATTTTCGGTAGGGGGCTCGACTTTTATTTCCAGCCGACTTCGTTAAAAATCATAATCGCTTTCGCGTTGTTTTCTCCGAGATCGATAATGGAATATCTTGTTCTTTAAAGTCCCCCCAAGATTTGAGGAGTTCTGAAGGTTCTACATTTTTATTCACCGGGAATTCATAATTTGCAGAGTCGAACTCGAATTTGAACCTTTCGAAAACCCATTTTTCCCTTTTGAATTCGAATTTGAACCTTTTGAAAACCGATTTTCTCCCGGTTTTGGAAACCAAATGTTTCCCCTTTTTTCTAGATAAATAGGAATAGGAGGATCCCGTGACGGTTCACGCCGTTCAAGGAATCCTTTTTTGAATTCACAAAAAAACCGAAGGCGACAACGCCATCGGTTTCATAAGGAGCTTTAACCTGCACAACACGAAAGTTTAGATACATCTTTATCAAACGTCAGGGCAGCCAGCTTCAATCCTTCTGCCATTGTCAAATATGGTGTAAGTGTTTCGCGAAGATCCTCTACGGTCAAACCGAATTTGACAGCCAGTGTTGCCGCATAAATTACTTCTCCTGCATTTTCGGCTACCACATGAGTTCCTAATATCTTCATTGTTTTAGCGTCTGCCACTAATTTAAAAACACCTGTTGTTTCTCGATTAACCAAGGCTCTCGGAACGGCATCTAAAGGCAAGACGGATGTTTTCACTTCATAGCCTTTTTCTTTTGCCTGTTGCTCCGTTAAACCAACGGTTGCAATCGCTGGGGCTGTAAACGTAACCCCTGGAACCACTTCTAAATTCAGCTTTTTATTTAGTCCTCCGATGGCATTTCCTGCTGCAATTCCACCTTGATAAGCTGCCACATATACAAATTGAGGACCAAGCGTCACGTCTCCTGCTGCATAGATGCGTGAATTCGTTGTTTTTGAATACTCATCGATCATAATTTCACCACGGGAGCCTACTTCAACACCTGCTACCTCTAAATTCAAAGTCGTCGTATTTGGTGTTCTTCCAGTGGCAACTAGTAATTGATCTGCTTCAATGATTCGCTTCTTGCCATTGACTTCAACATGAACCTTTTTAACGTCTCCGTCTTGTTCGATTCGTTCAAAGGATGCTCCTGTTACTAAATTAATCCCTTGTTCTGTTAATGCTTGTGTGATCGCTTCTGAAACTTCAGGATCGTATTCCTTTAACAGTCGTGGACTTCTTTGCATCAACGTTACTTCTGAACCCAAATGATGGAATAGTTGTCCCAATTCCATACCGATATATCCAGAACCGATGACTGTAAGACGCTTTGGAACCGGTTTTAATTCAAGTAATGTTGTACTTGTTAAATAATTTACCTCTTCTAATCCAGGAATCTTTGGTACAGCTGGTGAAGCACCTGTCGCGATTAAAAATCGTTTGGCTGATAACTGCATGCCATTCACTTCGACGGTTTTTTCATCCACGAATTTCGCTTCACCTTTTATTAATTCAAAGCCGTAGTCATCAATTAAATCAACATATTTCGAGTTTCGAAGATCCGTCACCAAATCGTTTTTCTGCTTAATCAATGGTGCCAAATCCACATTGCCTGCTGACGTGTGCAATCCCACAAATGGATTGTTTTTTGCTATACGATTGATTTCGCCAGCTCTTAACAGTGTCTTTGAAGGAACACAGCCGATGTTCACGCATGTTCCACCCACTGTGCCACGTTCGATGATTGCGACTTTCGCTCCGTATTTCGCGGCTTCAATGGCAGATGAAAAGGATGCCCCACCAGAACCAATGATGATGTAGTCATAATCGCCTTCATCGCCAAGTTGCACCGTTTCTTGCTGTTGTACTTCTTCTGTTTCTCCTGGCTGGTATTTGGCTTCAGAAATCGCCTTTTTCGCTCTTTCCACCTCCACGTCATTCGGAAGCTCAAATACAGCTTCTTCGCGACGAAAATCCACTTCAATCCCTTTTGCACCCATGTTTTCAAGAGCAACAGTTACATGCTCTTCACACCCCGTACAAGTCATTCCTTGAACGTTTAATCGATATTTTTTCATGGTAATTCCCTCCTTTTACTCGACTCCAAGCCCAAAATCCGTTTTTTTATCATCTTTATTTATTCATCAATGTTTCAATAATGGGGCATTCGTAAATGTCTTTGTTTTCGGGACATCTTTCTTTAAGGTCTGTCAACATTTTTTCAATTCTTTTGAGATCTTCAATTTTACGTTGGATGTCCTCTATCTTGAGAACAGTGAAATCATACATATCACGGCACTTTGTTTCATCGCGATCGACGACTCCTAGTAATTTGTCAATTTCATTTAATGTAAAGCCTAGTTCCTGCATCCTTTTTATGAAATTCAATCGATCGATAATTTGTTGTGAATACATGCGGTATCCTGATTCCGTACGATCAGGTTCTGGAATTAAGCCTATACGTTCATAATATCGAATAGTCTCTTTATTAACGCTGCACTTCTCAGCCAGTTCTCCAATACGAAATTGCATTTATCTCACCTCAGATAAAGTATAAACCCTGTACCATAGTACAGGGTCAAGGGAAGTATTAGTTACTATATATTGTCGATTTACTTTTTGTAACTAAACTGCCCATTCCCTCTCGGAACGTGATTGTATAGTCTATACACATCAGGTTAACATAACACCAATTTACGGAAGTATTTAATAATAAAAAGCTGCCATGTAAAGGCAGCTTTTTATTGAATATCTTGCGAACTTGTATTGTGTTAGATTCGGAAGTTTTTTAAGCACACTAAGCATGAGTAGTTCATAAAAGTACACTTCTCCTTTAACAGCTGCCGGTTGTGGCGTTGCAGCTAGACTCATCTTTTTTTTTCGATGCAAGGTTTACGCTGCACACCCCGGTTTCCGGCAAGTCCAGTTCCACGTTCTTCGCAGATTCGAAATCACCTGTCAAATAGGCCACAACTGAGCGCACTTGTTCATACCCCGTCGCCATTAGGAAGGTAGGAGCGCGTCCATAGCTCTTCATACCAACGATGTAAAAGTTTTTCTCCGGTTGTCTCAACTCCTCTTCGCCATGCGGACGGACAGTACCGCAGCTGTGAAGGTTCGGATCAATTAGTGGTGCAAGTGCAGCAACACTCTCTGTTGCTGCATCAATATTTAGTCTTACTTCACTTAAGTAAGAAAATTCTGGCCGGTTACCCGTGTTGACGATCAGCTCATCCAGTCCTTCAATCGAAAAGCTTTCCCCTTCTAATTCTCCATTCAGCTTTAATGACCCCTCATTTTTCTCTACATTGTATATTCTATAAGGCGTGTACACCTGAACCTGGCCTGAATTCACCAATTGATGAATCCTTGTTCCAAGTTCACCACGTGCCTGCAGTGCATCTTTCTCTTCGCCACCGTATGCTTCTTCCACATTTTTTTTACGAAGAATCCACGTGATTTTTAGATCTGAACGTTTTTCATTCAGCTCGGAAAGTTCCAGAATCGTATTGATTGCTGAATGACCACCACCGATGACGGCTACTCGTTTTCCGATGAATCTTTCACGCTCTTTGCCGTTCATGTTTGGAATACCATAAAATATCTGGTTTTCAAGGGCTTTTTCTTCTTCTGTCCAGACACCAGCAGAATTCATGGAATTCGGTTGCCCCCATGTTCCCGTTGCATCAATGACCGCTTTCGCTTCAATCTGCTCTGTTATCCCTTGATTATCAACATATAATACAAAAGGAACGTTCTCCCTATTGGCTGATTTCATCTTATCAAGCCCTTTTTTACCTACGGAAATCACCTTTGTATTTAGCTGGATTGAAGGTTTTATTTGTGGTAATTCAGCTACTTTTAGTAGGTAATTCTCCACCAACTCTTTGCCAGTTGGTAGCTCATCATTGAAGGGTGCATCCCACCCTTGCTTTTCAAGGAGCTCTCTGGCTGCCTTATCAATATTATATTGCCAAGGCGAAAACAAATGAACGTGGCCCCACTGTAGGACATGATGCCCTACGCTCGGCCCAGCTTCTAAAACTATGAATTTCTCTCCAGCCTTGGCTAGGCGCGCAGCGGCTGCTAATCCGATTGGTCCAGCTCCAATGACAGCAACCGGTAGTGAAGGGAACTCTTTTTTCTTACTTTTTATTTGAACAGGGAAGTTATCAGTTGAGCAACATGCAGTTTGATTTTTCATGTTAATTCCTCCTTTAGGTTAAAAACGAGTCGATAATATTTCGACTTTGCACTAAAATGAATTGCTATAGTCTTAAAAATGATTACAAATTCCGATCTATTTTCTATAGTAGCTACCCTGTGCACCGAGTATGATAAGATTTGATCAATCGACTTATACATCAATTTTTTTTGATGTGAAGCTCAAAAAAACTTATTCAGGATAGAATAGACAACAAAGATCCGGAGATACAATTTTCTTTATTTCATTGGGGTTAGCTGAATAATAATTCCACTTCCCTTCTTTCTCAACAGAAATAAAGTTAACATCTAATAGAATTTTTAAATGATAAGATAATTTAGATTGTGTCAATTCGAGTAGTTCACTCAAGTCGCAAACGCACGTTTTTCCTTCTTTTGATAAGATGCGCATTATATAGAGTCTGTTGTGATCAGACAGAGCTTTAAATTTCTTCTCATAGTCAAGTAAAGTTGTATCGCAAACATCCAGTGGTTTTATCATAATGACTCTCCTTCGCATCAACTTTTCTTGATATGACTTATATTAAATTGAAACAAGGGTAACGTCAACTAATTAGCTCTAACATTCTGACCAAACTGAGTTTTGCTTCCCTAGTACATCTTATGTTTGTTCAAAAATATTGTTGATCCATTTGAGTTGCTAGTAAGAGAATAGTGAAAGGTGCCAGGCTAGGACAGGACTCCGAATTGTTTCCAAACCTAGCACCTTTCACTTAATAGAAAAACTCTAGTTGGCCTTTTTTTGTTTTAACAATTATTCGGCGCACCAACCATGAAGAGTCCGGATTGCTCACCCTCAGTTTCATAGTCCAACGTCAAACTGTTTACGAATTCTTCAGCTTTTGTAGCCACTGCAACTTGGATATCATTAATGACAGAAATCGTATCTGACTCCTCTGGCATATCAAGAGATAAACCTATTTGCGGTCCACAACAACCACCTTCAATAGCATAGACCCGGAGTCCTTTAGCTTGCTGTTCTTTCAAAAGTGATTGAATATACTGCTTGGCTTCATTTGTAATGTTCATTATTTTCTCTCCTTAGTTTTTATGCGTTAGCTGTACATTTCGTTTCAGACCGCACATTAAATTTGTGGCATTTTTAAGCATTAATAAATTCCTTCAAGCTTTCGTAACCAATCTTCTCTTTATGCAACCATGGGATTACAGCACATTGCGGTGCTAATTCTTCTTTCACTTTTTTTATCCACTCTAATTCAGAGAGTGCACGCCCTTGTAAGATAGAATCAGTTGTATCCGTTGCGTACAGGCTTTGATTAATGACCCACCACTTCGGGTCAATCTGTGCACGTATGAGGTCTTCCTGCAATCGTGCGGCTTCTAAAACCGGTGTTGCTTCCGCCAATGTCACAATGACCACACCGGTTTCTTCCGAATTTCGCAATCGCGGAAGAAGCTTCTTCACACTTTCTGGTATATCACCAGTCGAACGGCTCATTTCCTTATGATATGCTTCCGTTGAATCAAGCAATAACAAAGTGTGTCCGGTCGGTGCTGTATCAATAACAACGATTTCATTTTCCGACCTCTCAACTATATCCGCAAATGCTCTGAACAAAGCAATTTCTTCTGTACATGGCGATTCTAGATCTTCTTTCAAATACGCAAGCCCTTCTTCGTCCAACCCTTCTCCTGCAATCGAAAGCACTTCCTGTTGGTACTTTTTGACTTCAATTTCCGGATTAATGCTACTAATTGTCAAATTATCTCTCAAAACACTACCTTCAAAAGTATACGCAATATGGGCTGCTGGGTCTGTTGTAGTCAAATGAACGCGATGACCTTTCTCAGAGAGGCCGACCGCAATTGCAGATGCAATCGATGTTTTGCCAACCCCACCTTTACCCATTGTGAAGATAACACGTATGTTTTTCGATGAAAAATCATCGATTACTTTGTTTAAGCCCGGAAGGTGAAGTGTTTCTTTGCTTAGATTGTCTTCTTCAAACACGGTAATAGTGTAAGAGCTAAATAAGTGCCGGAGGTTATCAACTCCGGTTAGTGAATAAGAAACGAATGGAAGGGAGAACGTCACAACCTGTTTTAATCCTTCGGGCGTTTCTTTCAGTGCACGGCGCTGTCGCTCATAAAACGCGGTTGACACATCGTCTTCGGGATGATGTGCCTGAAGAAGCCCATTAATGATTAGTATCTGATTTTTAATGCCGATATCTTTAAGCTCCGAAGAAGCCCGATTCGCTTCAAGTAAAGAAGATACATCCGGTCGCGAAACCAAAATCAGAGTCGTTTTTTCTGGATTAGAAAGAGACTCAACAGCCTTCGCATACAACTCTTTTTTCTCTCCAAGGCCTGATAGCGGACCCAGGCAGGAAGCACCGTGTGTACTTTCTTCTAAAAACCCGGTCCACGCAGTTGGTAATTGTAACAGACGCAGTGTGTGCCCGGTGGGAGCAGTGTCAAATAATATGTGATCATATTGATTTAACACATCTTCATCGGATAACAGATGAGAAAATTCATCAAATGCAGCAATTTCAACTGTGCAAGCACCAGACAGCTGTTCTTCCATCGTTGAGAGAACAGAATCTGGCAACTTACCTCGATAAGGACCGACAACTTTTTCTCGATATGTTTTCGCAGATGCTTCTGGGTCTATATTGCAAGCAAATAAATTGTTTACACTCGGAATAGCTACTGGGTCATTCGTCAATTCTACATCGAGGACATCCTGTAAATTTGAAGCAGGATCGGTACTTACTAAAAGTACTTTCTTCCCCTGGTCGGCGAGTGTCACTGCTGTCGCACACGCTGTAGATGTTTTACCGACACCACCTTTTCCGGTAAAAAACAAAAATGGAGTTAGGACGGTTTTGTCAGGATTGAATAATGGATACATGGTTATTCCTCCTTATTTATCAAACTTGACTGAAACACGTACACGTGGTTTATCCTGAAGTTCAGCTGTCTTTATATCAAGCCATTCTGCTAACTCTTCATTTGTCGGATAGGCACCCACTTTAACAATTTCATTATTAACAAGTATCAGAGGAAGAGCATCTGGTCCTTTTTCAAGAAGCACCTTATTTACTACTACATTGTCTACAAATGCACCCGGATCATTCCCAAGATTATAGCGTGTAATATCAAACTTCTTTTTTTCAAGTGAATATACAGCGGATGCGACACGCGTTAATTCTGGATCAACACCTGGTCCGCAGACCCCTGTTGAACAACACATTGCAGGATCGAAAATTTCAACCTTTGTCATTATCAAACATCCCCTTCATCACTATATAATGATATCCTTATTCATTTTATTAAAGGAAAGCCGGGATATGAACCCACGGCCTCTTTGATTTATTCACCTGTTTTAGAGAAATGTGCAATCCTTGCACCAATTTCATCGCGTACACGCTGGAAGAATATCCATTTTTCTTCATCTGTTCCTTCTGCTTTTGCAGGATCATCAAATCCCCAATGAGCTCGTTTGATATGGGGTGGTGTCATCGGACACTTGTCAGCAGCATCCCCACAAAGAGTGACGACAAAATCTGCATTATTTAAGATTTGTGGATCAATAATATCCGAAGTTTGATCCGAAATGTCGATGCCGGCCTCATTCATGGCTTTTACAGCATTTGGATTAACTCCATGAGCCTCAATTCCAGCACTGAGAACTTGCCATTCTTCACCAAGATACTTTTTGCCCCATCCTTCAGCCATTTGGCTACGGCATGAGTTACCTGTACATAAGAAATAAAGTGTTTTTTTCGACATAATGAAAATCCCCTTTTTTTTGATTTATTGTATGATTGACAGCCATAGATACAGTCCGATTAGTGTAATCAGGAGTGTAGGGACTGTTAAGATAATACCAATTTTAAAATAGCTACCCCAAGAGATTTTTACACCTTTTTGAGACAGTACATGCAACCACAATAAAGTGGCCAAAGAACCGATTGGCGTGATTTTAGGACCCAGATCCGACCCGATGATATTTGCATAAATCAAAGCCTCGCGAATAGAACCTGTCGTAGTCGTTTCTGATATAGCTAACGCATTAATCATGACCGTAGGCATATTATTCATAAGTGATGACAATATCGCAGCAATAAAGCCCATCGAAATCGTTGCTACAAAGAGTCCTTGATCGGCTGCCAATTGAATGACATCACCCAATACGCCTGTTAGACCGACATTACGCAATCCGTAGACGACAACGTACATCCCAACAGAGAAGAATACGATGGACCAAGGTGCACCTTTAAGTACTTGCTTCGTGTGAACAGCTGGACTTCTTTGTGCCATGGCCATAAAGAATATCGCCGTAAGTCCAGCAATAATAGATACAGGCAATCCTGTAAAACCACTAGAGAAATACCCTACAAGTAATACGCTTAATATCACCCAAGCTAGTCGAAACAACTTTATATCTTTGATAGCATCCTTCGGTTCTTTTAAATCTGAGACTTTATAGTCTTTAGGAATACTTTTACGGAAGAATAACAACAACACTAAAATACTCGCAACTAATGCAAATAAATTTGGGACAATCATTCTAGATGCATATTCAACAAATCCGATATCGAAAAAGTCTGCTGAAACAATATTAACTAAGTTACTCACGACCAGTGGTAATGAAGTGGTGTCTGCAATAAACCCACTGGCAATAATAAATGGGAAAATCATTTTTTCATTGAAATTCAAATTTCGTACCATTGCAAGCACAATTGGCGTTAGTATAAGGGCAGCCCCATCGTTTGCGAACAAGGCAGCAACTATCGCTCCAAGAATGCTGACATAAACAAACATGCGAATACCGCTACCTTTAGCTAATCTCGCCATATGTAACGCAGACCACTCGAAGAATCCGATTTCGTCTAAAATTAATGAGATAATAATGATGGCAACGAAAGCAAGCGTAGCATTCCAGACAATCCCTGTAACATCGATAACGTCCTGAAAATTAACTACCCCGACTAACAAAGCGACAACTGCACCAATACATGCAGACCAACCAATTGATAAATTTCTAGGCTGCCAAATAACAAAAATAAGTGTGATTATGAATATCAATGATGCTGTTATAACTGAAATCAACGTACTTTCTCCTCCTTATTCACAACAAACTCGAAGCCCTTGTGCTTCCAGTTCAGCGATTGATTCATTCTGATCCGGAAGATGTTCAAGAATGCTTTGAATAAACGGGTAATCTTCATGATTTTCATTAATCGAAAAGAAAATCCATTGGCCTCTGCGTTCTTCTTTAACCAACTCAATATCTCTAAGTTTACGCAAGTGCTGGCTAATCGCCGGCTGACTCATTTTAAAAATCGCAACAAATTCACACACACAGCATTCATGTGACTTGAGTAACTTCATCATCGTCAAACGTGTTGGGTCCCCTAGCAATTTTAATAGTCGCGACGCTCGTTGCAGATCAATCGTAACAGTTTTATTCATAGTCCATCCCTCCATTTCTCCACCATTGTATAACCATATGCTTATATACGCAAGTGTGATAATCGTTTTTTTTTTAATAACCAACAAAAAAACACTTATGGAATCAATAATGATTTCACAAATGTTTTTATAAGAGTGTTTTTAGGCGTTTAGCAGCATTTTTGTAAACTTCATTTTCTCCACGTTTCCCATCCCCCCTATTTTCGTTAGGTGGGTATTATTTGCTGTTTATATCGTAATTCGTGTTCATGCCGGGTATACCCAGGACGAACATAAATAAATGATTAAGATCATACTTAGATTTGTTCAAGCAGGGTTGTTCATGGATACTCATATAATTTTTGGCCATGCCAGTGTTTGTACTTAGGTTCTGCATTTATCTTCATTTATCTTCATTTACTATATCGAAACCATATTCAAAAAGCGCAAAAATTTATAGATAATATTTTACGCTTACATAGAGTTAATATTTATTCCGTTCATAAAAGTACACTTTCGCGAACGGGTTAAAAGGAATAACAAAAAACCAAAAGGAGCGTTCGTCAAGCTATATAAATAGTTTACGATCGTTCTTGTAAAAGCATACTTTTACGAACAAATAAGGTACGCAACAACAAATAAATACTTAACAAGAGTTTCCAGAAGTTGACTCTTTGTTAAGTGTTCGACTGTTTTCATTTTTTCTTATATACTCTTTTGTTCCTTCTATCGCAACACTTTCAATTTTCATTTACAGGGGGCTTCAGTCGCGTTTATGGGTTTATCTACGGATTTATTCTATCATCAATATATTGTAGAAATACTCTCGATAAATTAATTACTAACTTAGATTCTGCTTCATCAATAATTTCTTCATTTGGATGTGTGTAAGCTCCATCATTTCTAATTTCATTAATGTTCTCTATAACTTTGGCAATAGCATTTACAATTTGATTTACTGGAGATAGAAAGTTTGAAGGATTAGCTTTGAATTTACTATGTTCTGTCCTTAATTTACTCCAGTATTCTTGTAGCTTAGGTTTGCTTTGCTGAAAGGTCAGTCCTTCTTCTTCACATAATTCTTTTATAAATGCATGTAACGCCGTGTGTGCTCTATCTACTCCACTACTATATTTATGATTGGAAATTAAAGTCTCACATTGATTTAAAACCTCTTTAACAAATTTTGAATCATGTTTAATATTTTCTATAAGAATTAAACCATCCCCTTGTAATAAGGTTGTCCATATTGAAATCTTTTCAAAAAGATTTTGCTTAGATTTAAACTGTTTTTCGTTAATTATATCTTCATGAAATAGTTCTTCAACATTCGATAAAGGATACTTTTCCAAAACGCCTTCTAAAATCTTATATTGCTCAATTCTTGTAGCATTAGTCAAAATAGTAATGAATCTATTTCTAGTAGTACCTTCATATTTATAAGGATCAATATCTAATCCGCAATACTCAGGATAGAAACTTGCATGCGTCGCATACGAAAAATTGCCTAAATAACCACCTTCTCCGCCAATATAAGCCACCACACTAATTATCTCTTTATTACCCAGTTTCTCCATATCAGTACATCCCAACCTATCTATTTATTAAAATTAATTATCGATATTAAAGTAGATTCATCTTCTCCTTACAGTCATCTGGGTGACAGATGAGCCTTTGCAATAGTAATTACAGAGATCTCGCAAAAAGATCATATCTCACTCATCAATCTAATTCTTTCATTAACCTACCTAAAATATATTCCTGCCCCTTTTTAGTCGCCACCATAACAAACGTTGTATGCTCTCGACCATACACATCAGAGCCTTTTGACGACGGAACCATATCAAGGTATCCAGATCTCCGTGCTTCGGTTGTCGGGAGTTTTTTTCTATCTCCACTTACCCAAATTAAATCCCAGTTGTGCAACCTATCAAATAGCTCTTTTCCACTAATCTTGTGACCCTTTTCCGTTATTACATTTGCGAATTCTTTGATTGTCAACAGACTTTGATTATTCATATACAAATCTCTCCTTTTTTCGGGTGAGTATATTAGTTTTCAATACTTCAAGTAATGTTAAATGGAGGCTACTATTCACATTATTCCACCTTCGTAGCCTACTTCAAGGATACTATATATTCCGAAATTAATATCCGTGATTTTTCAAGTAATTAGTACTTGAGAATGAAATATTAATCAACTCTTAATTGCGTTCTTTCCCTTTGTGTATCGATGACATTATTTATGGTTTTAATCAAATCAGAATATATCCCACAACATTCCTCTAATACAGCCTGAACCTCATAATCATCATATATATAATACATTCTTGACTCTTCTATTTTCTTATCGAGTAAAGTTAATATTTCCGCAACCTTCTTGTCCAGCTTGGAGTATTCCTCAAAGAGGGCAAATCGAATTTCTTTACTGTAAAGGCTTATTTCGAATTCGAATAGCCCATTTTCTACTGGTTTAATAATAGTAATTTCACCATTTTTCCGTAATACATAATTGTAGACTTCTAGAAGTTTTTGCTTTTCTTGATATCGACGTTCTTCATCTATTCTTTGAAATTCAATTTTAAGTGCTCTATTTTGTGATTTTGTGTTATAGTGGCCAACCAAAAAAGAAGAACCTAAACTTCCAAATAATGTGGCTACTGCAACGATTATTAAGTTGAAATCCATCCATCATCAACTCCTTATCAGAACAATTAATTTAGATGCCTGGTTCTAATACAATTCAAAAATGTATTAGAACCAAGCAACCATTCCTCATCCAGAAGCACCTGTTATGCAACGACTGATTTAAATTCCTACCCCGAATACCTCAAATTTAATCTTTCGTATCCTTTTGTCTAGCCTCAAATATCAATGTTGAAGTTGACGGAATACCTTTTTCAATCATTGTTAATAGCTCTTCAAATTCCCGACTAATGTTACTTGCTATCTTAGCATACGAACCATCCATTTTGGCTCCTGTAATTTCATATATACGACCATTCTCCAAATCCCTTAGGTAGTTTTGAATACGATTAATTTCCATCGAATATTCTTGCTTAATTCCTTTTGACACATTATCATCTCCATATAATTTATTTAGATATATTTCAAATGAACATCTGTTGCATAAATCCAGTTTTCTGTTCTTGAAGACAGCGAAGTTTTTCTTCTTCATTTTCTACTTTTATATCCAAAGCAGAGAGGAAATTCGCTATTTTTTCCTGTTCTTCTTTTAATGGTAATGAGATTGTGATTTCCTTAATAATCTGTGCAGATAAATTACCTTGGCCTCCCTGGAGGTATGTCGAAAGTATCGACTCCTTCATTAGCGTAAGATAATGTAACATAAAGTGTTTAGACTCTTCTGTTCTAATGCATAATATTGCTTGATTAATTGCCCCATCCATTTTTGAAATAGCAACTTCCCCGCTGGTAGCCCCATATAGTGCATATAATAAATCACCTTTTCGAACTAACTTGGCTGACGAACTTTCTAGACCTTCACTGTTAATAAATAACTCAGTAGTAGATTGAGATATTTCTCCAGAACGAATAAAAGGAATATCGCCAGTATAGAAAGATCTTTGTTTTGAACTTGGTGTCCCACCGGAAAATGTTGATACAATCTTTTTAAGTTGAGTTACTTCCCACTCCGGAAACTCCTGCCCATCCCCATCCTTAAACCGCAATTCTCGGCTAAAAATCTTTTGCATCATCCCCTTTTTATATTCACGCCAAGCTTCAACCTTTTCTTGTTGCTGTTCGATGCGATGATCTAGCAGGGCGAAGAAATCGGCGATTTTTTGCTGTTCTGATATTGAAGGCATTGATAATCCAACTGAACTCAATATTGATTGGCTGATATTATACCGTGTACTTCCTCCCGCTCTAGATGAAATCTGGTTTCGTGCAGATGATGTATCTAATAATAGTTTAAGAAAAAAAGGATAGTAGTCACCATTTTTTTTTCCTCGGATTACAAATCCACCGAATAATGCATATTCGTCTTTATCCAAGTAAACCGTACATTTACCTACATCTTCGCGTGTCTCAGAGCTTCGTAGAAAAAGAATATCCCCATACTCTACTTTATTGGCTTCTTCTTGTTTATCATTAACACTTACGGAGCCTATGATGTCGTCGTATAGAACATAATTATTATTTAAAATATCAAGCACGTTAATAAATTTCCTACCATGCCCATAACTTTCTTTCGATGCATTTATTCCGTTATTAAATATCATCAATTCACTAAGGATGGTATTTTTCCACCTATCCTGAAAAGCATTAAAACGCAATTTAGGATGCATTATTTCACCCCCAAAGTTTCAAAATACTTTGCGAGTTCTCCGTCAATTTCCACAATCTTTTCATCAATTTCTTTCATCCGTTGTGAAACAACTTCTAAGTCAACGGATTCTTCTTCTTCAAACGTATCTACATACCTTGGAATATTGAGATTAAAATCATTCTCTTCAATTTCACTTAATAACGCTGCGTAAGAATATTTATCAATGGTTTCACGCGATTTATACGTTTCTACAATTTTCTCTACGTTTTCATCCGTTAAGATGTTTTGGTTCTTCCCTTTTTCAAATTCACTGGACGCATCAATAAATATCACTTTATCGTCTGCTTCACGACATTTTTTGAAGACCATGATACACGTCGGAATCGTTGTACCGAAAAAGATATTTGCTGGTAATCCGATGACTGCATCTAAGTAGTTTTTATCGTCAATTAAGTACTTACGGATAATGCCTTCCGCAGCCCCTCTAAATAACACGCCATGCGGTAATACGACAGCCATTGTTCCGCTGTCATCCAGCTGGTGAATCATATGTTGCACGAAGGCATAGTCGGCTTTTGACTTCGGTGCTAAGCGACTATAGGCACTGAAACGCTCGTCATCTAAGAATGCTGCGTCCGAACTCCATTTCGCACTATATGGAGGATTCGCAACAACTGCTTCAAATTTCATTTCGATATGTTGAGGTTCTTCTATTGTATCCGCATTTTGAATGTCAAAGTTTTGGTAAGAAACATCATGCAGTAACATATTCATTCGAGCTAAGTTATACGTTGTAGACGTGAGTTCTTGACCGTAGAACTTACGGACGTTGGCTTCTTTAGCAACACGTAGAAGAAGTGAACCTGATCCACAAGCTGGGTCATAAACGCTCTTTAAGTCGGTTTTACCGATTGTTACAATCTTCGCTAAAATCTTTGATACTTGCTGGGGGGTATAGAATTCTCCAGCTGACTTACCTGCACTAGCCGCGAATTTTGAAATCATATATTCATAAGCATCGCCTAGTACGTCAATATCCACATCATCATGCAAGAATGGAATGTCATTGACACTCGCAATAATTTTCGCGATTAATTTGGAACGAGATGTAACTTCACGCCCTAATTTAGATGAAGATAAGTCCATATCATCGAATAAATGCTCAAAGTCGGCTTGACTATCTGTACCGATCGTTGATTCCGTTACGGCATTGATTGCTTCTTGGAGTAATTCCGTATCAAATTTGCCATTGTCCCCTTTTCCAATTTCAATCATCATGTTTGAAAAAAGGTATTCTGGTTCAATGACATAGCCAATTTGTTGAAGAAGTTCCTCAGCCAGTGCCTCACGGTATTCCTCATCAGCCCATGCTTTTGCATAAGAAACCGCATCCTCTTCAAGCAATTTATCTACACGAACTTCCGTCTTTTCGGATAAGTAGCGATAGAAAATTAATCCTAGAATATAATTTTTGAATTCACTCGCTTCCATTTGTCCACGTAAATCATTTGCCATATCCCAAAGTCTTTTGTGTAGTTCTGCTTGTTGCAATCGTTGTTTTTCAGATGTTGTCATTTATATTCCTCCATTTTTACTGAAAGCAATTCATGAATATATTGATCTTCCAGTTCCATTCTTTCTTCCATAAGCCTTTTTTTCTGCTGGACTGCTTGTACAATTTTCCCTATCCTTGTTTGTAGCTGAATGGGTGGCAATGAGACTTCCATTTCACGCAGCATACTGATGGATAAGGACGAGACACTGGACCCCTGAGTCGCGAGTTTGAATTGCCTTCGTACTTCCGCATGTTCGTTGAAATACCATTCAACAAACTTGGCATCCACTGGTTCCTTAAAATTAATACTCACGAAGTTCGATGGAATCAGAAGCCCTTTATAGTTCGAAGGGATCGATGCCACACGTTGCGACAATAAATGAATGATAATCCCATTTTCTTCAGTAAAGCGAAGTCTTTCCAATTTTTTCTGTTCAATCCAAATACTAGCCTTCTTATCCTGTGCCAACCGGTACGGTAAGCCCATCGATTCATTGAACTCTTTCAATGTTAAGACCTTTACGCGTTGAGCCCCTATTGATTCTTCAGTTGTTTCCAAACGAGTAAAATTTACTCCCTGCACAATGGATGCAATTTTTTGTAATTGAATAGCCCCCACCTCCTTTAGCTCAATCTACAGCTTTATCATATACGTAATTTTATAAAATAACAACATTAATTAAAGTAATTATATAAAATAACATAAAAAAGAGGGTTTTATGCCCCCTCACGTGTACTTCTCTGTATGCTCCATAATAAATTCTGAAATCTGTTGGGCCAGTTTTCTTTTCTTAATGAGCCCCACTTTTAACGAATCACTGATTACGGATTGTTGGATGATGTTGCTGTATTCATATTCTTCAAGATGTTGTTTCAAGTTTTCTTTAGCTATACCGATTTTCTCAGAAAACGAATAAATCTCTTCTTCTCTCATTTCTTCCTCGTAACGGTTGTATGCGTCGTCTACCGAATCTGCATTCGTTAAATCAGGAACGACACGTTTCAAGAAGCCTTTAATGAGATCTACTTTCAAACGTAATTCAGGATTATCGGCTCGCTCCACCTCTTCCTCAATATAGCGAAGTTGCTTCTCAAGATCTTCTTTATTGCCAAAATCAAGGTCACGCATTAAATTCATGATGTAACTGACGTTAATACGGTCTGTGTGCATGAGTTCCAATTCAAAGTCAATATCCTCTAGAATGGATGACTTTTCAACATCCTTTTTCACTTGCTCGGCAATTTTCAAGTACTTGCTTTTATAATCCTCATACGTTTGACTATCAATTTCAAGCGCCTCTGGATCAAACTCAAATTCCGTAAATGTTTTTAGTCGTACTAAGAGCTTTGTCATATCTTTAAACGCATCGACAAAAGCCTTTTGGTCCTCTTCTCGTTCCAATCCATCAACTGCTTCGGGTGTTGCTGCGATTTCACGCACTTTTTTAAGAGAAGCCAAAAACATGGCCAAGTATTCGACATAACTTTTCATGAGGATATCATCGACAGAATCTGTCTTTGAAAACAGTTTAAGCGATTCATCTGTATTTTTTTTTAAGTTACGATAACACACGATATTTCCATATGGTTTTGTTGCTTTCTCTACCCGATTGGTACGACTAAACGCTTGCAGCAAGTCATGATATTTCAAATTTTTATCTACATATAATGTGTTCAGCGTTCGGCTATCAAAACCTGTTAAAAACATATTGACGACGAGCAGGATATCAATTTGTGCGGTTTTGACCCTTTTGGAAATATCCGAAAAGTAGCTAGGATACGTGTCCGTAGAGTAATTAGTATCAAAGATTCCGTTATAGTCCGTGATAATACGTTCCAAACTATCTCTGGAATGCTCGTCTTTCCCTTCACTCTCTTCATTTGCACCGTACGAAAAGATACCCGCTATTTTAAAGGGATGCTCCGTTTGTTTAAGCAACTCATAATATTTAATGAGCATAGGAATCGATTGCACTGTAAAAATGGCGGTGTAGCCCTTACTACGTGATTTCCGTTCATGATTTTCTAAGATGTTTTTTACTACCCAATGCATCCGATTATCGTCCATCCACACTTCATCTGTGTTAATTGCTTCTACCCGTGTTCTATCGTTTTCATTTACTTTTGCTTTGATTAGTTCATGGTGTTCAACTGAAAACCCAAGTACGTTGCCATCTCGAATGGCTTCTTTAATTAAATAGGTATGCAAGCACTTTTCAAAAAGATCGGCAGTAGTTCGACCGTCCTGACTTTTATTTTCTTTAAGACGGGGTGTGCCTGTAAATCCAAAGTACTGTGCATTTTTGAAGTGTCTTGAGATATTCGTATGCATCTCTCCGAATTGACTCCGATGACATTCATCAATAATGAAAATTACTCGGTCATCTCTGTAAAGATCCATAATCTTAGCGAAGCGAGGGGTTTTCACCGCATTCGCCATTTTTTGAATGGTCGTTACAATAAACGGCTTCATGACATCTTCAATTTGTTTGACAAGCAGGTCTGTCTTTTCTGTCCGATCAACCGACCCTTTTTCAAACTTATTAAATTCTGCGATGGTTTGACTATCTAAATCCTTGCGATCCACTAAGAAAAATACTTTCTTAATGCTGGGTTCATTCGCAAGGATTTGGCTTGCTTTGAACGAAGTAAGTGTTTTTCCTGAACCCGTCGTATGCCAGATAAAGCCACTATTTTTCGTTTCAAGAGCTCGTTGTACAAGGGCTTCCGTTGCATAAACCTGATAAGGACGCATGACCATCAGCAGTTTCTCCGTATCATTTAAAACCATATACCGAGCAATCATCTTGGCAATATGACACTTCTCAAGAAACGAGGATGTGAATTCATTCAAATTTGTAATGATGTTGTTTTCTGCGTCGGACCAGAAAAAAGTGTACCCAAATAAAATATCGCTATCCGAATTGGAAAAGTACTTCGTATCAACACCGTTTGTGACCACAAAAATTTGGAGAAAACGATATAGTCCTTTGTAAGAATGCTTGCGATAGCGCTGAATCTGGTTGAATGCTTCTTTAAAATCTAACCCTCTTCTTTTCAATTCAACCTGAACAACAGGAAGCCCATTGATTAAGATCGTTACATCATACCGATTCGTGTACGTTCCGGTCACAGTTGTTTGCGTTGTCACCTGGAATAAGTTTTTGCACCACTCACGGGTGTTAAATAATTCTATGTAAAGCTCCGATCCGTCTTCTCGTTCAATGATTTGTTTATCTCGTAAAATTTTAGCCGAATCAAAGATGCTCTTCCCATCAACTAAATTCAGTAACCTGTTAAATTCTGTGTCTGTCAGTGGCTTGCCTTCGAGTTTATTTTGATTAAACCGATTGACTTGTGACCGAAAATTAAGAAGAAGTGCTTCGTAGTCAGGAAGCTGCACTTGTTCATAGCCTTGACGAACAAGTTGGCTAATCATTTTTTTTTCAAGTTGTGCTTCAGATTGATAGCCCATTTATGTAATACCACCTTCTGCTTAAAGTATCTATATAAGTCTATTCTACCACCAAATGAAAGGTATTTCGTTTAGCGTATTCATTAGTTAAGACAAATCCCGTAATGTCACAACCTATTTGGTTTTCCAACCTTTCTATATAAAACAACGGTTGTATCAGCTACTTATTTGAATTTTAAAGATATGATATAGTTTAAGGAATGATTTAACCGAAATGGGAGGTATATCGTGGCTGAAACAATTAATAAAATAAGAATTGCTTTTATAGATGGTCAACAAATTTATCGTGAAGGATTAAAAGGGTTATTTGCTTCAGACGGATTGCTCGAAGTTGTTTACGAGGCAGAAACCACAGAAGAGATAATAGCTCATTATAGCAATAATTTTTCTGAAGAAGTAGATATATTGCTGATGGAATTAGGTGAAACACCATTAGAAAGTATTAGATGTATCGAACAACTTTCAAATGAGCATCCAAAAGTAAAAGTTGCAGTCTTAACCGACAATATCGATAAATCATATGTACTCCTAGCAGTCCAAGCTGGTGCCAGCGGATATATGCTAAAGGAAATGGATTTGCATCTAATTATAGAAGCCATCAGACACATTTCAGCTGGCACCTCTTATATCCATCCGAAAGTTACACACCACTTAATAAACGCATATCTAATGTTAAATGAACGAAAGCACAAAGGTGTTTTTAAGCAAGAAGAAATTCGCATGCCATTACACTTACTTACCAAGCGTGAATGCGAAGTTTTGCAACTACTGGCAGACGGAAGAGGTAATATTGAAATTTCACACTTACTATTTATTTCAGATAAGACAGTAAAAAATCACGTGTCAAGTATCTTAAGTAAAATGAATGTAGTACATCGAACAGCTGCGGCTGTCATAGCTATTAAAAATGGTTGGGTGAAAATCTAGTAGTTTTTTAAATAACTAAAATATCAAGACAACAAAAAAGAAGGAACTTCTTATGTGTCCCTTCTTTTGTGTATTTCCGGATAATTTTTATGTCTATAGTGCTTAATTGTTGAACCTATCTACTGTGAAAATTAGTTTGCTATTATCACAGTACAATATCCAGCCAATCACTTACTCGTAAAATATTCAATACTCTTCAGGTAACATTGCAACGCATACTAACTCATCGCTGTAGTCGTCAGTCACCAACCAAATATTTTCGGGTATGTTCAATTCCGTTAGATCCAATTCGCCAAAGATGTTTTCATTACCATCTGTTATGATCACTTTTTTGCCCTCTTTGTTGAACGCGATAAAATAACTTTGTTCGTAAAACTCTCTGGCAATCCGAAACATAACAGCAAGAGTATTAGTGTATTTTTCGTCTTCATCAATCAGTCCATTTATCCCTCTCGTTAGCAGAGTCCTGAATACTTTCCCCATATCTTTTCCTCCTATTTTTAACCACAGGTATTTTTCATCTGTTAAAACTGTTTGCTCACTTCATTAGGATCGTCCATGCCTTCATGTCATAGTCGTCCAGGTCTTCCGCTGTCAATTCGCGTTCGTACGCAACGATACCGTGTCTTCCTTCATCCTCCATCACTTCAACGAAACCCTTGGGCTGACATCCAATCGAAACAGGACGTAGCAGCATTTCATACCAATACTTCATATAAATCATCCCTTCAATCGTTTAATTAAAAAAATAAAGAGCGTAAATTAATACGCCCTTCATCGAAATTTTTATAAATAGCCTTTTTCTTTAAGCGATATGAATTGATGGTCTCCGATAATTACATGATCCAGTAACTCCACCCCCATCACACTGCCAGCTTCAGCCAGTCTTTTTGTAATTTCAATGTCCTCTTGAGAAGGCGTAGGGTTATATCAATAGTAAAGTGGGAGAAATATTATGAAAGCAATCTCTTGGCTTTGACTACATGTCTTCAGAGTTAGCATAACTAAATTATAAAATTACCTTTTTTATGAAAGAATTAGTCAAAAAAGATAAGAAAAACTGTTTAACTTTATGGGGGCACTTCAAATGAGTGGTCGCCTTTTTATTTCGTTTACCCCTGTAAATTTAGTTTTCGGTGGGGATCATGTCGTTTTGCCTTTATTAGAACAGGAACTTGTACCAACTGGATGGATAAACGAAGTCTGGTCGTTCGCTGTAAAGATACTTCGCACTAGGAATTGTTGATTAACTAATTAATTTAGGTATTAACGATAGAAAACTACATTTCTGTATTTTTAACTTAAAATGATTTGTAAATCAAAAGAACTGGAGGTATAATTCGATTATACATATTCAAACATTTGAATATGTATAATCGAATTTGTCAAAGGAGGAAAATTGATTGTGGACAGATATACAACAATTTAAAGCTGATTTTTTTAAAGCCTTGGCACATCCACTAAGAATACGGATTCTTGAATTACTGTCAGAAGGAGAAAAGAGCGTTACAGAAATTCAAAGCACTCTTAATAGTGAAGGTTCCGCAGTTTCCCAACAACTAAGTGTATTACGCTCTAAAAATATTGTAGTTGGTATCAAAAATGGTAAACGAGTTGTTTATTCACTTCGCGACCCATCCATTATAAAACTTTTAATAGTTACACGAGAAATCTTCAATAATCATTTAATTGATACCCTTTCTATGTTAGAAGAATTAGATGAAGAAGATACACTTTCTAAATCATAGAATCGGAGTAATCAATGGAAATTTAAATAGATATAACTCCCTAAACAATCAATAATATACAATCAATTTACTATTTTAATCATTCATAGAAAAAGAAGGGGTATAATGAAAAGCTTTTTTACAGGAAGATTTGATGACTATTCAATACGGCATTTCCAAAAAGATCTTCTTTCAGGCGTTATTGTAGGGGTAATTGCTATACCATTAGCTATGGCATTTGCTATTGCATCAGGTGTGAAACCAGAATACGGGATTTACACAGCATGTATTGCTGGTATCTTAATTTCTTTATTTGGTGGATCGAAATATCAAATTGGAGGACCTACTGGTGCTTTCGTACCTATTCTTTTTGGGATTGTCATAGCTTATGGATATACAGATTTATTACTTGCTGGTTTTTTAGCCGGTATTATCTTGTGTTTAATGGCGATTTTTAAAATAGGTTCTTTGATTAAATTCATCCCTCGTCCTGTCACAATTGGTTTTACTTCAGGGATTGCCATTATTATTTTCACAGGGCAAATTGAAAATTTCTTTGGACTGACAGGGCTTGAAAAACATGAGAAGTTCATTGACAACATGAAGGAAATTATCTTTCATATTGATACAATGAATTTTTATAGTATAGGAATTGCCATATTGTGTCTTTTCGTCATTTTACTCACACCGAAATTATTGCCGAAAGTTCCTGGATCACTAATTGGTTTAATCGTAACAACAATAATAGCAACAGTATTCTTTTCAGGCAATATTTCAACTATAGGCTCCACCTTTGGAGAAATTCCAAGCCAACTCCCTCATTTTCGCTTTCCCGATATAACATGGGAAAGAATACAGCGTTTAATAGTACCTGCATTTGTAATTGCTATATTGGGAGGAATTGAATCTCTCTTATCCGCTGTAGTAGCAGATGGGATGACGAATAGTAAACACAATAGTAATCGTGAATTAATGGGCCAAGGAATTGCAAATATCATTACTCCTTTATTTGGAGGAATTCCAGCTACAGGTGCAATTGCACGAACAGCGACAAATATTAAATCTGGTGCTACTTCTCCTATGTCAGGGATTATTCATGGGATTTTTGTTTTATTAACCCTCTTAATATTAGCACCCTATGCTTCACTTATTCCGTTAGCTAGTATGGCGCCTGTTTTAATGATAGTGGCTTGGAATATGAGTGAAAGAAAACAGTTTCTTCATGTGTTGAAAATGAAAAGTGGCGATTCTCTTATTTTATTGGTTACATTTCTTTTAACTGTCTTCACCAGTATTACGATAGCAGTTATGGTTGGTCTCATCTTAGCTGTCGTTTTATTCGCAAAACGCATGAGTAATATGTTGGTTGTTTCCAAAGTGTTACCAGACCACACTCATAAGAATGAAATTGTTCAATCCCATGTAGTTAACGAAGCTCATAACTGCCCACAAATTAGCATTTATACAATTGAAGGGCCACTTTTTTTTGGTGCTGCACAAGTGTTTGAACAACGCATAATGGATACAATTCATTATGAACCTACTGTCTTGATTTTACGTATGGGGAAAGTACCGTTCATCGATTCGACAGGTGAAGCGAATTTGAAGAATATTGTCAATTATTATAAAAAACAAGGTGGAATTCTTGTGCTTTCAGGTATAGTTGATGATTTGAAAAAGTCATTGAAAAAGTCTGGTCTTTATGATGAAATTGGTGAAAAGTATATATTTAGTCGTACAGGCGAAGCCATTGACTATTCCATCTCAGAAATTAACCATAATAAATGTTTAGGATGTAAGCATTTCGCTTTTCATGAATGCAATCAACTTTCACATACAGGAAATCTCGATAAAAAGGAGTCTAAATTACTAGAAATATAAAAAATAAAAGATAACTAAAAAGGATGGATATAAAATGGGACTAAACAACGCACTCAAATTACATTTTAATATAACACCTAGTCAACTAATAAAAATCGCTATCAAGCGTAAAGAGGTTCAACTTTCTTCTGGTGGCGCGATAGTAGCGAAAACAGGTAAATATACAGGCCGTTCACCTAAAGATAAATTTATTGTTAAAGAACTTGCCTCTGAACTTGCAATTGATTGGAAAACAAATCAACAAATGACGTCAGCAAATTTTGATCTTCTTTTAAAGGATGTTTCTAATTATCTAGAAGAAAAAGAACTATTTGTATTTGATGGGTTCGCTGGAGCCGATCAAGCATATCGTCTACCTATTCGAATCATTAACGAGTATGCTTGGCATAATTTATTTGCTCATCAATTATTTATTCGTCCAACAAAAGAAGAGTTAGCTGTACACAAAGAAGATTTCACTGTAATCTGCGTTCCTAATTTTGAAGCTACACCTTCCATTCATGGAACAAATTCCGAAACTTTTATTGTGATTAATTTCGATAAAAAAATCGTATTGATTGGAGGAACACAGTACGCAGGAGAGATTAAAAAATCGATTTTTACTATAATGAATTATCTTTTACCAATTAATGATGTTCTTTCTATGCATTGTTCTGCAAATAAAGGATTAAATGAAGATGTTGCTTTATTTTTTGGTTTATCAGGTACGGGAAAGACCACTCTCTCAGCAGATGCTAATCGTATGTTAATTGGTGATGATGAACATGGTTGGTCAGACAAAGGTGTATTTAATATTGAAGGTGGTTGTTACGCAAAATGCATCAACTTATCAGAGGAAAAAGAACCAGAAATATTTCGCGCGATTACTTATGGATCTGTTTTAGAAAATGTCATAATCGATCCTCATACACATTTGGCAGATTATAATGATTGTAGTTTAACAGAAAACACACGAGCAGCTTATCCGATCCATAACATTCCGCATGCTCTTAATCCGAGTACGGCAGGACATCCAAATGTTATTTTCTTTTTAACAGCAGATGCGTTCGGTGTTTTACCACCCATTTCTAAATTATCAAAAGAACATGCCATGTATTATTTTCTTTCAGGTTATACCAGTAAATTAGCTGGAACTGAAAGGGGCATAACAGAACCAGAAGCAACATTTTCAACCTGTTTTGGTGCACCATTCTTGCCATTATCACCTAGAGTTTATGCTGAAATGCTTCGAGAGAAAATTCGGAAACATGACGTGGATGTTTATTTAATTAATACAGGTTGGTCAGGAGGCCCTTATGGAATAGGCGAACGTATTTCCCTTTCCCATACTCGAGCGATGGTTACAGCAGCTATTGAAGGTCAATTAGCACATACAGAATTTGAAATGGAACGGAGTTTTGGTCTTAACATACCTAAAAGTTGTCCTAATGTACCATCTGAAATTCTTAACCCCCGCAATACATGGAAAGATAAAGAGGCTTATGATATCCAAGCAACAAAATTAACAAATCTATTTCGGGAAAATTTCGAGAAGTTTTTATAAAAATCATAAAATAAAGGGTAAGTGGAGAAAAACGAGTCGTTTTTCTCCACTTACTTTTGTATATTTTGATTTTTCCCCAAGGGAATGTTATCTATCCAGTAACATTAGCTGTAGTCTAACCATAGAAGATCTTCGGGAATGCCTTGCTCCATATTTAACAGAGTGCTTTTCTTGTTTTAATTTGCAATGTACTATTTTATCTTATTCAACAAGACCTCTAAAACAACTTGCCATGTAATTTTTGAACTTGATCCCTTAATTGTTTGTTTTCTTCTTCTAGTGCCTTTATTCGGATTTTTAATGTCTTAATTAAACTATCTTCTGAACGAAGGTTTTTACTCTGTTTACGGGGAACTAATTCACTTATTTGCATCCCTCTTAATGTCTCTATTCTAGTTCTAATGTCTTTTTGTTTGTACAGCCATGACTTTGAAACACTTGCTTTTTGTGCAACGGAATTAAAATTAATCTTCTCTTTTTTCAGTGCCATCTCTGAAATTGTCTTTTCAACCCTAATTCTTGTCTTCTCCGACTTTTCTTTGGATAGTTGAATTATGGCAGTTGTGTTACTCTTTCTAGTCATCTTAATTCGTCTCCTTTAACGAATGAATAATTTGCTCTAATCTATTTTTAACACGTTCGTTAGTTTCAACCTGACGCTGCCATTGGTTCTGTTTAGCCCTATTTAATATTTCTTTAGTTCGGTCTAAGTGCTCTTCATGTTCATTTAGAAATTGTTTACTTGTACAGAAGTTCGTACAATCTAAACAAGCATTTGCGTGAGGACACGGTCCCGCAATTACTGGTAAACGACAATAGCCATTAGGAAGTGCTTGTGCATTGATATTTTTTTTAAACCATTGAAGATCTGTATTGTCAGCTTCAGTATTTTCTTCGGTTAAATCCAGAATGCTACCGCTATTCGTCACCAAAGTTTCCTTAAACTTTATGAACTCTTTCTTTAGAGTTTCATCAAAAATATGGGCATATCTTGCAGTCATTTCTGGTGATTCATGCCCTAAGAATTTTTGAACAATATGCTGTGGCACTCCGTTGTTTATCATTCTAGTGCCAACTGTATGCCGAAAGGCATGAGCATGAAATCGGAAAATCTCTCCTTTATTATCCGTTATCTTTTCTTCATAAGCTAATTTATTTAATTTAACTCTAAAGGTATCTTGCTTCAATGGAGAACCATCTTTCCGTGGAAATACATATACACATCCATCGTCAAGTTCATAAGCCACTCTTTGCTCTTGAACCAATATCAATGCAGCAATTTCTTTAGAAATAGGAATGGTATGTTCTTTCTTCATTTTCCACTGATAATACTTTAAAAAGCAATCCCCTTCTTTATCTGTTATGACACTCCCTTTTTTCAATGTACAAAGTTCACCGATACGCATTCCGCATTCTTGAAGTACCATAACCATTGCAGCCATATAAGGTTCCAATTTATCCAATTTAACATTTAATTGTTCAAGGACATGTTCATCTATATAACGTGGTTGTGCCTTCGGCACTTTAGGATAATCTTCTCGAAAGATAAGGATTTGGGAAGGCGAATCCTTCCAATCAAACCTTTGAAGTGTAGAGAAAAAAACTTCTAAAGTAGATATTCGTCCAGTCGCAGTACTAGGTTTTAAACCTTTTAAATTAATTTCATTTAAATATTGCTCAACTTCATTCCTAGTTAATTGATGAATCCTTCGTATGCCTTCACAATTTGTATTTATAAAATTAAAAAACTCTCTTAATTTTGACGCCATATCAACTACATGGGAAAAGCTACGTGTATTTAACATTAACTTACAATATCGCTTGACGATTTCTTTAAAATAATCATTTTCAAAACCCTTGAAATTGATTGTATATTCGTAGGACGTTGGATTTATCTTATCTTCCGGCAATGAAAGTTTTCTTAGATCCCAAACATCTTTATCCCATTCTTCACCATCAAAATAGAAATCCTCATAGAACTCCATAAACTGTTTTAAATTAGTAACGTAGTAGGAGTTCGCTTGCACAGAAATTTTATTTTGATTTATATCAAGCTTGTAATTTTTAGTCGTAGATTTTATTCCTTGTTCTACTAAGTAAGTTCGGTATTCCGTCAAAGCTTTTACTATAGGTACTTCAGTTATAGAGGTAATATCGGGATATTTTAAATTTAAAAACCCCAACATTCGACTTATCACTGTTCCTTTTCTAATCCAAACAGTTTTTGCACTCCAAGTTCCATTATTTAAGAGAACATAATAAAAGTATTTTAATTCTGTTTTTAACCAGATGTTTTCTACTTTATCAAAATTTACCCAACGATTTCTTAACGAAGGATTCTTACTTAACTCTATCGCACTAGGATGTGGGCAAATTCTTATATCCCATCTATCTGCTGCCCAAAACCCTTGTAAGACACTAGTCATATCCGCTATTTTTTTATTAATCTCTGTGTTAGTGACGAGCTTTCGATTTGTTGCAACGCTTGGAAATTTCATTTTTTATGTTTCTCTCCCTTGGAGATACGCTTTATATTCATTTTTCATATCTTGATCAGAAAGATGAACGTATGTATCAAGTGTTGTTTGTACATGTGCATGACCTAACCTTTTTTGTACGTAAGCAGCATCCCATCCACTTCTAATGAGTTCTGTGGCATGCGTATGACGCAACATATGGGCAGTGAAGGTAATCCCTGTCCGTTTCACCAATCGCCTTATAAGATCTAATACACTTTGATATTTTAGAGGTTTCCCAAAATAAGATTCTTTGAGATTTATAAATATATAATCATGCTCCAAATCTTCCCCATATTCATGAACTAAATAATCGGTGTATAAAGCCATTAATTCCTTGCTAACATCGATTGTTCGTTCTTTTCTAAGCTTAATATAAGCCCCATTTTCGTTGTGATCTCTTGGCATGATATTAATCTGATTATCCCAAGTAGAAATATCTTCGATACGAAGGGATAATACCTCTCCTACCCGAAGTCCTCCTTCATACATAAGCATAATAAGTAACTTATCCCTTTTTGTATGACACGCATCGATTATTGCTTTAACTTGTTCGTGTTCTAATACTTGTACAAGTTTCTTTTTGACCCTAAGCTTTAAAATATTTTTTTGATAAGATTTACCTTTAGAAATATGGTGAAGAAACCCCTTGAAATTTCTTCCCCTCGCTTCTTTAGTCATATCTATAGCTTTAAAATCTCCTGTACGATTTAAATACTCTAAGAAACTAGTTACAGCATTAAGTATGGCATTAACAGATGTTTCTTCTCTTTTAGCCTTCTTTGGTTGTAAATCTATTACCTTTACCTCCCCCGTTGGATTTCTTAACCATCCCACAAAGTTTGACATTTCCTCGAATTTCAAATCTTCTAATCTAATTCCTCTTTGGCTCATAAATTCATAAAACAGCTTGAGATGATAACAATATGTTTTAATCGTATTTGGCGCTTTCCCCGTATTATCCAAGTACTTTATATATCTCTTAACCGGTTCTACCACTTCAAAATTTTTGTCTAATAGTATGTATAATGGATATGATTTTTCCTCAACAACTACTTTTTGAACTTTCATTTCTCCACCACCTTTAAATACCTTAACTCCTATAAATAATACCTATATTTATTCATTAGTTAAAGTATTGAATTAAAAAAATCCTAAACTTTAAGTACTTAGAGTACTCTAGTTTAGGATACTATGTTTATGGGCTGCCCGCTGGGATGATTATGGAAACAAATTATGGAGGCAGCACTCTGTTTAACTGCTTCCTTAAACACTTCTCTCGGATGCACTATCGAAGAGTTTAACGAGCCGATGAATAAGGTCTTCTTATGAAGTACTTCATTCTTCACATTCAAATAGATGACCACGAAATGCTCTTGCGTCAATACACTCATTTCAGACATCAAATATGCTGCTGCATCTTCTGGTGAACGGATAACATAACGTGTATCAGCCTTACCAGCAGAACGCATCTTCCGTGCTATCAGCATGCCCGAATGAATCTTCAAGGCCTCGTTATGTGTCATACCTTCCTCTTTCAGTTCGGTAATAGTCATATCGACTAAAGTTTTAATTCCGCGAGCTGCTAAACGACCAGTGCATTCTGGTTTTGCAGATGGTCCAATCAAAACAGCCAGAATATCCTGTAATTCGATTACACTTTCTGAGCCAACCTCATTATAAGAAGAAACTGCCTCACGGGCAGCTGTAATGTATTTTTTCGTTGTCATTTTGTTGTCCTTTCTCACACAAAGCTAGTACCAAGTGGCACTAGCGTTCATGTGCCACTCTTCCTTGCCCAGTGGAAGGCTTTTTATGGTATAATCAATCTACAAGGTTTTAAAGAATCACTTTTTACGAGATGCGAACCGTCGCGTCTCCTTTTTTTCGCCCATTTTTGCGATTACTGCATCGTCCCAGCCCATCTTTTTCAGATTGGAAGCTGTGATGTTCAACATTTTCCATGGATTCACACCTTCAAGCACCATGTTCTGCGCTACTTCCTTTATTCCCTTTTCATCAAATTGCCACGATGCAGATACAGTGTAATCCCAAATAACATCACCTGTATCAACTGGACCATTAACATCAACGAAGGATTTCAAATCAGCTTTCATTGCTTTCAGAGCCGATTCAACGCGCTCTATCTCTTTTCCTAACTTAATCGCCTGATCTAGCTTTTCAATGACTTCTGCCTTTGCAAGTACCATTTAAAATGCCCCCTTTAGATTCCAATATTTCCGCAACCAATTACCTTCACATCACCGTTTTCAATAGACAAGAAAATATCTTGAATATCGGTAAGCGAATCCATCTTTTTAGCTTCTCCTTTACCATCCAGTTGGTAGATACCGCCAAACTTAAAGACAAGGAATTTCCGCTCCCTCTTTTCATCCTCATAGCAGATGAATGATTTGTTCGCACTTCCCTTCTTGTTGTTAGAAACTAGACGTTCTAATTGTTTACCAACCATTTGAATCGCTCCTCTTCTTTTTATTTTTAAAAACAGAAAAAGCCGACCGCATCCCGAAGGATTCAATCGACTTTTAATATATATCACGCAAAAATGCGTAAATACCCTGTGTGATTATGCCCGAAAGCAATTTTGTGACGTCCAATTACATCTGCCTGTCTTTTCTTGAAAAGAGAATTCAAAGGCTACAACATTTGTGTCGAATCTCCTTTTAGAAAATGAAAAGGTATAACGACTTTCATCAGATTACGATGACAGGAAAACTAATAGAATATAGATTAAGTTTATCAAATCGTAGTAGCAGTCGCAACAATTTGGAATACGTGTATCTTCTAAACCCCATAGACAGTGGATTTTAGCATCAAAAAAGCACCCAATTTCTCGGATGCTTTAGTTTAAGTTAATATTGATTCTACAGTCTAACATAACTTATTATGTAACCACTTTCATTTTTTTGTATTTGCCTAAAGTCATTATTCTTATAAAATTCAATTAATTTGTCGTTTTCCTTATATTCAACGCACGCAATTTTTATTGCCGATAATTCGTTAACCATACTACATCTCTCTAGAGCAAATTCAAGTATTTCACTACCACTCACTTTGCCTTTGTATAAGTCAGAGCGTCCCAGTTGCGCTATAAGTATTGTTACAAATGTTGTTGCTCTTTTATCTCCTGTTAACTTTTTTCTGTTCGTTCCTGATACATCTGTAAAGTCAAAGTTCTTTACCGTTAGCGTGAAATATCCAGCAATATCATTATTTTGTTTTTCATCAATCACTAAAGTTGTTCTAGTAAATCCTCTTTTTTCACTATCAATAGCTTTTTCACGCAAAAAAATCTCTACATCATGGTTTATTTCGCAATTAAAAGAAGAGAGATAAGAATGAACTTCTCTCCCTTCAGATTCATCAGCTTCTAGTAGTGAGCTTAAACTAATAATCTCCATTTATTTACGTGAATCAAGGATACTAGAGGCGTGTTTTATTTTATTAGCGCTTGATTGCTTGATATCATTAAAGATATCAGACTCTTTAATCGTCCTTCTTGGAGCTCTGAGTATTTCCATAGCCTCTGACTGATTTAGAGTAAAATTAGTTTCTAATGCTTTGGTAGCCATATCCTTCTCCTCCTCTTTATTTTCACACATATACATCACATCCTTTAAGATACGTATATGTGCAAGTTTATCTATTAAGTACCCTAATTATACCATAGATACTCCGGTCAATTAAAATCAATTGATTATTTCCGGACAAAACAACTAATTTCTTGGATACCTTCTCATCGAATATCACTTAGTAGGAGTTCGACATTTTCATTGTTCTATCTGTCATAATATCGACCGAAATCCATCTTTCATGAGAACTATCATATCTATATCGGTATTAATAACTACTGAACTTTCTATAGCATTCAATAGCAAATGGGCAATGCCTACAATGACTAGAAGGCGTTGACAAAAATAAACTCTCCGCTTCTCCCGGTAGTATGTCTAAAATCTCCCGTTTGGAATTGATTTCATCCGCTACACCCAAAGCCCACTGTCTGGACCTTTCCATATCAGCCCGATTGAAAACGTGTTTGCTCGCTCTTCTAAATCGAAGAAAAAACAAGTTACCTTCAACCGTCGCTCTGTTCTTCAATTGACCAATGGCCCACGCATACAACCCTACCTGATGATTGTCTCGAACATCGTATCTAACCCTGTTCGTCTTCCAGTCGACTATTTTACTTCCATCTGGTGACACAAGATCAATATAGCCTTGTAACATCGGGGCTGAATCTGCATCAGAAAGTGAAAGTTGAAAATGAATCTCCGTTTCACCCATGTTCTCTTTAATCGATGCATGACTAACCAACTCTGACATTTCATCCATAGTCACTTCTGGATGAAACTCAGCTTCAATCATCCCGTTTAAAACGGCTTCTGAATGTGACACCCCATTAATTTTATCCTCGACCGCTTTATGAACCCCCTTACCCAAAGCTAGAGGGTATGTTACGGGTTCTTCGTATCCTTCTATATATTTCTTGAAGAAGCGATAAGGACAGGTTGTGTAGAGGCTTAATCTTGAAAAAGAAAAGATCATAGTGAATTCTCCTCTCCATTTGTGATATCAAAAAAAGCCGACTACCCCAATTATGGGCAAATCGACTTTTAAAAAAATACATCGCCTATTTTACTTTGACTAACCTAATTTTCTTTTGATTACTCATTTTCTGTTTTACGTGCACTTTAACTTCATCAGAAAGTGTCGCGTTCAGATGAAGACGATTAACAACTACTCGTAGCATTTTAGCTACATCTTCTTTTCGATGAAGATTGAGTTCAGGTAATAATTGAGTAACTAGTTCCCTGGCATCATCATTGTCATAAAACGGATTAACATTACCAACTTTACGAGCAACTTCTAGTGCCAATTCTGCTGTCCGTTGACGGTAACTAGTTCCACCTTCCAACAGATAATCATACTGTTGCTGTAGTTTTTCAACAAAGGCTGAAAAAAGAACAACATATTTCTTATCAGTCATCGATTTCACACTGAACGACTCCTTTCTTTCAATATATAGTGCACTCTTTCCTACATTATATGCCTTTTTCTTCGAAGGTACGAATTAAATAATGTACATTTTAATTAGGATCATGACCGGTTAGTAAACAGAAAGAGACTGGTCCATTCCCAATCTCTTTCTATCTAACTTTTCCTATTAGAACGGAAGGTCATCATCGCTTACCACAACAGGACCTCCACTCGTTTCGAATTGATTACCGTTTTGATTTTGAGTGTTACTGTTACTAGCGTAAGGATTAGGCTTTTTCTGGGAGTTCTCCTGTCCTTGCTGCTGTTGGTTGCCTTGGCCTTGAGGTTTCGGGTCGAGGAACTGTACAAAGTCAGCGACAACCTCTGTGACGTATACACGGTCCCCCTTGTCGTTTTCATAATGCCGTGTACTAATACGACCATTCACCGCAGCTTGACTGCCTTTTTTTAGGAAGTTAGCTGCATTTTCGGCAGGTTTCCTCCAAACTTGAACCATGATGAAGTCAGCTTCGTTTTCACCATTGGCATTTTTAAATGGACGATTCACTGCCAGCGTAAAGTTGCAAACTGCTACACCGTTTTGCGTATATTTTAGTTCTGGCTCTTTCGTCAGGCGACCTACCAAACTAACGTTATTCATAATTTCCTCCTTTTCTCGCAACTAATTTTCAGCTACGTCCCTATTTCTCCTCCGTGAAGGGTAACGGATATTTTAATTAGCCAAAGAAACTTTATTCTTTGTTTTTAAACTTTCTTTGTTTGTTTCGACCTTTCGCTTTTTAGCCATTTTCCACATGTGATATAAAAAGGCCACGTTTACCACAACTTCATTCATTTCAAAATCACAGGTAGACAGTGACGCCCTCCAGGCAGCTCTACCTATTTCAGCACCTTCTATCGCCCAGTCAGCACGATGCATGTCATATTTCACATATTCAGCCAGCACACGATTGAACATCAGATAAATTTGAGTTTCCTGACACGACTGCATGACGTAACGAAGAAGTTCATTTTGCCGTTCGGCTTGGTTTTCGATGTGAGCGATCACAATGAACATGGCGAAGTGCTTCACCAGTTCTTCGTGTTCATATCTGTTCCAATCCCGTAAGACAGCTTCTCTGTTCTTTTTGAATGCAGCCCGGTTCTTTCGCTTGTATTCAGCCCAGCCAATCGTTCGAAGTTGACGTGCGTTCAAGCGTTCTGCCGGGTGAAGAGGCTTCTCCCTAACACCGAAATATTTGATACGTATATCAGCGTAAGGAATTCCAGATAACTTGGTTTCAAAGTCCAGCACACCACCGGAAACACCGCAGAACCAACATTTAAAGAGTTGGTCATGCGTGTTTAGCGACAAATAAAATTTATGTCCTTTACCCGCCTTGGAGTCCTCAGCGCAAAAACAGCATTTGCAAAGAGTCTCTTTTTTTCCGTGAGAGCGAGGATTGAACGTGAGCCCATATTCCTCTGCAACTTTTAATATTTCAGGAAGCATAATTATGCTACCCCCTTATCTGCATCTCCCAATTTCTCGAAAAACGTAAATCCATTTTCTGTACGGGTCTGCATCGTAAACTTATCTCCTTCAATAAGGTGTTGTGTTTTTTGAACCGCAACTTCCCCTTGTGCAAACACCATTGTTTGAGCATTACTAGCCACACTCATTACATACATTTTTGCGAAAGACACGCCACCGGGAGTTATACCCTGTTCATACTTTTCCATGATGAACGCATCAAGTGGTTCAGAAGACGTTTGATTTCCCTGTTGAACAGGCTCTTGAACGGATTCTTTTTGATCTGATTGTGATTGAGTTTCAGATTGAACATTCGCTTGAACAATAGAGAATTCTTCAAGGAAATTAAAGCCACTTTCTTTTTTAATGACCATAGCCAACTCTTGGCCCTTTTGTATTTGACTTAGAGAATCAACTAGTTCTTGTTTCTCCTTCACCAGAACAAGACTTACTTCATTGCTCGACTTATCCATAACATTTAATTTTGCGAATGGAACTTTTTGTGGGCTTACCCCTTTTTCAAACCTTTGCAGGATGAATACCCCTTCAACAATGTTGTCGCTTGATTGCTGAACGGGTGTCTCAGCAGTTTGTTGATTTCCTGTAACCCCGTTTTGTTTTTTGGGGGCTGGATTAGACTGTTTCGCAGCATCCACATTTCCACTGTTGCTATTAAAGTCTTCATCAATCGACATTTCCTCACGGGTGTATAAGCCACCTAGAGGGAACTGACGACGAAGTACGAAGACTTCCGCTATTTTTTGAATCATGGCAGAAGGCATTTTATCCCAAGTGTTTTTATTGCCATACTTCGAGTTAAGTTCACCTGAATTTGCTTGAAAGTATTCTTGAAAATCCACGAAGACGGCAACCGGTCTAAAACGTTTATGATGCATGACTGCATAAGCACCAAGTATTGGACCACGCTTCTGACCGAACTCATGCCGAACACTTCCCTCTGATGGGATGAACTCGAATGTGTCTCCTTCTCTAACTACATTAGCGTTGGGAGGTCCTACATAGCCTTCTTGCGTAGTAGCAACACGGAGCAACCCATCGCGAGTAGTAATGAAAGATGTATTCGGGCCGTTCTTCGTTTCGTAACGTTGAAAAACGATATCACCAAGTAATGGATTCAATCCGAAGGTCTCACAGACTTCAATAAAATGGTCCGCCTCTTCTTGAGTCCCTTTTGCTGGCTGAACAAACCGATTCCAAATCAACGACTTCTGTTCGTTTGTAAACGTAAGTACTTTTTCCACTTAAACCATCTCCTTTTGTATTTTTAATAAATAAAAAAGCCGACTTCACCCATAAGGGATCAATCGACTTTTATGTAACCCACCGAAACAGAAAACGAAAGTTGTTTTGTTTTCATGTCATATCATTACAGCACACCTTTCAGATTTTTAAAGCAAAAAAAGCCGATGTCACCCAAAATGGGATCGATCGGCTTTTAAAATATATATCACTCAAATAATGCGTAAGTATCTAGTGTGCATACAGCAATTTTGTGACGTAATACATCTGCCTAACTTTTCTCAAAGAGAATGAAAATACAAAGGCTAAACATTTGTGTCGAATCTCCTTTAGTAATAAATAAAAGGTTTAACGACTTTCACCAGTGAAAAATGGTGACGTGAAAACTAATGAAATATGTATATATTATATCCAATTCAAAAATAGATAGCAAATCGAATGAAAATCAGTAATCACATTATTTGGCAGAAAAGTAGCATCCCAACTACATATGTTTTTCTTTCAACTTCCCATATGCGCTCCATAAATCAAACCTATTAACACCTTAATCTCTTTTATATTTTAAAAACCTTGTTATCTTTTGATAATATTAATATTTTATCCTTTTCATTGATAAAGGAGTAATCTTTGATCTTTTCATTTAATATTGCAAAAACAAATTGACTTCCATTTTCATTAATAAACTTAGTAACTTCACTTAGGTTATGTTCATCCATTGTTTCTAAAACATCATGCACAAAGAATCTCGGGTAATTTAATTTTAGCTCATTAATAAATGAAACATAAGCAATATCCAAAAGCAAAGTTATAGTTTTCCGATACCCCGTACCTAAGCCCTCATCAACATTTGACAACTTTAAAGGGAAAGTGTTCTCACGGGTTAGGTATAAACGTTGCCCGAAAATCTCATTACTAAATTTGGTGAGATATTCATTAAACTTTGATAAATTATCGAGTGACCCTGAATTTCCATTCATATTTTCATAGGTACCATTTCTCTCGTTTAATTTTTCGTTAAGATCATTGTAAATTTCTTGTACATTGTAAAGCGACCCAAGTTGCTCGCTTTGTTTTATTAACTCTTTATGAATAATTTCAAATTCCTTAAAATTATCTTCATTTATCAAACTAATTATATTCTTATTTTCGTTAATAATTCGTACTCGTGATTTTAGCATTTCACTCAAATCAAAATTAACTTTTTCCAATCTATTACGATAATAATTAATTTTGTTCTGTTTTACACGATTATTGAACACAACAAGTTCATTGAATTCCTTTTTAATATTACCCAATGATGCTTCTACATCTTTATAGAATTCCAATAAGATATTTTCATCAATACTTTCGTTTTTCACTTCTTCCTTCGACAAAATACTTTCTATTTTAGTTCTTTTAAATAACATTGTCTCAATTGAATCATTAATTGTATTAATGTAGTTTTTAATGGTTGAAACTTCTTCTTGTTTTTTTTCGTATTCCTTAACATTAATCATTGCATTTACTTTTTTCTCTAGTTCCAGCACTGTACTTTTAATTATTCTAATTCTTTCTTTAAGATCATCGATATTAGAAAACTTGTGTAATCTAATAATTTGGTCTATATCTTTCTTTATCTGTTCTATTTCTTTATAAAGATTTAACTTTTTTTCACTTTCTTCAAGCGAGGATAGTTTAAACAAGAAATCATATATATTTTTATACTCTGCATTTGTCGTATTTTGATGCAAGTATTTTAAAAAAGTATTTGTATCCTCTTTTTGATTTATCCTTACAAATTTCCCTATTAACTGTCTAAAGGAAGGGGGTTTTTCAATGTTAAAAATAATTTCATTCAATTTATCCACATATTTAGGCAGGGTGTAATGTTCGCTATTAATAAATCTTTTTCCTTTGTCAAAAAGTTCAACTTTTAATATATATATAATATTTACTGTTTCAATCTCTAACTCCACATAGACTTTCTTTTCATTTATGTAGTTTTTTAAAGAAGTTGTTTCACTTCCGGTATCATTATCAGTCCAAATATATTTTTTATCTTTAGCACCTAAACATAAATCAATTAATTTTAAGAAGGTTGTTTTACCAACATTATTACCTTGATTTTTATTATCTGCACCATTTAGAGTATCATCCACAATAATGTTTAATCCTAGTTTAAACTCAACGTTCCTAATTTCCTTGTACTCTCCGATTCCTTCAACTATCTTCATTCTTATTAGGTACATATACTAAGTCACCCCCTTCAATTTTTACTTTATCAATTAAATATAAAAAGTTTAAAGAAAGGTTATATTTAAAATAAGGTTGTTTTTCGTCGATGTCTCGGTATAAATCTTCAATGAAAGCCAATTTAATCCTACTACAGCTTTTAATTTTCAAAAGTAACTGGGCTGATAAATAGAGAATTGTGTCTTCAGGTTTGGAATCTTTATCAATTAGCATAATAGTCACCTAACTCTTTTTGGGTATTGGATCTAACAATTTACACTTAGTGAATGAGTAATACATAAGAGCTTGAATAGCTAATTCTGCATCTTCAAGAAATATATCGCCAGAACTTTGATCATTTTCTATTGTTTCATATAAATAATTGTAAACCCATTCACACAATTCATCTTTGTCATTCCATTTCTCAAACTTTTTAAACCGTTTGTATTTATTGTTTATTTTAGAAAGTATTCTTTGTCTTCTCGGTATTTCTTCCAGTATTGCTTCAACATCATCGATATAATGGTCACATTCAAAAAAAATTTCTTTATAAAGATCAATTTCATTGTAGTCCATCTTTTCTTCGATATCTGAAGCAATCTCTGTATCATAGCTTTCAGCAGTATCTTCTACCTCAGAAAACTTTACACAAAAGCCATATAAGTATGTTTTATTTAATATCTGTTGGGGGTTAGCATAATGATTGATTTCGAATTGGGCTCTCTCACCTGTATTGTTTATAGTATTATTACCAGTACTATCAATATTCCCTTTGTTAGCAAACATATTTACACTTCCTAGCGTTTAAAGTTACTATTATTGCCAGTGTTATTAATAACGTTATCCCCTAAAGATTGAATGTTTTTATTTCCTTCAATCTTTTGCTTATGTAAAGTTAATTCTTTTTTTAATTTGAAATTTAGTAAAAGTGATATTATTGTTCCAATTGACGCAACTATACTTAAAACTAACGTGACCTTCTCCATTTTTTCACCTTCTCTATAAGTATATTAGATTAAATATTCTTTGGTTTTCATGATAATTATTGGCGCGAATTCTCTATTCATATCATGTAACTGAAAAACATAAAAAGACTTCCAACGATTGCCAATCCAAGACCCTTAAAACATCATTTAGGACAATCCTGATATACTTAGCTGGGTCATTTAAGTAGACCCTTTCCACTTACAGCATTTCAAGTTTTATATTTAGCACAAAATCATTAATTTAGTTACCTTTACCATTGATTGTTTTGCGACCCTGTTAATTCATATCCAACAATAGATGAAAACTTCGGAATCACCCACTCTTTATCTAATTCACACTGCCCTGGATCGAATAGATGTAACCCCTATGGAAGTCTTTTCGAAAAGTGAATTTTACCTCCAGCGGGGGTTACTTATGACAAATCGCTTATTCTATTCTTATTTTGTTCTTGTTTTGTTTTTGTTTTGTTCTTGTTTTGTTCTTTGCTTCTTTTTTTTATCTGACGTGACCCAAAACTTTCCTATAACAAGTGTTTAGAATATTATATCACAAGGTTAACCCCTATTCCTTCGTCTTTTCTACTTCGCTAACAAACTCACCGGATTCATCCAAGAAATAAAAGAGCTTTTGAATATCATTAATGTCATCCCGTAAATCCACGTCCACTGCAACCCTTACTTTTATTGTTTCGGCAGTTACCTTTAGCGGATGCAAGTGTCTAATTGACTCCGTAATAATGATAAGACGCTCGTTGAAGTGTTTACCGATCCACTTTAAATGCATGAGTAAATCATTTACATCACCGCGTACCACATATACATAGATTGGCTTGCCTTGAAACTGGATTGCACCACTAAATGGTCCTTGCGTCGGAAAAACTTTTGATTCAGGAAAATATTGAAACAGTTGAAAGAACAGAAGACGTTTCAAAACATCCTCTATTTTGTATTCAACCCAATAATTACTTTCATAACAGTCATTCAGCCCCGCAACGGCAGCTCCATTTACTCCAAGTGTAAAAATCGGGATGACCTGTTTATTCATTTTGATTTCATGGCGTACTATTTTCTTTTCCACCGCCATTCGCTTGAGCCGCTTCTTATCCAAAGAAAATAATCGGGAGAGTTGTGCTCCCCCGATTAATCCTACTGCCGCAAGTGCCTCTAACGCTTTTCGTTCTTTCGGTGATTCCCCGTTGACATAGTCTGAGCGCTTTATGTTCGATGGGATACGTGTCCAGTGTAGCGACCAATCATGTGATAAAGAATACGGACTAAGTGTCATGACTATCTCCTCCTCTGATTAGGATTCAGAAGGGGCCGCGTCAATTTACGCAACCCCTCTGCATTTCTTATAGGACACGAGTAATACGTGTACGAATCTGTTCTTTCTTCGCATCTGTTTCCAATACACGGACAAGCACACGATCACCCCTTTTAACGTTTTGGAACTTCAAATGACGGGCCAATGAATCCACACCGGCTTCCAAATTGACGAATACACCGTATTCACGTACACCGGAAACTGTGCCGACATATTCATTACCAGACGAGTATCGACCAATCGAACGCAACCACGGGTTCTCTTGTGTGGCTTTTGCACTCACCGTTACTTTCTTCTCCTCTTTATCAATCTCCAAGACTTTAACTTTCAGGTGATCGCCTTGCTTAACTTCTTCCGTTAAATCGTCAATCCAACCATATTTGATTTCTTCGAGAGGAATCTTTACTTCAATTCCACCGATATCAGCACGAACAAGCGAAGGGCTGACACTACGAACAACGGCAATGATCTCATCATCCACGTCAATTTTCTTTAACGTAATGGATGCCATTTGTTCCAATGCAGCAATACGTGATCCAGTGAACACTTCTGCTTCACGGTCATAGTTCAAAACCTTGAATGCAACAGACTGTCCCGTCATTGCTCGGAGCTGGCGTAAGTTGTCAGCACCCGTAAATTCCAACGGGATAAACCCACGGACGTTACCTAGCGTTACAACAGCACAAGGCTTATCGAGCAGCGTTTCAATTCCAGTCATCGAAGCCTGCAATATCGTATTATTTTGGTAAGCACCATAAACCTTTTTCCAGTCGTTATTAAATTCGCTGTCCACTTGTACTTTCGATGGATCAAAACCTTCAATTAGAACCTGCATGTTGTTTTCTGTCATTTTATATTCTCTCCATTTCAATAGTTTATTTTTTTTTGAAATTAAAACCTGTTTCATTTTACTTTCTGATTGAATTATCCTTTGCGAATAAAATTGACAATAAAAATAACACCACTCGTTAATCGTCTGTTAACGACTAGCGAACTGTGTCACCAATTTATATGACTAAAAAACTAATCCCAAAATCCATCATTAGACTTGACTACATTGCTCGTTTCCTTCTTTTTAGGATTCGAAGTCGGTTGAACAATGCCCTTCTCTTCCTTGGGTGGCACAGTAACTACTGTTGGCACTTGGTGTACCTTAATTTGTTTAGAACCATGTTTTACTCCCCCTTTTTCATCAATGGGAATAGATGTAGGTGTTTGCTTTGTTTCTAAAGATTCCTTTTCTACTTTTAGAGAATCATCTGGACTTTCGGCAGTAGTTAACTCTAACGAATAAAGCGTTTCAAGTTCGGGCTGGATATTGGGTTCGATTGGGATATCTGATATTTGTTCTGTTTCTTCATCCCCCTTTTCATTCCTCTTTTTCATCCTCTCTTGAAAACGAACAAGCAGACTATTCTTCATGAATTTCTTAGGAATTTTACTCTTCGTCTTTTTAAAAGTTGTTTTTTCTTCCCACTCCCTAAGTTCCTTCCAGTTACGCGGAACAAATTGACCTTTTGCTAATGCAGGTTTCTGTGGTGTTCCGTCTTCTAAAAGTTTATGGACAAAGTTGAATTTGGGTATGCCGTCCATTAAATCTGTTGGATCAAAACGGTATTCCTCATCCTCTGTGTCCCGATAGGAATCTGGAAAGAGCCGTGGCAACAGTATTCTGTTCTTATATGTGCTTTGCCGCATGATGACTTTATCTTTACCGAATTCATCCGCAAAATCCTGTGCGTCTTGTGCGGATATGCCACCAAAACAGATTTTGTTTCGGCAAGACGTAAGAATGGCCTGTTTCATTGCCTTAGGACCAAGATTCCCAGACTCTATTTCAAGTTGGCCAAGTGATTGTGTCGCAAAAATACCAGCTACCCTATATTCAGCAGCGAGTGACAGGAAGATTTCTACATCTGGATTAATGTAACGACTATACTCATCGACGATCAAAAAATGGGGAATACGTGTATTCTCTGTGCCAGGTCTCCTGAACGTTCCGTTTTGTAAATGCATGATCATAAATTGTCCGAATGCATCCCCAGCTTTTCGTAACTTGCCAAGTGCTGTATTAACCGCAAGGACGCCGCCTGTTTCCAAATGCTCATCAATGTTCACATCACTCTTACCGGTCATGATTGTTCGTAACGCTTCGTTACTGACGATATTTTCCAGTTGAGCTCTTAATCCAATTACGAATTGCTGATATTTCTCACGCATGCTTCCGAGTAATTCTGATTCAAAAAAATGGACCAAGTCCGTCATGCCGTCCCGATGCTTCAGTTCCGATACCTTTTGCTGCAAGACATTTTGATCACGTAGCGTGTTCATTACATCAACGATATCCATGTTGTTGCCATGCAGTTCTTTAAGCAGTTTCGTAACGTTACGCGCAGATAGTTCCTGAACGGTTGCGAAGAAAGCATCCTGTTTTCCAAACAATCCTTTTAATACAACGACCGTTGCTTCCGCCACTGTATCCGTGTCACCTTCCATTGGATTAAAGCTTGCAGAATTGGGTTTGTCAGGGTCAACGTGAATACATGGGATATCCATTTCTAAACACATTTCATTTACCATTGCCGCCACATCCCCTTTAGGCTCGACAACGGATATACCTAACGGAACACCTCGTTTCTTCTGTAGCAACAATTGATAGATCATCGGTTTTAATATCGTTGCTGTCTTGCCACAACGAGTAGGACCAACTGCAAGCATATGAGTGAAGCAATCACTCCCCTGCCATACGATGGGCATACTCATCTGCGTCACCTCCTCTCAATGTCTTTTCTTTATCCAATCCCACTTGCTGAAATACTCATGTATCTGATCCAATTTGAAAGGAACACGACTATCTTCTTCAAAACTGAACAACGTTTGAATGGTTCTCGATATTTTATATCTGAGTAATTCCAGGTGCTCTTTGTTCTGTTTTCTTATCAACAATTGATTTGATTGTTCACCTTCCTCCCACAATAATTCGGGAAGCGAGTGGGCATTGTGCGATATACGTTTCATCCAAAACCGCATATCCTTTTTATAGTTTCGGGTATCCATCATCCTCAACAATAGGAGGGATGTTTCAAGGACGAGAAACCCCAACTCGATTAGTTCAGCTGGATTTTGTTTTGCTACATGGGCTTCCACTTCAGGATAGATGTACAGCTTATTACTACAGATTTTAGTTTTGAAAAACATTTCGTGAATACCTCCTTGGTAAAAAGGTAATAAAAATAACACGTTCAACATTCAATAACTGAATGGAACGTGTCTGGTGTAATTTGACAACAATATTATTTAATTAAGCATCTAAAAAGGCAATAAGATTATTTAAAAATCTTACCCTTGTTCAACTAACTGCCAGTTAGCTCAAGAAGAATTTACAATTTAATCCCCTGATGCTTGGACTGGATAATGTACCCGCCTTCAGATTCTGACTTATAATATGCCACATTATTTTCCTCTAGGTTTATTAAATCTTTGAACGAGGTCGGGATAGTGCAATTCCAGTTCAAATTTTCTACTTTAAGAGGGAAATTATCTTCATTTGGATTAGGAGTATGAATAAAAACTGCGTCTGTACCAGCATCTTCATCATCTAAGTGAATCCAGGTTTGGTATGGTTTTTCGAAAGGTTCGAGCTTTTTTAATAAATTTTTATATAAAGCTAAATGTGCCTTTATATGCTCTCTTCTTATCTTCAAACTATCATTCCCAATCCCAGAAAAATCAAGATGAGTGTGCCATAAGTCAAACCACCCCTCGTTATCAAATTGCAAATTATAGTTATCCAATGATACTTCTCTCGATAAATTTCGGAAATAACGTCTTTTCCCACGAAACTTTTTCATTCTATTCCTCCAAGCTTCTCAAAAAAAATACCCTTACCTTATTCCTTGTTCAACTAACCTGCTGCGTTACTTGAAGAAGAAAAGGGCATTACCATTGTTCCAGTAATGCATCCGTTTGTTCAAAACTAAATAATACTAAAACTCCTTTATCGAGTAAAAAGAAAAACCCCGAAAATAATTAAAGATATACCGAGTAAAATCAAAAACACTTTCATTAACCAGTATGGAATAAACTTCAATAAAAAGGATAGTAAAAATAATATAATTGATGCCATTATTCCTGAATTATTTACAGTAGTACTGTCTATATATTCCTCTTTTCTATGCTTATCTTTAGTGAGGTTAATCCCTGAAATGATTAATGAAGTACCCATCAAAATAATAATTATTATACCCACATACATCCAAATCACTTTTTCACCTAGTTCCACTAATTATATTGAATAATTATTACATCATCCTTATTGAACTAAACTTCTTCGTTAGTTGAAGTACAATCCTTCACAAAATTTATAATAAGAAAGAAAGCTCCCAAAACATCTCTCAACAGGCTAGTGAATCTTCTGCTCACTTACTATTTTTTATACCATTTATCTGTTTTAAATTCCTCTGGAATCGATTGCTCAACAGGGTCATCAAATCCTAATTGTTCAAGGTTTTCAAACCATAAATCTCTTTTAGATTCAGGTAATTTCGTGCCACACCAGGGACAGTAGGTTATCTCTATACTTGAGCTGCCTCCATCGTGAATTATTAACCCATATTCATCAAACTTTTTATTATAAGTAATCAAAATGTCTGGACAACCAAATGGATTAGCGTGAATTTTGCACTTAATATTAGCTTGGTCTTTCATAGTTACGCAGCAGTGATTATTCATAAAAATCTCCTTGGATTAAAACCTTTATTAGTTTCTACGTACATTGTTTATTGAAATTTTATAATGGTTTCTTATTGAACTAACCTGCCGGTTAGTGAAAAAACGTTCCCTCTTATCATAGAAACGCACCCGTTACTTAAACAAGGTTTGTGCCATATTTAGTCGTCAAAATTACTTTTATAAGGGTTGGTATACAAATCAATATCAAATTCGGCTTTTATGCTATTTGCAAATTCAATCTGTTCGTTATCCAGATGTAAACTAGGTGTATATCCGTTTTCCATTATTATAACAATTGAGAAATGGCATTCCAGTTCATACTCCGTTTTCAACTGATTTATTTTAGTTGATTTATTTTTAAACTGTCCAAAGATTTGGTCCATTTGCTCCTTCACATCAAAGGACTCTTGATAGCCCGTACTTAATTCCCAAGCTGTTTCTAATCGATAATGGGTTTTCGTTGAAGTAACTTTTCGATTAAAGGGTCTTACGATGGTATCACCCTTTTTATAGGTTTCTGTAGGTTCAATTTCCAACGTTTCGGTCACATAATCAATTGGAAACTCATCTCCATACAAACTGAAGTAAACCATTACTTGAGTTTTGTCCAAATTAAACTTTCTCCTCCGATAGTTCTCATTTTCCATCTTTATATAAAATTATTATATCATCCTTATTGAACTAAACTGCCAGGTAGTAAAAATGCACCTCTACTTGTTGTAGAAATGCCTCCTTTAGCTGAACAGCCGATTATTTTTAATTGGTATTTTCTAATATATTTCGTATTTTGTCCGTATAAATTTCATCTAAATGATCGGTACTGTATTTAAAATTTTCCATACTTGACACTTTAGGAATATCCATGTTTATAAATTGAATGTCAAGTTCTTCAATGATAAAATACTCATGCTCATCATTTTTCACTCCCCCCACTTCAGCTAAATCGATTTTTGAACCATCATCTAATTCTAAAATGTAAAAGAAATCACCCTTTGCGTGCGTAAACGGTAAATATAGGTTCTTGCCATACACTCCTGCGTCAATATTTACAACATCGTTGTAGCTATATTCCCTACCCTGTGGAGAAAGAAATGAATAATCTATTATCTTATTATTTGTTATTACAGTAACAGCAGAAATTATGATGTATATCAGAACTATATTGAACGTTATGAAAGTGGAGAGGATTAGTTTTCTATGCTTTTTAAAAAGGCTATTTTTTGAACTAGGAGCCCTTGTTCCCAACGCTTTCCTAAAACCCCTATTAAAAATGTAGAATAATCCCCAAAAAAGGAACGATTCATAAATAAACACTAACCTAGAATTGGGATATTTAAAAATCCACATTATATACTCTTGAGGTACAAATAACTTTTCTTGAATTGCTACTAACAATATAAATATCCCTATTGTTAATATAACTGTTAATATAACTATGGAAATTAATGAGAAAATATAAAAAATAATTGATTTTAACTTTTTCAAATTAACTACTCCTATACTGCTTAATTTACTCGAACAATGGAGTTAATCGCTCCCTCACTACTACTCGATTACCTTACTTTACGTTAAGTGCTTTAAACGCATTAAAAATATTCGACGATTTGAAGATGTCCTTGTGAGTGTATTGCCCTCTCTTCAAGTGTTGTTGGAAAGTATAAGATTCAATTAGAAAAGCATAAATCGCTTTTTCGATAGTGAACAAAAGAATCTGTTGTTCAATAATATTGTTTGGAGAAATATCAAAGTAAGTAATTTCATTTGTTCCACTTCTTAAAAGCTGTGACACTCGCGTATTCCCATCAATCAGTAAGTACATTTTGTTACCTGTAGGAAGTGTTGCAAGATAAACTGGATCATTTATTTCATGTGTTGATTCACTTTCTTCTTCAGTCCACATCACTTTATTTAAAAAGTCCGTTACGGACTTTTTTTTAGGTGCTGCTTTACTGTTCTTTATATAATTCTTTGCTCCTTCAACAATGAAATTGAAGTTAAAATTAGCCTTTCCGAAGCTAATCTCTTTTACGAATACTTCAAATAGCGGAATGCCATTTTTCTCTAAGTTTTGAATTTGAGTTAAGGTATCAATTTCAGCGTTTAAAAACACATTCATCCAGCCATTTACCCACTCGTCAAAGTACTTGAAATCAAATTGATTCTGTAAAACGTAATTTCGTAGTTCCTTTAAATTTAAGTCGTATTTGGTTAGTGTTGAAAAATCGTAAGCCATAATTTCTTTTTCCCCATTTTTATGAATTATTTTTTGTTAATCTCATTTTATCTACAAAGATTTTTTATAACAATACTTTGAGTGCCCAATCTTGTTTGACTCCCATAGATCCAGTTTGCTTAATAAGAACAAATTTAATTAAGTGATGTGTCTTTTATTATAACGCCCAACCCTCATACTTTGCCTTGTACTTTTTTGCAACCAATGCCATCAAACTTGTTTGTATAGACACTTGGTGTTGATATAACTGACATGGTTTTGTACAGGTGATGGAATAATCCTCCGAGTTTGATTTTGGGGCTTGAACTAGCGTTGCATATCCCATTCTTTGTAAATGGACTGCTATCAACTCAACAATCTCTTTTCCGTTTTTTATCGTAAATTTGTGTTCAGGCTTACGTGGTAATTCAAACGGAATATTCGAACTTTCAAGCTCTGATAGTTTTTCTTCATCTGCGCTTTCCCTTATTTTCCGCTCTTTGGCCGTTTCTTTTATACCGTATAATCCAGATTCAAAACTCTCATCAATAGCTTTTCGATCATAATCCAATACCCAGTTACTATAGCTATTATATATATCCTTTATGGACTCTTTAGATTCACCAAGTAGATCTAACCCCCTGTCATCATACATATGGTAAATTGTGTGTTTTGTAGTGTTGATAAAAAAACATTGATCTGAAATATAAGGATGAATTAAAAAATCAGTGTGAGCAATCGCCTTTAGTAATTGACGATAATTAAGTTCAGAAGACTTGCATTTTAGTAAATATGAATATGTCACTTGTTCTTCATCATAATCACTATCACACCAATTAGTTTTCAGAACATGCAGTTTGTTACGAAGTTTTTTTTCCTTTATATAACGGTCGAATACTTTTACCTTTTTATACCGATTCTTCTTATAGCTACTTCCATATTTCAATACTAATAAGAAAATGTCATCCTCAGGATCATGTGATTTTTCAAAGACAGTAATAGCCTTTTGGTAAACAGTGTTCAGATATTCAGCTTGACTAATTCTCCATTGACCAGGAATTCCTAATTCAAACCTTATCCATGGTATCTTACCTTCAAGGTGAAACGGAAACTTATTTATTTGTGGAAAATAAGAGTCCATATAATTTTCATATTGTTCTCGAACATTCAAGATATTTTTGCTCCTATCTAATCAACAATGGCTGAAGATGTTGTTATTACTTTATTGTAAATTAAATTCCTTTACTTGTAACCCACCATCTTATTGTCAATTCATTCTTCGCTCAATTATCATCGTTATCAGTGGACGCTCCTAGCACGATTCTGACGTCCCCTCGCTGTATCCTCTCCTTTTCCTCTTTCCGTTTTTCAAAATAGCTTTTGTTAGGTTGTTCCTCGATTCGTTGGTTGCCGCGCTTTTTCTTGTACGATATTTCTGCTCGGATGAAGACAACGTTCAAATAAACAGAAACTATCACGAGCAACACCAAAGTCATTTTCATCATCGTTAACCGAGAAAGGAACTTTTCCATATCCCACGCTGAATGAACAAGGCTTGAAAGAAACAGGGAAGCGAACAGGGACATTGTGAACGACATCAACCTGTCCAGCTTCTTATATTTCCGCTGTTGAAGTCGCTTGACTAGGAAATAGATGGCAATAGTCGTCAGCCCGGAAATCAGTATTAACTTTGCAGATGGGATATAGACAGCATTGTACATGGACGTGACACCCAATGCTGCCAATAGAAAGCTAATCACCACTATGAATACTTGCAATGGAATCACCCCTTTCTACTGCGGGCACTCGACACTTCCAAATTCAACACGAAGACGAGTTCGTCGGCCAGCAGCTCACGCATGGTCCGATACATTCTCATTTGCTCAGCTTCACCCAAATGTATGGCTATTTCGTTATTGAGACCCTTTTCATGTGCGGTTAGTTTTGTCATCTCCAGTAGTTCAGGAATGACTTGATTATTAGTTTGCATGTTAATTTCCCCTTTCATATTTTAGATAATGTGGTTTCAAAATGTCTTTTGAAGGGCAGTTCCTTCTATTAAATAGTTTTTCAGATTGTGGTTAGGTAATCGATAAGATCACCGGTATCAATTTCAAGATAATCGACATGATAAATTTCTTCTAATAGCTGTTCGTGCATTTTTCGAGTGTTTGAAGTTGTTACGATGAGCACTTTCCGTCCATCTAATTCGTACATTTCTTTGCGGTATTGCTTGATGTTATAAACTTTGACCAAATCCGTGTCGAGCAGATTTACAAGGTACTTTTCTTCGCCATTGTGCCGGACGACTCTCTCTAAACCATCGTACGTTTTCCTTCGGGTATCTTTAAAATCCGTTTTAAAGGACAAGTCATATATTTCGTAGTCTTCCAGAAACTTCATGACGTTATTTTCATCTTCGAACAAGCGTAAGTAGTATTTTGCAAAGACATACGGGAATATTTTCAAACTTTGACATTGGACAATTAGATTTTCATCTATAGAAAGGACATTGACGATTGTGCTGAAACTTTTTTGGCTTTTTGCAAATAACATATAGTTGCGATACTTGGATTCTTTTATCTCTTTAGCAGTCTTGTTTAGATTCATTTTGCTGATACCGTGCATGAACATGTAAAATAAGTAACCTACTCCTTTGGGACTCGTTAACATCCCCTGTACGTTGGCCCCGCGGTTTAATTCATATTCTACTTTGACCTGGCGACTGTCTTTCATTACCCATTTATATTTTTCTAAGTCAATCATTATATCGTTACTGGATAGTAGGAATGGGAGGTGCCTGATGTTTACACGTAATTGGTCTGCACTCCGTTCAACAGCCACCCCCTGCTTTCGTAAGCAGGTGATGCCCGTTTCACTAATTCTATGGTAATTCCCTTGTCGCTTCTGATTGGCGAGATATCCGCGTATCGGGAGTGTGCTGATTAACTTGCTGTTTCGTAGCAATGCTAATTTCTTATACGTGTACCACTTCGACATTTCGTAGCGTCGCATGATCTGCTCCGTACTCAACGCTCGATGTTCGTAGAGTCCTTTTAGTATCTCAATATCACGAGCTTGCAAAACCTTCACCACCTGTTTATTGCCCGTCCTCGACATGCTGTCTCCTCCTTGTTGACTGTTCGCCCCGGCTGTTTATTTTCGGTCACTTCTGCACTGCGCTACGAATTGATTCAACTAAACTACTTGGGTTTTCCGTCAATTTTCTTAATTCGCTAGTAATGAACGAGTACGCTGTACCTGCAAATGTTTGTCTAGCATAAACGGGGTACAATATCAGCTAATTTCTTGCATCCAATATTAGGGGGTTCAGAATTCTTTAATATTGGATATGAATCTCAGCATCTATATCAAGGTGCAATATAATACTTTCTAGAAAAGTATTACCCCCAAAATTCAGCTGCAGGAATTCCGTTCTTTTCTTTACTCTCTGTGTCTACATTTTCTGTCTTTTTGATTTCCTCTAGTTTATATTCTTCAATAATGGTCTCTTTTCTTGACGCTTCTACAACCTTTAACAACTCCCAATGTTCTTCCAGCAAGTAAGACATAAAATTTGAGAAGTTGTCCTGTGACACTACATAAACTTGAACATGATTTCCTTTTGGATCAAGAAATCCTACATCAACATTCCATACTCTTGACCAGCTATCATCCCCAATTAACCCCGTTTGACGAATAGCATCTTGAATGAGTTTCCTGTTTCTGTTGTCTAAATCGCGTATCTGCATATTGTTAAAGTAATGGGCTGTGATAATGACAGACTGACTAAACTTGAAATCTATCTTGGTAAAGTCATACGAATCAAATGTTGCACGGTAATAGTAATGACGAATCAACGCTAAATAATCCCTGTCATCTTCTTTATAAGCTGGTAATGCACCATCAAATGAAAACTGAAAAACTGGATAATCGTTGATAAGCATGGATTTTACCTTAGCCATTGGATAAACCGATGTTCTCTTAATCGCAGTATAATTTCCTCCTAACTTGTTTATTTGTGACATTATATAAACCTTCAATTCCTCAATACTTTTCAGTTGCTCAAACAGCATCTTTTTTTCAGATTCCATAAAGTTCATTCCTTTCTTGTTTGGGGTCGTAATCTTACTGTTAAAACCCTTGATACATCAACATTCTTAACACTCAACGTCGGACGTTAATATGCTTTTTAAATTGCAAATAACCCAACGTCCGACGTTAGGAAACATAAACCTTATAACACCAACGATTAATGGCTAGTTTTACGTCGGACGTTCATTTTATGCAACGTCCGACGTTAACAAATAGAAATGCTGTCATCCCAACGTTTTCACTGCACTTTAACGTCGGACAAATAGTTATTGACAATTATTTATCTACAACAGGCTTGTATTCCACTAGATAAGGCATGGGGTCCTCTTTCATTCCAGCACGAATAATTTCAAAATGAAGATGATTGCCGGTAGAAGTTCCCGTTGAACCACATGTACCGATTACATCTCCTTGGGCTATTTCACCATTTATACTTACTTTCACTGAATTCATATGAGCATAAAGCGTAGTAACTTCACCATGATTGATCATTACATGGAGCCCATATCCATTTGACCAACCGTTGCCTGATGCAAATATGACATTTCCGCTCTGAGCTGCAAGGATGGGGTCTCCATTTTTACATGAAAGGTCCACACCCGTATGCAGTCTTTCATCCCCATATACAGGGTGTATACGATAACCGAATGGACTAGTAATTTTTATTCCCGTCATCAGGGGAATCTTCCAGTCACCAACAACATGAACTTCACAATTCATCGTCAAACCACCGAATTGAGCAACAAAATTTGTTACTGCCGGCACCCAATGATTATTCAATCCAGTTGGATCATTGTCGGCTCCAATAGGGGCGTAGGCGCTCCCTAAATCAGAAATCGTAATCAGGCCATCTTTTATAATTCGATTGTGCAAGGTCTTCCCCATTGCCTCTATTCCTTCTTCAATTGTTGCAAAGGTATATAAGAAACGGCTGCCGGTTGCAGGGTCCATCAACCCGCCTGGATTATTTTTCAATATTACGGCAGCCGATGTCCCTGAACCCGTTTCATGAAAGGCGACAGCAGCCATCAATACGGGGTCTATCCCATAGTTCTCAGCAACATCAATAAACGTTTGCCCTTTGTCCGTAAATTCACCTGCATTGTTGAATTGAGAGAAAAAGATCTCTTCACTGATTTCACCATCAGGACGGCATACCGCCCCTCCGGCAAAGTTCAACTTTTCATCATCCTCTTCGGTGAACACCACGAATACGGCAAAGAAGAGGAATAGAGCAAGAATAGAAAACAGAAGAAGCAAACCCGGGCTAGCTATAATCGGCAGAATCCATAGCAACTTTTTCATAATAGCTCAACGAACGTTTCGCTCTTAAACGAGGTTTTGTTCGCCCTTCCCCCCTATCTTTTTTGATCATAGTTCAAGTAATAATCGGTGATTTGGAAATGGCTTTGACCATCCTTTTCAAACATCATGCTGTAAATATCCGAGTCTTTTCTAATCTCCCCTTTGCCATCTACTACCTCACTTATAACAACGGCATCCCATGAGATGGCTATCAACGTAGGAGCTACAGGATCTTTGATTTCTACTGATAGAACTTTTCGTGAAACGATGCCTTTAACGTCTTTTAACCCTTCAATTTTTTCCTCTTTGCTATCTTTCAGAAAGTTGATATGTCCTTGTACCAACAATCCCTCGACAGAATCCAAATGACTAGTTGGATTTTTCTTATCAAATGCATGTATCTTCTGGGCAAACTCTTTAGCGATAGCTTTTGTTTGTTCCAAATCTTTTTCCGGAAACATGTCGCTTTGAGTAGGGTTTTTCGAAACTTCATCAGGCACTTTCAAATAACTTTCTTCAGGGTTTTCATCGTAATCTGCATTGGTCTCTACTTTATATACCTTTTCACCTTTAGCTTTTTCCGTTTCTTTTTCTGATTCACCTTTAGGGGTATACTGCCAAATGCCATTATTTTCATTACCCATTGGCTTTTCAATCGTTTGGTCTAACGCCTTCTTCTTTTTCTCTTTATCAACAAAGCCAACAATAAAACCCAATAATAAAAGCGTGATAGAAAGCCCCATCACGCAGATCATCATTATTTTTTTTGATCGTTCATTCACCGCATTAGTCAGCTCCTCTTTATAACAATCCTAATTACGCTTTTTAACGAGAAAGTGTCAGTCGGGTGTCTCATCAAAAGATCTTAGATTTTCTCCTTCAATAGGGGCACTCCTTTCTTGTTCTAATTCAGTCGTTCTTCTCTCATTTTGAATGTTGCTGGTAAACGTATCAGCAAAACTATTCTTCCATTCTGCTTGACCTGCTCTATCAACGACCAAATCAATATGCCTGTGCATTTCACTTTGACTAATATTGTTGATACCTTGGGTTTTCAAAGTGTCCATTGTCTGATTTATCATTTCAGGAGGTAAGCCCCTATTCGCAAGTTCGTTTGTAATCATCGATTTATTCAGATGTAGTTCATATTCCACGTCACCATGGACGTCTTGCTTTTCCCTCTGCAAGTGATGGGACTTGCCTGCATCGGAAGTAGCTTTTGCGAATGTATCGCCGTTTCCTTCAGATAGATTGCTTTGATCCATCAATTTATGATACTGAGTTTGCAATTCCCTATTGCTCACATCATGCAGGCCCTGCTTATCCAAAGCGTGCATCGGTGAATCTACCATTTTCGTTGGCATTCCTGTGTCAGACAGAACAGCTTTTGTCTGTTCTTGTTTCTTTTCTCTACCAGGGAATAATACGTCTTTTTCCATTTCAATGGCATTATTTTTTCTTTTATCTGAAATACCATTTACAAATGCGTCTGAGAAATTACCGTCTAAGTCCCCTTGGCTACTAATTTTATTGAATTGCTCTGACAGTTCATCGTCCGATAGATTGTTGATTCCAGCCTTTTCAAACGCCTCCATGGTATCCTTTTTCATTTCAGGGGTCAGATTTTTCTTATCAAAGAAATTACCTAGTTTGCTCTTATCTGAACCAGTTAGTTTCGTTGCGTCTTGGGACTGTGTCATTTTATTCAAATGAGCTAAATGTTGGGCTTTCATTGCAGAGCCGGCAACATCGCTTACGCCACCTTCTCCAGTAACCACCTTACCGACAGAACCACCAATTGCAGCACCTGTCATTGCACCCGCCGGACCACCTGCGACTGCACCAGCAACAGCACCACCGACGGTAGCAACATTCTGTACACCTTTTTTGAATGGTGCGGCGAACGTACCTGAGCTTTCTCGAAGCTCTCGAATTGTATTCGAACCAGAAGAGAAAATATTCTTGATTCTGTTTCGTAAGATAAATATTGTTCCGAACAACAATAAATTGAAAGTTCCTGCTCCTACATAACTATAAAAAGGATTGGAAGCTCCGGTTATCGATTTAAAATCTCCAGCGTAAATAATATCTGATATCACAAATACTATTAACGCTATGAATGATAAAAATATCTTTAATGCCAACGGGATACCCAACTCAATGAAATATCGTTTTAAGACATTAAATTGTCCTGGGATTGCACCGATAAGCAATGCGAATGGCGCAAGTGCTGCAATAACCATAAACCAGAACTGAAAGAGTATTAAACAAAGCGATAATAGATAAATAGGAAGAGATACGAGCCCATTGATCATCATGTAGAAATACGAGAATGCTAAACGACTATTTACTGCTGAGTATTTCATCATGTTATTGCCATAACCATCTTTTGAAGCTTCTTGTTGCACCACTTTAGTTTGCCTTTCTTCACCAACTGGTTCTTTTAATATATTTTTCACCCGTGTAAGTCCAGCATCTCTATTTCCTTCACCAAGTACTTCAACATCATGTGTGCCGTATTGCATATACAGGTAGGGTCTATCAACAAACATTCCCCATATGCTGTCCTTCATTTTCGTTCTTGGATCAACCATATTCGATTCTAAATCCCCTGCATGACTAGGTAAGCTGACAACAAAGCCGCTTAAATCTGTCGTTATTTTATTCGCCCCAGTTAGTAATGTCGTATAGTTCGCAAACATCAGGACTGCGATCGTTAGAGCAATAATTGTTTGAAAGATTGAAGAAAATGATTCAAAAAAAGCGCGTTTAATAATGAACACATACAACGCATACATACCAGTCAATATTGCAATAAGCTTTACAAGATTTCCAAATAGACCATTCCCGATACTGAAAGTTCCACCGGAAATACCGGTCATATTCGACATTAATGATTCCAATTCCACAATGATTTTCTCGGTAAAATCAGCTGTATAGGCTAAGTCATACATGACTAACATCGTATAGGTCAAAAACATATTTATATCAAAGACAATATTGTTGACCAGGTTGACCATTTCACTTAACTTATTTCCTACGTTTTCTTTGACATCAGCCCAACCGAAAAGTTTATCATAAGTATCAGCCCAGAATTTACTCCCTTCCTCAAACGATTCCACATCTTTATCGGAGACTGCATCGAGATGATAATAAGACTTTCCATCATCTTTGAATTCACCATATTGATCTGTGATAATATCCATAATGTCAGTTTTTTCATTCGCTATTTCCCCATCATCTGCGAATCCTGAATGGGTTACACCCGTACCAAAGAACAGAAAAACCATCATTAATAAAAATAATATTCTATTATAGTTAGGTCGCATATAATTTAAGCCATAAAAAATAACCCTATGCATTTAGCAAGGGTTATCAATAGCCTGTTACCTCCTTTCGTATTCAGTTTAATCATTTTCTGGAAATTCATGAAGCACGGTGCCAGTTTCAGCGTTATTGTCATCTATCATCTCTGGTCTGGAATCAAAATACGACCGAACTTTCCACACTTTATCTTCATCCTTTATCAATACAATCCAGCTGTTAACTAATGAACCTTTATTATCAGGAGTGCGATATCTGTAATAAACCTCTCCACTTTCTTCTTCATAAAAATTATCGTACCTTCTTAACTCATACATTCCATCGAGTTTTTCGAATTCTTCTGGTAATCTATGTTTCTTTAATAAATACTCTCTGTCCTCCTTCAATTCGTCAATTCCGTTTAATGACAAATAGTTCAATATCTCAGGATAGTTCTGTTCTATCTTCACAACCATAAAATCATGAGCAATCGAATCTGTCTCTTCGAATACCTTAGCATATTTCTTCGCATTATCATCAGATTTCTCATTTGTTTCTTCATTGGATTCAGAGGTACATGCTGCCATTAAAACAGTCATGGCTAACAGCATAAAGAATCCCCAAATACTTTTTTCAAACAATTCACCACTCCCTTTCAATGGTTTTCATGTTATCACACTACTCTTACTTTTTCACGCTCTCGTTCCGCCTCAGATGAGGTAGAGGAGTCGAACGCATCCAATAATTCTACGAACACTGGATTGATTTTAACGACTGCAGAGCGACCATAGATATCTTGGAACAAGGCTTCTCCACGATCCAATGACTTCAGAATTTCAATATTTGCGCCCGTCTTAGGAAGGTTCAAATAATCTAACATTTCTTCGGCTTCACTTGTTTTGCGCAATCCGAAACTGAATTTCATTCCCATATTCGCAACATCATTTCCATGGTCTGAGGCATTTTGCGACCCCTTCATGAGTGTCGTGTTATAGAAACGCCCCATACGGACAATGAAATCCATCAGTTCAGAACCGATTGCACTTCGCTCAATGGCACTCGCTTCATCTTGCAGGATGAATTTGTGAGTTCCCCTATCTCCTTTGAACATGTATTGCTTTGTCCATGCGGTGATTGAAATCATAATCGCCTCAGAAATCTTATGGATCGTTCGAGCATTCTTCTTTTCGCTGGATGAAGGCAAATTCAAGTTTTGAATCATCAAGACCTGAATTGGTTTATCGTGCTCCAACACTTTGAAATTCTGACCGACCTCACCAAATAGCAACATGGATAACTGGTTACGTTTCAACGTTTCCAGCGTACCTCTTAACCGTTCCAATGATTCATAGCGGTTATTCGACATACTCCCGGGACGATTCTCGTACAAGTCATGGAGAAAGGTCAGGACGCGTCCAATGCAAGGGTCTTCCTTATTCGCTACTTCCTCCACCGCTTCACTCAAGATATTGTAGGCATCCTCATTCAGGCTAATGTTGGCCAGATACGATAGAATATCCATCGTAATGTCTTTGGCTTCCTCAATGCTCGTACTTGTTCTAAATGGATCCAGTGAACCCGCATCGTCAGGGTCAGAGCCAAGTGTCCATACTTCAATAAACTCCTTCGGAATGAACGGTAGCCCCTTATCCCACCCTGTTCGGTCACCTTTCGGATCGATGATCAATCCCTTTGAACCGGTAAGTGTCGCTAGATAAATGAACAAATTCATGAAGAAGGATTTTCCCCGTCCAGTCATTCCGGCTACAAGTACCGATATGGAATCCACGACGTTACCCAATCCATCAAATGCCTTAGCAGCTAGATCGGGCTGGATAAAGACCGGTTTTGAAAATTGAGAAGTATGACCGATATAAAACCCTCGATTATCTCCAATGTTCGTTGTAGCTCCGAACATCATACCCGCTAATACGCCCGGTGCAACTTCCATTTTATAATCATCATGATACTTTTTTGAACCAGGAATCGATTCCAATAAAAAATGGAGTTGTTCGCCATAAGGTGCAACAATCTTCAAACCAAACTTTGATAATTCATTCCGCAATAAGCCGACTCGGGTCTTTAATTGCTCTTCTGATTCAGCCGTCACCTTGAAAACAAACGAACAAGCAAATCCAGGGAATCCTGTTTGTTTGAAATAGTTTTCCATCTGGATTGTTCCGCTTTGTGAAGCATCGACACTCATATCGACATCTTGACCGCCCTTCTCGGCCTCTTTCCGTTGGTCCCTGAATTCCAATTTGGCGTTGGACAATTTCTTTTTTATGATTTCATTCGGCTGATTTTCTGCACGTATAGAAACAGTTAATGGGAACGGCATACGCAGTTGAATCCGATAGAGCCATTCACTTCCTGGATGATATTGAACGTCATCCATATATTCGATGGTCAAATATTGGCAGTACAGATTTTCTATTTCATTAGCATTGGTGATACGACTTAACAGTAATGTCTTCGGTCCTACTTCTTTGATGTTCGTATTCTGCAAATCGAAGAATTCTTTTTTACTATTACGTACCGCCTTATGTTTATTACCCTGCTTATCAATTCCTTCAACATTGGTCCCAATTTCATAGGAAGTGCGGGGCTGAACATCCGTATTGTTGTTTCGCGTACTGAAACTCTTTTCGATGATAAATACTAACTCTTCAGTTGTCACTTTATGAATACGCGAACCAAAAGAATTTGCTATTGTAGATTCGATGGAAACAGCTTGGCTTTGGAAAGCTTTAATCTGACTTTCCAGTATGTCGTCAGGGTACAATCCTACCGCTTGGTAAAGTGGCGAACTGAAACCTTCAAAGAACTTTTTTACAGATGTTAAAGCATTGATGCCAGCGTTACCCGATAGATACCTATTCTTCTCAGGGTCTAATTGAATGCCGATATAATGATGATATTCACTAGATTCATTCAATTCCCTTTCATTTTCCAATGCCTTTTTGACTTGCTCGATAAATTTAACCCCATTTTCTTTCAGGGGATATTCTTTCAAATTCATTTCTTCGATTGTTGAATTCAAAATACCTTTTATATTCGTGGGGTTAGGAATGACTAAATAATGCAGATCAAGACCCACGTTCGTTAAGAAAGACATCTGTTGTTGAAAGGGCATTATTTTTTCATCATCTTCTAAGAAATCATAATTGAATCCGTCTATTTTATAATAGGCCCATACCGTTCCATCATGTGAAAAAACTAAGTTGTTTTCAATATGCTTGACCGGAAATTCGATTTTCACGTTTACCACTACCTTTATCATTTTATAAGGAGAAAAGAAGCCGTTATTTTACACAGCTTCCTACTCTGGTTAAATTATTGATTTTCATCTTCAACGGTAATAGAATCCACTGGATTAGTAATCTCGTCAGGTTCTGTTTGTCCTAGCGGCATTTCGGGTTCTTCAGGTTCCTCCGGTGTCGTAGGTTCTGGTGGAACTACTAGTTCTGTCGGTTCCGTTGGGTTTGTCCAAACAGTTGGATTCTCTGGTTCGACGGGTTCGATTGGCTCTACGGGTTCTGTCGGAATTACCGGATCAGTAGGTTCAACCGGCTCAGATGGTTCTGTTGGATCATCCGGATTCTCAGGATCAATTGATTCTTCAGGATTTGCCGGGTCAATTGGGTTCTCGGGATCAGTTGGTTCATCTGGTGTTGTCGGATTTTCAGGGTCTGTAGGGTCTACAGGTTCCGATGGATCGGTCTGCTCCTCTGGTATGGTAGGTTCTTCAGGCTCGGAAGGCTTTTCAGGATTAATAGGTTCTTCGGGTTCCACCGGATTTTCTGGAATAGCCGGGTCGTCTGGTTCCGCTTGTTCTGGAGAGACAGGTTCAGCAGGAACAGTAGGCTCTTTAGGAATTACGGGCTCTACAGGTTCAACTGGTTCTGTCGGAATTGTTGGCTCCGGCTCAATCGGTTCTGGAATAACTGGTTTTGATGGTTGCTCTGGTTGAGATGGTTTACTTGGTAACACAGGTTCACTTGGCATTACATTTTCCACTGTTTTTTCAGGAAGTACGGGTTCAGTCGGTTCATCAAAATGTTCATGCTCATCTCCAGGCCCGTCTTTTTCGACATGTTCAACAAGGACTGGTTCTAATATTGCCACGTCATTCTCCGTTCCCTCTTTTCCTTCTTCAACAGCGACTGCAACAAGAGAGTCATTCAGGTCTTGAAACTCATCTTCATCATCTTCAAAAAATGCCAGGTCTTTCACATGATGTTTATCAGCATTTGCGATTGAGTTGTCTAAATCCGAATAGTCATCTTGGTCATCAAATAGGGACAAACCTGGTTCTTCATTCTTGATGGCCGTTGCGACAATATCATCAATGTCATCCTCTTCTTTCATCGTAATTACTTCAAGTTTATTGGAGATGACTTTGTCGTTTTCATCTTTTTGTTTTACAACTTCCTTACCGTTTTCTGCATCATTGTTTTTATCATTCAATAAATTGTAGCTAGTGTATCCCACACCACTTGCTAAAACGGCAGACAGGGCAATTGCTCCGACCACCGTAACTTTCTTTTTCATGTCTTTGTCTTTATTTTCGTTAGACAAGTGAATTCCTCCCCTTTTATGTTTTTAGAACTATCCGATGGATTTACCATTTACTTTCTCCTTCTTTTTATTTTCCAAATCTTTCACTTCCGCTTTCTTCTGGATATAGGAACGTAAAGCTGCATCATCAATTCGTTTGGCAAAATCATAGGCTTCATCAATTTGACCCAAAGCTAAATAAGCATCAGCAACTATATGTGTTCGCCTTTCATCCATCTCCATTCTTGGTGCACTTTGATATTCAATAATTTTTTCATGGTCTGCATCTAATGAGGCAACTTCAAAGGCAATTAGTTTGGAATCCGTTTGTAACTCTTTCAATTGGTTGATTTCCTTCTTCGCAATAAAAAAATTGACGATTGATTTATCGAATTCAGGAACATGGTCCAACGCTTTTTGTGCATTACTCGACATTAAATATGTGAATAACACGGCATTCCGGTCATCCTTTTCTAGTTTTTTAAAATCCAGTTTGTCGAAATGTTCAACAGCGACGGAATACTTTTGAATGGAGGCAGACCGCAACCCAGCAATAAGATTTTCTTCAAGGGAGACAACAGTAAGTTCGGTTTGACCTGTTTTTACTTCCTGGGAAGAACCAGCGTCATTTGTATTGGCATTTGCTTTGCCAAAATCAAAGTCCGTGACGATATGAAGAAATCCCAAAACCAGAATGATACTAAGAACACTGGTAAAGAGAACAATCAATCCAATTGCGGCGACCGGTTTTTGCTTCAATCGTTCTTCGGACTTTTTCATTGAACGTTTTTGCAAAGATGTTTCTTTATTCTCAGTTTCTGTCTCAGGAACATTTTCATCATCCATTTCTATGAGCACCTCACTTTCATTTCTTATATAGTCGTACAATCTTTCACTAGCCATCTTTTCTTCACCTGAAATCCTAGCCAGAAAATCCAAAACTTTGTCACGCTCTTCATTTAATTCTGCTGCCACAAGGGACTCATCATCTTCTTGTTGCAACGTTTTTTTGTAGGTGTAGTAATTATGAAACTGATAGTCTTTTTCTTTGTCCACCTCACGTCCTCTGTAAAACGTGCTAGCTTTCATCTTCTTTGCTTGATACAAGATAAAAGAACGGAAGAAGTGAACAGGCGACCTCCCTTCCGTCCCGACATCCGCAAGCAACCAAGCAAGCCCGATTGGGATAAGAATCAATATTCCAACGGGTATCCAATTGATTAGCCTTCCGATTCCAGGAGTGAAATATATGGTGGCCTCTACAATTGCAATCACAAAGAAATACATGACTGCTTTCAATCGCAAGGGTCTACCCAATTCCAAACCGAAAACCTGATATAGCTTCCGTTCAAAACGAATGAAACTATTAAGCACGTACAGCGGTATCCTATTTATAATTTTCACCTCCAAGCCCTATATTTCATAGGAATGGCAAGGAGAAGAATGTATCCCCCCTTGCTTGTAATAAAATCCGTATCATTAATTACCTAGATTCAATTTCTCAGCAAAGAACTCAGAAATGTTAATCAAGACCTCCGGATTTACGATGAAAATCCCAATGAAAGCAAGCCCGATTAAGACACCTATCAACGCAATCCATGCTCTTTTAAAAGCTGTTACAATCAAAGCTACAAACAGAACGATGAATAATGCCCATTTTATTTCCTCTGAAATCCATGTAAATAATCCTTCCAAACTCATTCGATTCACCCCCTTTCGCAATAAAAAAACACAGACATAATTGTCTGCATCTAACTCCTTGTCTTATTCATTTGTTTCATCAGTTTCAACGTTCTCTTCCATTTGGGGCTGGACTTCATTTGCTTCAAATTTCCCATGTGATTCATCATCTACTTTCTTTTTCTGTTTCAAGTCGTCAATGTACTTTTTGTCGTTGACTAATAAAACGGTATAACGCATCTCCTTCTCTTCCACTACCAAAAGATAAGTGGAATTGAATTCAATTCCCGTTTCTGGTTCAGCCAATACTACTTCCGTTCTGATGACTTTCTCGTTAGCTCTCTTCCCTTCAAAGATTTCTGTGTTTTTCAGTCTGACAAAGTCCATCGTCTGGTTCAGTCCATTCTGATGTTGTGGGTCCTCGACGATATAGGTCAGTTTGTCTTTTGAATCGTTCGCATACGCTTCAAAGAATGTTTCTAGAAAAGCCTTGATATTTTGGGTACTCCCATCTACCACGGACTTTAGCCCATCTGTTTCAGGATCAAGACTCTTATCTATATTCTTCTCATCCACGTATGAAAAACTAGGTAATTCATAAACGATGAAACGGTTTTCGTCTTCATCATAGAAAACTGGTACGGAGATATACTTCATCGTCCTGACCTTTTCAGGTCCAGCAGCTGGTTTTTCTGCCGACTTATCATCTTTCTTCTTTTCTTGAATGGACGGTTTTTCAAATACTACTTTCACTTGAAAAGTAATACTTGCTTTGGAATCCCCGATATCTTCTACTTCCTTCAGAACGATGTTTTCGCGGGCAATCGCTGAGTTCCATTTCTTATCACTAGCAATGGCTTGTTCACTTAACTTTTCAGGTAAATAATAGCCAAGTCGTTCTATCCGCTCACTTCGTTTCTCATTTACAACATCCCATGTGAAATAGGCCGAGACGAAACTTTTCGAGAACTCGATACCTTCTGCAGAAGTAGCTTTATTCAAAAATGCCTCGTCGGAATCATTCGCTGCATTCGATTTCTCACCCGTTGAAAACACATTCACGAATACAATAAGCAACATAAATAAAAAAAGCATCCAGAAAGTGATTGCGCCAAGCCTTTTAGCCCGGTACCCTTTCGGTTTGCTTTTCTTTTCATGTTTTCGTATTTCTTTTTTCCGTTTTTCATTTTCGGAGGTTTTCTTTAAAACATCCATTGACCTTTTGAACAGACTTTCTTTCGAATCTGTCGGCTTATTCAATCGTCTTTTCAAAATCCGATCCCTCCTTTTTCCGTATTCCACATCTAGTCACGTTTTTCAAAATTTCTTTGAACTACCCACCATAATGAAAATGGCGACAATCAAAACGAGTGTTGTAATCGTCCCATATTTAACGAGTGACGATTCATAAAGACTTACGACATGCATTTTTAGCTCCTCCCACAACGGGACCAATGTTGGAAACTGTTCTAGCAATAGACTCCCGATGACCACGATTAAGAAGACCATCAAAATTGTCCCGATTACGAGTTTAAACATCCTTTCACCTCCTCTCGCAGGTTGCTTTCCTTTACCATCTACGAGGACTTGGCCTGTTTAGGCTTTTGGCCACCATGGACGCAAAGAGTACCATGCTAATAAAACGACCAAAACCGCTCAACTTAGTTGAGATTGCTGATAACTTCGAAATGCTTTTTTTCCTACTAGCAGTACTGTGCTGACTGCATATACGGCTTTCCTTTTCATAGATGTGGATTGCTTCTTCATCGATTTTTGCTCTTCCCTGTTTTTTATACGCAATCATTTTTTCCAAAACCTCTTTTGATCGATACATTGGAAGCAATGAAGAATTATTGTTCAGTGCGCTATCAACCGATTCAATATTCTTTTGAAGTGCCTCTTTGTACTGTTCATAAAAAACTATTCCTTCACTAATTTCCTTCCTAGATTTATTGAATTTCTTCACGATTGCATTGTAAACGTAAATGAAAGAGACAATTACCGCAGTGTAAATCGCTGTATAGAACAAAAATACAGGTGTGTAGATGAAGATAAAAAGATCAATCCCATTGCGAACGTAATTCACAAGAATCATGAAAATGGGAAACGAGATGAATAATCTTTTCACCGTCTTACGAATTGCGTCTTTGCTGATTACTTTTCTGCTGAACATCCTTTCATGAATAGTTTCGAGTTCATTTAATTCGTCTTCTAGCATCCCCTTCAAAACCACGGCTTTATAGGTATCCTCCAGACTCATACGCATTACAATTCACTCCTTTCTTAGTATTTAATAACATCAAGGCAGCGCCCTGTATCGAGCCTTCAGCCCCTCTAGCTTTATATACGGCATTGCTACACAATAATAATCATCTCCTCGATGTTCAATTCGAGATTGGACATAATAGCCACCTTCCTTCATTTCCGGGTCATCTCTCCAAACATCCACGGAGGAGCCGCTGGTCAGTTCTCGGCCGCATAATTCATACCGATCCCATTCGTTCTTTTGTAAATATCCTTCCAGTTGGACCTCCTTGCTTAAATCGACAATAGAATTATGTGCCTCTTCGAGTCCTTGTATCGCTTGATATAGCGTGTGATATTGTTGGGCGTCTTCAGAATTCAATCTGTACACATTGACGTTATCCATCAATTCTTTCGATTCGGTTAAAAGACGTTGAATATTGTGTTCTGCAGAAAGATAAGAGTTTATTGCATCCGCAAGTAATTTCATCATTAATTCCCCTTTCATTGTTGGGCAATCATCGATATGAATTCCCTGAATTCGATGACTGAATGCATTCCTATGGCTTCTCTAATTTTCTTTTTTGAAACGCCTTTTTCAAGCAGCGTCACAATTTCATGCGTAGTGATTTCTTGTCTCCTTTCGAGTATTGCTTCAATATTCGTATCTATTTTCCATAACAGGTCACCGACATTTCGCATTGATTTGTAATTAGGACAGGCACCGCAGATTAATTCAACAGTTTCTTTGTCGTTCGATCGATCCCCCATCATTACCAATTCTTTAAATACACAGGAATCACATACCCTCAGCGTTTCACATACTTTCTTGAACTTCTGCTTCTTGCTATTACGTAGCTCTTCCTTCGTTCTAACCATTTCTTCACCTCCTAAGTTAATTAAAGTTCAACACCAAAAGACGAAAGCATCGCACTTGCGCTATCGTCTATCGCTTGTTCAGTTATCGTGTTATCAACATATTCTTTTACCTCTTCAACTCTAATCGCAACACCATTTCCGATTTTATTTAGCAGCTCCTGATGCTGCACTTCTTGACTGTCTTTTAAGGACTTTATTTCAGCCATCAAGCGTTGATTATCCTGATGAGTTTTTTGACCATCTAAAATTGTTCGATATGCAAACCTCAACATCTGCCGAATAGTTTCACTCCGCTTATTGTCCGGCACTTTCGCGAGCAGGTTATAGATTTCTTCATCTTCCTCTTGCAGTCGAAAACTAAATCGTTTTTCCCAATTCACATTCATATCACATCACAGTTTTCCGTCGCTCTAATTGATCAAATACAGATTTACCTAATCTCAAATAGCCGATGGTATTTGCAAACTGGCTTTCTATAATCTTCACTAAACGGTTATCAAAGTGGGGCTGGATAAATGGCTCAAATAGTTCACCCCCACCACCGGCTAAGAAAATCGCATCAAATAAATCGGATTCTTCAGCCCATACGTTTTTTAATCGATCAACAATATTTGTAGCAATGGACTTTTTACTTGATTGGATAATCTGGCTAAAATCAATCTTGTTGCCTTTATAGGTCAATTGTTCATCCTTTAAAATTCGTGAGATATAATGTTCACTTAAATCCGCTCCACCTGTTTGTGTTTTATAAGCTTGACGAATATCCCTGTAAAGATTGTTCACACCGTCATCCACAGTACCGGATAGCTTTGCCTTCGGAATGAACGAACCGTTCTCTTGGATTTCAACTACAACAAAATCGGTCGTCCTGAATCCGATATCAACTAGGCCAACTAGTGACCCCTGATGCATTAAGTCAGGATACGTATATTTCCCTTCGTGATTAATCAATGCAGAGAAGATGGCTGAAGCACCTTGTGGAAACACTAGAGCTCGTTCAATGTTCACCTGTTTTGTACCTTCAACTAAAGGTCCTGACATCCATTCAATATGTGATTGAATACCTGTAACAGATGTTTGGAAATCCTTTGCTTGCGCCTGATAAAAATCTAATGGAAGACCCGTCGAAAGATTGATAGAACCTCCTCTCCCGTCCGTGACAAGCTGAATGGCTGTATTGAGTAGAATGTGTGTGTACATATGATTGAACCGCTCACGTTCAAATATGCGGGATAATGAGCGGGATTCATTTGCCAGCTCTCCGACAAAATAATCTTCACCACTAATTGTTACATGCATATTCGCTAAATCGTTCGGTGTATCTCCGAGGATATTTGTGATTCCCCTGTTATACCCTTTCCCGACTAGCGATGGGAATATGACACGCTTTCCTGATGATGATATTGCTTTGACAAATCCATAGCCTAAATCGACTGCAACGTTTTCCAAAAGTATGACCTCCTATAAATCCAAATTTATTTTTGTAATTAGAACCCAACCGATAAAAATGATGAGTAACAGTCTTGTGATTCTATCTATCAATGTAAAACTGAATAACGATATTGCAATCCCAACAGATTTAGCTGACGGATAGAAGAACTTCACTTTTCCAGTCAGCATGTCCCCTGCTATATGCGCAAGTATTCCTGCACCTACTGATAAACCCACCCACCAATCTGTAAACGGGTATATAAAAACCCCTGCTAATAATGAAAATAACAAGGAATGCGTAAAAGTCCGATGACCAAATACAGAATTAAGTGGTATTGAGATAAAAAAGAACAACTTTCCGAACTTCGACTTTGGTTCATCGAGATCCGGTACGATACCAGCTATTCCTCCAATGACAGCTCCTCGCCAATCACCTCCTGTAACTGCGTATCCGGCAACCATTCCTGATAAAGCATGTGTGGACCATTCCACTAGTCAACAGTCGATTCTAAATCATCGTTTACTTCCTTGATTTCTTGATACCTCAATTTATATCTCCTTCTTTCCATTCCATTATTTTGTCCCTCTAAAAAACAACCAAAAGAATTTCGATTGCTTTTGACAAGTACAAAGAGTGGATACGGTTATTTGAACAAATGACTACGCTTAATTTTGCTCTTCGTGTTGAACAAGTTAAAACATGGGCTGAATAATTGAAGAGCTGAAAGAGCAGACATCGCCATACTCCCCTTTTTTCCAGCCCAGGTTTTAATTCGTTTCGTTTTCTATTTCAAAATCTATTACGAAAATAATTCGAATTTCACTCTCACGAAAACTTAACGAAGTATCATCCACTTTAGAATTCAACTACTTTTCATGGTGATTTCTCATTTAAGATACAGGTGAAAAATCCAGTATGGCAGTCGTATATAAGAGAGTGAGAGAGGGCGACATTCTGAAAACCCCTAAAAACCCTTTCACAACAACGTTTATACATGTTTTAGGGTGTAGAGATTTATCTACACATGTGTCGATATTTTTCGACACTCCCTTTTCATACTTACCCCTTCAATACACTAATTTAGGGTGTAGAAATATTTCGACACCCTCTAAAAGAAGTGCTGGAAACCTATATAAATCAACAATAAAGAGTGTGGTATTTTCTCCACACCCTGCTAATTCATTTCAGTTTTTTGAATTCCAAATAACTTTTTCTGCTGTACAATCTCCCGAACTCTTCGCCATTTTTTATCCATAACTTCCAAGAAAGCAACACCTTTTTTCTTTCCAGTTTGTCAAATTCGATAACTAACTTTGATAATGTAGCATTTATTCTGTTTCGATTTCCGGCATAAATGATTTCAGGATTCATAAATAATGGTCTACGAGTAACACTTCTTTTATGTTCTTTAATCTCTTGTGAATCCACCAGTTCAAATAATATCCCTTTTTCAAGCAAACTTTGGATTGTTGCACTGATTCCAGTACGATCACGATTTAGATACTTCGCAATTTCTGATACTGTCATAAATTGTCCGCTTCCTCTATCGGTAATTCCATTTGAATGCAGCTGAATCAACGGCATCAAAGAAAAAAGAAAACCTAACTCTGCATTCGTCAGGAACTCTTTCCTGATAAGCACATCGAGGTTTTCTTGAATTGCTTGAACAAACAATGCTTTGTTTTTATCCTTCAGCTTGTATAGGGCGTAACCTTGCTCATTTGCCTTCTGTTCTTCTATTGCAACAGCAGCTACATCCACTAGCTTTTCACCATCGCGAAGTCTGGCGTGCTTTTCTGCCGTCTCTAACGCGTCATGCATATCCATTTTTATATCACCCACTCCCACCGCTTGCATCGTCCCTACCGAATCGGTTGTTATATTCGGTATATGAGGTGATACGACTTGATAAGCCACTGTTTCTGTCAGTTAGTTTATTATTTCCAATAGCAATCTCCATCGCTTTTTGTGTACCGATTAACACGATCTTTTCTTTTGCCCTAGTCATGCCTGTGTACATTAAATTACGAGCCAACATAACATAATGGTTTGTGGTAGCAGGGATAATAACTATTGGTGCTTCACCACCTTGTGATTTGTGAATAGTGATTGCATAGCCTAGTTCCAATTCGTTGGTTTCACTTTTTTCGTATGATACTTTTATTCCCATAAAATCGCATGTCATTTTTTCAACGGTCTCATTATTTTCATTTACTTCTTTTGAAATTTTGGTAATCACACCGATATCGCCATTAAAAACTCCTTTAGATTGATTATTTTTAATCTGAATGACTTTATCACCAAGTCGGAATAGCCTTTTCCCTATCTCCCATTCCTTTTTGGTCGAATCAGATGGGTTTAAGGCATCTCTTAACTGGTCATTCAATGCAAGTGTTCCAGCAGGTCCTTTTTTCATCGGACTTAATATCAAAATGTCCGATAATGAATAACCTAACTCTTGAAAACGTAAAGCACTTCTAATAATCAAAGCTGCGATTCGTTTTGGGTCTTCTTGATTAATAAAATAAAAATCACCTTTATCGCTGTCGATAAGAAGTGATTTACCTTGATTAACTCTATGGGCATTACTAATGATTTGGCTTTCCAGTGCTTGTCTAAATACTTCTGTAAGTGCTACTGTTGGTAATCCTGACCGAATCATTTCACTTAGAACGTTCCCAGGACTTACCGATGGTAATTGATCCCTGTCACCCACAAAGAGAATTTTCGTATTCTTTTCGAGTGCATCCATCAGTAAACTAGCTAACTGAACATCCACCATCGACATTTCATCAACGACTAACAAATCGCAAGGAAGTTTATCTTGCCAATTGTAGACAGGAATTTCTCCTTGTTGGTACCCAATCAGCCTATGGATTGTAGATGCGTCATGTCCAGCCACCTCAGACAATTGTCTACTCGCCTTTCCAGTTGGGGCAGCTAAGCATATTATGTTTTCTGGATGTATTCCTTTGTACATGTTGAGCATCGCCCGTATAACGGTTGTCTTTCCTGTTCCTGGACCACCAGTGAGTATTAACATCTGTTCTTCAAATAACCGCCTAATCGCATCACGTTGCTTCTCGGCAAGGATAATTCCCTGCTTTTTTTGATACTTTATTATCTGTTTATCTAACGAAGGCAATGCTACGCCATCCCGGGAACCCTTCATTTCTGAAAGTTTCCGAGCTAACCTATCTTCATATGTGAATAAAAACTTTGGGTAAACGCAATTATCTTCAATAACGATATGTTTCTCTTCCAAACGGTAAATACTTTGCGCTAATTCATCCATCGATACTTTATCAGCCTCGACCGTGTTATGATTCAATGCTTGCTCTGCATCCCTTAGCAGTTCGTCCTCCAAGACATAGCAATGGCCGGAATTAAAACACGTTTTTTTCAAGAGATAGTTCACACAAGCGTCAATCCGAAATCCAGACAAAGGGGAAATCCCCATCTTCCGAGCGACTTCATCCGCTTTCAAAAATCCGATTAGATTTAACTCTGTTAGCTTGTATGGGTTTTCTAATAAAATGGCCACAGTATTAGACTGGTACTCTTTATACAGCCGCATGGCCATACTTGCGGTTATACCAAAAACAAGCAATTCCGCAATAATCCTCTGTACCTCGAACGTAGAGCGAACACTTTCCACGATGTTACTGGCCCGCTTCTGTCCTATTCCTTTAATGTTTCTCAAGCCTTGTTCACCCTGCTGTGAAATGATGCTTAGAGCATCCTCCCCCAACTGTTCAGCGATAATGACTGCTTGCTTTGCTCCGCAGCCTTTTACAAGTGAAGAGGCAAGGAAAGCGATAATCTGATCTTTTGTTTGCGGTATCGGTCTTTCCCAAAACGTTACCGCAAGTTGTTTACCGAATTTCGGATGCGTTTCCCAATCACCCTGCACTTGAATTTCTTCACCTTTATCGACGCCGAAAATGCTGCCCTTTATGACTAGCTCTTCTACTTCTGTCTGCATTTTAGCGATAAGGAAGTCCCCGTTCCGGTACAAAACTTTTGCGACCTTCCCAATATAAGAGTTCATTCGATCCTTCCCCCGCTTTGTTGGTACGCAAATTTTTTAAAACGATGAATGAAGTCAAAAGTGCTCGGGGTCAGGAAAAGGCTTTGCATCTCAATTTCATTGTAAAGATTCAAAAACAATGTACTTGGCATCACAATTTTTTGGCGTTTTCGGTGGATAAATGCTTTACATCGGTCTACCACTTTCTTCATGGGATTAGTAGGTACAATTGCTACTTTTATATCTTCAATGTAATCGAGTAGATTAGTATCCAGGGAATCAATTTCTTCAAGGAAATCAATTTCCTCAAGCGTACCCACAACCGTGTTCGCTTCATGCAGAAGTTCATTTCTAACAACAATGATTTCATCGTCGGATAGAAGTTCTTCAAACTCCATTTCCACTTCCGGTGTAACATCAATCTGATGAAAGAATGCATCTACTTCTTCTTGTGGAATATTGTATTTACTAGGAATTCCAGTTACATTCGGTATCGATTTCACTAAATGCCACAGGTTATCCGGAAAATAATAAAAATCTACATTCAGCTCAACTAAGATGTACCCAGTTAACACGCTACTGATTTTCTTTGTCCCTTTTCGAGCATCTCTCAATTCCTTCGAAAGTTCGCGGATGTTGTCCCTATAGCTATCGAGCAAGGCTAGAGATTTGGCGTCTTTGTATACTTTCAGATTGTCGCAAGCCGTGCGTAGGTTGTTCAAACCGGCCTGAATTCTTTTTACGTACAAGTGATCTGTAATGTCTTCCGTGTCCAAAGGAGACAAATCGACATAAGTATTATCCTCACGAATGATTTCCGCATAAGTTTCCATTGCATAGATTGCTTTGACCATAGAATCACCAGATCTAAGCAAAACGGTTTTCAAAATTTCTTTCACTTCAATTTCCGCACCTGTACGAACCTGAATCACAAAGTAAGCCATTCCCCTTCATCCCCTCTCTATTTATTCACTAAGCAAACGATTTTCTTCTAATCAGGCGATTATCGGATTCAGCATTCACGCAGTTTTCATGCATCCACTTGAATACTTCGTCTCGAGGATAACGAGCTGTAACAAATTTAGTTTTCGGAAACCCTTCCCTTGCGACAATCTTATTAACTGTCGATTCTTCAACCTGAAAGATACTGCACAAATCCTTCTTATTTAGCAAATGCGAAAAAGCGTATTGCTTTTGGCAGTCTTTCACACCTTGCTGGTACGCCTGGATAAATAAATCTTTTAGATTCTCTTCGAGTAGTTTCGCTTTAAGATCTTCAAGGACAATATTCATATTTACCTCTCCTTCCATTTTTAGTTTGCAACCATAATATCAACGGAAAGCTTATAAAAGTAATTAGCTAATTTAGATAACCGCGTTTTTTTAAGTTAATTCCCCCTGATTCAACATTACGTTGAATCAGTTCTCAAAAAAATTTGAAACCGGAACTTTTAATTGTGCTGCTATCACTTCTAACTCGCAGGAATAAAGTGGTCGCTTTCCTCTTTCTTTCATACTGTAAGCTTGTACACTAATGTTTAGCATGTTCGCAATTACCGATTGACTGATTTTCTTCTCTTTCCTTAAAATCCCAATCCTCTCATTTACAGTTGTCATTGATTCACCCCCACAAATTTAATTCAACGTATAGTTGATTTATAACCACAGTTTATTAAACATAAAGTCGAATGTCAAGTCATAATTCAACTTTTAGTTGAAAAGCATTAACTTTACGTTGAATTGGGGTATAATTGTCTATAAGCAATATATATGGAAATGGTGATCATATGAATTTAGGCGGTAGGTTGAAAAAGGAAAGAGAAAAAAGAAACTGGTCCCAGATTTATGTTGCTCAAAAAGTTAATATTACGAATGCAGTATTATCGAACTACGAGAGAGGCATTCGAGATCCCGATACTGAAACCCTAAAAAAGTTAGCAGATCTTTATGAGGTTTCTGTCGACTTGCTATTAGATCGCACGGATTACCTTTCAGTAACGGAAAAAAACGAGAAAGAATTTCAATCTGTTATTAAAGATCCTGGGTTGAAACGCTGGTATTCAGAACTACCTAAATCAGATGAGGAAGATTTACGTAAGTTACGTAAAATGTGGGACATTATTAAAAACGAGGACAAATGAAACATCTTTTGAAATATGAGTAAATAACCCTATCTATTCTATCTAGATAGGGTATTATTGTAAATATCAAACGAACATATATTCCCAATTCGTAGAAAAGGTGTCGAATTTATGTTAAAAACATCTAATTTGTCCTTACTAGAAGAGAAAGTTTATTCGATTTATCTTTCGGTCAATATTTCAGAACCTTCTCAAATTTCTCATGATGATTTGATCGAAAACATTGCCGACCTACTTGGTATAAAAACTTATTACTTTGACGAATCGAGTGAAGCTAATAATTTGGGAGGTGTCTACCGCATTTTTCTAAATGAAAATCAAACGAAACAAGAGGTTTGGCAAGACTTCGGACATGAATTGGCTCACATTTTAGGACATGAGGGTTATCAATTGTCCATGCATGAGCCATTCCGGGCGTATCAGGAATGGCAAGCAGAGCATTTCGCATATCATTTTTGTGTCCCAACATTTTTGTTGAATCAAATGAGCCTACCACAACTCCGCTGTGAAGCTGTAGGAGTGATTATAAACACGTTTAATGTAGAGCCTGATTTCGCTACCGAGAGGTTGGAGAAGTGGCTGCAGTCGAAGGTTGGCAACTTGTATTGGAATGTTTCTGCGAATTGAACTGGAAGGAGAGGTTAATTACAATGGCTAGATACGAAAAGTATGAAACAAAGAAAGGTATTCGGTGGAAGTACATTGTTGAAACTGGTGTTAATCCACAAACGGGTAAAAGGAAAAGAATCGTAAAACGAGGTTTTGCGAAAGAAAGGGACGCAAAAAAAGAGGCATTGGAGGTTGAATATCAATTCAATAGTGGAAATCTTATCACTAAAGAAGATGTATCCTTTATTCAATTCTCACAACAATGGTATTCAACATATTCGACTTCTATTGAACGACCTGTGAAAGAAAGTACGTTAAAAACGAGGAGATACGCCCTATTGGTTCTGAATGATTACTTTAATAACGTAGAAATTACAGACATAGATCATAATATGTATCAAAAGTTTTTGTTTACTCTAAAAAAGGCAGGCAACTTGGAGAATACAATGAAAATAATTAATTCCACAGCTAACATGATATTTAATAAAGCAAGGAAAGATAGGATTATTATTCAAAATCCTACCGAGTTTACTTCAATACCGAGAGAAATATTAACAGTCGATCAAATTGAAAACCAAACAATAGAAGAAAAGTATTTTGAAAAAGACGAATTACATAAGTTCTTGAATACCGCTAAGAAAATTAGTGATGAAGACTATGTAATATTTCTTGTCTTGGCTTGGACGGGTCTACGAATAGGAGAGCTTTGTGCCTTAAAATGGTCAGATGTTAATTTTGAAGAAAGATTAATACGTGTAACGAAAACATACTATAGCGAGTACTATAAAATTGAAGATTTTAAAATCACACCACCTAAAACCAAAAAGTCAATACGTGAAATTGAAGTCGAAGATGATGTAATTGAAGTTCTTTCAAAACATAAAGGTATGCAAGATGAGTTAAAGGCGAAGATGAAAGGACTATACCACGATCATGACTTTATATACGCACGAAGCAAACGATCTTTTTGCGGCTATCCCATTGGTACCCAATCAATGAGATATCGTATGAAGATTATTATAAATCAAAGTGGAATAAAAAAACGATTGTCACCACACAGCCTACGACACACGCATACTTCCCTACTTGCGGAGGCTGGTGTGGGTTTACCTGAAATCATGGCAAGACTCGGTCACAAGAGCGATAAGACAACGACAGATATATATTTGCACGTTACTAAAGAACGAAGACGTGAAGCATCCTCGAAATTTGGTTCTCTTATGAGGACGCAAAAAACCAATCAGGATACAGATAACTGATTGGTTACATATGCTTGTATTCACATCCAAATTATATCACGGCATCAAAATGGCACCAAAATAAAAAAAAATGCCTCAAAACCATTGATACCATAAGGTTTCATTTAAATTTCACTTCTATATGAATTATAGCAGTGAACAGCGCATACTTCAATATTCGACACGGTTAGAATTTTCTATGACTGTTGCAGCTGCCTTCGCTATAACGGCAATTGTGCGATTTAACTCATCTTCCGTGTTTCCGATTCCTCCAAGCTCCACGACTAAAAGTGACGGATCAAGGTCCTGATTGTACTTTCCATCAACGCCAGCTCCATGCTTCATAACCAAGTTTCGTGTGATTCCTGGGACAAGTAGTTCCATTTCATTTTTCAACAGCACTGCATTTGCGCGATTTTTCTCGAAATTAGGATGTTCCATTCCTATGACGAATGCCACTTTCGCATATTTTTCTTGATTGAAGGCAATTGTCGTTTTATCCGGACCGAGGGCATCCCTATGAAGATCGATTATTAAATCATACTTCTTTTTCTGCAGCTGCTTTTCAACATGGGGCCGAATCTTTTTATAGGCACCCGTATGAGGCACTTCAACAGATACAATATCCGTTTCAATTCCATTGAAGACAAGTTGCGTTTTTAGTTTTTCACCAAATTTTGTAATGTTTTCGGTTTGGTGAGAAACAGCAATTTTACCATCCTTCGATTGCGTTACCGGCTCGAATGCTTCAGTCCAATGAGTGAAATAGAGTAGCGCTTTTCCGTCTGTCGATTGTACTGGTACTGTTTCTGTTTCTGGTTCCTCTTCCTCTTCCATAATATTGGCGGCATATACCATGTAAGAAGACTCTTTCACAAGCTTGGAAGATTTCGCCGGCTGTCCCTCTGGAAGTGTTGTAATAACAACAGGAAACAGGAAGAGAAATAAGATAAGTGTGCCCCATATTTGCAGTGTCTTTTTCAAATGGCATCCCTCCGTGTTCCAACTATATGCGCTGGAACATGGGTCAATGACTATTTTTTCATGTTGGAAATCCAGGTCGTTAATGAATCTGCAAGTGATTCTGCATAAAGAGATACCCACGAATCAATCTCTTTTGGCGAAACGAACGTCCGAAGTTCATGATTCGTTAATACTTCTTCGAACAGTTGGATGCGATCCTCATGCGGCCATGTTGCCCAATCACCGAAAATTGGAAGTAGATTGGAACGGTCGGCATCTTCGCTCTCGCTATGCAACCACGGAGTGACGGAAAGACGTGAGGAAGGACTGTCTTTTTCATTTATTTTGGAAGCGATATAACCGAACATTGTATTGATAGCATCCGCAATTAAAACAGGGCCATCAACGACTGTAGGAATTCCAATTGCAATTACCGGCATACCAAGCATATCCTGCGAAATTTCTTTTCGGCTATTGCCAACCCCGGAGCCTGGATGGATGCCCGTATCCGTCAATTGAATCGTCCGGCAAAGTCTAGAGCTATCCCTTGCGGCAAGTGCGTCTACGACAATCAGCAAATCTGGTTTTATTTCATTGGCTAAAGCTTTAACATAATCGGCCGTTTCCAGACCTGTTTGAATTGTCACACCTGGTGCATAGACGAAAACTTCACTGCCTTCTTCGGAATAATAGTTGGGTACAATATCCCGCAGACGGTCCATCGTCAGCGGTCCGACTGCATCGGGTGTAATATCCCGATTGCCCAGGCCAATTAAAAGAATCTTTCCTGTTTTGAGAGTCGTGATATTTGCAAGCATCTCATCGAGTTTTTCGATTAACACCCTCGACATATCGGCAAGCCCCTCTAAATCGTCTGATGTAAGCGCAGGGACTGTCAGTGTAATATACGTCCCTTTTTTCTTTCCGATCTTTTGTTCACCTTGTTCATCGACCGTCACTGACGTTACTATGACACGTCCCAATCTCGATTCTCCAAATAAAACACCATTCGATTCTTTCAGCCTGTTTTTTTCAGTTGCTGACCGGTGGCGTACCATTTCTTCACTTTCGTCAACAAGATCTGTTCGATAAAAATCATGCTTCTCCATACAATCACCTCACATTTAAGTTTGTGCGATGTGTCAAGGAAATATTCTTTCTCTTTTTATTATTTGTCTTGACTCCAGTTACTAGTGTATTTTTAGTTGTTCAATATTCATAAAATACTTTGGCAGCGGATAACCAGCGTTACGAACTGTTCCACGTTCAGCTCCTGCCCCTAGAGACAATTGCGCTTTTGTTCTTGCAATCTGGCTCTTGGTTTGATAAAATAACTCTTGTTGTGAAAGAGATATCCGAAACTTCGTGGAAACACTCTTGCCTTACCTGAAACTGGAGGTGAATGAAATGCCAAACATTAAATCTGCAATCAAACGCGTAAAACAAAGCAATGCTGCAAACGAGCAAAACTCGACTACAAAACACGCAATGCGTACTGCTGTACGTAAAGCTGAAGTTGCTCTTGACGCTAAAGACGAAAACGCTACTGGCCTTCTAAAAGATGCAATCAAAAAAATGGATACAGCTGCACGTAAAGGCCTTATCCATAAAAATACTGCATCACGTCAAAAAGCACGTCTTACTAAAAAAGCACTTTAATTTTTCATATGAAAAAGACCATCCGATTTTCGGATGGCCTTTTTTTATTTTCTTAAAGGTTCCATAAAGAATAACTCCAAAATCCGTTCTCTTTTACCACTCGATGATTTCAATTTGTAGTCAATGGCTGCAAGATTATTTAAAACTAGCAGTAATCGCTCTGAACTTGGCAGATTTCTATTTTCCATCATTAACTTTACGCGGTACGGATGAACGCTTAATGTTTTTGCAATTTGATGTTGCTGGTATCCTTTTTTCTGCAGCAAGCCCACGTGTACCATGAGCCTTACATGACTCGCAATAAGTGATGTCAGCATGATTGGCTCTTCCCCATTACGTAAGAGATCATGATAGATCGCAACAGTGTCAGACACTTTTCCAGACACATACGCATCCGTTAGCCTAAAGACATCCATTTCCGGTGTCCGGGGTACAAGCGACTCAATTACTTCTGTTGTTATAGCCCCATCACCATTTAAATACGTAGCCATCTTACTAATTTCTGATGACAATGAAAGAAGGTCATCCCCTGCCATTTTCACTAACAATTCTGCGTTACTTGGACTAATCTGACTGCTGTTCGCACTCGCTTCCTGTTGAATCCATGTGAAAAGATCTTTCCCCTGCAAACGTTTTGATTCAATAACAGTCGTCTGTTCTTTCATTATTTTGGTGATCCGTTTTCGTGCATCCAGTTTTTCATAAGGCGCTATAAATACAACGGTTGCGGTCGGTGAAGGATTTGCCAGCCATGCTTCCAATAGCTCCAAATTATGTGTCACTTTTTCTCGGGTTTTATCTGACGCTTTTAAAAATGATGCGTTTCCAGCTATGATCAATTTACGGTCTTCGAGGAATGGTAATGTGTCTGCCTCTTCAATGACCACCTCTACAGGTGTCTCGTCCAAGTCAAACCGAATGACTGATCCAGCATCAATGTCAGGTAATGCTTTTTTTAGCCGAGTAATTGTGGAGTCGAATAGATGTTGTTCGAGACCAGTCAATAAGTAGACCGGATCGATTTCCCCTGCGGCTATTTTTTTCCATATTGCATTCGCCACATTGTTCACCTCTTCCAATTCGATTACGCCTCAGCGTACTTGCGTCCAAATTTTGAATTGCAAATGTGCAATTTAAAAACTGCGACATCCGACTGAGGATTAACTTGAATCAGCAGAAAGTTTGCACCCCACTGATGTATATGCATTTTAGCACTCATCCTATCACTTATAGAAGGGGAGCTTCTGCAGAATTCAAGGCACATACATACCAATTATACAGTAAAGCAAAAAGACTGTATGGACAAATTGTGTCAGTTATAGACAGACATGTTTAAAAAGTTGATTGCTATGGATTTTTCCTAAGGAATCATCTATACTATAATGGAATCAGGAGGTGTAGCAATGAATGAGTTTGAACATGATGTACAGTCCAAACGCAATGATCTTATCGATTCAGGAATCGGCTTTATAGTCGCTTTCGTAGCATTTTCAGCAATTTTTGTTGTTGCTACAATAATCGACGTCGTCGCTGGCTAATAGGTTTGCAGAAAACGGATATAGCGTTCCCATTGGGAATGTTATATCCGTTTTTTTATTGTCTCTATTCCAACCCACAGAGGCACGTAGGATGATCGTTAAGCAGTCATTGAAAGCATCCGAGCATTAGGGTGGCTTAAAGACACCCGTCGCCGGCTTAGAGAATATAGATGCCACGGGACGCGACAGCATTAGACAACCTCACTCTTAACAGGCAAATCACCCTTAGTTATTGTGCCATATCAGAAATATGATATAGATCTTTTTTGACAGTGACTGTAATCGATCCGAATTCGGCGGTTGACATTGTTTTCAAACCATATTTTCTAAACGTCTCAACAACTTCAGGATGCGGGTGACCGTACCGACTGTTCCTCCCGGCTGAAAAAATCGTCAACTCTGGGCGAAGTGCCTGTACAAATTCGTCAGTACTCGAAGTCCTGCTGCCGTGATGGCCCGCCTTCAAAATAATTGAACCAAAATCGGATTTTCCATACTTGCGAAGAAACTGAACTTCTCCCTCTTTCTCCATATCACCGGTAAATAAGAATGAAGGCCCCGCTGTTTTCATGAATAGGACAAGAGAACTTGCATTTCCATCATACTTCTCATCCGCTGGAGCTACATAATTAAAGCTTGATTCTCCTTTCTTCCATGAAATACCTTCTTTCATTGGTAAGACCGGAATAATTTTGCTCTCAGTAATCGTTAACACATCCTTCATGGCTGGTTCAAACTCACTGCCGGGTGAAATATGGATTTCGTCTACCTTAAGTTCGTCTAATAGTTCATCTGCTCCTTCCATATGATCAGCGTCAGCATGGGAGATAATCAGTTTATCGATTTTCGTGATACCGCTCCCCTTTAAATAAGGGACAACGATTTTCCTGCCGACTTCAAATTGCTTCGTTGGGGTTTTCCAGTTTGGCTCGCCGAATGTAATGGTTCCACCCGTATCAATCACATAAACCGCTTTTCGATAAGGCAATTCGATGACGATACTGTCTCCTTGTCCGACATCTAGATAGGTCACTTTCAGGGAGCTGTCCATATACGGGATGAAATGAATGACAAGGGCGGGCGCAATTACGATTGGCAGCGATCGGATAAGCTTGGTCCCCTCCTCACAGCGAACGAAAAACAGCATAACGCTCGCTGCCGCTATGAATGCCCAGAACGCATCGGGTTTTCCTGGTGTCCATAATTGGTACGGTAATGCGGAAATCCAGCTTGTTATTATACTAATGCTCGCCCGGAACGGTTCATACACCATGAATAAGACCTCTGCCACTTTCGGCAAGACAGATGTCATGATAAGTAAGAAAATGTTTGCAGGCAAGATGATTATAGAATATAGCGGGACGTACGCCAAATTGACTATAAATGACGAAATGGATAACTCATGAAAATGGAACAGCAAGACGGGATATAACGACAACTGACTGATCGAAGTAACTAGAAATGAAATCACAATAGGCGCTTTTGATTTTGATAAAATACCAGTTGAATAGACGAGTGAGCAGGCCGCCATGTAAGATAGCTGAAATCCGGGCTGAAATACTACAAATGATTGATAAAGGATAAAACAAATTGCACTTATCGCAAGTGCATCATCAAGCCTTACTCTTACTCTACCCGATGAAGCCAGAAGCACGAGAATAGTCACTGACACCGCTCGCCAGACAGAAGGTGCCCCGCCCGCCAAAACTGCATAAAAAGGCAACAGCGCCATGAGGAGGGTATCTACAGTCTCTTTCCTCAGTGTTATTCTTAGCAGGAATTCCCGTAGCATGAAGGTTAGCAATCCCACATGCAGTCCTGAAATCGCAAATAGATGCGTAATACCGAGAGTTCGGTAATTCGCTGCCAACTCCTCATCCATTCCGCTTCGATCGCCAATGAGCAAAGCTTCCGCTTCCACAATGAGTGACTCAGGGAAGGAAGTTTCGATATGGTTCTTCACCTTCCACCTTTGGTCAGATAAACGGCTCTGGATATCAGAATTCTTGACAGTCTGAATAATCGTCTCCGATTCAAATATCGCTGTTGCTCCGTACATTCTCATATATGTACTCATATTAAATGAATAGTCATGAGAGGGGATGTCAGGTTTGCGAAACGAGCCGGACATCGTAAATGTCACTGAAGGGATATTCGTCCGAAGTAACCTATTCTTTTCTTGTTCACTGCCAATCGTATAGATGGCGTAAATGGTATTTCCTGAGGAGGTCTTCGCAAAACCTTTCATCTTGCCGCCATCAATTTTCACATTATCAGTCCAAGTGAGAGTGAGTGTGGCATCACCGTTTTCAATAGTGGCTGGAATCGTTGCTGAAATATAAAAAAATGAGAAGGTAGCGGCCGCAACCGCGAGGATAGGTGTGAGGAAATCTTCTTTTCTGCTCAAGAAGATGGGGAGAAGAAGTAGATTACAGAGTAACAGATAAGCCGGACCGTATGCAGCAAAAGCTGATACGGCGACCGGAATTGCGAGATACATGAATCGTACACGGGATATCATTTCTCGAATAAGTCATTCACCCTTTGTTTGTAGGGGGCAAGGTCTTCATTTCCGACTCCGAGTGCCTGCATTTTCTGAAGTAATTCATTGAAAAGTTCCAATTTACTTTCGTTGGAAAAGTCGACTTTCTTTTCATCATACGGGATATGCTGAACGGAAACTCCTGATTGCGCAAACAACTTTAAGGCATATTCATCGTTTTTATAGTCTGTTGCGTAGATAACATGCCGAATCCCTGCTTGAATAATCGCCTTGGAACACTGCAAACATGGGAAATGCGTGACATAAAGCGTTGAGCCTGCCACGGGAATACCATACTTCGAACATTGCAACAACGCATTCATCTCCGCATGTATTGTCCTTACGCAGTGACTGCCGACGACGTAACAACCATGATCGATGCAATGATCCCCTCCCGAGATAGAACCATTGTAGCCGCCAGCAATAATTCGGTTATCCCTGACAATTGACGCCCCGACAGATAATCTCGTACATGTACTTCGTACTGCTAATAGATGGCACTGGGCCATGAAAAACTGGTCCCAAGTTATTCGCTCCATTTGAATGCCTCCAATATTTATTTCGGTATATATGTTGAAATAAAGAACTCCATTAAATTCGCTACGGAGCTCAGTTAATATAGGTTTTCATTTATTCAACATATTACAAGTACATTCTAAGTCTAAATTGTACTCCTATCAATTCACTGTAATCTGAGATTCTAGTTTCTCGAATGTTTTCTGACCAATTCCGGATACTTCCATTAACGATTCAGGCGATTTGAAAGAGCCTTTATCCATCCGGTATTGGATAATTGCTGCAGCCTTTGACGGACCTACCCCAGGGATAGTCATCAGTTCTTTTTCATCTGCAGTATTAATATTAACTTTTCCGTCATCTTTTGGCGCGCTCGTCCCACTTATCGTGGTGGACAAAATATCTAGCATTTCTTCACCTTCGACCGGTGCGTAGATAACAAATTCATCAGTAAGCTTCATAGCATGATTCAGCATCCGAGAATCAGCCTGCGGTAAATAGCCGCCTGCTGCATTGATAGCATCTATCAGGCGGTCTCCATCTTGCATTGAATAGACACCGGGATGCCTAACAGCCCCTTTCACATCGACAACGATGAGAGCCGGAGCAAGTTGAATACTATCTTCCACTTCTTCAACACTATCTTCTTCAATCAATTCAGGGAATGGGTTTTGTTCGCTCATGACAAACGTATTGTTGTCGGTCTGTCCTTTGGGGAAGAACAGAAAAGCGGAGAGCACAGCGATTGCTGCAATGGGGGTCAGAATCTTACGCCATTTAGCAGATACAAACGAACGAAACAGTACGTTCACCCTTTCTTCGGCGGCATCCACATGGAGTTCTCTCAACTATAAATGAATGCCAGCCAAAAATCAAATATACCTTGGCCAATTGGCGCTTAGATTTTATCGTACTTGCTTGATAAAATCATCTGAAAATCCATGGCAACCGCCGAAGGCTTAACTTCATTCATGGGTGGTTGAGCTCCCAATGAATGAAGTTAAAGGGTTATTTTCGTACTTGAAAAAAGATTCGTTCACTTTCTTCGTGAGGCGCCTCATCTTCCCAGTCTGCAAAAATCCGTTCTATCGAAAAACCTGCGTCCATCAGCATATCCGCATAGTCGCTTACTGGAAACGTTCGTTGCGTGTGAACCTCGTCAAAACGTCTGAACAATTCGCTCTCACCCTTTACAAAAAAGGCAAGTTCGGAATAGACGGAGTGATGTTCTTCCCCTTCTTCCGTTATCCATATGTACGCAATTCGTCCATTATCGAACGTAAAAGGACCTTCCATGAATATCACATCCGTTTTAAAGATCGAATGGACATCAAAAATAAGTTTTCCCCCTACCGCAAGAGCAGAATGGATTTGACGGAATGTCGCAAGCACATCTTCACGACTCGGTAAATAGTTTAATGAGTCAATTGCGATGACTGCTAGATCATAGTCCGTAAAACCCTCCAATTGTTGCATGGGTTGTTCATAAAATTGCACAGGCAAAGAAAGCGCCTGTGCTCGATCTTCTGCGACTGCTAGCATGTCTGAAGAAAGATCGATCCCGGCGACTTGAGCCCCTTGCTTTGCAAGTTTCATGGATAATAGGCCTGTTCCACATCCGATATCCAGCACACGTTTACCAGCGATTCCCCCTGCCGCCAAATTAATGATATCAATATAGGCGTCATAGGGAATGTCAGTCATTAGTTCATCGTAGACAGAAGCGAATTCGGAATAAGCCCGAGTCATTTTTCTTCGGCCATATCTAGCATTGGTGCATCTCCCCAAAGCTTTTCAAGGTTATAGTAGCCGCGTTCGTCTTTGTGGAATACATGGACGACAACATCGCCAAGATCTACAAGTACCCATTTTGCCATATCCATTCCTTCAATTCTTCTTGTAGTAAATCCAGCCTCTGCGGCTTTGTCAGCTACTTCTTTAGCGATTGCTTGAACTTGGCGTGCAGAATTGGCGTGGCAGATAATGAATTGGTCCGCGATGAGCGATACCCCTTCCATATTCAGTACTACGATATCTTCCCCTTTTTTATCGTCGATTGCTTTATAAGCTGTTTCTAATAATGTAGTAGTCATAATTTCACTGTTCCCTTCTTGTGTTTAGTCTCTGATTTAAAGTAGGCCGGCTTACGATAGTGCCTACAGGATGGAATTCATGTAATGGGGAGGGGTTGAACTTCTTCCCTCCTTACTGCGAAATGACGTCGCGTAATTAGATCATATTCTACTTTAAGTGTTCATTGTAACAGTCTATTGAGTCCGGATAAACCGGTACTCTTTTATTTACAAGAAACTGCACTGACTGATAAATGCAAGCCTCCATTACAGTATCCAGGTTTTCCGCAGCATCTTTTCTTAAACTTTCCACTCCTGGAAAGTTTCGTCCAGGTTCAATCATATCTGAAACGTAGATAAGTTTTTCGAGCGGCGACATATTTGCACGCCCAGTTGTATGATACCGAATTGCATTCAGGATATCCATGTCGGTGATCCCGAATTCATCATGTGCGATAATTGCACCAACCGGAGCGTGCCACAACTCATGATGAAATGAAAAAAGCCGGGAATCTTCATTGGCTTTCTCAAGGAAGAGATGTTGATCAGACTTTCCAATAAATTTGGCAATATCGTGGAACAACGCTGCCAGCTCGGCTTTTACTATCGGGATCTGATAGGTCGCAGCGAGATTCTTTGCTGTTTCGGTGACCCGTAAAACGTGTTCATATCGTTCTTTCGGCATACGTTGTGCAAGTTCTTTTTTTAACTGATCAACATCCATATAAACCCTCCTTGCGAATAAAATTTTCCACAGTAGGCGGGATAAGTAATTGAACAGTTCCATTCTCGGAAAAGCGTCTCCTTATTAACGTTGACGATAATTCAATTTGAGGAATATCCACCATAATTATCGGAAAGTCAGTCGTTCCTATAGTTCCCGGACGGCCAACCCCCACAAAATTGACAAGTGCGACCAGTTCTTCAATCCGATGCCAGCTTGGCAGCATATCAATCATATCGCCACCAATGATAAAGTAAAAATCAACATCTGATTCAATCTCAGTCACCTGTTTCATCGTATCATAAGTATAAGAAACACCGCCTTGTTTCACTTCGAACCCAGAAACGGTCAATCCCGTAAAGCCTGATACGACAAGCTCCGCCATAAACAGTCGTTGTTCAGCTGTTGCATCAAATGGTGCATTTTTATGAGGCGGAACAGCATTCGGCATGAACCGAATTTCATCAAGACCAAGTGCATGCTTTACTTCATTTGCAACAATCAGGTGGCCGATGTGAGGCGGGTTGAATGTGCCGCCAAGTATGCCGACTTTTTTCATCGGGTGTCTCACTCCTTATGGAAGTTCGATCCGTTTCTTCTCAACAGATTCTTTATACAAGACGATGATCTTACCGATAACTTGAACGACTTCAATACCCACTTGTTCTTCAAGCTTCGCTGCAATTTCATTTTTGTCTTGGTCACAGTTTTGTAGAATCGTTACTTTGATTAATTCTTTTGCTTCAAGTGCTTCTTCAATCTGCGTGATGACCGATTCTGTTAATCCACTTTTACCAATATGGACAAGTGGTTGTAGACGATTCGATTCGCCGCGAAGAAAGCTTTTTTGCTTATTAGTTAACATAGTTATTTATCCTCCAAGAGTTGTCGTTATTTTTTCATTCATAAATTCTGTATCGGGATGAACTTCTGTCCATGTCTCAAACGCAAGCGCTCCTTGATGGACAAACATACCGACCCCGTTCAGAGTGTGCGCTCCCCTTTTGCGGGCTTCTGCAAGAAATTCCGTTTCAAGGGGGTTGTAGATAATATCAGCAACAATAGTTCCTTCCAAGACGTTATCCAGGTTTAAAGGTAGTCCTTTTTGTGAAAAGTTCATGCCCACGGATGTTGTCTGGACAATCAAACCGAATTCGGAAAGGGATAGTTCCGCCTCCGCTACCGACAGGACAGTCGAATCCGAAAGATTTGCTGCTAATTGTTCAGCTTTTTCAAGCGTACGATTTGCGAAAAAGATTGGCCCGTACCCTGCGGAGTGTAGCGCAAAAGCGATACCTCGTGCAGCGCCGCCAGCTCCGATAACGAGAACCTTCTTATCCTTGCTTCGCTCACCATAAGCTTCTTCCAATGAACGAACGAATCCGTTACCATCCGTATTGTAGCCTATGAGTGTGCCATCCTCAAGCACACGGACTGTATTCACTGCGTTCATCTGCTCAGCTGATGGATCCAACTGATGCAAAAACGGAATAATAGCACTTTTATGTGGAACTGTTACATTCCAGCCTGAACACCCCAAATTTTTCAAGCCCTCTACTGCTTCCCGCAGTCTGTCAGCTGGAACATGGATTGGGATATACGCTGCATCTATGCTATTTTCTTTAAACCAAGATTCGTGCATAGACGGAGACATCGACTGTTTGATTGGATCTCCGATAACCGCATACCATTTTTTCAAAACTAATCCCTCCTTAAATTAATGAAGGGCGCAGTACGACGTCTACCCCACGTGGTGCATGAACTGCGACAACTACGTCAGGATGCTGAATTGTAATCCAACCTAACCCAGAGATAACAATATCCGTTTTTGCTTTTTTAATTGAAAATTCATGACGGACAAATGGCGGTAGTGTTTCTAGGGATTCTCCGGATGGCGGGGCCAGCATTCCACCAAGATGCTCTTTATATAAATTATCCGCGTTAGAGAGCTTCGTACGGTGAATCGATAATTCATTTGAAACATGAATTGTAAACGACGAGCGGGCACCAGAAATAAAGTCAAACCGTGCAAGACCACCGATGTACAGTGTCTGTTCGGCGTTCAGTTGGAATACCTTCGGCTTCAATTCTTTTTTAGGTGTGATTGCTTTCAAATCATTCGCATCCAAATGATGTGCAATTTGATGGTGATTAATAATACCTGGTGTGTCGTAGATGGCTTTCCCATCTTCAAATGGAATTTCTACGAGATCTAAAGTTGTTCCTGGGAAATGAGAAGTCGTAATTACTTCTCCAATGCCAGTCGCCCCTTTAATGATGCGATTGATAAACGTTGATTTTCCTACGTTCGTGCAACCGACAACATAAACGTCTTTGCCGCGGCGGTATTTATCAATTGCTGTGAGTGCTTCTTCCATTCCTTGTCCTTTATGTGCTGAAACAAGCAGAACGTCAACAGGTTTTAAACCGAGTTTAGACGCTTCAGCCTTCATCCAATTGATAAGACGGTTCGGGTTTACTGATTTCGGTAAAATATCCGCTTTATTACCAATCAATAAAATATCTTTATTTCCAACAAAGCGGTGCAATCCATTAATCCAGCTACCGTTGAAGTCGAAAATATCTACGATTTTAACAACCAATCCTTCTTTTTGGCCAATGCCATTTAAGATTGCAAGAAAATCATCGCCCGATAAGGATACGGGTTGTAATTCGTTATAATTTCGCAACCGGAAACACCGCTTGCAAATAACGTCCTCTTTTTCTAAAGAAGCTGGCGGCGTATAGCCTTCCAATTTCGGATCTTCAGTCTGGATTGTTATCCCACAACCGATACATTTAATTTCTTCCAAGCTTATTCCTCCCACTGAATCAAGCCACGGCGTTTCAATCCCGCCATGATTCTTCGTTCAATCTTTCTGTTGAATTTCGTGATAGCAGCGTCTGACGTCGCAACTGGCACTACGAGAATCGTATGCAGCCCTTTTCTGTTCCCGCCGAGTATATCGGTCAGTAACTGGTCACCGATGACAACCACTTCTTCTCTCTTGACGTTCATTGAAGAAAGAGCCTTTTGAAAGGATTTCCGCATCGGCTTGCGCGCATCATTTATAAACGGAATGCCAAGAGGATCACAAAAGGCTTTGACACGCATTTCATTGTTGTTTGAAACGATGGTCACTTGTATGCCTGCATCTTGCATGGATTTCATCCAGTCGATGATTTCAGGTGTTGCATCCGGCCGGTCCCACGCAACGAGCGTATTATCCAAATCCGTGATAACCCCTTTGATTCCTTTACTCTTTAGTGCTTCAGGTTGAATGTGAAAAATGTCTTTCACGTATTCATCCGGCAAAAAATACTTGTACACGATATCCACTCCGATTTAGTACTTAATCTGAAACGATTATAACATAACAACACGGCTTTCATGCATTGATACGAATGACGAAAGACCAGCCGCAGTCTAAGTAAGCCGTGTCTTGCAACAAATATTGCCTATCGGCTGCCCGCTGCCCTCAGCAACAAGAGGGATGAAGTTTAATCCCACCTCACTGCCTGACTCATATCAAGTTTGCCAGAATAGGACATCCTTTATCGCCTGTCCGACTAAAAAAACGGTGATATGGCAAGACCCGACCGCATATGCTGTCATACAACGACACAGGAGGTGGCCCGATGAGCGGGTTTGTCATGGCGATTGTCCAGCTATGGCTCGAAATTCCTGCAGTGCTTGGCTATATACGGGGGCAGGCTTTCCAGCGTCCCTTATCGAAAGAGGAAGAAGCAGCTTGCCTGCAACGTCTTGCAGAAGGTGACGAGGATGCAAGGGATGAATTGATTGAACGTAATATGCGGCTCGTCGCCCACATCGTAAAAAAGTTCCATCCAAAGCACGAGTTACTTGACGATTATATCTCCATTGGAACAATCGGGCTTATGAAAGCGGTGAACAGTTTTACGCCAGATCGAAAAACAAAACTGGCCACATACGCCGCCCGCTGTATTGAAAACGAAATACTCATGTATTTACGAACACAGAAAAAGGTGCAAAAAGACGTTTCTCTCTTTGATCCGATCGGAATGGATAAAGATGGCCAATCATTGCAAATTGCAGATTTACTGATGACGGATGAAGAATCTCCGGTCGATGCAGTCGAACAGAAAGAGAGAAAAGAAAGGCTGTATAGACATCTTGGAAAGCTTGATGGACGGGAACTCGAAATCATTCAAAGACGATACGGCCTGCTCGATGACCTGCCAATGACGCAAAAAGAAATTGCTGAGCAACTCGATATTTCAAGAAGTTATGTCTCACGTATTGAGAAACGTGCAATCGTCAAACTGTATCAGTTATTCAAACATGAATACAATGAATAGCAATATGAAAAGAGTATGGAGCCGTACATCCCCTACAGACATAAGTGATAAAAGAAGACAGTCTAGTCTACACAAGGAGGCAGGTGTTTTCTCCCCCTATAGCTTAACGGCAACAGACCGATGAACTCACCAGACTGAATATGCCCCTAGTGAAAGCATCCGGAGCCTAGACAGTATTCATGGTTGAAATCTATACTGATCTTTTAACAAAATGTAACTTAGACAAAGAAGAGGCGTTTCCATGCGGGAGTGATCCCAGCATTGGAAACGCCTCTTCTTTTACAGCTCAGTCCGCGCTAACCTCACGGGAGATGACAACTGCAATAATTGTTGTTACTAGAAACACGCCTGCCATTAAAAATAACATAGTTAAATCCCTCCTCGAAAAAGAATACCTGCAAGATCTATTCATATACCTATCTTACCACGAAACCCTTAAAGTTTCGAGATGACTTTTAAAACAATATCTGTTGAATGACGCGCTGCGACAGGAAGGAACTCATCAAAACTGATGGATGATTCTTTTCCTGCAATATCCGATAGCGCACGGATGACGACAAATGGTGTACCAAACTGATGGCACACTTGCGCAACAGCCGATGCTTCCATCTCCGCTGCAATCATCAGAGGGAATTTCTCTTTTACTCTTCGAACGTTTTCAGCATCACTCATAAATATATCACCCGAAGCGATAAGTCCTGTCGCATGCGCATGTGTCCCTATTTCTTCAACAGCAGCACGGGCTACATCCACAAGCCGTAAATCTGCACGATACGCTGCCGGTTGTCCTGGAACCTGACCATGCTCGTAGCCAAAAGCAGTAACATCGACATCATGATGGCGCACTTCGTTTGATATGACGACGGTGCCGACTTCAAGCGATTCGTGAAATCCACCCGCCGAACCGGTATTCAGAACAATATCCGGATTGAAATTATTTAACAGAAGTGTTGTCGCAACCGCAGCATTCACTTTACCAATACCACTTTTCACAAGCACAACATCATGATCACCGACTTTTCCTTCGATAAATTCACATCCGCCAATTGTTGTCGCGAGACCTGAACTGATTTCTTCGCGTAAAAGAATTACCTCTTCTTCCATGGCACCGATCACTGCTATTTTCATACTATTCCCTCCACAAAACTGCTTTTAATATTCAAAGTCCAATGTTGTTAATTTGTCCATTTTCACAGGTTTCCAGCCTTCACCATCAACCCATTCGAGGTAGACACGGTACTTTAGTGTACTATCCCTTGAAGATACAATTCCGATGGACTTCTGCGGTCCTCCGCCGTTTTTAATCTTCAAGAAAATCATTGATTCTTGCGGTAGTCCGGTTGCATATGCAAGCGCTTGTTTTTTCTCATTCCAATCATCTGACACACCATCATATAGCGATACATGCTCACCCGTTTGTGTCGTGCCTATAGGTTTCCATGCCGAATCGACAACCGTCTCGGCAATGATGTTATCCTCTGATGGAATGCGCGTGATTGAGTCGGACTCCTCAGTGCTATCTGTGTTTCTTTCATTTTCATGGTTGCTATTTGAATCAGATTTGTTTTCATCTGTTGCTGTGTTATCACCTTCTACTGAATCTTCCTCTTCGCTGTCTTGACCACCATCTTCAATGTCTTCTGACTCCTCGTCATTGACGATTGTATCGTTTGTTGTTTCTTCGGTATTGTCCGGCTTTTTATCATCCTTATTTCCAGAGAATATTGCCACGGTGGCAATAATGATAAGTAATACGACAACCGCAATCATAATGTTCAATAACTTATTTCGATTCCGACCTTTTTTTCTTTCAACTCTCGACAAATCAGGTTCTCGTTCGTTCATACGTAAATCAACTCCCGTTAAGATTTTGACGATTGCTGGTATGTATTAGACGAGTAACAGGAAAACTTGTTTCATAAAGCTTTTGTTACTAATAAAGTACGATAGCCACCCTCTTATAGAAGGCGGCTATCAGTAAATCATTTTATTTCAAGAATTGTAACTGACATTTCTCCGCCTGGCGTGACAATTTTCACTTGATCACCTTTAGAACGGCCGATAAGTCCTTTTGCGATTGGTGAATCATTTGAAATTAGACCTTCGATTGGATTTGCTTCCGCAGAACCAACAATCGTATACGTCTCTTCATCTCCGTCTGGCAGTTCTTTAAATGTGACGGTTTTTCCGAGGCGTACTTCGTCAGTATTCAGTTCGTCTTCCGTGATGATCACTGAATTGCGAATCATGGACTCGATAGACGAAATCTTACCTTCTAGGAAACCTTGGTCTTCTTTCGCTGAATCGTATTCCGAGTTTTCCGAGAGGTCGCCGTAACTTCTTGCGATTTTGATACGCTCGACAATTTCTTTTCGTTTAACCGATTTTAGAAATTCTAGTTCTTCTTCTAGCTTCTGTTTACCTGATGCTGTCATTGGAAATTTCTTTTCTGTAATCATTACACACACCACTCCCTATATTCCTGTTCATAAAAAATACTATGCCACTCCTATTAGAGATATGTGACATAGTGCCAACTTATATAGAATTCTGTCATCATCATATTACAATTCTGTTCCAGATTCAAGAATTGTTTTTATTTTCGTAACCATTAAGTCAATTGCAACCTCATTATGACCGCCTTCTGGAATAATAATATCGGCATATCGCTTCGTTGGTTCGATAAATTGATTATGCATCGGGCGTACCACAGACAGGTATTGCTCAATAACTGATTCAATCGTCCGGCCCCGCTCGTTGATATCCCGCATAATTCGACGGATAATGCGTAGATCCCCGTCTGTATCAACAAATAGTTTGATATCCATCAATTCACGTAACCTAGCGTCCTCAAGGACCAAAATCCCTTCTAGGATAATAACATCTTTAGGTTCAATGATAATTGTTTCTTCAGACCTTGTGTGTAATGAATAATCATACACGGGTTTTTCCACGAATTTTCGATCAAGAAGCGTTTCAACATGGTGAATCAATAGATCTGTATCGAATGCCAGCGGATGGTCATAATTCGTTTCCAGCCGTTCCTCAAAGTTTAGGTGAGACTGATCTTTATAATAATAATCCTGCTCTATGACGACAACAGAATGCTCTTTAAACACATCATAGATTGAATTGGTAACGCTCGTTTTGCCTGATCCTGAGCCACCTGCAATGCCGATGACGAGAGGTTTTCTGGATTTCATCTCAAACTCCCTTTACGCATCAGAATATCCTCTTATTTAAGGATATCCACAATTATTTTCTTTTATTTTTTTACAGCAATCAAAAGCCCATCTCCCACAGGAAGTAAGGAAGTTTCATACCCAGGATTAGTCATAACCCATTCAGTAAATTCTTTCAAATTGCGTATCATCGTACGATTGCGCCTTGGGATATCCTTATCTCCGTGCAGCACTATACCATGCATGAACATATTGTCGCAATAAATAACGCCTCCAGTATTAACAATCGGCGCATATTTTTCGAAGAATCGCTTGTATTGCCCTTTCGCAGCATCGATGAAAAGTGCATCATATGTCTTACTAAAAACCTTATCACTGTCTGTTAATAGGGCGTCCGCTTCAACAATAGAAAGGCGGTCTGTATAACCGCCCTTATTTATAAATTCAACCGCCTTCAAATACCTTCCAGTGTCTTTTTCAATTGTCACAATAGATGCTTTAGGCAGTGCTCCAGCTATCCGGATTGCCGAATAGCCAATTGCACTTCCGATTTCAAGGATACGTTCGGGATTTTGAATTCGTAAAAGACTAATAAATAAATCAATGCCGTCACTATCCATGATTGGGACATGATGTTCTTTGGCAAACTGTTCCATTTCCACAATCAACGGATCTTTGTCCTTCGCGAAACTTGCAACATATGTCTTATAGTTATCCATTGCGATCATCTCCAGTTCAAGACCGTCAGTCCTCTGATAAATAAAGTGTCCGGTTTTTCAAATGTTGATCATATGAATCCGTAAAATGATTAACACCCTTCTTATCAGCTAAGAAAAACAGATAATTCGTTTTAGAAGGGTCAATGACCGCTTCGATAGAAGACTTTCCTGCTCCAGCAATCGGACCGGGCGGTAATCCTTTGTTTACATAGGTATTATAAGGATCTTCTATTTCAAGATCTGAATAGAGCACTCTGTCCTTATGCTCGCCGAGTGCATAAAGAACTGTCGGGTCCGTTTGCAATGGCATGTCTATTTTTATTCGATTGTAAAATACGCTGGCGATCGTTTGCCTGTCTGATTGAGCAGTCGCCTCTTCTTCAAGAAGTGAAGCGAATGTTAACAACCAATGAACAGATTTTTCATTGGTTTCAAGATAGTCAAGATAAGGGGTCACATTTATCGCGGTCCCTTGGAGCATCGAATTGACAATCGCTTCAACTGATGGCTTTTCTTCAAAGAATGGATATGTTGCTGGGAATAAATAACCTTCCAACGGATATTTAATGTTTTCAGCTTTAATATCTTCGGTTAAGATTTGTGGATATTTCCCCATCAGCCTATCAATCGTCGCTTCGTCATTCACATATGCCAAGAATTTTTTTTCTGGAATACCCGAACTTTTTTCAACGATTTTAGCAATCTGCTTCAATGTCAATCCTTCTGGAATAGTCATTGTGAAGACAGGTTCTCTATATACTTTCCCTGTTTTTAAGCTCTCAATGATTTCGTCAAGTGTCATCGATTTCGTTAAGCCATACGTACCTGCTTGAAACTGGGAATTATTATTGAACTTCACATAATACTTGAACAAGCGTGCATCTTTAACAATCCCTTTTGCCTCCAATTTCGACGCAATAGAATCCACACCAGATCCAATTGGGATTTCTACTTCAATTACTTCCTCGGAATCTGGGTCGACAGGTTGAAGGGCACCTGTTATGTATTTATAGACGTAACGGCCGCCAATTAAACCGATAAGAACTAGAACCAGTACTATGACTAGCACAATTCGTCGTACGACTTTTACTTCTTTCTTCTTTTCACGCATTCGTTCGAACATGACTTCCTTTTTCGAACCATTATCCATGCGTAGTCCACCTCTTTCGTTCGGAGCATAATGCCATATCCCATTGAATTCGCTACGGCGCTTAAGGATGCCTCCCGTCCTAAGCGAGGGCGCTGAAAAAGTACGGTTTCCTTCAATCCCGTTGATTTCCGTTCCGAGAGGACACTTTCCGCGGGCACGGCTTCAGCTAAGGAAGAGTGATCTTTCACTTCCTATCTTTGCCTTCTGTTCCCACTGAAGTCGCCGCTCTCCACTCCAATCAACTAGTTCTTACTATAAAAAAGAACTTTTTCAGTGGCTTCCCCTAAGCCAGGTAGCTTCACCAACAGTCTTAGGACTTCGGCTACCCTGTGTCCAGTTACTGACACATTTCACGTCCTTCAAATTGTGACAGCAACTAGCATCGAATGGCGCCTTCGCCAACTGTATATAGGTATTTATTTGATTACGATATCTATGTCAAATAGTTCAAAATGAAAAAACGGAACGGCCTGTACCGCACCGTCCCGTCCGTGCACATATGATTTACTCTTCGTCTTCTTCGTCCTCTTCAGCAAGGAATGTATTCAACATTTCTTCAATCATTTCCCACTCTGCGTCATCTTCAATTGGCATCAATTCGCCGTCTTCATTGTCTTCAGAAGGTACAAAAGCAGATGCATGGATTTCAACTTCTTCGTCATCATCCGTATCATCTTCACCAAGTACATGATAGAGAACGTAAGATTTTCCAAATTCCTCTGAGTCAAATGTGAAAATTACTTCACATACGTGTTCTTCGCCGTTTTCATCTACAATCGTCATTGTTTCTTGTCCGTGTTCCATTACGATCACCTCATCTATTTTTTGAATCAAGATACCCTTGAAGTATCATGATTGCTGCCATCTTATCGATAACAGTCTTTCTTTTCTTGCGACTGACATCGGCATCGATCAGTACACGCTCCGCTGCCATTGTCGTCAATCGCTCGTCCCATAACGTAACAGGAAAGCCGAATGTTTCTTTCAGAAGTTCAGCATAATTTTGGGATGCTTCCCCTCTCGGTCCGACTGTATTATTCATGTTCTTAGGGAATCCTACCACAAATCCGCTCACTTCGTATTCTTTCACGAGTGCCTTGATTCTTTCCATACCAAACTGGCCGGCACCCTCATCGACCTTTACTGTTTCAATGCCTTGGGCTGTCCACCCAAGCGCATCACTGATCGCGATGCCAACCGTTTTGGATCCAACATCTAATCCCATAGTCCTCAATCCGTTTTCCCTCCGTTTTCACGAACGTAAAACTTCACAAGTTCTTCAAGGATCTCATCCCGTTCCAACTTTCGGATCAAATTACGTGCATCCTCATGACGTGGTATATAAGCTGGATCGCCCGAAAGAAGATAACCTACAATCTGATTGATTGGATTGTAGCCCTTTTCATCAAGTGCCTTGTGCACATGGAGCATGACCTGCTTCACTTCTTGCTCCATCGACTCTTCTGGAAAGTTGAATTTCATCGTCTTATCGTATGATTCCATTATCGACACCCCGCTTTCAGATCATCCGTTTTACGAATCGGATATCATTCCGTATCTAATTATACCCGATTTGTTTCACCAGTTAAACAGATTTGACATAATCATACACGGATTGAAGGGCATCATCAAGTTTAGACACATCTTTCGCTCCTGCCATTGCCATATCCGGGCGACCGCCGCCTTTTCCATCGCACTGTGTAGCTACATGATTGACGATTTTCCCAGCATGATAGTTCCCTGATTTCAAATCTTCTGTCACGCCTGAAACCAGCATCACCTTGCCATCCGCTGCAGCACCCAAAACAATAACTCCTTTTGATAGCTTTTGCTTCATTTCGTCCATCATCTGACGAAGTCCATTGTTATCTTTCACATCAACACGTGCGGAAATGACTGTAATGTCGTCGATTTGCTGCGCTGAGGCCATGATATCAGCCAATTGACTGTTTCCAAGTTTAGCAGATAGTGATTCATTTTCACGTTGAAGTTCTTTCATATCTGATAACACTGATCCAATTTTCGTAACCAGGTCTTTCGGATTCGATTTTAAAAGGCTTGCAGCGTTGACGAGTACTTCCTCTTCATCTTTGAATGAACGGTATGCCTGCTGACCAGTAAGTGCTTCAATGCGTCGTGTACCTGCGCCAATTCCACTTTCAGAAACAAGTTTAAATAAACCAATGACAGACGTTGAATCGACGTGACACCCTCCACAAAGCTCCAAAGAGTAATCTCCTACTGAAACGACACGAACTACTTTGCCATATTTTTCGCCAAAGAGCGCCATCGCACCAAGTTTTTTGGCTTCGTCGATGGGTCTTTCAGCAATAACGACAGGAATGTCTTCCCAGATCTTTTGATTGACAATCTGCTCGATTTTCTCAAGTTCTTCTTTCGTCACTTGGCCAAAATGCGAGAAGTCGAAACGCAGACGATCGGGACCAACGTATGAACCCGCCTGGTTGACGTGTACTCCGAGTACTTCTTTCAATGCTTTGTGAAGCAGATGCGTTGCTGTATGATTTCGAATGGTTAATTTCCTTGCCGCCTGATCCACTTCAGCCCGCACTGCTATGCCTTTGTTCATCTCACCCGAACGAATGATTGCCGTATGCAAGTTTTGACCATTTGGCGCTTTCTGTACGTCTTTGATATCTGCTACGAATGTTTCGCCGCTAATTGTCCCTTTGTCCGCTACTTGTCCGCCGCTTTCTGCATAGAACGGTGTGCAATCCAAGACGAACTGAATTTCGTCCCCTTCCGATGCAGTATCAACTAATGCGCCTTCTTGTAATAATGCCACTACTGTTGCATCACATTGCAACTGATCGTATCCGATAAATTTGCTAGGGTTATGAATTTCTCCAAGAATACCCGACTGAACGTGCATGGAGTCAACATCTTGACGAGCTGCGCGTGCACGCTTGCGCTGGCTGTCCATTTCCAAATCGAAGCCAGCCCGGTCAACCGTAACGCCTGCTTCTTCAGCAAATTCTTCTGTCAACTCAAATGGAAAGCCATAAGTATCATAGAGACGGAAGGCAATATTTCCTGGAACAACAGAAGTTCCAGTTGATTTTGCGTTGTCAATTACACCAGAAAGAATTGTCATTCCATCCGTTAATGTTTCATGGAAACGTTCTTCTTCATTTTTGATAACTTTCATAATGAACTCTTTCTTAGCAGTCACTTCAGGGTAGAAGTCTTGCATAATTTCTCCTACAACAGGCACGAGTTCGAACATGAACGGTTTGTTAATGCCGAGCTGTTTCGCAAAACGAACCGCTCTGCGCAACAATCTTCTAAGTACATAGCCACGTCCTTCATTGGATGGAAGTGCGCCATCACCGATTGCAAAAGCCACTGTACGGATATGGTCTGCAATCACTTTGAATGCAGTATCTTTTTGTTCGTCTGTACCGTATCTCTCTTCGGTAAAGTTTTCAATAGCATGCATGATAGGCATGAAGAGATCCGTATCAAAGTTTGTCGGAACGTTTTGGATAACGGATGCCATCCGTTCGAGTCCCATTCCTGTATCGATATTCTTTTTCGGAAGTGGGGTATATGTATTATCGGGATTATGGTTAAATTCCGAGAATACAAGGTTCCAAATTTCTAGGTAACGTTCATTTTCCCCACCTGGATATAATTCAGGATCAGAGAAATCATCGCCGTATGTTGGTCCTCGATCGTAGAAGATTTCCGAGTTCGGACCACTCGGACCTTCCCCGATGTCCCAGAAGTTCCCTTCAAGACGGATAATACGATCTTCTGCAATCCCTACTTTGTCACGCCAGATTGCATATGCTTCTTCATCTTCTGGATGGATTGTGATGGAGAGTAGCTCTGGATCAAAACCGATCCATTTTTCATCCGTTAAAAATTCCCATGCTTGAACAATTGCTCCTTCCTTGAAATAATCACCTATTGAGAAATTACCAAGCATTTCAAAAAATGTATGATGGCGAGCTGTTTTCCCGACATTTTCAATATCATTTGTACGGATTGACTTTTGTGCATTGACAATACGCGGATTAGTTGGAACAACACGACCATCGAAATACTTTTTCATTGTTGCAACGCCGCTGTTAATCCAAAGAAGTGATGCATCGTCGATTGGAACAAGTGGTGCAGATGGTTCAACACTGTGCCCCTGTTCCTTGAAGTAGTCCAAAAACATGTTACGTATTTGTGACGTTGTTAGTTTTTTCATTAATGAATCCTCCTTTTTAATTGAAAACGTGTAATTATGGGGGGGTGACTATATATGTTGAAATAAAGAATCCCGTTGAAGGTGCTGCGGCGCTCGGGGATGCCTCCCGCCATAAGCGAGGGTACTGAAAAAGTACCATTTCCTTCAATCCCGTTGATTTCCGTTCCGAGCGGACGCTTTCCGCGGGCACGGCTTCAGCTAATCGAACAGCGAAGGGTTCGATTTGCCGTATTTCTGTGTTCTTTGCAGAAATTAAGGCATTCTTGCCCTGTGCCCCAACGCTAGCGCTTTTGCTCGCAAAAGCCGTTCTTCGTAACGGCTCTTCCTGCGGGGTCTTCAGCTAAGGAAGAGTGAACTTTCTCTTCCTATCTTTGTTTTCTGTTCCCGCTGGAGTCGCCGCTCTCCACTACAATCAACTAGTTCTTACTAAAAAAAGAACTTTTTCAGTGGCCTCCCATAAGCCAGACAGCTTCGCCCGTCAGTCTTATGGCTTCGGCTACCCCTTTTAAGGCGCCTACGCTCAGTTTGTATGGGTATTCTTTTGTTCAATATATATAGTTGCAACTTCGTGGTTCTTATTGCAAACCACTGAAGGAAGGCAGCCTAAGGTCGCAACTTCCTGTCGCAATAAGGAGGGATGCAGTTCAATCCCTCTCCGGTGCACGCTCACATTCTGTGAGCGCAAAAAAATCCCCGCCCCTAATGCAAGGGACGAAGATGTTAGTCTCGCGGTACCACCCTAATTACCGGAAAAGTTGTATCCGGCATCTCTGGTTGCCTTAACGCGGCGGACGGCAGGGATGAGCTGCACTCTGGAGTAGCTTTTCAACATTTTACACGAGTGCCTTTTCAGCCAAGAAGCACCTTTCTGAACGAGTAAACATGCCTACTTTCTCCGTCAACGTATTTATATATGGTCACAATGATTTCTTAATTGGATTATAGAAAAGTTCCGCCTTCTTGTCAATCGGAAGCTTCAAGAAATTCATAGGGTGTTACCCCTTTCATTCCAATCAGTGGATCGATTGTCAGGAATGTTCCCATCGTCAGTTCAAAAACTACGGGTTCAGAATCACCCGAACTTTGGTTCGCCTCTTCAGTAACGCCTGTATTTTCACGCTCCGGTACCTCCGTCGCTACGGGTTCAACGACGTCACCATTTAGCCGCTCTTTTAGAGTCGTTTGTCGCTCTAATTCGTCGGTCCGCGCAATACCAGCCCTAAACTCTTCAGGCTCACCGCACAGGATGAGGAAGTTCTTCGCACGAGTGATGCCAGTGTACAACAAATTGCGTCGCAACATTTTACGGTGGCCGCGAACGATAGGCATAATTACAATTGGAAATTCGCTGCCCTGGGATTTATGAATCGAACAACAATACGCAAGAGTGAGCTGATTGAGGTCACTTCGTTCATAGGTAACTTCTATGCCATCATACGAAACAACAAGCAACTCTTTTTTATCTATTGTTTCTTTTGCCTTAATAATCGCAATGACTTCACCCATATCTCCGTTGAAAACATTACTTTCAGGTTGATTGACAAGCTGGAGCACCTTATCTCCAATCCGGTAAATCGCTTCACCAAAAACGACTTCTTTCCGTTTTGGTCCGGGCGGATTGACCATTTCTTGAATCATTTTGTTCAAACCATCAATACCGGCAGGCCCTCTATACATCGGCGCAAGTACTTGGATGTCCTTTATAAGATGACCTTTAGTGATTGCATTTTTGACGACTTGCTCAACGACTTCAAGGATTCGGTCACTGCCCGCTTTTATAAATGAACGATCTGAGGTCTTCTTCGTAATATCCTCTGTCCATTCAGACCGTTTGATCATATGTGCCATTTCGATAATGGATGAGCCTTCACTTTGCCGGAAAACTTCAGTCAGCTCAATGACTGGAACTTTGCCTGAATCCAGCATATCTCGCAACACTTGACCTGGTCCGACCGGCGGTAACTGATCTTGATCTCCGACGAATAGCAATTGAACATCATTAGACAGCGCCTTTAATAGCTGATGAGCAAGCCATGTGTCAACCATCGACATTTCATCAATGATGATAAGGCGCCCTTCCACTTCCCGTTCGGTCTCTTCTTCCTTTTCCTGCCCGTTAAACCCAAGCAGGCGATGGATTGTCATTGCTGGTAATCCGGTAGATTCCGACATACGCTTTGCAGCGCGCCCAGTCGGTGCCGCTAATACAATCGGGAACGGTTCTTTCTTTTTGGCATACTCTTTTGGATCAAGCGACAATCCATGCAATTCAGCATATACTTCAACGAATCCTCGTATAACAGTTGTTTTTCCTGTACCTGGACCGCCTGTTAAAATCATTAAAGGAGAATGAAGTGCAGTTTCAATCGCCGCCACTTGTGTTTCTGCATAATTGACATTAAGCCGCTCTTCAACTTCTCCAACCGCTTTTCTAATTTCAGACACCGGAAACTGATCGGCTGTATCATTTTCCATAATCCGTTCGAGCTTAGTTGCGATGCCGATTTCAGAAAAGTAAAGGGACGGTATGTATAATCGTCGTTCTTCAGCAGATAGTTTTCCTTCACCTACAAGCTCAATAATTGCCTGGGAAATATCTGAAAATTGAATATCTATTCGTTGGCTCATTTCAAGCAATCTTTTCACTTCCGGCAAAACCGCTTCTGCTTCAACAAATACATGTCCGGCTGATTGCACGGCCTGATTCATCGAGTGGAGGATGGCTGCTTTGATTCTTGAGGGATGATTTCCCGTAATACCAAGATTCTTTCCGAGTTCGTCGGCACGCTGGAAACCGATTCCTTCAATCTCTTCAATAAGCTGATATGGATTTTCAGTTAGCTGTGAAATCGCTTCTTCTCGATACTTTTGATAAATTCGCATGGCAATTTGCGGGCCGAATCCCCACTCATTCAACTGGATAATCGTCCGCTCTAGCCCCATATTCTGTTCAAGTACAGAAACCAATGTCTCTTTCTTGTCATCGGTTAGTTTAGGTATGGTACTGAGCACTGCGGGGTTGTCTAGTATCTTTTTAATAGCATCCTTGCCAAGTTTTTTGACGATTGTTTGAGCTGTCTTCATCCCGATGCCCGGAAACAAATCTCCCGATAAATAATGCACAAGGCCCGTTTCCGTTGCAGGCATCTCTTTTGCAAACGTATGCACATCGAACTGTGCTCCGTATGTTGGATGATTGACAAGCTTACCCGTAAATTTGTAGTCATCTTCTGGATTCAACTGTGGAAAACTGCCTTTAACGATGATTTCTTTATCTTCGTTCCCGCTATTGGTTTCACGAACTTTTAGTTTCGCAATTGTAAAAAGGCTGTCAGGGTTATGGAAGATCGTTACGACCGGTCGGCCAATTAAAAAGATTTCATCCGTATTCCCCACTCCGTTGTTCCCTTCCATCACCGCCACCCCTTCTTATTTTCCTTCTTCACCCAGTTGAATCATGTCATATATATAGCGTGCCTGGACGTGTTCCGGATCGATCGTAAACGCTTTTTCAAGATGATAAAGTGCATCTTGTTTCTGTTCTGTCGATACTGCATACAAAAAACCAAGATTGTATTGAGCGTCAGCATTTTCTTCGTCTTGTTCGATGATAAAACGGAATTCATTCCCTGCTTCTTTGAATAGTTCTAAATTTGCAAGGACAATTCCATAGGACAAACGGATTTCAAGATCGTCCGGAGCCAATTCAGCTGCACGCTGTAAATAGGGCAATGCTAACTTTTCATTATTAGATCGTTCAAGACTTTTGCCGAGCATGAAATAAACGTCAGCCTCTTCAACACCTTGACGGATTGCCTTTTCATATAGTTTTGCTGCTTCTTCAAAACGTTCTTTATTGTAATAAAGATTGGCAAGACCATAAAACGCTGTGCCCGCTTCAGGATCAAGTGTGATCGCCTTTTGGAAAAATGGTTCCGCTCTTTCAGCATCTCCAAGTGAAGCGAAAACATTCCCTAAGTTGATATAGCCGACTGCATTTTCGGGATCCTTTTCGACCCCTTGCATAAATGATTCGACTGCTTTTTCATATTCACCGTTTTGCAGCGCGGCGATTCCAATTTCATTGAATTCCATAGTCAACTTCCCCTTATCCAACATAATCAAGTTGTTTACCATTTTTTATAACTGTATCGATTGTTCCTCCGCCAAGGCACTCGTCCCCGTCATAGAAAACAACAGCCTGCCCAGGTGTGATTGCCCGGACAGGTTCTGCAAAGCGTACAATTGCATTCCCTAAGCCATCAAGCTCAACCGTTACATGTGTATCTGGTTGACGGTAGCGGAACTTTGCCGTGCAGCTAAATGTTTTCGGCAGTTCTCTAGCAGTAGAGAAACTGACATCAATTGCTGTTAGACTGTCAGAATAAAGCGCATCATTATCAAAGTTTTGGCCAACGAGAAGCACATTTTCTTTCAAGTCTTTCCCGATTACAAACCAAGGTTCTCCAGCTCCGCCAATACCAAGACCGTGACGTTGACCAATCGTATAGTACATGAGTCCGTCATGACGGCCTACAGTTTCGCCTTCCATCGTCGTCATATCTCCTGGTTGAGCAGGAAGATATTGACCAAGGAATTCCTTGAAATTCCGCTCTCCGATGAAACAAATACCCGTGGAATCCTTTTTCGCCGCTGTCGAAAGCCCTGCTTCAACCGCTTTTTCACGAACGGCACTTTTTTCCATATTGCCAATTGGGAACATCACTTTTTGCAACTGTTCCTGTGTTAGCTGATTCAAGAAATACGTCTGGTCTTTATTTGCATCTTTTCCGCGCAACATTGAAACGCCGCCATCTACTTCTACGACTTGTGCATAATGACCCGTTGCCAAATAATCCGCTCCAAGACTCATTGCATGTTCAAGGAAGGCCTTGAACTTGATTTCTTTATTACACATGACATCGGGATTCGGAGTACGTCCCGCTTTATATTCTTCTAGGAAATACGTAAATACTTTATCCCAATATTGTTTTTCGAAATTGACTGCATAATAAGGTATTCCGATATCATTGCAGACACTGATAACATCTTCATAATCTTCCGTAGCTGTACAGACACCGAATTCGTCAGTGTCGTCCCAATTTTTCATGAATATGCCAATGACTTCATAGCCTTGTTCTTTTAGCAACAGTGCTGCCACCGACGAATCTACGCCGCCCGACATACCCACAACAACACGTGTTTCTGCTGGTGATTTAATTGTTTGCATTCTATTTTTCATCCTTTATCGTTTCATTTGACAGACCGTTTAACGATTTCAGCAATTATTTCAGCTGCTTCCTTAATCGTTTCCTCAGTAAGCCCAAGGCCAAAACTGAAACGGACTGAATTTCGTAATTTTGGAGAACCTTCACCGAACATAGCAGTCAAGACATGCGACGGGTCGAGTGAACCTGCGGTACATGCAGACCCACTGGAGACAGCAATACCCGCCATATCAAGATTAACAAGCAGTGATTCAATATCTGTTCCTGGAAAGCTGATATTCACAATATGCGGCAGTTTTTCCGCACTTTTCACGGAAACGTCATAAGCGACAGCTTGTTCATCAAATACAGCAGTCATTAGTGACGCAAAGTTGTTATATTTAACTGTGTTTTGTTCCATCGCCTGTTGCGCAATCGTCACTGCTTCTGAAAAAGCAACAATTGCTGGAAGGTTTTCCGTGCCTGCACGCCGTTTTCGTTCTTGCTCCCCGCCGAAAAGAAGCGGTGTTGTATCAAATCCTTTGCGCTGGTATAGGAAGCCTATTCCTTTGGGACCGTTTAATTTATGAGCCGACACCGATAACAGATCGACACCGAGTTCATCCACATGAATCGGAACGAGTCCATAAGCTTGTACAGCATCCGTATGGAAAACGGTTTGGTGCCCTTTCAGCAATGCCCCAATTTCACGGATCGGTTGAATGGTACCCACTTCGTTATTCCCATACATGATCGTTACAAGAATCGTTTTGTCAGTCAGTGCATTTTTCACTTGTTCCTCAGTTATTTGTCCATATTCATTCACTTCCAAGTAGGTTACATCAAAGCCTAGCAGTTCTAGTTGTTTACATGGAATTAATACGGCATGGTGTTCAATATTTGTTGTGATAATATGGTTTCCTTTGGCTTTCATCGCCATAGCAGTTCCGAAAATTGCAGCATTGTCTGCTTCCGTGCCGCCCGAGGTGAAAATAATTTCCGCCGGTTCTGCATGAATTGATTGTGCAAATGTTTTTCTTGCTTCATCAAGCCATTTTCGGGAATCCCTGCCATAACTGTGAATACTGGAAGGGTTACCAAAAACTGATTCAAGAATTTTTATATAAGCCGCACTTACTGCCGGATGTACTGGCGTTGTTGCAGCATGATCTAAATAAATTTTCCTCATAATAAGACCCCTTTAAATGTAAAACATATAACTATCACGGTCATCTGCTTCAGCGGATTTCATTAAATCTTCAATCGTTGTAGTATCAAGTACACTACGGACTGCTTCGCCGATTCGCTTCCATAGCTCTTGCTGAGGAATATCGGATCCTTCCAGCCCCTCTACAAGTTGAATAGGACCTTCAAGAATGCGAATAACATCTCCAGCCGTAATTTCTACCGGAGGCTTGGCCAACATATATCCACCATAAGCGCCGCGGACACTTTTCACAATGCCACTATTACGAAGCGGCGGAATAAGCTGTTCAAGATATGCTTCAGACAACTTCTGTTCTTCAGCGATTTTGCGGAGCGGTACAGGACCTTCTCCGTATTTGGCACCGAGTTCGACCACGATTGTCAACCCATATCGGCCTTTTGTAGAAATCTTCATTTATATCCCGTCCTTTTTACGATTGCTTCAAAATATTATAGCATAACTGACCTCCAGGCTTCCTTAAAATGATTTACGTTTGTCTAATGTGTATAATAGAGGAACGGATGTACTGCGAGGAGTGATCATTTTGCATAACGAACCATTGGCGTTTCGCATGCGCCCAAGAAATATAGATGAAATTGCGGGACAGAAAGATATTATCGGTGAGAAGACCGCACTGTACCGGATGATAAAAAATGGGCACGTTCCTTCGATGCTGCTTTATGGGGAACCGGGTATCGGTAAAACCTCACTTGCCCACGCAATCGCGGGTACTAGCAATCTGCCATTCATCGCCATGAATGCGACAGTTTCAGGGAAGAAAGATGTCGAAGAAGTGGTAGCAGAAGCACGAATTACAGGAAAAGTATTATTGTTCCTCGATGAAATTCATCGTTTCAACAAATTACAGCAAGATACATTACTGCCCCATGTTGAAAGTGGCTCGATTGTCCTAATAGGAGCAACAACTGAAAATCCATACCATGATGTCAATCCCGCGATACGTTCCAGGTGCGGTGAAATTCGCCAATTATCCAGGTTAGAATCGGAAGATTTGTTGGAAGTACTTCACAGGGCTCTAGCAGATGAAGAACGCGGCCTTGGAAAAATGGCAATTGAGATAACAGTAGAACAGCTTACTTTGATTTCAGAAGGTGTGAATGGTGATGCCCGAAAAGCGTTAACTGTTCTGGAGTCAGCTGTATCGGCAAGTGATGAAGAAGATGGAAAAATAGTTATTGAAGACTGGCTACTTGAAAACTTGCTTGGAAGAATTGGTTTATTCGGAGATAAAAAAGGTTCACATTTTTACAACTTATTGTCTGCCCTTCAAAAGTCGGTCCGCGGCAGCGACGCCAATGCAGCAATTTATTATCTCGCAAACCTTCTTGAAACCGGCGATCTAATTGCTGTAAATAGACGCTTGCTCGTCATGGCTTATGAAGATATCGGATTAGCTTCACCAGAGGTGGGCCCGCACGTTCTTGCTGCAACAGAAGCTGCAGTGAGACTCGGCATGCCGGAAGCACGCATTCCCCTTGCGAATGCCGTCATCGAAATGTGTCTGGCATCCAAATCAAATTCGGCCTATAAGGCATTCGACGCTGCTGTAAAGGCGATCAACGAAGGTAAAACTGGAGACATTCCGTTGCATTTACGGGACGCTCACTATGCTGGTGCGGCGAAGCTCGGACATGTCGGTTACAAATACCCGCATGACACACCACTTGGTTCATTCGGCGGCTGGACTGATCAGCAATATCTACCCGATAAATTAAAGAATACAGAGTTTTATAAGCCAGTGATTGCAGGCGAAGAGAAAAAGATGGCTGCGATTTACGATCGATTAAAAGAGTTCCGCAAGAAGAAGTGAATAGAATATGCAAAACCCTCCTGAAAAGTTTAACTTTCGGGAGGGTTTTGCATATTGCTTTTTATTTAGCCGCCGCTTCCAATACTTCTGCGGGAACTATTGCTTCATCCACATTATCAAAGTGGCTATAAACTGCATTTAGTGTCTGTTTAACACGATGAGAATTACCATCAACTTGTGTCATTGAGTACGTTGTCGTATCGAGCATCATTTTGAAATCAGTTATATAGAATGTTTTGCTATCGATTCCAATAACAATGTCAAACTTATTGATGAACGGAAACTCGCTGTTTAACACATCCATGTCGGTTTCGCTTCCATCGTTCGAAAGAAATAGTATTTTTTTAAATTCTTTATATTGTTCTCTCGACAAAGACAGTTTTAAATTATAACCATAGTCAATTGGTTCCAAAACAAAATCATTTGCAAACTCGTTAAAAAAGTCCAAGTTTAATGTGGGGTGTACATTTGCAACCATCGAACCAAATAGCTCAGAAATCGAACCCGATTGTAATTCTTCCCAAACCTTTTTTTGGTTATCTTTGATGAACACACGATTACCCACTTTAATTACTTCTGCATCCCATGCGTTTCCATCTATCGGTCGCACTTTCACAGTCTGTTTAAATGTTTGCGTTTCTAACGTTGCATCCGAAGTCATTTCATACTTCACACTGTGCTTCTCTTCGGGCGCAGTCGTTTTCCAATAATCATCATAAGAGATATTTGTGCGCACACTCTCCAGCTTAGTAGATGCTTCTTTCGCTTTTGCGAAAACGTCTTGTGCCGACATGCCCTTTTTCGCTTCCACAGTACTGCACGCCGTCAATAATAGAGCAACTAACCCAAAGACAAGTATTTTAAAAACTTTATTCACACAGAAACATCCTTTCTTCACTTCCAAGTTCTTTTCCTAAGTAACGACCATATTATAACCCTAGTAATATTTTAGTTACAACTAAGAAAAGCACAAGCACCTTGGTAGACCCGTGGAAAAAAACTTATGCTTATCTTTAAAAAAGGAACCGCATGAAAAAGCTCATCCACACGCCCCTTTTAATTATGCTTTATCTTTTACCCGTTGTATAGGAATATCCGCAACGATATCATTCATAACCCAGCTTGCACAGACGAGTCCGGCAACCGAAGGAACAAATGCATTCGATGCTGGCGGCATTTTCGCTTTTCGGATATAAGCATCTGGCTTCCCTACTGTGTCAACTACGTCTTCCCTGACTACAATCGGACTTTCATCGGAAAAGACCACTTGAACACCTTTGGAAACACCTTGTTTACGGAGCCTTAGACGAATCACTTTCGCAATTGGATCTGTATGTGTTTTTGAAATATCCGCAATTTGGAACCGTGTAGGATCCGTCTTGTTCGCAGCACCCATACTAGAAATGATCTTCACTTTTCGAGCGATGCATTCTTTTATTAAATGAATCTTAAAACTGATTGTATCCGACGCATCAATGACATAATCAGGCTTGTAGCTGAAAAACTCTTCAGCCGTTTCCTCCGTATAAAACATATGAAGTGAAATAACTTCACAATCTTTGTTTATATCAGCAATGCGTTCTTTCATCACTTCGGCTTTTGAACGGCCGACTGTCGACAAATAAGCGACAAGTTGCCGATTAATATTCGTGATATCGATATCGTCCTTATCAACAAGAATAATACGACCGATCCCGCTTCTTGCACATGCTTCCGCTGCAAACGAACCGACTCCCCCGACACCAAGTATCGCGACTGTCATGTCACGCATGCGTTTTACACCCTCTGTACCTATAGCTAATTCATTCCGTGAAAATTGATGTAACAAGAAAAACTCCGCCTTTCATATACTATATATGTTGAAAGAAAAACATTGAATTCGCTCAGCTTAGGGGATTCCTCCGCTAAGTAAATATAGGTATTCATTTTTTTAACATATATAAAATCTTAATTTTCTCCAATAAAAAACCCCTCCGCACGTAAGTCAGAGGGGTGTATGATCATGTAAGAACAAATCCCGAATGTGCCGTCTTTGTAGTATCGCTTTGAACCCGCACTCAGCAGGTGGGTGCCCTATCCGCTTCTTTTGACGTCCCGATTAAAGGCATGTCATCCAAATCGAAATACGGACTCCCGACGAAAAAATGTTCGGTCAAAACTGATTGGCAAATAACGTACACTTCAGGATTCGTATTACTTGTATAATAACATACTTCTAAAATCGGTTCAATGATTTTACAGAAAAAGTTTTTGCTTTTTTCCGATATGACTGATTACTTCTTGCTCGCCGGTCTGATTTGTATACCTAGTTCAGCAAGCTGTCCATCGTCAACGCGGTCTGGCGCAGAAGTTAGCAGGCAACTAGCGCTCGCTGTTTTTGGAAACGCGATTGTATCACGCAAGTTCGTTGAACCTGAGAGTAGCATAACGATCCGATCAAGTCCGAAGGCGATACCGCCATGAGGAGGCGTTCCATAATCAAACGCATCCAGAAGAAATCCAAATTGTTCCTGTGCGCGCTCTTCAGTGAATCCAAGTGCTTCAAACATTTTTTCCTGAACATCACGTTGGTAGATGCGAAGTGATCCTCCTCCAAGTTCGTAACCATTCAATACAAGGTCATACGCTTGTGCTTTGACTGTTTCAGGACTCGTTACGAGCTCTTCCACATCAGCAGGCATCGTGAACGGATGGTGTGCTGCGTAATAACGGCCGTCTTCTTCGTTATATTCGAACAGCGGCCACTCAGTTACCCATAGGAAATTGAATTTCGATTCGTCTATTAAGCCGCGGTCTTTTGCAAGCTTAGATCGAAGAGCGCCTAATGCTTCTGCCACAACTTTCTTTTTGTCTGCTACGAACAATAATAGGTCTCCTGCTTCAGCGTCCGCTGCCAGTTTTAGACGATCAGCTGCTTCCCCTTCGAAAAACTTCGCGATCGGGCCTTTCAGACCTTCTTCATCGACTTTCAGCCATGCAAGACCTTTTGCACCATAGACTGCCGCAAACTCTCCCAACGCGTCAATGTCTTTTCTAGAGTAATCATCGGATGCCCCTTTTACATTGATGAGCTTCACTTGTCCACCCGATTCAATTGCGCCGGCAAACACTTTAAATGAGGAATCTTTCACAGTGTCTGACACATCTGTCAGTTCCATCGCAAATCGTGTATCCGGTTTATCGGAACCGAATCGCGCCATTGCTTCGTCGTATGGGATGCGCTTAAATGGAATTTGGACATCAATACCTTTTACGTTTTTCATTACCTTCTGCATCAAACGCTCATTCAACTCAATAATATCTTCAATTGACATGAAACTCATTTCCATATCAATTTGAGTGAACTCAGGCTGACGGTCGGCACGAAGGTCTTCATCACGGAAACAGCGGGCAATTTGGTAATAGCGGTCAAATCCGGATACCATAAGCATCTGTTTGAACAGTTGCGGCGATTGCGGCAATGCATAAAACTCTCCTTCATGCACACGGCTCGGTACAAGATAATCCCGTGCGCCTTCTGGTGTCGACTTCGTCAAAATCGGTGTTTCCACTTCAAGGAAGCCTTCATCGTCAAGGAAGTTACGAACCGTTTTAGTGATATCCGAACGCATTTTAAACGTCTTTGCGAGTTGTGGACGACGGAGATCGAGGTACCTGTATTTCAATCTGAGTTCCTCACTTACATCCGTTTCATCCTCAATCATGAAGGGAGGATTCTTCGCCTCGTTTACAATCTTCAATTCTTCAACTTGAACTTCAATCGATCCCGTTTTCATGTTAGGGTTTTTAGTTTTTTCTTGCCGTTCGATAACCTTTCCTGTAAGTTCTACTACGAACTCATTGCGCAGTTTGTCTGCAGTTTCGATTGCTTCTTTTGAAAAATCAGGATTGAATACTGCTTGCACAATTCCCGTACGATCCCGTACATCGACGAATATAAGCCCGCCCAGGTCCCTTCTCTTTTGAACCCATCCTTGTAACGTAACCGTTTGTCCGATTACCTCTTCTGTCAATTCACCGCTGTAATGTGTCCGTTGCATTGCCTTCATCCGCCTCTCTTTATCCGATCAATGTTTCTTTTAGTTTTTGAACCAGTTCAGCAACAGGTACTTTTTCTTGCGCCCCGTCAGCCATGTTTTTCAATATAGCAACGCCTTCCGTTACCTCATCTTCACCAAACAATACAACTGTTCGCGCATCCAACCGATCCGCCGATTTCATTTGCGCCTTCATTTTCCGGTCCATATAATCCATATCCGACCGAATGCCAGCTTCTCTCAGTGCACCTAGAAGCTTGAAGCCCGGGCGGCGTGCGGTTTCACCAAGTGTCACAATATAAACGTCAAGTCTCGGCTCAGCCTCAAACGATTTCCCTTCAGCAGCCATAGCAAGTAGCAATCGTTCAATACTCATCGCAAAACCGATACCTGGTGCAGAAGGTCCCCCGATTTCCTCAGCGAGACCGTTGTATCTTCCGCCACCGCACAGGGTCGTGATTGCTCCGAATCCTTCCGATGTGCTCATAATTTCAAAAGCAGTGTGATTATAATAATCAAGACCGCGCACAAGATTTGCATCGACTACATAAGCAATTCCTGCATCGTCAAGATAGCCTTTTACATCTGCAAAGTATTGAGATGATGTTTCATTCAAATAGTCAGCTAAAGAAGGCGCAGAAGTAATTAACGGATTGCCACTATCGACTTTACAATCCAAAATGCGCAATGGATTCTTCTCCAACCTAGACTGACAATCAGAACAGAAATCTCCGATATGCGGTTTGAAATGGGCAATGAGCGCTTCGCGGTGTGAAATTCTGCACTCTGTATCACCCAGCGAGTTAATGACCAGTTTCAATTTTGTCAGTCCAACGCGTTTATAAACATCGAGTGCCAACGCAATCAATTCTGCATCAATTGCTGGATCTGCACTACCGATGGCTTCTGCTCCAAATTGAACAAACTGACGATAACGTCCTGCTTGCTGACGCTCATAACGAAACATCGGGCCTGTATAGAAAAGTTTTACGGGCTGATCAGGATAACCGAACATTTTATTTTCCACGAAGGATCGGACAACCGATGCAGTCCCTTCCGGTCGTAGCGTCATTGAACGATCGCCTTTATCCGTAAACGTATACATCTCTTTTTGAACGACATCGGTCGTCTCACCTACGAGACGCTGGAATAATTCTGTTTGCTCGAAAATCGGCGTTCGAATCTCTTTATAACGGTAAACATCACATGCTTCGTTGATAATTTTTTCCGCTTGCTGCCATTTCCATGTTTCAGATGGCAAAATGTCCTGCGTTCCTCTTGGCACTTTAAATTTCATGTGAATTCCCCTTCCTTATAACTTAACAATGGTGCTCTAACCGCTAAATCCAGGGTACAAAAAAAGACCCCCATCCCTTGCATATGCAAGGGACGAGAGCCTTTATAGCTTCCGCGGTTCCACCCAAATTGACGCAACACTTCACGCCCACTCTTAAACCGGATAACGGCCGGTTCCGTCTGCACCTACTGAATTGAAATCGTTCAGCACAGAGCCTCGATGGTGTTATTCAATGTAAACGTCTGTAGGGTGGATTTCAGCCACGTCCGCCCCTCTCTTGTCAGTCCGCTATACAATTACTTTCCACGTCGTCAGCATTAATATACTACTACTTTTATTGTGATTTAAATTGTTAATTAAACATCATCTTAATGATTCTGCGTCATAGTGTCAACCTTTTTCGATTTAATTGTAGTTTTTTATAGTGAAAACTTCTACAATGGACTATAAGGGGGTATGTTAATTTGTCAAAAATATACAAATGGATAATTGCATTCATACTTTTATTCAGCGTTTTCAACAACATTCCGATGGCTTATGCTAATTCAGAATCAGTCGTTGTAGACGCGTCATCCGTGCATATCCGGTCCGGACCCGGGCTTACCTATGCTGTCACGGGTTCACTGAATAGAGGTGATCAGGTAGATGTAATTTCTACTTCCGGAGACTGGTACCAAATTCAAAACGGCAACAGTTCAGGGTGGATTGCCTCTTGGCTAACTGCTTCCGCAGATGAACCTGCTGAGACAAGTACTGCAGTCGTATCACGCGTTAATGAGTTAAATGTAAGGTCAAGCCCTTCCATTAATTCGGCAGTTCTCGGTCGAATGGCTGCCGGGGATGAAGCAGCTATGACAGGCCGTGATGGTGAATGGATCTCCATTACTTTCAATGGCACAAGCGGTTGGGTACATACAGACTACATTACACAATTATCCGAGCAAACGGCACCCATAATAACAGATCAAACCGCATCACCCGAAACGTTTACTGTTTCCGTAGATGCACTCAATGTAAGAAAAAACGCAGATTTGTCCTCCAAACGAGTAGGGCTCATCCGCCAAGGTGAAGAATATGCCGTTAAAGAAATCAACGGCAATTGGATTAAAATTTCATTAGACGATCACAAATCAGGTTGGGTCTACTCCTTTCACGGCGCTCTGTCATCGAATGTGAAACCGAGCACTGATAACTCGGAAATCGGTACAGTTACCATTCTGTCAAATGGGACAAACATACGTGAAGCGGCGACAACTTCTTCCCAGATCGCCACACGGGCGGATGCAGGAGAAAAGTTTTCAATCATCAAAGAAGATGGAGATTGGTATGAAATTTCTTTGCCTTCGGGAGAATCTGCATTTATTGCCAAATGGGTTGTGTCAACAGGCGACGAGTCATTCACAACAGAACCGGTGATGAAAGAATCAGTGCCACGCGTTGCCGGCACCTTGAAGGGACTCACTATCGTTATCGACCCTGGGCATGGCGGAAATGACCGCGGCACTACGGGCACTCGCGGAACAGACGAGAAAGATATCACAATTCTAACTTCCGAACTGCTGGCAGCTAAATTGAAAGCAGCCGGAGCGAATGTAATTACCACACGTGATTCCGATACCTATGTATCGTTAAGAAAACGGGTTGCTATCAGTACTCAGCATGCTGCGGATGCGTTCATCAGTCTTCATTATGATGCCAATCCCGATTCTAGTGTAGCGGGTTTTACGACGTATTATACTCATGCACATCAACAAGCGCTTGCCTCTTCAGTCAATGATGGACTTGCATCATCCGTAAACCTGCGTAACCGGGGATCACAGCCGGGAGATTTCCTAGTACTTCGTGAAAATAGGCAAAATGCTATTTTAATCGAACTTGGTTTTCTATCAAATTCTGCGGAGGAACGTACAGTCACTAGCGCTATGTTCCGTGAACGCGCGACACATGGTATATACAAAGGGCTTCTTGATTATTTCAATGCAAATTAAACATTATATAGAGGGAGTACTCCAATAAACCGCTATTTTCATCGGACTATTTCTGGCCCGCTTTTGGTGAACTAATATATGCCTTTAGTGAGGGGCAAGTGTTTTTGGAGTACGACGGATGAACAAACACCATCCGAATTACCGAAAAAATATGTATGGATGCGACGAAGTCGTATCCATACATATCAAGACATCTCGCTAATGGTATAGAAGTCGTTAAATCCAAAGCGGTCCAAAAACAACTATCCACGTAACATGCAGTTTCTGAACGAGTAATTTACTGGTTATCTTTGATTAATTAATAGGCGTGAAAAAGGACCTTCCCGGTATTGTGGAAGGTCCTTTTCCTAAAGAAAAGAAAATAAGTTTTTTTCTACCTGAATCTGCGTCTAGCTTCAGGCGCATTGTGTTTTCTCTATGTTATTTCGACTCTAGAATAATTGTCACAGGCCCATCATTAATAAGTTCAACATCCATCATTGCACCAAAGATACCTGTCTGAACTTTTAGACCTTCTTCTTCTAATCTACGGTTGAAGTATTCCCACAGCGGTTCTGCCTGTTCAGGCCTCGCCGCTCCGATGAAACTTGGCCGGCGCCCTTTTTTTACGTCCCCGAATAAAGTGAATTGGGACACTGAAAGTATATCTCCGCCGGTCTCAAGAATAGAATGATTCATTTTTCCTTCAGCATCTTCCCATAAACGGAGACCTGCAATTTTCTTCGCAAGATAATAAGCATCTTCTTCGGTATCCGAGTGGGTTAGGCCAACAAGCAGGACATAGCCTTTTTCAATTGAACCTGTCGTCTCCCCGCCAACTCGAACTGCAGCCGGTCCCGATCGTTGCAATACAACTCTCATCATTTCCACCATCCGATCAATTGATGACACGTTCCACAGAATAGATATCACGAATTTGTTTAATCCGATCCACAATTCTTTGCAAATGTGCAATATCCGTAATTTTAATAGTCATATGAATACGTGCAATTTTATCACGGTCCGCTTTGCCGCTTACCGCCACCATTGGTGTTTTCGTATCGGCGACAACCATCATTACTTCATTCAACAAACCTTCACGGTCAAATGCGGATACTTCGATGTCGACCAGGAACTCTTTTCTGGCACTGGAAGGGCCAATCGCCCATTCTACATCTATAATACGATCATTCTCATCATCCCCAACAAGAATATTCGGACAGTCGGTTCGATGGACGGAAACGCCACGACCTTTTGTGATAAACCCTACAATTTCATCGCCTGGAACAGGATTACAACACTTCGATAACCTAATCAACAGGTTATCGATACCTTTAACAATTACACCTGATTCAGTCATTTTTTCTGGTTGCGGAGATTTCATATCGGAAACAATTTTATCGATTGTATCTTGCTGCTCACGTACTTTCCTCAATTTTTCCGCTAAGCGATTTACAACCTGCTGCGCAGTTATTCCATTGAATCCTACTGCTCCATACATGTCATCTTCAGAAGTGAAGCTGAATTTTTCAATAGTACGTTTAATATTCTCCTGTGTAAGCACTTCTTTTAAATCGTACTCTTGTGATTTTATTTCTTTTTCAATCATTTCCCGGCCTTTTAGGATATTTTCTTCCCGAAGCTGTTTTTTGAAAAACTGCCTAATTTTATTTTTCGCTTGAGAAGTATTCGCGATTTTTAACCAATCCCGGCTCGGTCCCAATGATTGTTTCGACGTTAAAATTTCAATAATATCGCCCGTAAATAATTCGGCATCTAATGGAACCATCTTGCCGTTTACTTTTGCACCAATCGTACGATTTCCGATTTCCGAATGGACACGATAGGCAAAATCAATTGGAACCGAACTTGCAGGAAGCTCAATGACATCGCCATCCGGAGTAAAGACATATACCATGTCCGAGAACAAGTCGAATTTCAACGACTCCATGAATTCTTCAGCGTTGGAAGATTCGTTCTGAAATTCAAGTATCTCTCTGAACCAAGTCAATTTCGAATCAATAGTGCTTGGGTTTTCGGCTACCGTTTTCCCTTCTTTATACGCCCAGTGCGCCGCAACTCCAAATTCAGCGATTTTGTGCATCTCTTCAGTCCGGATCTGTACTTCAAGCGGATCGCCGGCCGGGCCTACAACGGTCGTATGCAACGACTGGTAAAGATTTTGCTTTGGCATAGCGATATAGTCCTTGAATCTGCCAGGCATCGGCTTCCAAAGTGTGTGGATGATACCAAGGACTGCATAACAATCTTTAATACTTGAAACAAGAATCCTCACAGCAAGTAGGTCATAGATTTCATTAAATTCTTTCTTCTGAATAACCATCTTCCGATAAATCGAGTAGAGATGTTTAGGTCTGCCTGAAAGATCAGCGTCAATTTCCATCTCCCCAATTTCCGTCTTAATCTGTTCCATGACATTAGTCAGGTAATTTTCCCGCTCGACACGTTTCCGCTTCATCATATTGACAATTCGGTAGTATTGTTGCGGATTTAAATAACGTAATGCCGTATCTTCAAGTTCCCACTTAATGGCCGATATGCCAAGCCGATGGGCAAGAGGGGCAAAAATTTCCAGTGTTTCAGCTGCAACCCTGCGCTGTTTTTCTTCAGGAACATGCTTCAACGTTCGCATATTATGAAGCCGGTCTGCCAGTTTAATAAGAATGACACGAATATCCTGTGCCATTGCTACGAACATTTTACGATGGTTCTCTGCTTGTTTTTCTTCTTTTGATTTATATTGTAATTTTTCGAGTTTCGTCACGCCGTCGACTAGCATCGCAACCTCTTCGCCGAAATCACGGATGATGTCTTCCCTGCTTATATCCGTATCCTCCACAACATCGTGTAGGAATCCAGCTGCAACTGTCGAGGGGTCCATTTCTAATTCGGCAAGAATACCCGCAACTTGAACAGGATGAATGATATACACCTCACCTGAACTCCTGTGCTGTCCATCATGTGCAGCCTTTGCTGCTTCATATGCTTTTTTGACGAACGCAACGTGTTCTTCGTTCATATAGGAGGCGACGAGGGTGAATATTTCTTCCGCCGTCATGTCACGATTTTTCGCCATACTCTTACCCCTTTCGACTTTATCCGCAAAAATGATTGTATTACCTATTGTATGTATAAATGCATGCTCATGTAAAGGGTTAGTATATGGAAAAGTGGTTGTCCCCTTCATTACGCATATATAGAAAGATCCTCCGCTGATGATGGCGAAGGATCTTTTTCATTGTCTAGTCTAATGCACCTATAGCGCATTGGTTCACTATAGCGACCTTAGTCTGCATACATTTCTTAATAAGTGATTAGTGAACGCATGTCGTAACCTTGAAGCTTTTCGCGTCCGTTTAAATATGACAATTCTATGATAAATGCACAGCCTGCAACAACTCCGCCCAGCTTTTCAACAAGCTCGACTGTTGCTCCCACAGTGCCGCCAGTCGCAAGAAGATCATCGACAATCAAAACACGCTGGCCAGGTTTGATGGCATCTTTGTGAATCGTTAGCGTATCTTTTCCATATTCAAGATCATATTCAACTTCAATTGTTTCTCTTGGCAGCTTTCCGGGTTTACGGACAGGAGCAAATCCTACTTCAAGTGCATAAGCAACCGGACAGCCGATGATGAATCCACGTGCTTCTGGACCCACGATAATATCAGTACCTACTTCCTTCGCAAACTTTACGATTTCATCTGTTGCGAATTTATATGCTTGGCCATTATCCATAATTGTTGAAATATCCTTGAAACTGATTCCTTCTTTCGGATAGTTCGGTACAATCGTCACATATTCTTTCAAATCCATTAGTGTTCCTCCCTGTCGACAATTCCATTTCGCACAGTATCGAACCATTGTTTCAATTCCATATAAGGCGCATATAGCAGTCTTTTCTCAAGTTCAATCTGACGTTCGCGCTCTTTGTATGCTGGCGCTTCTGTCAAATCACGTTTACCGGCTGTTTCCATGACGGAAACAAAACCATCTTCAATCTTAACAAATCCAAGCTCAGAAAACACCTTTGACATGAAATAAACCGTATCTTTTTTCCAAGCTTTATGTTTTGTAAGTTGTTCTCCGTTTGTAACAAAGTCGAATTTCTCACGTTTTTTCAAGAAACTGTAATACCAGCCAAACTGCTCACGATCCGGAATACCATCAAAATATCTAGATTCAGGCGCATGAAAATGTGCATAGATGCGGTCCGGCTTGATAGTAGCCACAAGTTCTTCGAGTTGGACAACTTCATCGGGTATATCCAATAAAACGAGATTTTCAGCCTCCGCTGTCATTACTTGTCCGAAAAGAGTGATAGAAATCCCTTTCATAGATGTTTGAAAATGTGTCACAGTTTGTTCATGAAATGCAACGAACAATGTGTCGGCTTGCGGAATGGTTGGAAGCCATCTTGTCGGTTCGCGAACACCGCGCAAGTCGAAAAGCTGCCAATCATCAGACCTGATATCCCCTATTAATAACTGTGGCTTCTTATTACCGTTCCATTCATTCACCTGCAAATCGCCAGTAACCGATAATCTCACGCCTGGCGTCAATTGATCGGCGATAAGGCCTAGCCCAAATCCAATGGCATCGAGTGAAGTACTATCATCCGTTAATTCCAGTTTTAGATGATTCTTTGCGGCACCAATTTTCCGTACACTTGCGGCTGTAATGTCTTCAATCATGTAAACAGGCTTTTCAAATGCCATTCCAAATGGTCGAAGCAGTTCCAGCGATTCTAAAACACTGACATCAATTTCACTGATTGACAGCGGAACATCGATTCGAACTTCTGGAATAAGCATTTCTTCCGTCAGCACCTGCTCTGCTTGTTTAATAAGGTTTTCACGCAGGTTTACAACATCATTCACCGCAAGGGACATTCCAGCCGCCATCTGATGACCTCCAAAGTGAGGGAGAAGTTGTGCATTTTTGGATAACTCGGCGAACATATCAAAACCAGCAATACTTCTTGCAGATCCTTTCGCTATTCCTGTTTCCCTGTCAATAGACAAGACGATCGACGGACGATAATATTTTTCTGTCAGTCGTGAAGCAACAATTCCAACAACACCGGCATTCCAACCTTCACCACCGATGACGAATACGAGGGGAACTGTATCACCGTACATATTCGAAATCATTTCCTCTGCTTCCTTGGTAATATCAGTTACAATCGCTTGTCGTTCTTTATTAAGCGAATCAAGTTCTTTTGCCAATGTTGTCGCTTGCGATGTATCTTCTGTCTTTAATAGTTGGACTGCCGGAGCAGCATCACCTAGACGTCCAGCTGCATTCAGACGGGGTCCAATCATGAAGCCTATTGACTCTTCTGAGAGTGTGGCTTGTTCAGTGCCAGCGATGCGTGCAAGCGCCTGGATTGCAGGACGCTTTGAAACACGCATCTGCCTAATGCCCTCTTTGACGAAATACCTGTTTTCATCACGAAGCGGCACTAAGTCTGCGACTGTTCCGATAGCAACCAGTTCAAGTAAATCTTCCGGAACATCTTCAAGTAATGCACATGCAAGTTTGAAAGCCACACCTACTCCAGCGAGCTCTCCAAACGGATACGCCCCTTCTGGATGGCGGGGATGGATAATTGCATCAGCTGATGGCAGTATTTCACCGATTTCATGGTGATCGGTAATGATGATGTCCATACCGAGTGATTTCGCATAAGCAATTTCATCGACGCCAGAAATACCGTTGTCGACTGTAATAATAAGCGAGGTCCCTTTTTCATACAGCTCTAAGAAAAGGTCTTTATTCGGCCCATAGCCGTGCTTGAATCGGTTAGGTATGGCATATAACACATCTGCGCCCATTCGTTCCAATGCCGTTGTCAGGACCGTCACACTTGTCACACCATCACCGTCATAATCGCCATAAACGGCAATTTTCTTGTCTGAAGCGATAGCCGTTTTTATGAGCGAAACTGCTTTGTCCATATCATATAATAAAAAAGGGTCGTGCATGCTAGATGCATCCATATGTAAAAAATCTTTTGCCACTTCGGAATCTATTATTCCCCTTGAAGCAAGTATTTTTGCCTGGACAGATGAAATACCGAGGTCCTTTGTCACCATCGCTACCAGTTGTTCATCCGGCCTTTCCACTTTCCATCTTTTCATTGATTCGATCAAATTCCTTCACATCCTTACGTTCATTATAGCGGATGGGCTACGACTCTAAAAGCAAAGTCTTTCTAAATTACCCGCGGTAGAAACTCAAACCAAATTTCCCAACAAAAAAAGAGCGTCTTACCCAGCGTAAGTAGGTGGAAGACGCTCTTTGATTATACAGTTTTATTATCAATAATTACTTCCTCATTAGATGGAAGGGAAGTATATTTTTGCAGTTCCGCGATTTCATTCTGCTGCGCCGCAATTGTCAGCTCTTTGAGGGTCATTTCTTTTTGAAGCTCTTTGATTCGACGGTTTGATTGAAATGACAAGAACGTTGCGACAAACCCGCTGACCACAGCACCAAGAAGAGCTGCACCTAAAATAATAAGAACAAGCGGCCACTGCGCTTTACCAAACACATAATTGACTTGAACCGCGTCAACATTAAAGACAGCAAAAACAGCGATAATAATGGCGAATAAAAGACCTATTAGTAAATTCCATTGAAACTTCATAAAATCTCTCCTTTCGTACTCTAAAAAAACAGGATATACATTTAAATGTATACCCTGTTTCATGATTACTTGAAACTTTTCATTATGTTGTTTATACGATAGGTTCGTCGGAACCCCATTTTTTCTTCGTATCTTCAACTTTAATGGCACCTTTTTCTTTGATTTCACGTTTTTTCAGATCAAACCAGATTTGAGCTGAGATGAATATCGAAGAATAAGTTCCCGCAAACAGTCCAATCAGAAGCGCGATTGAGAACGTCCGGATTGACTCTGCACCGAATAGCATAAGCGCTACTACAACGAGGATGACTGTAAGCACCGTGTTAACAGAACGTCCAAGCGTCTGACGCAATGATTTGTTTACGATATCAGCTAGTTCCGTTACGCTATCAATTCGACCGCGATGGTTTATATTTTCCCGTATCCGGTCAAATGTAACAATCGTGTCATTGATGGAGTAACCAACAATCGTCAACACTGCGGCGATGAAGGTGATGTCAACTTCTAGGCGCAAAAGACTGATCACTGCGACCATAAAGAACACATCATGGAAAAGTCCGACGATAGTTGCAACTCCCATACGCCATTCAAATCGAAGTGCAACGTAGATGACGATACCAAGCATAGCAATGAGCAATGCTTTAATTGCATTTTTCGCTAGTTCTTCACCAACTGTTGGTGAAACAGTTGATATATTCGGATCTGCACCATACTCTTTTGCAAGATCCGCTTTAAATTTGTTGACTTCTTCTTGCTTGAAGTCTTCTTTGTAACGCATAACACCCATATTTCCCGTATCACCAGAAATGACAATATCATCTGTCGGGTGCCCGATTTCATCCAGATAAGTAGATAGTTCATCCTTCGTCACTGGATGATCGGCAAGCACTTCAACACGCGTACCACTCGAGAAATCAATACCGAGGTTCAGCTTGAAGATACCAAGCGCAATGACACCACTGATCAGCAGTACTGCTGAAATAATATAGAATTTTTTGCGCGAAGCCACGAAATCAAATCGATCAAATTTCGTTGTAAGTTCCAATGTTTCAACTTTTTCTTCAGGTGCATGAACCCTACTTTTAGAAATACCAAACCATGCTGTTTTCCCGTCAAACGCACCACTATCAACGAGAAGACCCAAGAGTATACGAGACCCCCATACAGCTGTCAAGAAGCTGGCTAGAATACTGATGATAAGAATTGTCGCGAATCCTTTCACAGAGCTTGTCCCGAAAATGAACAGGACTACCGCTGCGAGTAGAGTCGTGATATTAGCATCTAGAATGGCAGTGAAAGAATTTTTCGCTCCAGCCATGAACGATGTCTTGACGGATTTACCGACACGCAATTCTTCACGTATCCGTTCATACATTAAGATATTCGCATCGACCGCCATCCCGACCCCGAGCATAAGCGCTGCAATACCTGGTAGTGTAAGTACGCCATTAATGAGCGTGAAGACGAGCAAAATGATGAAAATATATACCGTCAAAGTAATGACTGCCACAAAACCTGGCAGGCGGTAATATACTAGCATGAATAGGAAGATAAGCGAGATACCGATAATTCCCGCAAAAATTGTCTTGTTAAGTGCTTGTTCACCGAACTGAGCGCCGACTGACGTCGAATAAACTTCTTCAAGGTGAACAGGCAATGCACCTGCATTCAAAATTCCCGCAAGGCTCTTCGTCTCTTCCAAAGTGAATGATCCTGAAATTTCAACGTCTGATGAGTTAATCGGATTTTTAACATAAGGCGCAGAAACGAATTTAGGTTTCTCTTTCGTTACTTCCTCTTTAAATGAATCTTCACCTTCTACGAAGTCTAACCAGATGACCATTACATTCTCTGGTGCTTTTTGTGAAATCAATGTTGTCACTTCGCCAAATTTAGTTGGAGATTTCATTTCAAGCGTAACGACAGGGTTACCAGTTTCACCGAAGTTTGCTTTTGCTTTTCCTTCTTTCAAATCGTTTCCGTCCAGAAGTAGATTGTCGTCAGCATCCCTGAATGTCAGGTTCGCCTGCGTAGAAAGGAGTTCCCGTGCTGATTCCTGGTCCTCTACACCCGCAAGTTGCACGCGAATTCGGTTACCCGACTCGATTTGGATACTTGGTTCACTTACTCCAAGTACGTCAACTCGGCTTGTCAGCGCATTCGCTGTATCTTTAACCATTGCTTCTGTTATATCTGGGCCGCCTTTTTTCAAAGGTAAAACTTGATAAAGGACTTCAAAACCGCCCTGTAAATCTAGACCCAGTTTTACATCTTTCACTATCGGCTTTGCAGTTGACCCGATCGTCAAGCCAAACACGACGATTAGTAATAGGAATGCTACAATCCGTCCTCTTCTTTTCATATTCCAATTTCCCCCTCTAAATATGGAGTGCAGCTGTACGGCATTTATCTATGTACATACTCCGAGAATAGCGGCAGCGCCTTGCATCATCTAGGCGCTGAATACTAAACAATTATAAAAACACAATATGTCTATTATGAAACACGGTCATTCATGTGTCAAATGGACATGTTTCAATCTATCATAACTTATTTTTTGATTTATGTGGTGTCAATAAGATTTGAAGTTCTTCACTGTTCAAATCTGAGAACCAGTTAGAGCCGCGCTGCTCTTCAATCTGTGTAAAGGTCATATATTCTGCAGGAGAGATTTTGAGAATTCCATTGGCAATTTCATGCATCCCCATCTCTTCGACATTTTTTTTACGCCATTTCTTCTGGACACAGAATGTCCAAATATCCTCTTCGGTTACTGTTGTATAGCCGTACAGATGAAATTCAGTCTTTTTACTTTCAAGTGCAGGCAGCATATGGGTGAACAGTTGTCCGAATCGTATTGGCATCTTTTCCATCCCTTTCCTGGACAGTCGTAAGTACGGATATTTCTGCATAGGTTTAGTGTATATGAAATGATCGGAATTGAGAAGGAGTTGTTGAAATTGTCTTCATTCATCCGCGGAACTGTCGTCCTGATGGTTGCCGTCTTCCTAACCAAGCTTTTGGGATTCGTCTTCCGAATTCAATTCATGCGGATTGCAGGTGAAGAAGCAGTCGGCATCTACATGACTGCATATCCTGCTTTCATTTTTTTCCTATCCCTTGTGCAGCTTGGTGTGCCGATTGCCATTGCTAAAGTAATTGCTGAACTCGAAGCAAAAGGGCAATCCATAAGAATTCCTTCTCTTATGAAGACCGCTTCCTTCATCACCATCTTAACATCGGTTGTATTCATCCCGGCTTCTATCTTATTCGTTCCCTACTTAGCAGAAACACTGCTCGGTAATTCAGCCTCATCCACCACACTGTACGTCGGAATCGCAATTGTACCTATCGCCGCTATCGGGGGCCTAATCCGTGGGTATTTCCAAGGTATTGCACGAATCGAAGAAACAGCCTGGTCACAAATTATCGAACAGATATGCCGAATTACACTAATCACCTGGCTTTTACCGTATCTCCTTGTATCTGACAATACAGCAATGAATGCTGCCTATGCAATGGGGATTACGCTTATTGCCGAGATGCTATCCGTCCTTTATTTGCTATTCAAATACAAACAGCAAAAGAAACGTAGACCAAAACCGCAAGAGAAATTCAAACGCTATCCAATGGAACCTTTGCTGGCCATCGCATTGCCGTCGTCCGGCAGCCGCCTGTTTGGCACGTTTACTTGGTTTTTGGAGCCGATTATCTTTCTCCGTGCACTCGCATTTTCAGGGGTGTCAGCTATAGCGGCCACATCATTGTACGGCATTATATCCGGCGTACTTGTACCATTGCTCCTTTTTCCTGCTTTCATCCCGTATGCTTTGTCTGTTGTCTTGGTACCTGCCGTGAGCGGGGCGGTCGCCTCAAAAAATACGGGCAAGCTGAAAGAACGGATTCATCTGTCCCTTCGCTTATCTGCTTTAACTGGGACATTTGCCGCTGCGGTTTTTTTCATCCACGGACAGGAGTTGGCGGAAAAGCTATTTCACGTTACCCAAGGAGCATCGTATATGGCGTTGCTTGCTCCTGTCTTTTTCTTTTATTATATCCAAGGTCCGCTCTATTCGATTTTACAAGCAACTGGGGATGCCAAGGCAGGAATGATGAATTCCGTCTATGGCGGCATTGCTAAATTGGCTGTCATGTTCATCCTCGCTTCTCAGCCAGGTCTGCAGGTCACAGGTGCAGTTCTTGCGATTGGTTTTGGTGTGCTCATTACTTCATTCCTTCATATAGCAACACTTCGAAAAAACAAATCGACCGCTACCGGTTTTACGATGTTTGCTTTACCCTATGCCTCTTTTATCATGACTTGCATTATGAGACCTATTTTCATCCCGATCGGTGATTTTGGAATCTTTACGGAATGTGCCATCACAAGTCTTTTTCTGCTTGTAATTCTTATTTTAACGGGTCAAGTGAAAAAAAGTGATCTATTCCTGTTCAAGAAACTGCTGAAAAATCATTGATAGAGTTTTTTTAGCTGAAACTTCAATTCATTGCTTTCAAAAGAACAATAGAAAATCTTATCGGCATCATTTATTCCAAGGTTCATCAATTCTTTTTTTAGCCACTCATCCGTTTTGCCGATAAGTGCGAGATGTTTACTTTGGATGACACCATCGGAAATAAGTGAAAGGACCGGTTGGACGTCATCATGTTTGAATACGGACAGATTTCCCGATGGTTCCAAATAGGCAAAAGAGACTTCGTGGACAGAGCCAATCTGCTGTTCTCGAAGTTGTTGGAACAGATCATCAAGATTGTAACGTTGTTTTCGCATTTCCTGCTCTAGTATTTGACCGTGCCTAATAATTAGTGTCGGTTCTCCGTCAACAACGTCTCTGAATTTCTTACTTTTCAGTGAAAAGTAAGATGAAATGACTTGAATAATAAGCAAAACGAGCATCGGTAAAATGGAAGTGATTAGTTTTTTATCGGGGGAATCGAGTGCAAATGCAGCTACTTCCGCCATTATGATGAAAACAACAACGTCGATTACACCAAGCTCTCCTACTTCCCGTTTCCCCATAATACGCAAGATAATCAAAATGAGTATATATAGAAATACAGTCCGAAAAATAATAATCAGTAAATCAGTCATACAAGATCATCCCCTTTTATATCACAGGATGCCCTTTAAGCTTCTGCTTATATACACATTTAATACGGAAAAAAGAGGCGATTGCCTGAACGGGAATTTTCCCGACCAGCCAATCGCCTCTTCTATTTCTAACTAAACTTAAATTGATTCTGTTACACGTCCTACTGCTTGTCTATCGAATTGCAGTGTTGTGCTTTCAGAAACTTTAAGGAAAACCGATGAATCATCTACAGCGTCTATCGTGCCATGAATACCACCGATTGTGATGACCTTATCTCCACGTTTCAAATCTGATTGCATCTGCCTCGTCGCTTTCTGTTTCTTTTGCGCCGGCCTGATAAGCAAGAACCACATCACTGCAAACATCGCAACGAATGGTAATAATTGTACTACTCCTCCACCCATATATATATCCCCCCTTCAATCAAGATTCATTATACAAGATTTAAAAGTTTTTTGCATTCGGTTTGTTAAATCCGTAGCTCTCAAAAAATTCTTCACGGAAATCTCCCAGACGATCGTGACGAATTGCATCCCTTACTTGCTCCATTAAGTTAAGAAGGAAGTGAAGATTGTGATATGACGTCAACCTGATTCCGAACGTTTCATCTGCTCTTATTAGATGACGAATATAAGCCCTGCTATATGTTTTACATACATGACAGCTGCAATTTTCATCAAGCGGTCTGAAATCCCGTTCGAATTTCGCATTACGGATGTTCAAGCGGCCTTCACTCGTCATTAGTGTACCGTTTCGCGCAATACGGGTTGGCAGTACACAGTCGAACATATCTACACCGCGGATAGCGCCGTCAATGAGTGAATCAGGCGAACCGACTCCCATCAAGTAACGCGGCTTGTCCTGCGGCAAGAGAGGTGTTGTATGTTCAAGAATACGATTCATGATATCCTTCGGCTCGCCGACAGACAGACCGCCGATTGCATAGCCTGGGAAATCAAGTGACACGAGATCTTTTGCACTTTGAGCGCGCAATTCCTCAAATTCCCCGCCTTGCACTATGCCGAACAAGGCTTGATCCGCCGGACGTGCATGGGCTCCAAGACATCTTTCGGCCCATCTGGATGTCCGTTCGACGCTCGCTTTCATATACTCGCGCGTTGCAGGAAACGGCGGACACTCATCGAATGCCATCATGATATCCGCACCTAGTGAATTCTGGATTTCCATCGCTTTCTCTGGACTGAGGAACAATTTACTGCCGTTCAGGTGATGCCTGAAATGGACACCTTCCTCTTTAATCTTGCGGAATTCACTCAAAGAAAACACTTGGAAACCGCCTGAATCGGTCAAAATAGGTCTGTCCCAATTCATGAATTTATGCAGGCCGCCTGCTTCCTCTACTATGTCTTGACCCGGACGAAGCCATAGATGGTACGTATTGCTTAAAATAATGCCTGCTCCGACTTCCTTCAATTCTTCGGGTGACATCGTTTTAACTGTCGCCTGCGTACCGACTGGCATGAAGGCCGGTGTTTCAAATGAGCCGTGTGGTGTATGGACAATTCCAAGACGCGCTCCCGTTTGTTTACATGTTTTTATATGTTCGTATGTGACTGCTGGCATTTTATAATTCCTTCCTTTGTGACGGTTTGATGAACATTGCATCTCCAAAACTGAAGAAGCGATAATTTTCCTCAACCGCTTTGTTATATGCTGCAAGAATATACTCTCTTGTTGTTAGCGCTGAAATAAGCATTATCAATGTCGATTTCGGTAAATGGAAATTGGTTAAAAGTCCGTCCAAAATACTGAATTTATAGCCTGGGTATATGAAAATCGATGTCCATCCGCTTGAAGGGACGATTTTACCACTATTTGCAGAAGCTATTGTTTCAAGTGTTCTTGCAGAAGTCGTGCCGACCCCAATGACGCGCCCGCCCTGTGCTTTGGCTTCATTTATCGCATCCGCTGTTTGTTCAGTGACATGATAGTATTCAGAATGCATCGTATGGTTTTCGATGCTATCTACACTCACCGGACGGAATGTACCAAGACCAACATGTAATGTGATGAATGCAATATTGACGCCCTTATTCCGAATACTTTCCAAGATTTCATCAGTAAAATGAAGACCGGCAGTCGGCGCGGCTGCAGAACCACGTTCTTTTGCGAATACAGTCTGATAACGTGCCTGATCATCAAGCGTCTCAGTGATATAAGGCGGTAATGGCATTTGTCCCAATTCATCCAAGATTTCATAAAAAATCCCGTCATAAATAAATTTGAACGTGCGCCCCCCTTGCTCGAGAACACCCGTGCACTCTGCTTTCAGAAGCCCGTCACCGAACGTGACAATCGTGCCAATCTTTATTCGCTTTGCAGGTTTTACTAGTGTTTCCCACTCATCATCCCCCGTTTGCTTCAGCAATAACACTTCAATCATTGCCCCGGTATCTGCTTTCACGCCCATCAATCGTGCAGGAAGCACCCGTGTATCATTAAGAACGAGCATATCTCCCGGCTCAAGCTCGCCAAGAAGATCACGGAAATGGCGGTGCTCCACTTTCCCTGTTTCCGGGTCAAGAATCATAAGACGGCTTGCAGTGCGGTCCAACAGAGGTGTTTGTGCTATAAGATTCTCTGGTAACTCAAAATCAAAATCATTTACATCCATCGTCTATAAATTCTCCCTTTATAATTGAATTAAATATCATTGTGCTTTGGAACAGGATACCCAAAATGTTCGTACGCGAGGCCTGTCGCAATCCGACCGCGCGGTGTCCGTTGGATGAAACCGATTTGAAGAAGGTATGGTTCATAGACATCCTCGATTGTTACCGATTCTTCGCCGATGCTAGCAGATATTGTATCGACACCGACAGGTCCTCCACGAAAGCGTTCAATCATCCCGGTGATTAACTTATGATCGATGTGATCTAAGCCATGTGAATCGACCTGCAGCATTTCCAGTGCTTCCATCGCCATGTCCATCGTGATGCTCCCATTCCCTCTAACTTGGGCGTAATCACGTACGCGGCGTAATAGCCGGTTCGCGATACGCGGCGTACCACGGGAACGGCGAGCGATTTCTCCTGCCGCCTGCTCATCGATTGCCACCTCAAAGAGACCAGCACTGCGAACAACGATTTCCTTAAGCGGATTGACATCGTAATATTCGAGTCGAAGCGGAACCCCGAATCTGTCACGCAACGGCGCCGATAATGCGCCTGCGCGGGTTGTTGCTCCAATTAGGGTAAATGGCGGCAAATCGAGTCGGATGGAGCGCGCGGAAGGTCCCTTGCCAACAACAATATCAAGACAGAAATCTTCCATCGCAGGATATAGCACTTCTTCAATTGCACGGTTCAATCTGTGGATTTCATCAATGAATAATACGTCTCCCGGTTCGAGAGAAGAAACGACTGCGGCAAGATCTCCCGGGCGTTCAATTGCAGGTCCGCTTGTCATACGAATGTTGACATTCATCTCATTGGCGATGACAGTTGCAAGTGTCGTCTTCCCTAGCCCCGGCGGACCGTACAATAAGACATGATCCAAACTTTCACTGCGGCCTTTTGCAGCTTCGATGAAAATACCGAGGTTTTCCTTTACTTTTTCCTGACCGATATACTGACTCAGAAATTGCGGTCTGAGCGATTGTTCGAAACGCTCATCAAAGTTTGATACTTCACCGGAAATTACACGTTCCTCCATCGTCTGCCCCCCTTCCTGCCGTTGCTATATATATTGAAATAAAGATTCCTTTCAAATCCGCTTCAGCGCCTACGATCAGTTTATGTACAAGATTCAGTACTTCAATTTATATATACAATTAACCCTGTTTCAATAATAACCGAAGTGCCATTTTCATGTACCCTTCTGTATCATGTTCTTCTTTTTCTAATTTTGGTTTTACTTTTGTCAGCTCGCGCTGTGAGTACCCAAGTGCTTCGAGTGCCAGAATTGCTTCATCCAGTGCACCATTTTCCGCCATTGTCAGCAGCGTGACATCCTCATCCGGCATGTCCATTGCATTAAATAAATCATACAATTTCCCTTTCAAATCGAGAATCATCTGACGTGCTGTCTTCTTCCCAACACCAGGAAATTGAACAAGAAACGTTTCATCCTCTCGTTCGATTGCTCCAATCACTTGGGAAGGGACACCGCTGGCGAGTATAGCCAAAGCACCTTTCGGACCGATTCCAGAAACTGTAATCAGCTTTTTGAATAGTTCTCGCTGTTCAAGCGAGGTGAATCCGAGAAGCAGCTGAATATCTTCGCGAACATGCAGATATGTGAACACTTGTTGAATGTCTTCTGTCTTATGAAATGCATATGGATTTGGCGTCATAATGAGCCAGCCAATCCCACCTTGTTCAAGCGTGATGTGTTCAGGCGTCACGCGAGTGACTTGTCCTTTTATGTAGTCGTACACGATACTCTCTCCCCCTATATATAGAACCGATTATACCATACGAACGCACTTTCTACCTCCAACGACAGTTACCTGCAAAAGAAAAAATGGCCGCTTTAAGAGCGGCCACTGTTCATTCAATCACTTTATGGACAATGGTTTGCCGTTCGATTGCTATTTATCGGCCTAGCAGACAACTCCGTCAGGAAAGTCCCGGGTTTTATGCTTTGGCTATTACTGCATATATCATAGCAACTACGCTATCAGATTTCAATGACGTTAGACAGGTATGGAAATCAGAAAAGTTGTTCCTTTTCCTACTGTACTTTCCACATTAACCTCTCCTTTAACATTCCTGATTGTACTATAAACCATAAGCATACCAAGGCCTGTCCCCCCTTTTTTGGTGGAGTAATAAGGCTTTCCCAGTTGCGTCATTTCTTCACTTGTCATCCCAATGCCATTGTCTTTGATTTTTATTGAGATCGCATTCTTTTGTTCCGAAACATCTACATAAAGGGTGCCCCCTTTTTCCTTCATCGCTTCAATTCCATTCTTAAACAGATTGATAAGACATTGCTGCACCTGATTTTCATCATATCTTTTCTTCAAAGAATTTGTAAAACTGACTTGTATGTCAACCTGATTCATCTTCGCATAAGGTCTCATAATGTTTTCTACATATTCAACTTCTTTTTTAAAATTGGAGTAAACCATAGTTTCACTTTGGGGTTTGGAGAAAGCCAGAAAATCACTGACAATCTTTTCTGCCCGTTTTAATTCTTTCAACGAGAATTCAATATATATTTTCTCACTAGAGCTAATCGTTTTCGAATCGTTTAAAAGCTGTAGAAATCCACTGGTGACGGTTAGCGGATTTCTAATTTCATGTGCAATACTTGCAGATAAATCACTGATATCTTTCAGTCTTTCCGATCGCAAATACATTTCACGCGTTTTCATATTGGCAATAATCTTCTCGATTAAAGACATAATAATAAAAAATACGATTATATTTATGGCTAAAGTAAGGAATGTCAATGTCCAGAACTCACTAGTTAATGTTTGATAATTAAAGCTCAAAAGGAAAAAGTAAAGTGTCATTGTGAAAATACTGGCACCGATTGCATATAAAATTCTCGTATTCGCTTTTTGTTGGATAAACTTACTGCTCAATAAAGGAATTAAAATAAAAATAACAGTTGAGAAAATGAGCGAATGATAAATCCCTTCCCCACCAATAAAAAACCGGTAACTATTTAGAACAATGTAAAGGGGAAATACCATTTTGTATCCACCAAAAAGAGCCACGATTATAAAAGGAATAAATCTTAAATCAATTATAAATCCCAATTCCAATTTAATCGGGAAAGCCATGCAGAGAACAAGCGACACAGCCGAAAGTAACATAATGAGATATTTGTTGAAATTGGTTACCTTATTTTCAAAGAAAATCACAGTTGTCAACACTGGAAAAAGTAAAAATATGAAATTTAAAAGTATGGTTTCAATCAATCTAAACTTCCTTCCCATGACGTTCATAATGCTCTTTAGATATGCGTAAACACCTTTTTGAAGTGAACACGTTTTCGCGAAGCTATATGTATATAGTTTTCCTTAACAAAATAAATATCCATCCACCATTCTTAACTAGTGGATGGATAATCATTATGAATCTAACTTTACCCCAAATTAACGGGCAGACAAACGTCTTATGCAACGAAAAACCTACTGATTAAAGTTTTCCTTTACAATAATTCCACAAAATTCAATCCCGCTCTTCTGCATTGTGGTAGATGTCTTGCACGTCTTCATCATCTTCGAGTACTTCAAGCATCTTTTCAAACTGCTCTTCATCCTCTTTACTTAGAGCACTGTACATTGAAGGAATCATCTCAATCTCCGCGGAAATAAAATCGATTCCTTCATTCTCAAGCGCTTCTTTTACCATTAAAAAGTCCGATGGCTGCGTGACAATTTCAAAGCCTTCTTCTGTCGACTCGATATCATCAGCGCCCGCTTCAAGTGCCGCCATCATTACTGCATCTTCATCTGTCCTATCCGTCCGTTCGATGAATAGACGTCCCTTCCGGTCAAACATATAGCCCACCGAACCACTTTCTCCGAGGTTGCCGCCATTTTTACTAAATGCGACACGCACATTCGGAGCTGTCCGGTTACGATTTTCTGTTAAGCAGTAAACAAGAACAGCTACTCCGCCAGGACCATATCCTTCATAGATTACTTCCTCATAGTTTTCATCTGCCCCCGCGCCTGTCGCTTTATCGACTGCACGCTTAATGACATCATTTGGCACATTAACGCCTTTTGCTTTTTCAATTGCTAGACGTAGTGATGCGTTCGAGTCCGCATCAGGTCCGCCCGATTTTGCGGCTACAAAAATTTCTTTCGACATCTTCTGGAATACCTTCCCGCGTTTTGCATCTTGTGCACCTTTGCGATTTTGTATATTCTTCCACTTCGAATGCCCTGCCATGACCTTACCCCCTATGTGTTGATCCGTTCTACATCATACCATAATTTCGGCCAATGTGAGAGTGCGGACTCGGTAAAGGGGACCAGTTGCTTCGCATGTCTCTCCCTTGCTGATGGTGACAGAGTGAAGAGATGAAGCCATTCACGTAGCATTTCATTCGGAAATAGAAGGAGTGTCTTGGAAGCATAATCCAAACTCCGCAATGATGGCTGTTCATCAAACAGAAAATCGATGTCATACTCGATTTGCGGTAGCACCCGATGAATCCAGAGCGCAATTTCAGTACCCGCGGGTCCTGTACTCGCCAAATCAAAATCAATAAAGCGGATGATGCCATCTACATCACGCAAGATATTATGATGGACGACATCCCCGTGGAGCAATGTACCATTCAGATTGTCTTTATACGTTTTCTTCACTGCGCTAATCGCGTTCAAAGCATAAAACAAGATTTCATCGACAAGGCCTTTTTCGATATACGCCTCACATGCACCGCTAATTTCGCGAAAACGGCTAATCCGGTCTTCCCATTTCGCGATAAGAGGATATGAATGCAAATAGGGTGAAGCGTGCCAGTCGAGTTGTGCTTTTGTTTCATGAAGTGCATGAAGGGCAGCAAGTGAATCCGTCCGATCTGCCCTTTTTTTGAAGTTGATCGCTTTCGCACCATCCAACCATGGCTGGACAAATGTCAGATGATTTTCTTGAGAAACTACCTCTACAATATGTGGAAAAGAAACAGAATGAAGTGCATCATGTACACGTTGTACTTTCATTGCGGTGGAATTCGAATGGTATCGCTTTACTGAAAAGCGCTTGCCATCTTTCTCTAACTTCCATACGTTATCTTTTATTTTTTCTAATTTCCCGTCCAGCGCCATATGCCGGTCAATACGCCCCGAACCAGTTGGAGCCTTGGTAAGGAGGCATTCCTGAATACGGAGTTGCCTGTTGCATACATGAAGGACAATTACATGGATGGCCATAAAAAATCGGAACCATCATCTGTTGCTGGTGGTAGGGATGGTGTTGTTGCCCGTCGCAACCACATCCGCAGCCTGAGTGCGGCATTGCAGGACTACCGAATTGTGCAGGATTCCATTGACCTTGCATGGCTGGTGATATAGCCTGCGGTACGTAGCCCTGCCCGGGTGGACAAGGTGCAGATGGTTGCAGGTCAAATTCAGGCGACTCTTCAAACATTAAATCGGGTGTATACTCGGCAGGCGGCTGCCTAACAATTTCAGTAGTATCTTCAAACATAAAATCAGGTGACTCTAGCAATTGCCAACCTTCCACCATAGGTATTTCTAATGGAACTGTTGCAGGACCCTGGCTAGAGAAGATGGGAGATTCTGGTTCACATTGTGTTGATGGTAAAGGAGCATGGTGCATTGGCGTTTCCGGCCTTGGCATTGCTTGAATTTGCCCCGAATGCATGAACGGAAAACAATCTGCGTCAAAAATCGGCATCCATCCGCATGGGATACCTATCATCGGATGAGTAAATGTTTGTGTCGGCGGATGCATCGGCAATGGCATTGGCATTGGAGCAGGCATCTGCGGTGGCACTGGCATTGGTGCCGGTGCTGGCGGTGGTGCTGGTGCAGGCACTGTTGGAGGTGCTGGTCTTGGCGGTGCTGGCGTTGGTTTTGGTGGCGTTGGTTTTGTCGTTGGCGGTATTGGTTTCGGCATTGGCGGCAATGGTATTGGCGGCGTTGGCTTAGGTGTTGGTGTCGGTTTAGGCGTTGGTACTGGCGGTGACGGTTTTGTACCTTTTTGTGGAGGCGGAGTCACCGGTCCCTTCCCTTTTTCAGGATGCTTAACAGGTTCTTTCGTTCTAGGATGCTCGGCATTGTGCTGTTTTTTCGGCAAGAAAATTTTCATTCCAGGCACGATGTAATCTGGATTGGCAAGATGCGCATTCACCCGCTTTAAATCATCAAACGGGATACCGTATTGACGCGCAATCTTCCATAGCGTATCCCCTTTTACAACAATATGGACTTCCACTTAAAAATTTCCCCCTTCCGTCAATCCATCGTATGAACGGACGCCCGTCTGTGTGACGCTCATTTTGAACGTGATGTCCTCTCTTGCCATGTATATGCGAAAGTGGGTAATTTATTCTAAAGAAAAGGGAATGCGGATTTTCCTCATTAAAAAACCATCACTGTCATTTTGAATGACGTGATGGTAGTTCATTATATGTAAAATAAGAACCGAATGAACGAGCAGTACAATTAAGCGCGGTGAGTTCTTCTAGCGCACCTTTCATCATGGGATGTTCATCCGATTCCATGACATCGATAATGAAGAAATAATTTCCTAGACCTGTTTTCAAGGGTCTTGATTCAATTTTACTCAAATTGAGTCGACGCCATGCAAAAACGGATAAAACCTGATGCAATACACCTGAACGATCATCTTCTGGTAGCTTTACCATTAATGTCGTTTTCAGTTTTGCGGAATGACCAGTTATTTTTAAACTTTCTTTTCGCAGAGACAAAACGACGAACCGTGTATGGTTAAAATGAAAATCGTGAATATTCTCTTCTGCGATATGTAAACCATATTTTTCAGCCGCCAACTTGTTTCCGATCGCCGCAATCTTCACATCTGGGTTTTCAGAAATGTATTTAGCAGCAGCCGCCGTGGAAGTTGTCTGGATAAGCGGGACACGGCGGTAATGGTACTGCAAATATTTATGGCACTGGGCAAGCGCATGGGGATGAGAATTGATGGATTCAATTTCAGCCATAAAAGGTTCTTGTTTTTTATTGACCATAAGATGCTGTTCGATCGGGATTGAGATTTCAGCATTGATGAACAAATCCGTTCCGTGAAACAGGTAATCGATGGTCATCGGTACGGAACCTTCTAATGCATTTTCGAGGGGGACAATTGCATAGGCAACACGCCCTTCAACAACAGCTTCAATACAATCGGGTATCGTAGGTTGGGGTATCAATCCCGAAGTTCCAAAAAGAGTACTTGCTGCAACATGCGTAAATGATGCCTCTGGTCCCAAATAAGCGATAGTAGGCGTATACTTTCCGTTTCCCATACTAAAATCCTCCCGTCAGAGTGCACCTGAACTGATTAAGACAACTGAATCGACAAAGTCAGGTGCTTTCAACCGTTGCAGGAACTCTTCCATTTTTATGATCATTTCTGTCACGTCAAGTGAGAGTGTAATATTCGCTCGTGCCTGAACAGGAATCGTCTGGTGAATTGTCAAGACATTACATTTCGACTCTGAGATAATCTGCAACAACGTCGCAAGTGATCCTTTACGATCTTCAAGCTGAATGAAAATCGTAAGGATACGCTCGCGCGCAATTGATTCGAACGGATAAACAGTATCACGGTACTTATAAAATGCACTACGGGATAGTCCTACCCTTTTCGTGGCATCTTGTATCGTTGATTCCTCTCCGCTGGCCAAAAGCCTTTTCGCTTCTAACATTTTCAGCATCGATTCTGTCAGTACGTCTTCCCTTACAAGATAAAACTGACCTTCCCCCAACTGTTTCATAGGATATCCCCCTTTCGTGCGTCCCTTTTGTAATCGTTTTTAGTAATTCATCCCGACTAATTAATCTACAAATTCAAATTCGAAATCAAGAAGGCGTACTGTGTCGCCGTCTTTCGCGCCACGTTTACGGAGCTCATCATCTACACCCATGCCACGTAATTGTCTTGAGAACTTACGTACTGATTGGTCAAAGTTGAAATCGGTCATTTTGAACAGACGCTCAATTGTATAGCCCGATAACACGAATGCCCCGTCATCTTCACGTGTAACCTCAAACTCTGCTGCTTGTCCTTCATATTTGTACATAACTGAGTTCTCTTTATCTTCGTCCTCTATTTCATGCATTGGGAATTCCGGTGTCGTTTCCAGTAAATCCGCAACCGCATGAAGCAGTTCGTCCAGCCCTGTTCTTGTAAGTGCTGAAATCGGGAAGATGAGTGCATTACTGTCATTCAGTTTTTCCTTGAATGCTTTGAGATTCTCTTCTGATTCAGGCATGTCCATTTTATTCGCAACAATGATTTGCGGACGTTCTGTCAAACGCAAGTTGTATTGTTCTAATTCTTCATTGATTGTAAGGTAGTCTTCAAATGGTTCGCGTCCTTCAAGTCCTGACATATCAATTACATGGATGATTACGCGCGTCCGTTCGATATGGCGCAAGAACTGATGCCCAAGACCAATGCCTTCGTGCGCACCTTCAATCAATCCCGGAAGGTCTGCTAAGACAAAGCCGCGATGATCTTCAGTTTCAACCATTCCTAGATTCGGAACAAGTGTCGTAAAATGATAATCCGCAATTTTCGGTTTTGCTGCAGAAACAACAGATAACAGTGTCGATTTACCAACACTCGGGAAACCGACAAGACCTGCATCCGCAAGCACTTTCAATTCCAAGTTGATTTCTTTATCAACACCTGGTTCACCTTTTTCCGATAGTTCAGGTGCGGGGTTTGACGGTGTCGCAAATCTGCTATTACCACGCCCTCCACGGCCGCCTTTAGCGATGATAGCCGTCTGACCATGCTCAACAAGGTCGGCGATGATTGTACCGTCTTCCGCATCTGTCACAATCGTACCTGGTGGCACTTTGACAACTATATCAGTTGCATTTTTGCCGTGCATATTTTTACTGCCGCCATGCTCACCGCGCGGGGCCTTAAAGTGACGCTGATAACGAAAGTCCATCAATGTCCGCAGGCCTTCATCTACGATAAAAACAACGTTCGCACCTTTTCCACCGTCACCGCCAGCAGGACCACCGTACGCGATATACTTTTCACGTCGGAACGCAACCATACCGTCCCCGCCGTCTCCACCTTTTACAAAAATCTTTACCTGATCGACAAACATCTATTTTCCTCCTATCGTCCACTGATTGTGAACGTCCATTGATTTTGTGAAATTTTCTCTTTGATCGTATAGTTTCCAGTTGCTTCTGGTGCCGGAAGTCTATTTTCCATCTGACCATGCACAGTAATTGTAATCGACCAGCTTGTGGCTGATGCCTGTACGTCGATTTGTGTCTCATATTCGGAGGTCGGATCAAGTGTTTTTTCCGCTTCACTGAACAAACGCTCTAAATAAGTTACCACTTCCGTATCATCGGCTTCTCTGATTCCAGACGTAATCGTGCATGTCATCGTTTTCGAAAATGCGCTATAAAGCCAGTCAAACGTAGTAAGCCATGTCTCGACAGCCAGAAGTCCCAGCCTTTCTAACATTGCTATTTCGCGCATACGATTAGTCGTATCCAAAATCTTTTGTTTAGCTTCCGGTAGTTTATCGAGATCGATGTAAAGCAAGACTAATTGAAGCTCATTTAAAAAATCATGTCTTGCAAATTTCAGCGCTTCTGCTGTAGTAAGTTTATTGTTCCCCATTCCCATTCACCGCCAACAATTTTCATGTATACAGTATAGCATCTATATGCCTTTCTTCGCTATTAGAGGAAAATAAAGAAAGCGCAGGTCGCCTATCTGAAGGAACGCAACTTAAGATTGCCGCGTCCTGTAGCAAGTAGAAAAGTTGAGATCTAATCTTTCACCACTAAAGCGGCTCGAGGGGGCAGGCGCTTGGGGTCTATACGTGAGTTCTCTTAGTGATAACTTATCCACAATGTGAGATTTTTTGAAAGGCGAAGAAAGACATGACCTCTTTAGATGTTTAAAAAAGAAAAAAGGACTGCACATTCGTATGCAGTCCTTTCTGTCTTACGTATATTATGCTTCCTGAACTTCAGGGTATACGCTAACTTTCTTTTTGTCACGACCAAAACGTTCGAAACGAACGACGCCGTCAACTTTTGCAAAAAGAGTATCGTCACCACCGAGACCGACGTTTTCACCTGGGTGAATTTTCGTTCCGCGCTGACGATAAAGGATTGAGCCGCCAGTAACAAACTGTCCGTCCGCGCGTTTTGCGCCAAGACGTTTCGAGTGAGAGTCACGACCGTTCCTTGTAGAACCTACCCCTTTTTTCGATGCGAAAAACTGGAGATCTAAACGTAGCATGTATGCCACCTCCTACTATTTAAGGATAATTTTTATATGTTGCCCATAATCATTTTCAATCGTCTGCAATGAAACAATCATCGCCTTCACAATCAACTGTGTATCGTGATCGTTTTCTTCGGTTTCCGGAAAACTAACTTTCAAGTAACCACCGTCAGATCCTTGTTGAATCTCAGGTGTCTTGCCCGTTAATGCGATGATGGCATTGACAGCACCAAATGATACTGCAGATGCACCTGCACAGACTAAGTCTTTTCCATGTTCCGCGAAATCGGCGTGGCCCGTCATCTCAAAAGAGTTGATCCGACCGGAAGATTGCTTCTTGATGATGATTTTGATCATGCCGGCTTACAGGTTGATACCGTCAATGACGATTTTCGTGTATGGCTGACGATGACCTTGTTTTTTGTGGTAGTTCTTTTTCGGCTTGTATTTGAAAACTGTGATTTTTTTAGCACGGCCCTGTTTAACAACAGTTCCTGTTACTGTAGCACCTTCCACGAATGGAACGCCTACTTTCACGTCTTCTCCACCTACGAATAGAACTTTGTCGAAAGTGACGACTTCGTCAGCTTCACCAGCTACTTTTTCAATGTAGATTTCCTGGCCTTTTTCAACTTTGATCTGTTTTCCACCAGTTTGAATAATTGCGTACATACTTGCACCTCCTCTTATAAATACAGACTCGCCTTCCAAGGTGATCCGTACGGATACTTGTACCTTATCAGTGCGGTTGTAGCACGGGTGCTACAAACATTAACAGTTGAATATTACCACGTATATTTAGTTACGTCAATCTATTTAATTTTCTTTCTGCAAATGCTTTTTCATATTTTTGAAATCGAAAGGCGGAGATATTTTGAAGCAGAAGGAAAATCGCTAGAAGAATGTAGGGCAATGTGTTGGGTAAACCAGATGATAACAGGATAATTCCCGCGGATAAAAACAAGATGGAATGGAGTAAAAAAAGCGATCGTGTACGATAAATCGAACCCTCCGTCTCGAGTAGCGCACAAATGGCCTGTCCACCATCGAGCGGAAGAATGGGCAGTAGGTTAAGGACTAACAATGCGACTTGAATCCGGATGACTTGATCGTCACCCGGGAAGGATACCAGCGTCGCAACCAAAAGTACAAGAAGTGTCGCCACTGGCCCTCCCAGCGCAACTAGAAAACGATCTTTTTTCGGTGCTTGATGACGATTCCATATAACAATTTCTCCCCCATACGGCATAATCGTACAAGATCGTATGCGCATTCCGGTAAGATATGCCGTAATAAGATGACCTGCCTCATGGATAAGAAGCGAAATAAAAATAAGTGCATACATCGAAATACTCCCCGTAACAATTAGAAACAAAAAAAGTGGCAAGAGAACAGGATGAAGCCTAAATTTCATTGTTCCCCGCCCGATAGATAAGTCGGCAACAGCGAGGCATCCATCTTCACCCCGTCTTGCTTCACCTTTAGATAGATTGCCCCCTCATCCATGAGTGCCAGCGTGTCCCCTTTTTTCACGGCAGTATACGGCAGTTTGTAAACTGTTCCAACGTACCCATACGTCACTTCATCCCCGCTATCATATAATACCGTGATGGTCTTCCCTGATTCGCGGGTGAAACCTGTAAAAATGACGAGCCCATTCTCTTGCGCATCAATTGGCAATGGTTGCGTATAAGATACAATCACGCCTTCTTTATATGGCTGCATTGATTCATACGCTGAAAAGGGATCTTCCTGATGTGGATCTGCCATAACAGCAACTTTGTCGGCTCCGGGATCTTTAATCATCGTTGCCACCCATTTTTTCATCACCATAAAGTCCTTCCCGGAAGTGACATACTGCGTAACAGGCTCTCGAATTACACCTGCATCCTCTAGCTTCGCTACGCCAATCACTCCGAGTGTCAACACAATTGCTACTATCCACTTTGTTTTCCACTTCAACCGGTCACACCACCCGTTTTTTTTAGTATATGACGGATGCAGCGGGAATATTATGGGCGTTGGTCTAGATTTTATAAAATTAGATTAAAAAGGTTCGGTTACTGCGTGAACTTCGAAAAAGTATAGAGATCTTGACGCACATATTGCAACTTCCTAATTCTAATTTTAACTCCTCAGCTCCACGATATACCAGTTATACACGTATACTTCAATAAAACCCTCGGCACAAAAAACTTGTGTCGAGGGTCGTAGGGTTATTTCACAAATATTGATTTAAGTTTACCGAAGAATCCTGGTTTGCCCGTGTCGAGTGACATGAGCGGAACTGATTCGCCGAGGATACGGCGTGCAATGTTTCGGTAACCGATCGCCGCAGGGTTCGATGGATCCATGACGACGGGTTCCCCTTTGTTCGATGAGGTAATAACATTCTCGTCGTCGAGGATGATGCCGAGCAAGTCAATTGACAAGTGTGTCGTAATATCGTTGACGTCAAGTGCATCTCCGTTATTCATGAGGTGCCGCTTAATACGGTTGATAATTAGTTTCGGCGGATCAATTTCTTCCTGTTCGAGCAGTCCGATAATCCGGTCCGCGTCACGAACTGCCGAAATTTCAGGTGTTGTGACAACAATAGCACGATCCGCACCAGCAATGGCATTTTTGAAACCTTGTTCAATACCAGCAGGACAATCTATCAATATATAGTCATAATCCCTTTTCAATTCGGTAATCAATGTTTTCATCTGTTCAGGATTAATTGCGTTTTTGTCAGTAGTTTGAGCAGCCGGCAGTAAAAAGAGTCCATTCTCAAATCGTTTATCTTTAACAAGCGCTTGTTGAACTTTACAGCGACCTTCAATGACATCCACCAAATCGTAGATGATACGGTTTTCAAGGCCGAGAATGACGTCGAGGTTGCGGAGACCGATATCGGTATCAATAAGACACACTTTTTTACCCTGGAGAGCCAATGCGGTCCCAAGATTTGCGGATGTCGTCGTTTTGCCGACTCCACCTTTACCAGATGTTATTACAATTGCTTCTCCCACACTAGCTTCCTCCTTTAAATGATGACAGGCCAGGCCGAAGAATCCGGAGTTCCTGCAGACGATTGATGGCGATGAAACCATTGGGGTGCAAATAAGCACATTCCATTTCAGGCTGTTCCGACAAAATCGTCAACTCATCCGTCATCGTTTCCATTTTGTCCGCGATTATGAGATGTGTTGCTTCAAGCCATGACGCAGCGATGACAGCCTTCGTATTGCCATTCGAGCCTGCGTGAGCAATCCCTTTCAGCCTACCAAGTATATAAATGCTGCCGGCAGCGACAACCCGGCCATTGGGATTCACATCACCAACGACTACAAGATCCCCTTCCGCCTTTACTACCTGACCTGATCGAACGATGCCGACATAGGTTTCGGATTGATTTTCAAGCACTTTTCTATTACATTCTTCCATTGTGATAACATCACTTTGGATTTTTGATACACGCAAATTCGGTGAATCATGAATCGTATTCATAATTTCCCGCAATTCTTCTTCATTACAATAGCGGCTGCCCGTATGAACCTGCACTTCGGCAAGCCCTTCCAAGCCGTCTTCCTCCACTTTTCTGCGGAGTTCGGCAACCATGTCCGAATAGGCGCATTTGTCGTCAAGACGAAGAACAAGACCATCCTTCGTCCCTTTTATCGTTACATATTGCTGTTTCGTCATTTGCGTCACCCCGCATTTTCTTTTACAAAGTTTCGCTTTGTCGCTCTACTACTCTTTTATAAATAAGAGTTTTGAAAAACCAACCGAACATACCAACAAAAATAGAATTGGCAATTATCGTTGGTATCAGCCTGCCTGTGATAAATTCATCGAGTCCAATTGATGTCAATGAAACAAGGCTGGCGAAAAAGTATGATAATACTTCTAGCACACTAATCAGGATCAGCGCTAGGAACATCACCGTGACAATATGGCGATGAACTTGGCGAATAATTAAGGTTGCAATAAAGCAGATCAAGGGATAGAGAAATGCATATAATCCAATAATATCAATATGAAACATATCATACAAGAGTCCAAGGCCGATTCCGTAAATGATTGCACGTTGGCGACTGTAATAGACTGCTATAAAGATAAGGTACACGATGACAAACCTCGGAACAAGCGTATAACTACTACCCTCAATATCAATTGGTGAAAAAAGACTGAACACAGGCTCTAGGAAAAACAATAACACGGCAATAAGAGGGATGATGAACCGGATCATGATCCATCCTCCCCCTCAGTTTCTGAAGTATTGTCTCCGTCTGTCCCTTTATCATAAATAGTCGATGAGCGCTTTGCAATGATGACATGATCCAGTAACGAAAAATCTGCCGCTGGACGGATATAGGCCAACTTTGTCAGTCCATAGTCGTCTGTCGATACTTCTGTTACTTCTCCAATCAGAATTCCTTTTGGAAAAATACCGCCAAGTCCTGAGGAAATAACTTTTTGACCCACTTTAACTTCAAAGCTTGAATCGATTCGCTTCATGATAAGTTCGCTGCGTTTCCGGTCGTATCCTTCGATGAGTCCGAAGGCTTCTCCACCTGAAATGACTGCAGCGACACGAAAATTACGGTTTTCGGTCGACAATAGTTCCACCGTTGAAGTGAATTTATTGACAAGTACAATTTTCCCAATCAGACCATTCGCTGTAATGACCGCCATATTTTCCTTGATACCGTGCACTTTACCTTTATCAATGATGATTTTTTCTTCCCACTGATCAGGGTTACGAGAGATGACCGTGGCTTGTAACGGTTCGTACACACGTAAATCATCCTCTTTGCCGATGATTTCAAGTAGACGTTTGTTTTCTGCTTTAACATCCGCCAGTTCGGCTTGTCCAGAGGCGTATTCACTTAATCTAACTTTTAAATGTTTATTTTCTTCGTATGTATTCAAAATCCCATCAATATTCCCAATGACGTTCGTTATGTAGTGCGCCGGCTTCGAGAAAAGGGATTGCCCGAAGCCGACGACGTCTTTCACAACTTGTTCTGGAAGGGAGGCATTCTGCCGGTCTTTGAGGGAGAATGAAATTAAAGCCACAAGGACGATAACGCCCACAAGCAGTAATATCAAACGTTTATTTGAAAAAAATCGCGGCATTGCCCTTATCCTCCCTCACTTATCTACCTTGCATTTTTTTAATCAGTTCAAAATTATCTAATGCTTTACCAGTACCGATAGCAACACAATCTAGTGGATCTTCTGCTATGAAAACAGGCATTTGTGTTTCATCGGAAATGACTTTATCAAGATTCTGAAGCAACGCACCACCACCTGTTAGAACAATTCCTCGTTCCATGACATCCGATGATAATTCCGGAGGTGTTGTTTCAAGCGTCTTTTTCACGCCATCAATGATTTGTGAAATCGATTCCCGCAATGCTTCTGCTATTTCATCTGAAGAGATTTCAATTGTTTTCGGCAGGCCAGTTAGAAGATCGCGCCCACGGATTTCCATCTTCTCCGTCTTGCCAATTACTTTGGCAGAACCGATTTCAATTTTAATAGCTTCCGCCGTTCGTTCACCGATGGTCAAGTTGTACATTTTACGGATATAGCTAATAATCGCGCCATCCATCGTGTCACCGCCGACACGGATTGATTCACTCGTTACGATTCCGCCAAGTGAAATGACTGCGACTTCTGTCGTTCCGCCACCAATATCGACGACCATACTACCAGTAGGTTCCCAAACAGGTAGATTTGCTCCGATTGCAGCCGCAAAAGGTTCTTCGATTGTAAATGCTTCTTTTGCTCCAGCTTGGCGTGAAGCATCAATAACCGCGCGCTGTTCAACTGAAGTAATTCCATAAGGCACACAAATCAAGACGTTCGGCTTTTTCCATGCCCCGCCTGATGCTTTCGTTGCTTCTTTCATGTAATGTTCAATCATAGCTGTTGTAATTTCAAAGTCAGCAATGACGCCATCTTTCATTGGGCGTGTTGCCACAATAGATCCAGGTGTACGACCAATCATATTTCTCGCAGCGCTACCGACTGCAACAATTTCACCCGTATGTGTATTTTTCGCTACTACTGAAGGCTCTCTGAGGACAATGCCTTTTCCTTTAATGAAAACTAATGTATTTGCTGTGCCGAGGTCAATCCCGACATCTCTTGATCCAAATCCAAACAAATGTGTTCTTCCTTTCTCCTTAACCGTTAATTACGGCATTCATGAAATCATACACCATAGTATAACGGAAAGGAGAACAAATTCACAGTGTCACATATACCCTGATTGATTTTTCATGCCATTCGAAGGATTATTTCAGAATAAAGTCACATATATCCCTTCTCTTTTAAACTTAAAAATTGATGGTCGCCGATGATAACATGATCGAGAACTTCGATCCCCATAATTGAACCAGCTTCTATAAGTCTCTTGGTTACTTCAACATCTTCAGGAGACGGTGAGGGCTGATATCAATAGTAAAGTGGGAGAAATATTATGAAAGCAATCTCTTGGCTTTGACTACATGTCTTCAGAGTTAGCATAACTAAATTATAAAATTACCTTTTTTATGAAAGAATTAGTCAAAAAAGATAAGAAAAACTGTTTAACTTTATGGGGGCACTTCAAATGAGTGGTCGCCTTTTTATTTCGTTTACCCCTGTAAATTTAGTTTTCGGTGGGGATCATGTCGTTTTGCCTTTATTAGAACAGGAACTTGTACCAACTGGATGGATAAACGAAGTCTGGTCGTTCGCTGTAAAGATACTTCGCACTAGGAATTGTTGATTAACTAATTAATTTAGGTATTAACGATAGAAAACTACATTTCTGTATTTTTAACTTAAAATGATTTGTAAATCAAAAGAACTGGAGGTATAATTCGATTATACATATTCAAACATTTGAATATGTATAATCGAATTTGTCAAAGGAGGAAAATTGATTGTGGACAGATATACAACAATTTAAAGCTGATTTTTTTAAAGCCTTGGCACATCCACTAAGAATACGGATTCTTGAATTACTGTCAGAAGGAGAAAAGAGCGTTACAGAAATTCAAAGCACTCTTAATAGTGAAGGTTCCGCAGTTTCCCAACAACTAAGTGTATTACGCTCTAAAAATATTGTAGTTGGTATCAAAAATGGTAAACGAGTTGTTTATTCACTTCGCGACCCATCCATTATAAAACTTTTAATAGTTACACGAGAAATCTTCAATAATCATTTAATTGATACCCTTTCTATGTTAGAAGAATTAGATGAAGAAGATACACTTTCTAAATCATAGAATCGGAGTAATCAATGGAAATTTAAATAGATATAACTCCCTAAACAATCAATAATATACAATCAATTTACTATTTTAATCATTCATAGAAAAAGAAGGGGTATAATGAAAAGCTTTTTTACAGGAAGATTTGATGACTATTCAATACGGCATTTCCAAAAAGATCTTCTTTCAGGCGTTATTGTAGGGGTAATTGCTATACCATTAGCTATGGCATTTGCTATTGCATCAGGTGTGAAACCAGAATACGGGATTTACACAGCATGTATTGCTGGTATCTTAATTTCTTTATTTGGTGGATCGAAATATCAAATTGGAGGACCTACTGGTGCTTTCGTACCTATTCTTT